>JAYQAI010000075.1:6237-15377 GCA_038136715.1 Gammaproteobacteria bacterium | reverse complement strand
GGCTGATCCAGCCAGGGTATCGTCGTACATCGACAGGTCGAGGAATCCAAACACACCGAGCCGATAGTTGACCGACACTACCACCACGTCACCTTGGGCCGCGAGAACAGAGCCGTCGTGATCGTTACCGGAACCGATATAGTAGGCGCCACCGTGAATCCAGAACAACACCGGTCGATCACCACGATCTGCAGCCGGTGTATATATATTCAGAGTCAGGCAGTCTTCGCTGAACCCCTCTTCAACTGAAGGGTATGCGGGCTGCATTGCACGATGCCCCATCTGTGTGGCATCGAATGTGCCTGACCAGGATCTGTATGCCTCGGGTGCACGAAAGCGTAATTCGCCCACAGGAGGTTTGCCATAAGGAACACCAAGGAAGCGCTGGATCCCGTTTTCGGACTGACCAGTGATGGCGCCTAATCGTGTCGATATTGTATGGAGGCCCTGATCGGGGAGAACACTGTTCGCGACATCTGCCGCGGATATCGGTCCTGGTACTAAAATGACGACCAACATGCCAACGAGGAGTGCGTGTATATTCACTGTCCTCGTCACTACTGGTTTTGTTTCGTTCACGAATTGCCTGCCGCCTGTCGTCGCCCCAGTGAATTCGACTTTATGGGCGAATGACTTTTAAATTGAATATTGATTCAATATTCAATCACAGTCAAGCTAACTCAAGTGACTATTGATGTCTAAAGGCTCAGCCCCGCCTAGGTTCTACGGGTTAAAACAGGTTGAAAAAAACTGAATATTTATTCAATATTCAGCAATTTTGAGGAAGGTTCGGATATGCCAAAAACAGTTCGTAAAAGCCCCCCAGAAACTCGAAAGAAGTATTCGCGTTCAGAAGAGACACGGGCGCGCGTTCTGGAAGCTGCTCTGGAAGAGTGCGCCGTTGCTGGTTTTCACAAGGCTTCAATGGCAAATATCGCCGCGAGGGCAGACGTTGCGGTCGGCATCTTGAACTATCATTTCGGTTCACGCCAGGAAATGCTGCGTGAAATGATGTCTACCTACACCCAGCACTTCCTGAAGACCGTATCGGTACCCCGCGAAGGACGTGGGTTCTTTGAATACGAGACCGTAGTACTCGAAGCTTACCTCAAATTTCTGCACGACAACCCCAATTATGTGGAGTTGGCCGAAGAGGTTCGCAGACACGAACCGGAGATGTACCAGAAAGGAAAGACAGATCAGTTCACTGGCCTTGTCAGCCGCATAAAAACCGGGATCAGTCAGGGTGAGCTACCAGCCATGACCACCGAAGAGATCCGCATACGTGCTCACCTCATGCTCGGGGCATACACCTTTCTCGACCGTGTGCTGGAAGATGACAAATACCCCGGGGACGAGTTCGTCATCACCACTGTTATGAACATGCTCCGATACGGCTTATCGCAACCCGCGTGACTAGGTACCACAAACCCCACCGTTTGGAGAATTAATGAAAGCCTATCAAGTCATAGAGAACGGAAAACCGTTAGAGGAAAAAGAACTCGAAACACCCACGCCGACTGGTCGCGAAGTTTTGCTCAAGACCATATCGTGTGGTGTTTGTCATTCAGATATTCATATCCACGATGGCTACTTTGACCTCGGCGGCGGGGCGAAGCTGCCAACGCCTCTACAGGAACCATTAACCATGGGGCACGAGATTTTTGGCGAGGTTGTTGCGGTTGGAGAAAAGGTTTCAGCTATAAAACCCGGCGAGAAATACGTTGCCTATCCGTGGATAGGTTGCGGAGATTGCGAGCTTTGCAATGACGACAAGACACACTACTGCATGAACAACTCCAACCTCGGTGTCAACGTCGGTGGTGGATACGGCGATCATGTACTCGTGCCTGGCGAACAATACCTGTTCGATGCCGGGGACACGCCCGAGAACCTGGCAGGTAGCTACGCCTGCAGAGGACTTACTGCCTTCAGCGCGCTGAAGAAAGCGGCGCCCTTCTCTCAAGACAATTCGCTGGTAATTATCAGCGCAGGTGGTCTTGGCCTGCTGGCTTTAAAGATCGCAAGGGCGATGTATGGCATTAATCCGATCGTACTGGATATTGATGACGACAAATTAGAAGTCGCCAATGCGTTGGGTGCTTCTGCGGTCATCAACTCTTCCTCTGAAAGCGCCGCAAAGCAATTGCTTGAACTGACCGGCGGCGGCGCGCGATCCATCGTTGACTTTGTTGGCGCTGAAGCAACTGCCAGTTTTGGCTATCAGTGCCTTACCAGAGGTGGAACTCTCGTCGTCGTTGGATTGTTTGGTGGCCAGTTAACCATTCCTCTACCGGTTCATATTTTGACGGAGCGGAAAGTCATCGGTTCTTACGTTGGAAGCTTGAATGAAATGAAAGAACTCATGGCCTTGGTTGCAGATGGGAGAATTGAACCGGTAGAAGTTGAGTCGCGAAACATTTCTGAAGCCAACAGAACCCTCAAAGAGATGAAGGAAGGAAAGCTTGTTGGCCTGGTCGCACTGACACACTGAGTGAAGTCAGGAGACCAACTCGCTGTTGAGGTGTTTAGCGGCAACGAAAAAGTGAATGGCTGCCCATCCGATGACCAGAACACTGATGATCATGGCATAGCGCAGGCTTTCAACCCCCAGGGATGGTTCGAGTAAATCGCTGAGCAACCCGACAAGCAGTGGGCCTGAACCAGCCCCGATGAGATTCGTCGCAAACATGATCCCCGCCATACCCATCCCGCGCAGGTGGGCAGGCAGGACGCTTTGAATACTGGTCAAAACAAGAGCTACAAAGGAGGCGTTGATGATGATGGTGATACCCAGCGTCAGGCTCACCAAATAGATGTCATCCAGATACAGTGTCAATATCCAGGTAGGTACAATCGCGAGGCAGGCAGCAGCGGGCCACCACAACTCCCAACGTCGGTCCCTACGCACGGCCTTCGGCCCGAACGCCGCACCGAGCATGACGCCGACAATCGTACACAGTCCCACCACGCCACCCAGCAGAGCACCAACTTCACTTAATGACAGCCCGTGGCTGCGCATGAAAAACGCGCCGAACCAGGCGCTTAGACCTGCACCACCGAAGGTTCCAACACCATAGGCGATGAACACGTGCAGCATTGTCCGGCGATGGAGCACCTGGCCAATCGCCTGATACCAGGTAATGTCTGTTTCAAAAGTCTCGGAAGTTTGCTGGAATCGACCACGCTGAGGGTCCCGTAACGTCGTGAGCAGGACAAGAGCAAGCAGCACACCCGGCAGACCCATCGCGAAAAATGCGATTCGCCAACCAAATTGGTCCGCAATGACACCGACCAGTGCCAGTCCCAGCGTACCGCCCGCCGCTCCACCCAGTTGATACCAGCTCATTCCACGGCTGCGATCTTCTGGTGTGTAGTAGTCTCCCAACATTGATACGGAAGCAGGCGCACCTCCGGCTTCGCCAATGCCAACCACCACTCGCGTTAGTGCCAGCTGAACGAAGTTCTGGGCAACTCCTGCCAGCGCGGTCGCAGCGCTCCATACGGCGAGACAGACCGATAACAGTTTCACCCTGCTTCGTGTATCAGCCAGCCGTGCCAGTGGAATCCCGAACAACGCATAGGTCAGGCTGAAGGCAAAGCCCGTCAGTAAACCAAGCTGGGTATCAGTCAGGCCAAGGTCTGCCTTGATCGGCTCTACCAGAACAGACAGGGCTGCCCGGTCCAGCCCCTGAAACAGATTTACAAAACCGAGCAGCACGGTCGCATAAATGAGCACGCCACGGCTGACATCGACTTGATCAGGCTTTCTCATGTCTGCTGCCTGGTCTGTCATCACCGATTGCTTGCCACTCAAACGTCGAATTCGAGCAGCTCAATATCGAAACCCAGCTTGTCGAGGCTTTCAAGAAAGGCATAGCGTCCACCGGGCGCAGCCTCATTCGCAGGGAAATCTCCGTTCTGTAGTAGCGGCAAGCCAACGTCATTCAGGTCCTCAATGACCTGCTCCATACCACTGACGATAAAGGCGATATGATGGAGGCCATTTCCCTGCTTTTCCAGACAATCCTGCCAGGCACTCGGCCCCTCAACAGGTTCGATAAACTCCAGCACGATATTCTCTAAAGGAATGAACCCAATTCGGGCACGTCCTGCGGTCGGTTCACCGCGATAAAAACTCCTGGCTTCCTCATGCGAGGCAGTAAGGCTCGAACCCGGCGTGTCGATGCCGAATAATTCGGCGTAGAGGGCCAGATACTTCACTACATCGTCCACAACGAAGGCCAGTTTTAGCGCAGTGTGTGGCAACGAGGGTTTCAAGTGCCTGACCCCGGATATCGAGATGATTCTTCAGATTGCAGCTTTTTCTGTCCTGAGTGCCCCCTAGAACTCGTAAGTTGCCTCAATACCAAAGCTTCTCGGTCTGGCGTAGGAGTTAACTATCCCGAAATCTGTTACGCCACCGTTCCACACAAGGATCTCGTCATCGAACAGGTTCCTGCCATAGAGGGCTACGCGCCACCGGTTTTCCGTTGCTTCGCGAATGGTCACGCGGAGATTGGCGATGTTGTACTGCGGTACCTTCTCGACGTTGCTCACATCAGACCAGCTTTCGGCTTGACCCGACCAGTCAAGGCGCACCTCACCTTCGACACCGGCCATCACTGGAAACATATAGGCAGCCGATGCCGTCCATTTCCATTCGGGGGAGTCTGGAAGCCTGTTACCCTTCGGTTGGGGCAAACCGCCTTTAGGCTGAAAGGCCGAATCAATTTCCGCCTCAATCCACTGAACACCGAGGCGCAGGAAAAAGTTCTCAGTGACCATCCCCGAGGCGTTCAAATCAACACCCTTGCTGTAGGCATCTCCGGTGTTCCCGTTGTAGGTCAATGCAGAAGTAACACCGACAAGCGGTCCTGCATCCTGTAGAAGTACCGCATCCTCCCAATCAAAATAGAATGCGGAAGCCGTGACGTTAACCCGGTTCCACATGACCAGCTTCGCGCCCAGCTCGTAGTTTGTCGCCGTATCACCATCAAAATAAAGTTTCTCGTTCACCGCTGCGATTCGTTCGGAAACCAGTGCAGTACCTCCGTCACGCGTCGGCAGCGGGATATCACCTGCAGTTGCCAGCAGGCCATTCAAAACACCCAGGTCAAAATTGAGATCGCCATTGTATCCGCCGGGGCGGAATCCTGTGCTGACGATGCCGTAAAGCATCGCAGTTTCAGTCGGCCGCCAGGTCAGACCCACTCTGGGTGTCCACTCCTGATCGTCAGTTCCTTCAGCGACACGAGAGAATTCCTGTTCCATGTCTGTGTACCGGACGCCCACGTTAAGTTCCCAGGTATCGGATAAAGCGTAACTGATGTCACCAAAAACCGCCCATTCTTCTAAGCTATTCTCAGGATTGTTTTCGGGTGCTTCGAGGAAGCTTGCATACTGCGGTCGCCACTGCTCTGTGGCTGGTGTCAGTGTGAACGGCGCATTTCTGTTTGTAACATCGTCGCTATCCTTATAGAAAGCGCCTGCAATCCACTGAAACGGACCCTCACCGTTAGAAACCAGACGAAACTCCTGCGCAAAGCGTTGAGTTTCTATGAAAAACGTCCCTGCAAACGACGTCATATTTGTCATGTCCTGAGGGTTTGGCGTCCAGGGGATGGGCGCGCTTGGATCACCGAAGGGTGGCAACTGAAAGTTGTTAACCAGCGCAGCATAATAATCGATCAGGTGTACACCCGTTTCCAGAAACTCCTGAGCGTAAAATCCTTCGCGATCCAAATAGGATGTGGAAGAAAGAAAATCCGCAAAGGGAAGCTCATACTCGATCACCAGGTTGTACTGATCCAGATCATCATAGGATCCGGTTGCAAATGGTGATGGCTGGGTTTCTACAAAATAGGGAGCTGAAGCCCAGGCATAGCTGTCAGTCTCTGAATCAAGGGTAGAAGCCGTGAATTTCACCGCCAGCTTATCCGACGCCTGCCATTTTGCTGTCAGCCTGCCTCCACTGCTAGTCTCGGTGTTGATATCCTTATCTACCGTGGTGCCAGCGACTGTTCTTCGATCCAGATAACCGGGCGTCTCTGTTGAAAAACCCACCAGCCTGATGGCGAACTTGTCTTCAACGATAGGGATGTTAATCATGCCATCAAAACGATAGCCGGTCTCACCGGACTCACTCATGCCGTTGACGTTGAACTGGACTTTCGAGGCCCAGTTGCTGAGATCTGGCTGATTGCTGATGTAACGGATAGTGCCCGCCATTGAACCTTCGCCAAACAGGGTTCCCTGTGGTCCGTTAAGCACCTCGACCCGGGCCAGGTCAAACATCACACCGCCAATCTGGCGGTCTGGCTCCTGCCCGCCTGTCACCGGTGTCTCATCGATATAAATGGAAGTCATGGCCTTAGTCTGGTTCGGTGCCTCGTAACCGGAGATCGCTTTAATACCCCGGATAGCGATGTTGGTTCGGGACGAATCAGTTTGCACTACATTGAGGCTGGGAACGACAAGACCAAGGTCCGCCATGTTCTGAAGACCCATATTTTCAATCATCGAATTGTCCAACGCCGTCATCGACAGGGGCGTGTCCATCTCTGCGGTATCCCTGAAGGTGGCTGTGACCACAATCTCTTCAATGGCGAGCGCTTCGTTACCGTCATCGGAAGCCGCAAGGGTGGCGGCAGGTAAAAAGGTCAACAAGCCGAGAAATACCAGTACAGATTTCACAGACCTGGCGGGCCAGTTGCTTGTTTTTTTGAAAAAGTTTCTAAAGCACATGTTTACCCCCTGAAAGTTAGTCTGATTGTTAACTATCTCTCTAGGTCAACAATCATTGTTTGCCTGATCCCGCAGTGCGGCTGCCGCAACTGACTTGAATTGAGCATTAATTGAATATTGATTCAATATTCAGCAACTGTCAACTGAATACTCATTCAAAATTGGCATGGAGTAAGCGACGCGCCCCTGTACCATCTAACACGCATCAATACCCTTTAACTTGTCCCTGAGCTCACGTTTCAGGAACTTGCCGCTCGCATTACGCGGCAATGGTTCGCTTGCAAACCAGATGTAACGCGGCACCTTGTACCGGGACATATGCTCAAGACAGAACCGGCGGATGTCATCCGCAGAAATAGAGGTCCCCGGGGTCAGGAAAATGCTCACACCAACCTCTTCACCCAGCCGATCATCCTCGACGCCAAACACAGAACATTCGGCGATTTGATCCAGTTTATGCAGCACTGCTTCAACCTCGGAGCAATAAACGTTTTCACCACCGCGAAGCACCATGTCCTTGACACGATCTACGATAAAAATGAATCCGTGTTCATCAATCCAGGCAACGTCGCCGGTATGTAACCAGCCATCTGTGATGGCTTCTGCAGTTGCATCCTCCTGGTTGATGTAACCTTTGATTACAGACGCACCTCTTACCCAGAGCTCTCCTGATTCCCCCTGGGGGAGCGCTTTGCCATCAGCATCGACAACCTTCACCTCAAACGTAGGCATCGCCGGGCCACAGCTCTCTGGCTTATCGATAAAAAACTCGCCAATGATCGAAGTAATACCACCGCAGGTTTCAGTCATGCCGTACCCCGTTCCTGGTTGGGCTGACGCAACTGTTTTTGCGACCCGGCCCACCAGATCCGGTTGTACCTGTGCCCCACCGCCACTAACGGACCTCAGGCTTGAAGTATCGTGTTTTTCGAAATCTGGATGGTTGATCACTTCTCGTGCCATTACCGGCACACCCGTGAGGTTTGAAATCCGTTCTGCTTCAATCAGCTTAAGGGCTTCACCGGCATCCCATCGATACATAAAAACCAGTTTGCCACCACCGAGCGTTGTGATGTGCGCCAGGCAGTTGTTGGCCGCAACATGAAACAACGGTGTCGTCACCAGCGCACTCATCGGCGAGACAGATTCAGGCTCGGGCGGTTCCAGATTGTTCAGTCTGCAATTGGTCAACATTGCCAATTGCCCGCCAAAAGCCATATTCATAATGTTGTGGACACACCCGCGGTGAGTAAGTTGGGCGCCCTTCGGATGCCCCGTAGTGCCGGATGTGTAGAAAATGCAGGCGTCCTGATCAGGATCGACGGAAACGTCCGGCAGTTCACTACCGGTTTCAAGCACCTCGGCGAAGTCAATGACATCAGGGTGGGATTTGTTCAGCCTGACGCCAACGGTCGTCAGTCCAGGAAATTTGTCACGAATATTGATGAACCGGCTGAGTCGCTCCTCATCGCAAAACAGCGCTTTAGGTACAGCGTCGGCCAGACCATACTCCATCTCATCTTCAACCCACCAGGCATTCATGCCCACAGCTGCCACGCCCGTCGAGACGCAGGCCCAGTAGATCATCAGCCACTCCGGGTAGTTGCGCATACTGATCGCTACGCGATCGCCAGGCATGATGCACTGATCAGACAGCCAGTTGGCAATTGAAGCGACTTCCACGTGCGCCTCGGCGTAGGTCCAGCGTTCATAGCCGTAGACCAGATAATCGCGTTCCGCGTGGGCCAGGGAACCAAGCCATATCTCCCGCAGACTCGGTGGCGCTTTTTTATACACGCGCATCGGTGAATGCCGAACATTGATTTCCGTTACTTCAAACGGTGCACCGGGTCCGGTCAGCGAGTTCCAGGTTTCCTGGTAGATATCGTACATATCGAAATCTACAGGTCAGCGTCAAAATCCAGCAGCTCAACATCAAATCCAAGCTTTTCAAAACCCTGGAGGTACGCATACTTGCCACTGGGCGCGTTCGCAGCAGCAGGGAAAGTCCCGTGCTGTAGTAGCGGCAAACCAAACGCTTCCAGGTCATCGATGACCTGCTCAACCCCGTTGACGACAAATGCCAGGTGATGGATTCCATTCCCATTCTGTTCCAGGTGATCCCGCCAGATACTCGGTCCTTCGATCGGTTCAATAAACTCAAGCAGAATATTCTTCAGAGGAATATAACCCACTCGTGCGCGCCCATCGGTGGGCTCACCCCTATAGAGGCTCTGTGTCTCTGCATGAGAACCTGTTTCATTGGTCCCTGGCGTTTCGATGCCAAACAATTGGGCATACGTTGCCAGGTATTTTTCGACATCGTCGACGACGAAGGCAATTTGTAGAACGTTGTGCGGCAATAGGGATTTCATGGAAGCTCCTTAAGATTG
>JAYQAI010000075.1:0-6227 GCA_038136715.1 Gammaproteobacteria bacterium | reverse complement strand
CGCTCGCTCAGTGCAAGATTCCGTGAATCCCGCCTGTGCTCTTCGACAGCAGAGATGTCGGTGCAAGCCACCGTGAACATTAGGTCGCCCCGTTTAATATCCGGACCGCGGTCCACATCCTGGCCCGCGATGCCACCGCTGTAGATCAACGTGCCCGGCTGTTCTGCAATGCACTGGTCTGCGTAGTCCCCAACCATGCGAATGTAATCCGCCCTGCGCCCATCGTCGCCGAAGCGCAATCCCCAAATGACAAAAACAGCGCCACTCTGGATCAGCGTGTTTCCACGCCCGCGAAAGCCAAAGTCCGGCAGATCATAAAAACCTGTGCTCATGACCCTCCGCTTTGTCATGCGCCGCGCACCCATGGTCTCGTCCAGCACGGCGTGAGATCGACGTCCCATATGGAACGTCAAACCGGCTCTACCATTCTCGTAGTGCTCGCAAAAAAACAGGCACGATGGGTCTTCGAGCGATACCGCTGCAGCATAAGTTGTCGTGTCAGGCTCTGACTCGAGTGCATCCTGTGCTCTTTCCTGCCAAACAGCTAACCATTCGGCTACAGTGGTTTCGTCCGTACGGACCTGATATTCAACCAGCGCCGTCAGGGGTGCGTTGGGATCTGTCACAAGTGGTTCACCATATTTCGGTTGGTTTACTGCTACTTTGAAATAAACTGAATATTGAATCATAATTCAATTACAAACAACATCTATCAGACCGGATGACCACAATAACGACACGGCTCGGCACTGTTACGGGCAGATCACAAAACAATGTGCAGACGTATCTTGGCATCCCCTATGCAAAACCCCCGGTGGCCGAACGACGTTTCCGCGCACCGGAACCTCATGGTTCCTGGACTGGCACCTTGGATGCGACGAGACTCGGAAACCGGGCGATGCAACCAGAGAACCCGATGGCCCCGCCGACAGATGAAACTTGCAGTGAAGACTGCCTGACGGTTGACATCTACACACCCGCGGCAGATGACGGTGCGAGGCCGGTACTGTTCTGGATTCACGGTGGTGCTTTTTATATTGGTTCTGGCAACGATCACGATGGCTCTGTTCTCGCCGCCCAGGGCGACGTGGTGGTGGTGTCGGTCAACTATCGGCTCGGCGTGTTTGGATTCCTCGACCTCTCTATGTACGACGATACCCTGGCCGGGTCGGCATCCAATGGTTTCCGTGACCAGATCCTGGCACTGACCTGGGTGCGGAATAACATTGCCGACTACGGCGGTGATCCGAATAACGTGACCATCTTCGGCGAATCTGCAGGTGGCAACTCGGTCAACGCCATTCTCGGCGCACCCTCGGCAGATGGCCTCTACCACCGCGCGATCGCCCACAGCGCCACCGCGATCATCAATCCACCATCGCAGCAGGCATCACAATTGGCTGCCTACTTGAAGGTCGATGAGGACAATCTCATCGCCCATCTCAGAAAACTCTCTGCCGAGGATTTGTTGGCGGCGCAGCTCGCCTCTGGCGTACTAGGCGAAGCCTGTGTTGACGGCACGGTGGTCACACGGGACACATTCCAGGCGATTGCCGAACGTGGTGCGGACGGAGTCCCTTACATCGCTGGTTCCAACAGGGATGAAGGCACCTTTATGACATCGTTTGCGCCAGAAGGAACTGTCCTCGACCCGATGGACGCCATCCTCGGGGCACAACCTTTCGGACTCCTCGCCGAGAATAAGGAACCTGACGATTTCCTGGCCGCACTGCGACAAGCTTATTCCGACGCAACTGACAAAACGCTCTACCAGAAGGTGTATACCGAGATGTTCCGGCGCGCCGCCGTCCGAACCAGTGAAGCCGCGACAGCTGCTGGTTCGGGTGGATGGCTGTACCGGTTCGACCTGCCCTCAACCGTGCATGACGGCGTACTGGGAGCTACCCATGGCTGTGACGTGGCGTTCACGTTCAACGACTATGCGCACCCGGAAGCCTCACGCATCGCCTTCGCCCACTACCATGACCCCGAGGATCCCGTGGTCCGCCAGCTGGCTGAACAATGGTCAAACACATTGCTGGCCTTTGCGCGTACCGGAGACCCCAACGGTGCGGGGTTACCCCACTGGCCACCTTATTCGCCCAATGAACGGCAGGTTCTGATCCTTGACGCCATCTCGCGCATCGAGCAGGACCCTGATCGCGAATTGCGCAGACGATGGGGTGACGCGTGAGCCGCCCGCTTAACGTTTACCTGGTTTGCAACGCCCGCTACCACGACACCGATTTCGCGAGGCTCGAGTTGCTGAAGTTACTCGCAGAGAACGAAGATATACACACATATGTCGCAGAAAGCTTCGGTGATACTCAGACCATCAAGCAGTGTCAGTTGCTTATCACATACACGTGCGATCTTCGTCCTACCGCCGAAGAACAAGTTGCGCTGGCAGAATTCCTGGATGCCGGAGGCCGTTGGTTTGCGTTGCATGCGACGAATGCGATCCTGGAGTTTGTCGATGACGGCAGAGCGGATACGCCGGATCTCGTGCCCGACTTCATGAAACTGTTGGGGAGTCGATTTGTTGCTCACCCGCTTGTCCAGAACTTCACTGTAAAAGTCAGCGACATCGAGCATCCGCTGACCACCGGCATATCAGACTTCGATGTAGAAGACGAAGAGCCCTACTATTGTGAAAAGTTGGGTAAACAGCTCGTACTGCTGGAAGCTTCCTACAATGAGCCATCGCGCAGGTACGTCAGGTCCGACTACGGCACCGACCGCGACAGTCATCCACAGATGTATCTGCATCCCTGGGGGAAAGGCGAGGTGCTGTATCTGTCTCTGGGCCACTGCTCGGGAAAGCACGACATGAAACCGCTGGTCGATATCAATCCCGTCGTGCGGGGTTCCTGGAACACTGCTGTGTACTACGAACTGTTACGCAGAGGCATTAACTGGGGCATCGGCGCGCTTGAAGCACCTGGGAAGGGCGCTTGATGAATGGGCCTGCATGTCCCACCCTCGCCGAGCTTATCAAGGACAAGGCTCGGACAACCCCCAATGTCGAGATCCTTACTTTCGTCACAGTGGATGCGGGCGGGCAGCTGACAGACCAGACCAGGACATACCGGCAACTGTATGACAATGGCCAGGCACTGGCGAAGGGTCTTGCAGACCTCGGTGTGTGCCAGGGGGACAAGCTGGCACTGATGATGAACAATCACCCGGAGTTTGTGGAGACGATGGTTGCCTGTGGGATTCTCGGTGCCGCATTTGTCCCCATCGACCCTCGCTCCATGGGCACCAAACTCAGCTACATGCTCGATTTTACCGACTGCAAGGGCGCGATATGCGCCGACTATGCATTGCCTTCAATGCTATCGATTGTATCGGAATGCCCCAGGTTGCAATGGCTGGTGGTGGTACCCACGGCAGACTTTCCCCTCCTGCCGCGGGCACCGCTGCCCGTCATCAGCTTCCCGGACCTGGTCGCTGCAATGGATGCGCCCCTGGTTCTGGCAAAACAGGACCCTGGGGAAACCATGTTCATGATGTTCACTTCCGGTACCACCGGCAACCCCAAGGCCGTTCTTTTCTCACACCAGAAGTACATGGGTTCAACCTTAAGCCCACTCTCTGCCGGTTTTATCACTGCCAGCGACAGGTATTACACCGGCCTGTCTCTGACCCATATTAATGCCCAGGGTACTGTGGCTGGCGCCCTGGGTCAGGAGCTTCCCTGCGTCATCAGCACGAAGTTCACTAAAACCCGATTGTGGGACATTACCCGCCACTATGGCTGCACCACCTTTAACCTGTTGGGAGGCATGATCCCCGAAATTTACGCCATGCCGGAGAAGCCCAACGATGCTGACAATCCGGTTCGGGTCGTCCAGAGCGCTGGCATGCCCGCTGACCTGTGGCAAAAGTTCGAGGAGCGTTTCGCTCTGAAACTCACCGAGGTCTATGGCGCCACCGAGGGCGGTGCTTTGCGTAATCCTCCCGGAGAAGGCCCGGTGGGCAGTATCGGCAAACCGATCAGCGGCTGGATTGCCGAAATTCTCGATGACACCGGCGCCGTCTGTCCCGCCAACGTGGAAGGTGAAATCTGCTTCCGACGAGAGGATGACAGTCCACTTGTCGTCGAGTATTACAAAAATGCCGAGGCCTCATCCAACAAGGTTCGCGACGGCTGGCTTCATATGGGTGACCTGGGTCACAAGGATGAAAATGGCTGGTTTTACTTCCACCACCGGATTGGCGGTGGGGTGCGACGCAACGGGGACTTTGTCAACACGACTCTTGTGGAAACTGTGCTTATGGACTCGCATCTAGTGGCAGACGTCTTTGTCTATGGCGTCGCCACTGATCGAAATGTCGCCGGAGAGAAAACCCTGGTGGCGTCTTTAGTGCCTGCTGACCCGTGCGGCTACAGCAGCGAGCAGTTGCTCGATTTTTGCCGCAGGCATCTGGAACGCAACGATATACCGGAGATTCTTCAGGTGCTGGACGAGATTCCCAAAACTGTTTCCGAAAAACCGATCGAAAAAGCCTGCATCGAATTACTGGCCACGACTACATTGAAGAGCGACCTGATATGAAACATCCAATGAACAGCGTGACCGCCATTACCGGCCTCGGTCTCACTGAGATGGGCCGGGTGTATCGGGATGCTGAAGATCTCGCCGCCGAGGCGGTGTTCCTTGCGCTGGAAGATGCCGGTCTACAGAAATCCGATCTCGACGGTCTGCTTATCAACGCTGGTATCGGTGAGGGAGTCGGCGTTCCTCTGCATATGACCCTCGGCCTCAAGGAGTTGAACCTACTGACCTACATGCAAGGCTACGGTTCCAGCGCTGGGCAGATGATTCAGTATGCCGCCATGGCTGTGGCTAACGGCCTGGCCAACACGGTGTGTTGCGTATTCGCAGACTCGCCACTGAAGGAAAAACAGCGCAGCGGCGCGATTTCATATGCCAGACGCAGCCAGCCTGATGCCATGGCCACCCTCGATACCATTTACGGTGTTGTCGGCGCTCTGCCTAAGTATGCCCTGGCAGCCCAACGCCACATGGACCTGTTCGGCACGACGCAGGAGCAACTCGCCGCGGTTGCCATATCCCAGCGGCGATGGGCGGCCATGAACCCGCGCGCCAGCAAACGGGAACCACTGGACCTGGATGGATACAATGCATCCCCGTGGGTTGTAGAACCGTTTCACGTGCTCGACTGCTGCCTCGTTTCCAATGGTGCCGTGGCCGTCATCGTTACCTCAGCCGAACGCGCCCGGGATCTAAAACAGCCGCCGGTTTACATCCGCGGATTTGCCCAGGCCCACAACCACGACACCGGGCAGGCGAATCACGACCCACTCATTCATTCAGCCGGGGCACGATCCGCCCCGCGAGCCCTGGCCATGGCTGACGTTAATATCAGCGATATCAGCCAGTGCCAGCTCTACGATTGCTACACCTATACGGTGATCGTCACGTTGGAAGATTACGGCTTCTGTAAAAAGGGCGAAGGCGGATCCTTTGTCGCAGAAGGCCACCTTGGCCCCGGCGGCGCCCTGCCAACCAATACCGGCGGCGGCGAACTGTCGTCCTTCTACATGTGGGGCATGACACCGGTTTCAGAAGCGGTGATCCAGGGGCGCGGTCAGGGTGGTGAACGCCAGGCTCCTAACGATCTTATCATGGTGTCCGGCAACGGCGGTGTTCTGGCCTATCACTCAACCCTAGTGCTGTCACCGGAAGCTGCCTGAGGAGCGAACCATGACTGAAACAACTGCGTGGCTGCCGATAGACGATCAGAGCCAACCATTCTTTGAAGGCGCGAGCGCCGGTGAACTACGCCTGCAGCGCTGCAGCGACTGCCAGGGTTGGATGTATCCTTTGAAGAAACGCTGCCAGCACTGCGGCAGTACAAGTCTTGCCTGGTGCACGGCATCCGGCAGCGGTACGATTTATAGCCATGCACGTCTGCAGCGTGTCTATCACCCCCGCCACGAGGGGCGGCTGCCGTTGATCCTCGCCTGGATTGACCTTGAGGAAGGCGTTCGCATGCCGAGCAACCTGGTGGACTGTGATCCTGCGGATGTCAGGGTTGGCATGGCGGTACAGGTGACATTCGAGCAGTTTCCCGATGGTGCCGTGATCCCCATATTTCGACCCCTGTGAGTGTATTTCCCCAGAAAACCACCTGCGGTGATGAGATCAAAGCAAGTGTTGCTTCAAAAAGTCTCTTAACTCGGCATATACCTGCAT
>JAYQAI010000074.1:0-15436 GCA_038136715.1 Gammaproteobacteria bacterium | reverse complement strand
TCCACTCTGCACCGTGCCGGCATTGAATTTCTTGCCCTCGGCGAGGCCGGCCATATTGAGCAGATGAAACGCAACGTCCTGAGACAATATCTGCAGATTGATGCTGCCGCGTGACGCTGGCGTTCAGTCGAAACGTTCGCGGCGGGCTATCAAAGCCTGACAACATCGACCAGTTTAAAGGCATCGTCGAAAATGACCTTGAACGCTCCCTGGACACCTTCACGCGTGACAAATTTCTGCAGCGCATTGGTAGGAAACTGCACAGTCTGACCATTTCGAGCCACCGCATGCACCATCAATCCACTGGCTGCATAGTTGGCAACATAGACGTCCGCGGGAATATTGATATCAACAATAAGAAATGACTCCGACATAGGTTTAGACTCTGCCTGTTTTCCTGCATATTGTCAGCGCATCCCGTGAGCCACCCGAGCCCGATAGAAGCCGACCGGTTACACCAGAACCTTGCCACACAACGGTATTGTTTGTTAATGGCTCTGTGTGCAGCAGTGGCATAATGCAGGCTTTACCAGCTTAGAGAAGACATGGCGCTGCCGCCTCGATATATATCTGTTGCCCTGCCAACACCGATTCGCTCAACTTTCCAATACTTACTGGCAGAGAATCAACCGGCTCAACGCGGCTCACGCGTGCTGGTGCCATTTGGGTCCCGCAAGCTGGTAGGCGTGGTGACGTCAGAGGACGATAGCCCTGAGGTCCAGAATCTTAGAAATGTACTGGACGTTTTGGAAAGCACGGCCTGCCTGCCCGAGTCGATTCTTGAACTGTGCGAGTGGGCATCAAACTATTACGAACACCCGCTTGGCGAGGTTATCGCTAATGCCCTGCCAACCCTGCTGCGCAAGGGCGGCAGCCCTCTGAACCCGGTTGCGAAGCTGCATGCGACGACCGCAGGTATCGAAACGACAGCCGCAGACCTGAAACGCGCGCCGGCACAGCAGGCTTTGCTGGAGAAACTGCGCCACGCCAGCATGACCAGGAGCGATCTCGACACACACAGGTTCTCCAGCCGAACAATCAAGGTTCTGTGTGAAAAAGGCTGGGCCACCTGGGAAACAGAGGCGCCGGCTTCGCCCGGCACCTTCACCTACGGTGGCGCTGTTGGAGCCGATTTCGCGACAACCCGGGAGCAGCAAGCCGCCGTGGCTGCGATCGGCAGGCAGGGCACTTTTCTGCTGCAGGGTGTCACCGGCAGCGGCAAAACCGAGGTCTACCTGCGCGTGATCGAACCACTGCTGCAGGCCGGCAAACAGGTGCTCGTTCTTGTTCCGGAGATCGGCCTTACCCCCCAGACCATCGCCCGCTTCAAGGACCGGTTCAATGTCCCTGTCGCGGTCCTGCATTCGTCACTGGCAGAAGGCGAGCGCGCAATGAACTGGGTCAACGCCCGGGCTGGTGCAGCAGGAATTATCCTGGGTACCCGTTCTGCCGTCTTTACCCCACTGGCAAACCCGGGTGCCATCATCGTCGACGAGGAACACGATGCTTCATACAAGCAGCAGGACGGTTTCCGCTACTCTGCCCGGGACCTGGCGGTGCTGCGGGGCCAGCTGGAGAAAGTGCCGGTCGTGCTCGGTTCTGCAACGCCGTCACTTGAAAGCCTGCACAATGTCGAAACTGGAAAATACCAGCAGGTTCTGTTGACCTCGAGACCGCCAGGGACGGCCAGCGAAACTTATGAACTGCTCGATACGCGGCATCTTGAAAAGATCGACGGCTTCACGCGTGCGCTGCGAGCCCGTATCGCCGCACAGTTGAACGCGGGTAACCAGGTCCTGGTGTTCCTCAATCGCCGGGGTTTCGCCCCGGTCATGATGTGCAATGAATGCAGCTGGATCGCCCAGTGCCGGCGCTGCGATGCGAGGCTCACTTACCACCTCGCGCTGAAGACACTGGTCTGCCACCACTGCGGCAGCATTGATCACAATGTGATCAGCTGCCAGTCCTGCCAGAGCTCGAGGGTGGCAGCCGTGGGCCTGGGCACCCAGCGCATCGAACAAACCCTCAAACAGCTTTTTCCAGGCACGCGAGTGCTGCGCATCGATCGCGATTCTACCCGGCGCAAGGGCGCGATCGAGGCATTCATCGACGAGATCAATGCCGGCGAGCCCGCTATCCTGGTGGGTACGCAGCTGCTCGCCAAGGGTCATCATTTCCCGAACGTTACCCTGGTTGCGTTGCTGGACATTGATGCCGGCTTCTACTCAACCGACTTTCGCGCCATCGAAAAACTCGGCCAGCTGATCCTACAGGTCGGTGGCAGAGCCGGGCGCGCCGACAAACCAGGCAGTGTCGTCATTCAATCAGAGTTCGCGAGCCACCCGCTCCTGCAGACACTTATCGAAGACGGTTACTTCAGCTTTGCCCAGGAATTGCTCAGGGAAAGGCGTGAGTACGAGCTGCCGCCCTATGCCTTCAGCGCGCTCCTGCGCGCCGAGCACAACAATGCCAGCCTCGCCCGTGAATTCCTCGAAGATGTCGCTCGTGACTGCCAGCCTCGCCCCCCAGCTTCCCTGTTGGGACCGGTGCCTGCCCTGATGGAAAAAAAGGCAGGTCGCTTTCGCCAGATCCTCGTGTTGAGCTCCAGCCAGCGATCGGGTCTGCACACGATCCTGCGACGGATGATCGACAGCGCAGAAGCGCACCCGCTCGGCAAGAAAGTCAGGTGGGCTGTCGATGTTGATCCCATTGAAGGGTATTAAGCGTTAAGATAGCGGCGATTTTCGCTGCCTATTCTCGTCCAAGATGTCCCAGGATTTCGCCAAGCCACATCGCAGCAAGCCGCCCGCCGCTCCCGGGCCCGGCAGGTGGTTATGGTTCCTGACGGGTTTCATCGCCGGCGGGTTCGCCACCTTTCTGGTCGCGCTCTGGCTCCTGGTGCCCGACGCCGACGAGCCGCCGGAGCAGGCCGGACCCATCGCTGAACCCGAAATCCAGGCGGAGGAAATGCAGTGGGATTTCTATGAGATTTTCCCAAAGTCTGTCGTCCCCGTGGTTGAAGACCGAGCGGAGCCTGACACGACCGTCGACGCAGGCCCGCGACGCTGGGTGTTGCAGGCAGGCTCCTTCTCTGACGCAAAAGATGCTGACGAATTACGTGCCTCACTCATCCTCATGGGACTCGAGGCGAGCATTACACGCGTTGAGGTGGCAGGCAAAGACTGGCATCGCGTCATAGTCGGCCCGCTCGAGAGTGACCTCGACAGGAACCGGGCCCAGGACAGACTGGCACAGGCCCAGATCAAAGCGATCCCCATCAGGCTGAAGTAACGCACCACCTGCAGTTGAAATGTACTCGGTGCGCCCCCACCTATAGGGGAAACCTCGGGGAAGTCATCAAATTGGATCAGTTCGAAGGCACGACAATTTTGTCGGTTCGCAGAGGCAACGCTGTCGTCATCGGTGGCGATGGCCAGGTCACCATGGGTGACACGGTCATGAAAGCCAACGCACGCAAGGTCAGGAGACTTTACAAGGACAGCGTTATCGCCGGTTTTGCCGGTGGCACTGCCGACGGTTTTACGCTGGTCGAGCGTTTTGAAGGCCAGCTTGAAAAGCACCAGGGCAATCTCGTTCTCGCTGCAGTTGAGCTGGCCAAAGACTGGCGCACCGATCGCGCTCTCAGACGCCTCGAGGCTCTGCTGGTGGTCGCAGACAAGGCCAACTCACTGATCATCACGGGGAACGGTGACGTGGTCGAGCCGAACGACGGCATCATGGCTATAGGCTCCGGCGGCCAGTACGCGAAATCCGCAGCGCTTGCTCTGCTGCGCAACACAGACCTGAGCGCGCGCGACATCGTCGAGCAGGGGCTGTCCATTGCCGGCGACATCTGTATCTACACCAACCAGGAACGAACGATCGAGGAAATCACCTTCTGATCAGGATAACGGCAAACACATGTCCAATATGACGCCCCGCGAGATCGTCCACGATCTCGACAAACACATTATCGGCCAGAATGACGCCAAGCGAGCCGTCGCCATCGCCCTGCGCAACCGCTGGCGCCGGATGCAACTGGACGACAACCTGCGCGCTGAAATCTCACCGAAGAATATTCTCATGATCGGCCCCACCGGTGTCGGCAAAACCGAGATCGCCCGACGCCTTGCCAAGCTTGCCAGCGCGCCCTTCATTAAGGTAGAAGCGACCAAATTCACCGAGGTCGGTTATGTCGGTCGTGATGTTGAATCGATCGTTCGCGACCTCGCCGAAGCCGCAGTAAAAATGCTGCGTGACCAGCAGATGCTGCAGGCGGAACCGCGTGCCTTTGAAGCGGCCGAAGAACGGGTGCTCGATGCCCTGCTGCGACCAGCGCGGGATGGCGAGCCCGATACTGCGAACAGTACACGCCAGCTGTTTCGCAAGAAACTGCGCGAAGGCGAACTCGACGATAAAGAGATTGAAGTTGAACTCGAGGCATCCTCAGTGGGCGTTGAGATCATGGCACCGCCAGGCATGGAAGAGATGACCAGCCAGCTGCAGAACATGTTCTCTTCGCTGGCGCCAGGCAAGAAAAAAACCAAGACGCTGAAGGTCAAGGACGCACTGCGGCAGCTGGTGGACGAGGAAGCCTCAAAACTGATCAACGAAGACGAGCTGCGCAGTCAGGCTGTAGACGCCGTTGAGCAGACCGGCATCGTCTTTCTCGATGAAATGGACAAGATCGCCAAGCGCACTGAGACCAGTGGCGCTGACGTTTCCCGTGAGGGCGTCCAGCGCGACCTGCTGCCATTGATTGAAGGCAGCAACGTTTCGACCAAGTACGGCATGATCAAGACCGACCACATTCTGTTTATCGCATCCGGTGCCTTTCACCTGGCCAAGCCTTCAGACCTGATTCCGGAATTGCAGGGCCGCCTGCCTATCAGAGTTGAACTCGGCGCCCTGTCTATTGAAGACTTCGAGCGCATCCTGGTAGAACCGGATGCCTCCCTGGTCGAGCAGTACCAGGCACTGATGGAAACCGAGGGCGTCAGCCTCAAGTTTTCAGATGAGGCTATCCACCGGATCGCAGAGATTGCCTGGCAGGTAAACGAGCAAACCGAGAACATCGGAGCCCGGCGCCTGCACACGGTCATGGAGCGCCTGCTCGATGAGCTCTCTTTCAATGCGACTGATTCCAGCGGCAATGACATCCTGGTCGACGAGGCCTACGTCAATGAGCAGCTCGGCGACCTGGCCCAGAATGCCGATCTGTCGCGTTTCATCCTTTAGGACCCAGCAGTGATTCCAACGGAGGTCAATGTCCACAAGCAGTCTGCGACGCTCGAGCTGAAATACCAGGACGGTACCCTGCACATCCTCACTGCTGAGTACCTCCGCGTCTACTCACCCTCGGCAGAGGTTCAGGGCCATGGCCCCGGACAATCTGTTCTGCAGCATGGCAAGAGAGACGTTCAGTTTCTTGATCTCGAACCCCAGGGCAACTATGCCATTAAAATTGTGTTCTCGGACGGCCATGACTCCGGGATCTTCAGCTGGGAGTACCTCTACCAGCTGGGTGCTCACCAGGTTGAGAACTGGGCAGATTACCTCCAACAGCTGGAAGCAGCGGGCAAATCAAGGGCCCCCCAGTTCATCGCCCTCGGCAATTAAAACCCGGGTGTCTGCCTCAATCGCTGATTTCAAGTAAGATAGCGTCCCCGTTCACCCCTTAGGGGCCACCACATGGCACGTGATGACAGGCAGAAGGATCCGGAGGAGCTGACCCATTTCGGCTTCGACAGTGTCGCTGTCAGTGAGAAAGCGTCACGCGTTGCCGACGTTTTTCATTCCGTCGCCGGCCGCTACGACCTGATGAACGATCTGATGTCGCTCGGCACCCATCGGGTCATGAAACAAATGGCAGCGAATGCCACCCGCGCCCGCCAGGGGCATGCCGTGCTGGATCTCGCCGGGGGTACCGGCGATCTGACCCGGATCTTGTCTGACTATGTAGGCGACGAGGGCCAGGTCTGCCTCTGCGATATCAACGGCAGCATGCTGGCAGAAGGCCGCGATCGTCTGCTCGACAAAGGTATTATCAACAACGTCTCTTTCCTCCAGGCTGACGGTGAAAAACTGCCTTTCCCACCCGAAACGTTTAACTCAGTCATCATTGGTTTCGGGCTGCGGAACTTCACCTCGAAAGAGACCGCACTGCGCGCCATTCTCGCCTGCCTAAAACCCGGTGGCCGCTTGGTGGTCCTGGAATTTTCCAGGCCCAGGAACGACCTGCTGCGGGGCGCCTATGAAAAGTTTTCAGGCCTGTGGCCCAAAGTTGGCAAGGCCGTCACCGGTGATGAGACCAGCTATCGCTATCTCGTCGAGTCCATCCAGATGCATCCTGATCAGGAGACTCTGGGCCAGATGATGGAAGACGCAGGCTTTACCCGTGTCAGCTTTGAAAATGTCCTGAACGGCATCGTCGCTATTCACCAGGGCATGAAGCCGCGACCAGCGCCATGACCCTGTTACGTTCTCTCTACATCATCTTTGTCCTTGCCAGACTGCGCCTTGATCGCAATCTGCCTGCCGAGGCGAAGACCTGGAAAACGCTGCCGATCCGCCTAGTCCTGAAGCTGTTTCCGGTACCCCGTGAGTCTGGGCCCGAATCAGCCAGGCGCGCCCTGGAGACACTTGGACCTATCTTCATCAAGTTCGGCCAGTTGCTTTCGACACGCCGGGACCTCTTCACCGAACCCATGGCCGCCGAACTGCAGAAACTACAGGATCGCGTGCCGCCTTTTGACTCTGCGGTATCTCGTTCAATCATCGAATCGAGCCTGGGCATCTCACTGGATGAGACTTTCTCACGATTTGACAGCACGCCACTCGCATCGGCATCTCTGGCGCAGGTGCATGCGGCAGAACTCGAGGTCGACGGTGACACAAAAGACGTCGTTATCAAGGTCATCAGACCTGGCGTCGAGGCCGTCATCCGCCGTGACATCAGGCTGATGTACTTCGCTGCGCGCCTCGTCGAGAAATTCTGGTCGGATGCAAGCCGGCTGCACCCGGTTGCCATCGTCCGGGATTACGAGGAGACCATACTCGGCGAACTCAACCTGACGCAGGAAGCCGACAACACTATGCGCCTGCGACAGAACTGGCACCTATCCGGCAAGCTGTACGTGCCGCAGGTGTTCGAGGCATTCACTCGCAACAATGTGATGGTGATGGAGCGGATCTATGGTGTCACGGCCGGCGATATCGAGACGCTGCGGCGAGAAAACGTCAACCTGAAAAAACTGGCACATCTCGGGGTGGAAATCTTCTTCTCGCAGGTGTTTGAGGACAATTTCTTCCACGCCGATATGCATCCCGGCAACGTTTTCATCGACCTGACTGACCCGGACAACCCGACCTACATTGCTCTCGATTGCGCAATCATCGGGTCGCTGACCGAGAACGACAAGAATTACCTGGCCCGCAACCTGCTGGCTTTTTTCAACCGCGACTATGATGAAGTCGCCAGGCTGCACATCCGCAGCGGCTGGGTTCCCCACGACACAGATGCTGACAGGTTTGCGGCTGTTATCCGCCGGGTTTGTGACCCATTTTTCCAGAAACCGATCAGCGAGATTTCGTTCGGCAATGTCCTGCTCGAGCTGTTCCAGACAGCCCGGCAGTTCGACATGGAGGTGCAGCCGCAACTCGTGCTGCTGCAGAAAACCCTGATCAATATTGAGGGCATGGGTCGACAGATCTATCCGGAACTGGACTTGTGGGAAACAGCGGCACCTTTCATGGAGCGCTGGATGAAAGACCGCATGGGCATCAAAGGCCTGCTGCGACGCCTGTCTGACAACGCGCCGAGATGGCTCGACCAGCTGCCGGAGATCCCGGACCTGGTCCTCAACACCATGGTTGAAGTCGGCGAACTGAGTGACACCAATCGGCGCCAGACCCGGGTGCTGGCACAGGTGCAGGGGCAGCTTGAAGCACAGGCCCGCCGCGCCAGGTTCCAGCGTCTGGGCGGTCTCGCACTCATTGGGGCACTGCTGAGCCTGTTGCTGCCTGCAAGCGGTTATGCCACCGATCTCGACACGATTATTCCCGGCTCAGTGCTGGGCACGCTCGGGATCTACTGGATGTATATTCATTCCTGACATGCTATCCTCGCCCGCCTTTTTTTGAGAGCAGCCGCAGCCGCATGAACACCGACTGGATCGACGAAGTCAGCTTTAACGGCGACGGCCTGATCCCCGCGATCGCACAGGACTATCGCTCCAACCGGATTCTGATGGTGGCCTGGATGAATCGGGATGCGCTGCTGCAGACAGCGACGGAAAGTCAGGCCGTTTACTGGTCTCGCTCCCGCCAGGCATTCTGGCGCAAGGGCGAGACCTCGGGCAACGAGCAGCGGGTCGTCGAGATTCAACTGGACTGTGACGGCGATGTGATAATATTGCGCGTAGACCAGACGGGTGACATTGCCTGCCACACGGGAAGAAACTCCTGCTTTTTCCGCAAACTGACCGAGCGGGGCTGGGAGGTGACGGAACCGGTTCTGAAAGACCCCAGGGAAATGTATCCAGATGGATGATGTCCTCGACAGACTGAGCGCTATCCTCGCTGCCAGAAAGCAGGCTGACCCGGCATCGTCTTACGTCGCCGGACTGCACCAGAAGGGTCTTAACAAGATCCTCGAGAAAGTCGGCGAGGAAGCAACTGAGACCATTCTCGCCGCCAAAGACGCCGAGCGCAGCGGTGATACCGAGGCTCTGGTGCAAGAAACCGCGGATCTCTGGTTTCACACGCTGGTAATGTTGAGCCATCAGGGCGCCTCCGCCGCAGATGTGCTGGCGGTGCTCGAGAAGCGGTTCGGCACATCCGGCCTGGCTGAAAAAGCGGCCAGAACATCCGGTCACTGAAACCGGCAACAGAACAAAGACGCACAACGGAGAAAGTCTATGTCGTTTGGAATCACAGAACTTGTCATCATCCTGGTGATCGTCGTCCTGCTGTTTGGTACGACCAAGCTGAAATCCCTTGGCACCGACCTGGGTTCGGCCATCAAGGGCTTCCGCAGCGCGGTGAGCGAGGAAGATAAAGCAGCAGATTCGACCGTTGCTGCTGAATCCGAATCGCCCACTGAAATCACCGAGAAAAAAGAGACCACCTGAGTTTGATATCGAGGTTTCAACACATCCTCAGTCAACTCACACCGCATGTTTGATATCGGCTTCCCAGAACTGTTAATGATCAGCGTGGTCGCACTCCTGGTCATCGGCCCGGAGAAGCTGCCCGAAACTATCCGCTCCATCTCGCTCTGGGTCGGCAGGCTGCAACGAAGCTTCGCCAATATCCGCCAGGAAATCGAAAATGAAATCGGCGCCGACGAGATCCGCGCCCAGCTCCACAATGAAGGCATCATGAAAGACCTGGAGAACGCGCAGCAGACGATTCGCGACGTTCAGACGGACGTGAATACCAAACTCCGCAGTGCCGAGGCAGAGGCACGCGCCGTCAGCGGTTCGATGCTCGAGGAACAAGATACAGCCGAGGAGCAAAATACAGCTGCAGCAGACGCTGAGATAGACAACACCAAGGATCAGCCCGTTGCAGAGCCATCCAAGCCGTCCCAACTGTCCTCATGACTGAATCAGCAGAGCAGGATCAGGGCCAACCCCTTGTCGAACACCTGATCGAACTTCGTACGCGGCTGCTGCATGCTATTTTCGCGGTGTTGCTGATATTTTTGCCGCTGTTCTACTTCGCCAACGACATCTACGCCTACATCTCCGAACCCTTGCGGGCCTACCTGCCGGAAGGCACCAACATGATCGCCACCGAGGTGGCCTCACCTTTCCTGACCCCTTTCAAGCTGACGCTGGTGTTGTCGATATTCCTGGCGATGCCTTACATCCTGCACCAGGTCTGGAGCTTTATCGCACCCGGACTCTACAGCAGCGAGAAACGCATCGCCGCGCCACTGCTGGTATCTTCAATCGTGCTGTTCTACACCGGTATCGCGTTTGCTTTTTACGTCGTTTTCCCGCTGGTTTTCGGTTTCTTTACGTCGGTCGCCCCTGCCGGCGTGACCGTCATGACCGACATCAACCGGTACCTCGATTTTGTCCTGAAGCTGTTCTTCGCCTTCGGCCTCGCCTTTGAAATCCCCATCGCCACTGTCCTGCTGATCTGGACCGGCGCCACCACGTCAACGAGTCTGGGGAGCAAACGCCCCTATGTGATCGTTGGCTGTTTCATCGTCGGCATGCTGCTAACGCCACCGGACGTCATCTCGCAGATTTTACTGGCACTGCCCATGTGGATGCTGTTTGAAGCCGGCATCATCTTTGCGCGGGTGTTCGGCCTTGACCAGGCCAGCGCAGATGCAGAGGCAGAGACCTGAAATCAGGCGGTAAGCCGGAACGTCACCGGGCCGTCGTTGACCAGCGAGACTTTCATGTCAGCGCCGAACACACCAGACTGGACCTTCACCTGAACCGCTGCGGCCTGAAGGAAGTCTTCATACAGAGACTCGGCGAGTTCCGGCGATGCGGCCGAGGAGAATGACGGTCGCAGACCCTTGTTCGTATCGGCCGCGAGCGTGAACTGGGAGACCACGAGCAGCTCGCCGCCGACATCGAGCAGCGACAGGTTCATGTGCCCTTTGTCATCACCGAAAACCCGGTAGTTCAGCGTCTTGTTCAGCAGTTTTTCGAGTTCTGCCCGGGAGTCATGTTTTTCAATGCCGAGAAGCAAAAGCAGGCCTGAGCCGATCTCACCTGTGACACTGCCATCGACAACGACCTTGGCTTCGCTGACACGTTGAATCAGACCAATCACGGCGTGTCAGACGTCAAATTCACTTTCAAAACGCTGGGCCATATCGCGGGTCGCCCGGATCAGCGCATCGATCATGGCGGGCTCGGTTGCCGAGTGACCGGCTTCCCGCACAATATAAAGCTGGGAGTTGGTCCACACCTTACGCAGCGCATGGGAATTCTCGAGCGGGCAGACACAATCGAAGCGGCCATGGACCAGGATACCAGGGATGTCCTGCAGGACTGCCGCATGGTTGATCAACTGCTCGGGCTCGAGAAAACACTCGTTGCGGAAATAGTGGGTAGCGATCAGGCAACGCGCATGGGCACGACCGCCGTCTGAGAAGTGCTTAATCAAACGGTGGTTCGGGTGCAGCGTAGACGCGTGTGCTTCCCAGGTCGACCAGGCTTTCGCCGCGGCCATCCGCGCCAGTTCGTTCTCCTGCATCATCATCTGGTAATAGGCTTCTGTGCAGCTGACATTCCGGCCGGACTCACCCTGGAACTTTTGCACAGGCTCAACAAAGTCTTCCCAGTGATCCGGGTAGAAACGACTGGCACCATCTTCGTAGAACCATTCGATGTCAGACTGCCGGCCAAGGAAAATGCCTCGCAGGATCAAACCCAGTACATGGTCCGGGTTCGCCTCGGCATACGCGAGACTTAAGGTCGCACCCCAGCCGCCACCAAAAATAACCCACTTGTCGACGCCAAGGTATTCTCGGATTTTCTCCATATCCGCAATCAGATCCTGCGTCGTGTTGTTGGTCAGTTCTGTGTGTGGCGATGACCGCCCGGCACCTCGCTGATCGAACAGGATGATGCGGTACTTGGCCGGGTTAAAGAAACAGCGGCTGTTGAACTCACAGCCGGAACCAGGACCGCCATGGACAAACAGCACGGGAATACCTTCTTTCGTTCCGCTCTCGTCGATATAGAGCGCGTGCACGTCATCAACTTTCAGCTCGTGACGGGCATAGGGTTTGATTTCAGGATACAGCGGTAACATAGTTTCTTCCTCGACGCCTCAGGCGACTTTCGCCCGGGACGCTCTTTTCCTTTCGTTCTCTGTCAGCAACTTCTTTCGGATTCGGATATTCTCCGGCGTAATCTCGACCAGCTCGTCGTCCTCGATAAACTCAATAGCTGCTTCCAGTGAATGCCGAATCGGCGGTGTCAGCATGATGTTTTCATCACTGCCGGCTGCCCTGATATTGGTCAGCTGCTTTTCCTTCAGGGGATTAACGACCAGGTCATTGCCGCGTGAATGCAGGCCGACCACCATACCCTCGTAAATTTCTTCATTGGGACCAATAAACAGGCGGCCGCGGGCCTGCAGGTTGTTCAGCGCAAAACCAACACTTTTGCCCTTGGTCATTGAAACGAGGACACCGTTATTGCGGGAGCCGCCTTCATCACTGATAACCGCGCCGTAGTGCGAGAATACACTATTCATAATGCCGGTTCCGGACGTCATGGTCAGAAATTCGGACCGGAATCCCAGCAGCGAGCGGGTCGGCACAACGAACTCAAGCCGCACCCGACCGCCGGCATCAGGCTGCATGTTATTCAAGTTCGCTTTGCGATTACCCAGGGCTTCCATGATCGAGCCCTGGTGTGCGGCGTCGACATCGAGCACAACTATTTCAAAGGGCTCTTCCTTACCGTTTTCGGTTTCATGCAGGATCACTTCAGGTCGGCCCACCGCCAGTTCGTAGCCTTCGCGCCGCATGGTTTCGATCAAAACTGACAGGTGGAGCTCTCCCCGTCCGGACACCTTGAAGCGGTCAGCGTGTTCAGTCTCTTCAACCCGCAGTGCAACGTTGTACTGCAGCTCGCGTTCCAGTCGTTCTTTGATATGCCGACTGGTGACGAACTTGCCCTCGCGACCGGCAAAGGGTGACGTGTTCACCTGGAACGTCATCGAGATTGTCGGTTCGTCAACCTGGAGCGGCGGCAGCGCTTCCGGACATTCGACCGCGCAGATGGTGTCGGATATCTGCAGGCTGTCGATGCCACTAATGCAGACGATGTCGCCTGCAGCGGCCCGCTCCACCGGCGAGCGATCGAGGCCGTTGTAGCCCATCACCTGCAGGATCTTGCCCTTGCGTTCATTGGCTTCCCGGTCGACGACGATCACCTGGTCACCCGTCACAACCTCGCCGCGCTTGATGCGCCCGAGGCCAATGACGCCGACATAGCTGGAGTAATCGAGCGCACTGATCTGCATTTGCAAAGGCCCTTCAACATCCGCATCCGGCGGCGGCACCTTATCGACGATCGCTTCCAGCAGGCAGGAAAGATCCTCGCCCAGTTCATCGGGTTCATGCCCCGCCACGCCCTCGATGGCTGAACCATAGATGACGGGAAAGTCGAGCTGTTCTTCATTCGCCCCGAGCTGATCGAAGAGATCAAACACCTGGTCGACGACCCAGTGTGGTCTTGCGCCGTCGCGATCAATCTTGTTCACCATGACGATCGGATTAAGCCCGTTCTCGAAGGCCTTGGCAGTGACGAACCGGGTCTGTGGCATCGGTCCTTCGACGGCGTCCACCAGCAGCAGTACTGAGTCCACCATCGACAGGATGCGTTCGACCTCGCCACCGAAATCAGCGTGTCCCGGGGTATCGACGATATTGATACGGTAATCCTTCCAGGTCAGCGCCGTGTTCTTTGCCAGGATGGTAATACCCCGCTCACGCTCAAGGTCATTGGAATCCATCAGGCGCTCGCCTTCGTCCTCACCCCGCTGCAGGGCGCCAGCCTGCGCCAGCAGCTTGTCGATCAGGGTCGTCTTGCCGTGGTCGACGTGGGCAATGATGGCAACATTTCTCAGTTGGGAAACAGGTGTGGACATGATCTGGCGGGTCGAAAAAAGCGCGCATTATACCGACGCGACCTGGGTATTACACCGATTCTGTCAGCTTCTGACGACAACGCCGGCTCAACCTCATCACAATTGCCACTAAACGAGTATTTCGCGGCCGAATGGCGCCGTCATGCGCATTAATCCCGCTATACTCGGCGCGTCGCCTGTTGGCGGCAATTCTCAGGGCGGGGTGAAAGTCCCCACCGGCGGTAATCGCTTCGGTGCAGGCCAGTCAAGGATCTGCCGGTCAGGCGTAGCCCGCGGGCGCCTCCATGAACACGGAGGGACAAGCAGATCCGGTGAGATTCCGGAGCCGACAGTTAAAGTCTGGTTATGAGAATCAAGGTGTGTTCGAGCACCGGGCACGACTGTGCGCGGTCTCACGTCCTTGTTAGCCCTGTTGTTTACACCGAAACCTAGAAAAGGAAAGCAACAGATGACGAACGTCTTTAACCCCAACACCTCCGGCATTGCCAATCGAACCAAGGTCGCTCTCGTCCAGTCCTGCTGGCATGAGGATATCGTCGATGAGTTCTGTCGCAGCTTTATTGACCGGTTCCAGCAACTCGATGGCCGCACGGTGCACCGGCTCGAGGTTCCCGGCGCTTTCGAGATTCCATTGATGGCAAAATCGCTGGCATCGACAGACGAGTACGCTGCAATTGTTTGCACTGGCCTCGTCGTTGACGGTGGCATCTACAGACATGAATTCGTCGCATCGGCCGTCATAGATGGACTCATGCGCACCCAGCTCGACACTGGCGTGCCGGTCTTCTCTGGTGTACTGACGCCACATGACTTTGTCAGCGAGGGTCGCCCCGAATTCTTCCGTCAGCATTTTGTGATCAAGGGCGAGGAGGTTGCCGAGGCTTGCGCCCGAACCCTGAGCCACTACCGCCTCAAAGCAGCCTGACCTGCCACTTTGACCGGGCCTCACGGACTTTTGCCGTGAGGCTTTGTTTCTTGAAAAGCAGCGCTATAATTCGCGCGCTATGGCAACTGAAGACAAAAAGCAGCGCAAGGCGGTGTCGCTGATCTCCGGCGGCCTCGACTCCATGCTGGCCACCAAAGTCATCATGGACCAGGGCATTCATGTTGAGGGTATCAATTTTTTCACTGGCTTCTGCGTCGAGGGCCACACCCATGCCATCCGCCAGAAAGACCGCAACAAGCAGAAGCGAAATAACTCGCTCTGGGTAGCTGAACAGCTCGGTATCAAGCTGCACATCATCGACGTTATCGATGAGTACAAGGACATCGTCCTGAACCCGAAACATGGCTATGGCCAGAACATGAATCCCTGCCTCGATTGCAAGATTTTCATGGTCGAGAAAGCTGCGGCCTGGGCCTGGATGGAAGAGAACGATTTTGATTTCATCATCACCGGTGAGGTCATGGGACAGCGTCCGAAGTCGCAGCGCAAGGCGACCCTGCCCATTATCGCCCGGGAGTCCGGTGCCGAGGACCGGCTGCTGCGACCGCTCAGCGCTAAGAATCTCGACCCGACCCTGCCCGAACGCGAGGGCTGGGTCGACCGGGAAAAACTCTATAAATTCCACGGCAGAAATCGAAAGCCACAGCTGGCACTGGCAAAGCAGCTGGGGATTACTGAATTCTCGCAGCCCGCCGGCGGCTGCTGCTTCCTGACAGACAAGGCCTATTCCGAGAAACTCGCCGATCTCTGGCGCTCGCGCGGCGAGCGCAGGTACGAACTCGACGACATCATGCTGCTGAAGGTCGGCCGCCACCTGCGGCCGGCTCCACACTACAAGCTCATCATCAGCCGCGA
>JAYQAI010000073.1:14297-15928 GCA_038136715.1 Gammaproteobacteria bacterium | reverse complement strand
ATCATGCAGCGCCGTTGGCTGAGTGAGAAGAAGGCCACGTTACATGAGCTCGCCGCTCAATTCGGCGTCTCAGCTGAGCGAATCAGGCAACTCGAACAGAATGCGCTCAAGAAACTGAAGCAAAGTTTCGCCTGAGCCTGGCGTGTCCTTCAACGTTCCCAGTCTCATCGTTATGGCGGCCGGTATTAGCGGCGGTCTCGGCGTGGCGCTGGGCGCATTCGGTGCTCATGGGTTGAGAGGCAGGGTTGAGGAGCGCCTGCTTGAGACCTTCCAGACCGCAGTTCAGTACCAGATGATTCATACCCTTGCGTTGCTCATCGTCGCCATCATGATGCTTCAGTCCGGTCGAAACCTTACGCTCGATATCGCAGCGGGAGCGTTTGTTGTCGGTATCCTTCTCTTTTCCGGCAGCCTTTACGGCCTTGTCCTGACCGATATGCGCTGGCTTGGCCCAGTCACCCCGCTGGGCGGCCTCTGTTTTATCGTGGGCTGGGCGGCGCTGGTGGCGGCTGGACTGCAGCAGCTGAATTGATACCCGGCCGCTGCGTGTCCGACTCTCAACCGAATCAGCGCCGAGGCATCAAATCCTACGTATTGCGGCAGGGTCGCCTCACCCCGGGTCAGCAACATGCACTCGCGGAACTCTGGCCGCGCTTCGGTCTTGAAGCTGCGGATGGTGTCATCGAAGCGGAAAGTCTGTTCGGGCGCTCAGCACCGCTCGTTGTTGAGATCGGCTTCGGCATGGGTGATTCGCTTATCGCGCAGGCCCTGGCGAATCCTCACATCGACTATATCGGCGTTGAGGTTCACAAGCCCGGCGTCGGTCATCTGCTGATGTCGATGCGGGATCATGGCTGCGAAAACATTCGTGTCTTCTCTGAAGACAGCCTTGATGTCTTGCGTCTCGCCATCGCTGCTCACAGCCTCGATGTGGTGCAACTATTTTTCCCTGACCCATGGCCGAAGAAAAAGCACCACAAGCGCAGGATCGTGAATGCCGAATTTGCCGATCTGCTGGCGAGTCGCCTGGCCCCTGGTGGGCTTTTTCATTTTGCCACCGACTGGGAACCCTATGCCGAGGCGGTCGAGGAATTATTTGTCGACTATGATGCATGGGCGCTCGCTGCTGCGCCGGTCCGTCCGGAAACCAAGTTTGAGCGCCGTGGCAAGAAACTGGGACACCGGATTCGAGACCTCGCCTACAGGGTCAAGCGGCCAGCAGCAGGAGCTCATTAAGAAATAAAAGTCCTTTCTCTGAAGGCCTGATACTGTCGTCGGACCGCTCCAGCAAACCTCGATCGAGGCCTGCGCTAAGAAAAGGCTGGAGACTGGAAGCGGGTAGACCGGTCCGGTTATAAAAGTCTTCAAGAGCAAAGCCGTCGACGAGCCTCAAGGTATTCATCAGATATTCCAGCAGGATTTCCTCCCGGCGGACACGGTTCAGGATCGGCGACTGTCGCTTGAAATAGTCAGCAGGCACCCGGGTCCTGGTTGTCCGGACGATGCCATCCTCACCTGACACTTTGCCATGGGCGCCCGCGCCGATTCCGAGGTAGTCACCGAACTGCCAGTAGTTCAGATTATGGTGTGACTCTTCACCGGGCCTTGCGAAGGCGGAAATCTCGTATCGC
>JAYQAI010000073.1:0-14197 GCA_038136715.1 Gammaproteobacteria bacterium | reverse complement strand
CCCGCGTTCAGGTAACCGCTGAAGTGACCCTCATCCAGGGTGCCTGGATTGGCTTCTAGCGTGATCTCTATGTTGCTGATATCGAATCGTTTCGCCACGTGATCAAGCAGTCTTTTGATCTCTGCGGGTGGGAACAGGCTGGGTGTGCCACCGCCAAGAAAAATAGAAGTCAGTGATTGCCTGTCTTCATGTTTTGCCGCGGCGTCGAAATCAGCGATCAGTGAATCGGTGTAGGCAACGGCAGGCAGGTCACCCTGCAGCGCATGCGAATTGAAGTCACAGTATGGACATTTTTTCACGCACCAGGGGAAGTGAACGTAGAGGCTAAGCGGGATAGCGTTCACGAATCAGCTTCGTCAGCTGGCGCAGCGCGATACCACGGTGACTGATTTTATTCTTCTCGGTCATGGTCAGTTCAGCGGCGGTGCACCGCCGCTCGGGCAGGTAGAAAATCGGATCATAGCCGAACCCGGCTGCGCCGCTGGGATTTTGTGCTATCTCGCCATGCCAGGTGCCCTCGGCGATTAAAGGTGTTGGATCATCCAGCGTCTGCAGTAATACCAGGACGCAGTGAAAACGCGCGCTGCGATTGGGATGCTCGCCGAGCTCGACCAACAGCTTGTCCAGATTCTCACGGTCGCTGGCGTCTGCCCGTGCGTATCTCGCCGAGTAAATACCCGGTGCAGCACCCAGTGCCTCGACGCTGATACCCGAATCATCAGCCAGTGCAGGGAGCCCGGAGCAGGCGGCCGCGTTCCTTGCCTTGATCAGCGCATTCTCGATAAACGTGAGACCGGTCTCGTCGACTGAATCAATGCCCAGATCAGATTGCAGGATCAGTTCGATACCCGCGGGCAGTGCCGCGCTGATCTCTTCCGCCTTATGGGCGTTCCCGCTCGCCAGCACTACCTGCATCAGTCGTAGCGCCGCAGCATTTCAAATTCGACCGGCTCACCCTCGATCACCGCCGTGATGGCGAAGCGCAGCAGATCGTGCTCGAGAGAAAGGTGATGTGCGAGGTAATAAATCGCATCCTGCTCGTTGACTTCGATGAACTTAAGGTCGAGCACCTGTTCCAGTAAATTAGTGACGGTTCCGCTGAGAGCTATTGCAGCGGGCTCACCTTGCCTTAGGGCCGAGATATTCACAACAATCCGATTCGGCGCCCTGGTAATGTCGTGCAGGCTGGCAACGTCAGGTGGAATGATGGTGCTGGGGAAGGTTGTGTAGTGAATCTCAAAGTCGCCGTGTCGCAGGACCTCTGCAGACCCTGGCATTGACAGCACCACCAGCAGCGCAGTAAAGCCCAGGCGCATTCCTGCATTAATCATCAAGGCAGACCCAGCCCCGCTCGTCAAAGACCAATGATCAGCCCCTGGGGAATACCCAGCATCATGGCGAGTGGCCGTACCACCAGAAACTGATCGATCAGGGTGATCGCGACAAAAACCAGGATGATTGAAAAGTCGAGACCGCCCATCGGCGGCAGCAGTCTGCGTGCGGGCTCGCAGACCGGTTCAGTTAGCTGTTGCACCAGGGTCAGCACTGGGTGGCTACCATAAGGGGCGACCCAGCTGGCGATGACCATGATGATCAAAGCGAAAAAGTAAATATCGAAGATCATCGAAAACATGCCCACCAGAGTCCAGGCGATGTAGACGGGGTGGAAGATCCAGCCGCCCTTGATCAGCATGATCAGTGTAATGGCGATCAACTGCACGAGCATCGCAATCAGCAACGTGGCGAAGTCGACGCCTCTGATGGTCGGGATCAGTTTTTTCAATGGCTTGATGGGCGGGTCGGTGATTTTGACGATGCCCTGGCAGATGGGGTTGTAGTAGTCGACCCGGGATACTTGCATGAGGAATCTGACCATCACCAGAATGAAGTACAGACCGGCGAAAGTCTGAATGAGGAACACGCCCGCGTTGGCAAAATTGTCAGTCATGGAAACAAGCCTTGGTCATCGGTACTTATTATACCGCTAACCGTTAGCAGAAAGTTCAACGGACCGGCGTCGGGCTGCATCGACGGCTGCCTCGACGATGTCAGCGTACCCGGCTGCCTGGAAGGACTCGATCGCGGCCTGGGTTGTGCCGCCCGGTGAGGTGACATTGTGTCGCAGCCTGGCTGGGTCATCGACGCTTTCAACGGCCATTCTTGCAGCACCAAGGGCGGTCTGCAGCACCAGGGTTTTCGCCGTCTGCTTATCCAGGCCCTGGCTGCAGGCCGCGTCAATCATGGCTTCCATCATGAGGAAAAAGTAGGCGGGCCCGCTGCCCGAGACAGCCGTGACAGCGTCCAGTTGCGACTCATCATCGACCCAGATTGCCTGACCAACGGCAGCGAGTATGGCTTCCGCCTGGCTCCGCTGGGCTGGTGAAACCTCTGTGTTCGCGTACAGGGCGGTCATCCCGGTTTTAACCAGTGCCGGCGTATTCGGCATACAGCGTACTATGGCCGTGCCCTCGGGCACGGCTTCCGCGATGGAAGCGACGGTGACGCCAGCCGCAACAGAGATGACCAGCTTGGTTTCAAGGGGGACCGAAACCGCAGTGAGCAGGTCGACGACAACATTGGGTTTAACACAAAGAATCACGACTTCCGCCTCGGCAATGGCAGCATCGTTGTTGGCAGCCACGTTAGCGCCGAGTGCCCGGGCTTTTTCCTGGCAGGCTGGGGCGGGATCGCAGGCGTGAATCGTGTTCCCGGTATAACCCGTTTCCATCAACCCACCCATAATGGCCTGGGCAATATTACCTGCGCCGAGAAAAGCAATTTGCGTCATGTCCGAGGTACTCCTTTGGTGGGGCGATTATAAGGTCAGATCGATCTAGAAATGAGACTATTTCCTCGGCCCGAAAACAGCCGTACCGATTCTGATCCAGGTCGCACCCTCTTCAATTGCGATGGGAAAGTCACCGCTCATGCCCATGGACAGGTCTGGCAACTCGATGCTCTGGGTCTGGCTGACGTGATCTCTGAGTTCCCGCAGTGATCGGAACCGCGTGCGCAGCAGGGCGTCATCCGACGTTGCTTCGGGAATCGTCATGAAGCCCCGCAATATCAAGTTCGGTAGTGAGAGGATCTCCGGAATCAGAGCAGCAGCGGCGTCTGGTGTCAGCCCTGACTTGGCTGCCTCGCCCGAAAGATTGACCTGTACCATCAGTTTCAGCGGCCCCAGAGCAGGATTACGCTGTTCTGCGAGCCGGCGTGCCACCTTGAGCGATGCAACACTGTGGACCCAGCTGAAACCGGCTGCAATATCGCTGGTCTTCCTGCTCTGTATAGCACCAATGAAATGCCAGTCAGCGGAGGGACAGTGAGCGATTTTGGGCGAAGCATCCTGGAGGTAGTTTTCGCCGAAGCTCAACTGCCCGGCCGCCATGGCCTCCTCGATGGCTGAGGCGGGTTGCGTCTTGCTGACGGCAAGCAGTCCGACAGTGTGTCGCAGACGGCCAGCTTTATCGCAGGCCACCTGGACCTGCTGGTTTACGCTGGCCAGTCTCTGTGCGATCGAATTCATCGGCGCATGATACATGGAAAGGGCCGCTGGGCACGGGGCATCAGGCTCTGCCACTGGTTTATTTTTGCAGGATTATGGATACTTGTTGCCCTCGCTGGTTCTCATCAGGACACAACTATGGATATAACGGAATTACTGGCATTCAGCGAAAAGCAGGGTGCATCCGACCTGCATCTCTCGGCCGGCCTTCCACCCATGATTAGGGTTGATGGTGATATTCGCCGCATCAACCTGCCAGCGCTGGATCACAAAGAGGTCCATGCACTGATCTATGAAATCATGAACGACAAGCAGCGCAAAGATTACGAAGAGTTCTTCGAGTGTGACTTTTCGTTTGAAGTGCCCGGGGTTGCACGATTCAGGGTAAATGCGTTCAACCATAACCGTGGTGCCGGTGGCGTTTTCAGAACCATTCCTTCGAAAGTCCTGTCAATGGAAGAACTCGGTATGGGCGAAATTTTCCGCACCATCTCTGAAACACCGAGAGGCATGGTGACCGTCACGGGACCAACGGGTTCTGGCAAGAGCACGACGCTCGCTGCGATGCTCGATTACATCAACAACACCCGATACCAGCATATCCTGACGGTCGAAGACCCCATTGAGTTCGTTCACGAGAGTAAGAAGTGTCTGGTAAACCAGCGGGAGGTGCATCGAGACACGCTTGGGTTTAACGAGGCACTGCGTTCCGCGTTGCGGGAGGACCCGGATATTATCCTCGTCGGTGAGATGCGGGATCTGGAGACCATTCGCCTGGCACTCGAGGCGGCAGAAACCGGTCATATGGTGTTTGGTACCCTGCATACCTCCTCTGCAGCGAAAACGATTGACCGCGTTATCGACGTATTCCCTGCTGCAGAAAAAGCCATGGTACGTTCGATGCTGTCAGAATCACTGGCAGCGGTGATTTCCCAGACCCTGCTGAAAAGAGTCGGCGGCGGTCGTGTTGCGGCGCATGAGATCATGCTGTGTACGCCGGCTATCAGGAACCTGATCCGGGAAGATAAGGTCGCGCAGATGTATTCCGCTATTCAGACCGGGGGTCAGCTGGGCATGCAGACGCTTGACCAGTGTCTCAAGCAACTGCTGCAAGCTAACACAATCACCAAAGAAGCGGCTCAAGAAAAAGCCAAGATGCCGGACGACTTCAAATGATCGATTTCGACAAGCTACTCAAGGTCGTTGTCGAGCAAGGCGCGTCTGACCTGTTCATTACCGCGGGTCTGCCACCATCGATTAAAGTGAGCGGCAAGATGATGCCGATGTCAAAGACTGCGCTCACGCCGGAGCAGGCACGCGACATGGTGCATGCGACGATGAATGAAGCCCAGATCCAGGAATTCGAAGCCGAGCGAGAATGTAACTTCGCGATCCACTCCCAGATCGCGGGTCGGTTCAGAGTCAGTGCCTTTTATCAGCGTAACTTCGCAGGCATGGTGCTGCGCCGAATCGAAACAGAGATTCCGTCGTTGGATGACCTGCAGCTGCCTGAGATTATCAAGAAGCTGGCGATGACAAAGCGCGGCCTGATTATCTTCGTCGGTGCGACTGGTACCGGTAAGTCCACCTCGCTCGCGGCAATGATTGGCTATCGCAATGCCAACTCCAAGGGCCATATCATCACCATTGAGGACCCCATTGAATTTGTCCACGAGCATGGCGGCTGCATGGTGACCCAGCGCGAAGTCGGGGTCGATACGCCAAGCTTTGAAGTTGCATTGAAGAACACGCTGCGTCAGGCACCAGATGTCATCATGATTGGTGAGATTCGATCTTCCGAAACCATGGACTACGCTGTGGCGTTTGCTGAAACCGGCCACCTTTGTCTTGCGACACTCCACGCCAACAATGCCAACCAGGCACTGGACAGGATTATCAACTTCTTCCCAGCAGACCGGCAGCATCAGGTATGGATGGACCTATCGCTCAACCTGCGCGGCATGGTGGCGCAACAGCTGATCCCGACTGTTGATGGCAAGGGTCGGAAAGCGGCGATTGAGGTACTGATCAATACGCCGCTGGTTTCCGACCTGATCAAGAAGGGCGACGTTCATGCGCTGAAAGAGATCATGACGAAATCTTCTGAACAGGGAATGCAGACGTTTGATCAAGCGCTGTTTCAGCTTTACAACGCGGGTGAAATTACCTACGACTCAGCGCTGGCAGCGGCGGACTCGGCCAATGACCTGCGCCTCATGATCAAGTTGTCAGGGAATGAGCAACCCCAGTTCGCAAGTGCAGCTTCGACCCAGGGGCTGTCACTGCAGGAAGGCTTGGACTGATATCTGTCCGTGCTTTGTGGACCCTCGTCTTCAGGTTAACGTTGCCCTCGCCCGACAAGTTTTTTCACCGGTCAGGCTTGATTCATAAATGATTCGAGAATCAGCCTGGCTGCGATGGCATCAATTTTATCCTCTGTTGCGGTCTCGCGAGCCTCGAAGGATGTCAGGCGTTCATCCATCATGGCAAACGGTGTCTGATACCTGCCTTCGAGTCGACGGGCGAAGCGCTTTGCTGCCTCGGCCATTTCACTGATGCTGTCATCCATGTTGAGCGGCAGACCGACGACAAAGAGGTGAGGCTGCCATTCTGCGACCAGGATATCGAGCTGATCCCAGTCAGGCTTGCCATCCCTGGCCCGGATGATCGCCAGCGCACTGGCTGTCCGTGTGACGGTCTGACCCACAGCCACACCGATCTTGCCGGTGCCGAAGTCGAAACCCATTAGCAGGTCCGACATCAGCCGTGCCCCGGGGTTGGGGCAATCAGGTTCAGGTCGACTCCGATTGCATTGGCGGCGATCTGGGGCCGGTCCTCGCAGGCTGAATTGAAGACAGCCTCGTGAACATAGGGCGTGACCAGCCAGACATCGCGTCTGATTTCATCCTCCAGCTGCCCGCCTGACCAGCCGGCATAGCCAAGCCCTGCCATGATATCGGTGTGCCCGGCAGCAGTGTGAATCTCCTGCACCAGATCCAGCGAGGTGCTCAGCCCAATTCTGTCGTTAACCGGGAAGGCGTTATCAAGCTTGCCGTCGTGGCTGTGAAGGAAAAACAGTCTATTCTGTTCAACAGGCCCTGATTCCATGAGAGGTATGTTGTCGAAGATTGCTGCGTCTTCCAACAGTTCCTGATCCCCCAGCAGTTCCGCGAGGGTAGCATCCAGCGGTCGATTCACGACAAGACCGAAAGCACCATCTTCGTTGTGCTCAATTAACAGCGTCACGGTATGCGAGAAATAGTCACCCTGCATGGACGGCAGAGATATCAGCAGCTGGCCGGACAGAAAATCAGACATCAGTAGCTGCGCAGCGAGGAGTTCTTTCTGAACTGCCAGGTTCGGATAATCTCGAGCACGTCTGTCGATTGGCGCAGCTCATCGGGGAAGGGCGCATACGGTGCTGCGAGTCGGACAATGCGGATAGCAGCGTCGTCGAGCACTTTGTGGCCTGAAGACTCGAGCACCTCGACTTCTTTCAGGGAACCATCTGGCAGGATTGCCACCATCAGTCTGAGAGATCCGTACAGTTTGCGTCGCCGCGCTTCCTCCGGGTAGTTCAGGTTACCGATGGTTTCGATTTTGCGTCGCCAGGAGTTGAGATAAAAAGCATCGGCGCTGGATACTGTCGACAGGCTGGTCAGGCGTTTGATTCTGGGTCGTTTGGCAGAGATCTGGCGCTGTCGATCCAGCCTTGCCTCGAGGCTGGCGATCTCCATTGCCCGAGTTCGCAGCGACCTTTCGGTGTCAATCTCAGATTTTGTCGGCACACCCTCGATCTGCGCCTTCTGCATCTGCACTTTGTTCGATGAGCTCGACGTTGTGGTGACAACCTCGCTTTGCGCTGCCGTCTTGGGGGCCCTGGGTTGTGGCCTGTCCTGGCTCGTTTCGCGAATCTGGGTGTCCTGAAATTTTGCCTCGGTAGGCGAAGTCAGCAGCGCTTTTTCTTCGAGAGTACCACTGCCGACCTGGTTGAACTGGGCCAGGAAGTCGGTCTTCTCAGGCTTATTTTGGCTTTGATGCCGGGCGAGCGTTACTTCCATGGTGTGGGTGGAAGGTTTGTTCGCAACATAGGTAAATGTTACCCCGAGGATCAGTGCAGCATGCAGTGCCACTGCGAGGAACAGCGCAAAGCTCAGGCGATCAGCGGGACTGGCGCCACCTTGAAGGTCTGTCGGGATTACCGCTGCCATGAATTGTAGCGATGAGGCATGAGGTCAGGTTCCCCAAGCCTAAATAATGCTGTCAGCGATGAACTGCATATAATCGCCGGCGATATCGAGATCGAAGGCCTGGTTCAGTTCACGAATACAGGTCGGGCAGGTCACGTTGATTTCTGTGAGGTAGTCACCGATAACATCAATGCCGACAAAGTACAGGCCTTTTTCCCTCAGCACTGGCCCGACCTGCTCGCAGATGAAGCGGTCCTGCGCCGTCAACTCCCTGCCAACCCCTGAACCGCCTGCGGCGAGGTTGCCCCGGGTTTCGCCCGATAGGGGGACCCGCGCCAGCGCATAGGGAACAGGTTCGCCGTTGATCAGCAAGATGCGCTTGTCGCCCTCAATGATTTCAGGGATGTAGCGTTGTGCCATTGTCTGCACCTGACCATGATTTGTCAGAGTTTCGATGATGACAGACAGGTTGTGCTCCCCTTTGGTCGCTCTGAAGATCGAGTCGCCGCCCATACCATCGAGGGGTTTATAGATCACGTCTTCATGCCGGTCATGAAAGCTCCGCAGCTCGACAGGATCGCGGCTGACGAGGTGGGGAGGTGTACATTGTGGGAAGCGCAATGCAAAAAGTTTTTCGTTGCAGTCTCTGATGCTGCCGGGTCGATTCAATACAGGCGTTCCAGAATCTTCAATTATTTCAAGGAGATAAGTGGAATACACGTACTCCATGTCGAAGGGAGGGTCCTTTCGCATGAGGATGGCATCGAAGTCACTGGCATCGGAAACGGCTGCTTCGATGACCTCGAACCACTGCTCCAGATCGTCCTGCAGCTTGACGACACGGTGATTGATGCGGACAGCACCATTCTCGACAATCAGGCCAGCCTGTGTAAAAACTGAAACCGTCCATCCGCGGGCCTGGGCGGCCAGCATCATGGCGAGAGTGCTGTCTTTCTTGGGATTGATTGACTCGATCGGGTCCATCAGAACCCCGATATGAATGCTCAACTTTTCTCCCTCTTGGCGTCGACTTCTAATTATGTGAGCATTCCAACTAGAATGACACGAATCTTCCGGCTGACCTGAAAGGGGTCCGGAAAGCGTCGCCATTGTATCCGAACTCAGAATGATATGTGAGAAAATTCCTTTAACTGTCGGGTACTTATGGATTGAGTTTAACAACTGTGCTACAAAATGCGTTGCAACTTACCGGAAGCAATAAGCTTTTTCTTTATCCGTCAGGGTAAACGCATGTCTGCACCTGCCAGGTGCGGTTTGAGACCGGAACTATGGAAGACAATTTTGAAGGCGTGAAGGTCATGGTCATCGATGACTCCAAGACTATTCGCCGCACTGCAGAAACGCTGTTGTCCAAGGCAGGCTGCGAAGTGATTACGGCGACTGACGGATTTGATGCGCTGGCCAAGATTGCAGATTCACAACCTTCAATCATTTTTGTTGACATCATGATGCCACGACTCGATGGCTATCAGACCTGCGCGCTGATCAAGAACAACGCGGATTTTCAGGGTACGCCGGTCATCATGCTGTCAAGCAAGGACGGCCTGTTTGACAGGGCCAAAGGCAGGATTGTTGGGTCAGATCAGTACCTGACCAAGCCCTTTAGCAAGGACGAATTGCTGAGCGCGATCCGCGACCACGTCAAGGCTTAATAGCCAGGGAACAGAACAACAGAAATGCCGAAGATACTGGTTGTTGATGACTCGCCGACGGAGATTTTCCAGTTCAAGGAAATGCTCGAGAAGCTCGGCCATGAAGTAATCACGGCCGAGAATGGTAGAGACGGCGTTACGATGGCGGTCAGTGAACAACCGGACGTCGTGCTCATGGATATCGTTATGCCTGACATGAACGGATTTCAGGCCACACGGCAAATTGCCAGAGCAGAGGAGACCAAGCACATACCCGTGATTATCGTCAGCAGTAAAAACCAGGAAACTGACAAGGTCTGGGGCCGGCGTCAGGGCGCAAAGGGATACATTACGAAACCCGTCGTCCAGGCTGAACTGGTGTCTGCGATGAAAGACTGCTTGTAACACTGTGAGTGAAATTAACCCCTTTTCAGCGCTTGCGGGATTGGCTCAGAAAGCCAGGGACACGGCCATCGAGCTGCCGCCTTTGCAGGATCGTCAGGCGCAGGCCACGGGTCTGGGCTTCAGTCTGCTCGACCAGCGTTTTGTCTCGAGCATGGATGATGTCAGCGAGCTGATGCGTGTGCCGCAGGTAACCCGGATCCCCGGCGTTAAGAATTTTGTCATGGGCGTGGCTAACGTCCGCGGTCGGCTGATGACGGTTATAGATCTCGCCCTGTTTTTTGGTCAGGCGTCAAAGCTGCCGCGGGCCCAGCGCAGGGTGCTGGCAATCGAGGATGATGAACAGCTGCTTGGATTCGTGATTGATGACTCTTACGGCATGCAGCATCTGCCAGCAGATTCCTATCGCGATTCAGCCGGAGAGGTGCCCGATATGTTCCGCGCTTTTATTGACGGGGAATACGAAGTCGCGGGTATGCAATGGCCGGTGCTCAGTATGAGTGTGCTCGCTGCGGACAGGCGACTCGAAAACCTCTCTTTTGGCGCCTTGTAGAATGGGTGAGTATTGGCAACCAGTGAAAGAAGGACATAAAGATGGCTAGCGATTCGGAAGCTTCGAACATATTCCGCAGCCCGCTGATGCTGGGCCTCATTACCCTGCTGTTACTGCTGTTCGTTGGCCTCGCCGGCAATATCTACCTGATGGGCAGCAGTAATGGCGAGAACCCGCACCTGTTCAAGGCTTCCGTTTTGAAAGCGACCTCGCAGGCCATCGCGAAGCATGCCGGCATGGCAACGGCCGGAACTCGTGCTGCTATTTCTGAGCTTGATCGCGACCGCGAGTCGTTTGAGAGTACACTGGCATCATTGAGGTCTGTGCCGCAGCAGGCGCAGTCGAGTCTCAGTCAGGTATCGGTGCTCTGGTCAGAGCTCACACCGGCGCTGGATATCCTGGTCGACCGGCAAGGCGCTATCAATGAAATTCGTGAGACGAACGCTGACATCAATATCAATATTCAGTTGATTCAGCAGGAAAACAACAAGATCGTTCGCGCTCTTGCACGGGCAAATACGAATCCCAACGAGATCGTGACGGCGCAGAGGCAGTCCCTGCTGATGGAGCGCATTGGTCACACGCTGGATAAAATCACTGATCGTGGTGCAGAGCAAAGCCTGCAGGACCAATTGACTCGTGACAGTCAGACCTTCAGGGCAATCCTCCGCGGCTTTAAAAACGGAGACACAAATCTTGTTCTGACGCAGATTACAGATCCAGATATTGTCGCCACTCTGGACCGCATTGAAGAACTGGGCGGAGCAATTGATGCCGGTGGCCAGGATCTGATTGCAAAGTCGACAGAATTTGCTGAAGCCAGAACGGCAGCGGCAACCATTTATGAACGCTCGGCGGAATTCCCTCCTGCCATTGAATCGCTGGAGAGGGCGCTCGCCTCGGCCGGGAGTGGAGCTGCTCTGATCGCTTCACCCATCATAGGCTGGTCGCTGGGGGGCGCCATGCTTGTGATCTTCCTGATCATCGTCATCCTGGTATACCGCCATTCAGATACGAATGTCAGCGAAACGACCCTTCAGAACGAAGAAAACCAGACCGCTATCCTCCAGCTGCTGGATGAGCTGGCTGACCTTGCTGACGGTGATTTACGAGTGCAGGCGACGGTAACTGAGAGTTTTACTGGCGCCATCGCCGACTCAATCAACTTCTCGATTGACCAGATGCGCGGACTGGTTTCCAACATCAACGAAACCTCTGGCAAGGTGTCCAAGGCGGCGGATCAGACCCAGGGGACGGTCAGTGCCTTGTCAGAAGCCTCGCAGCGTCAGGCAGCTGAGATTGCAGATGTATCCGAGGCGGTGAACGAGATGGCCGTGTCAATCGACATGGTGTCTTACAACGCCGCAGAATCATCGTCCGTGGCAGAACGATCAGTAGACATTGCAAGTAAGGGTGCGGTCGTTGTCCAGAACACGATTGATGGCATGGACAACATTCGCGGTCAGATCCAGGAGACAGCAAAACGGATCAAGCGCCTCGGAGAAAGCTCCCAGGAGATCGGCGACATTGTGGCGCTGATTAACGATATCGCTGATCAGACCAATATTCTGTCACTCAATGCGGCAATTCAGGCATCTATGGCGGGTGATGCGGGTAAGGGTTTCGCGGTGGTGGCGGACGAGGTTCAGCGTCTGGCTGAGCGATCCGGTGCAGCGGCAAAACAGATCTCGGCGCTGGTTAAGACCATTCAGAGTGACACGAATGAGGCTGTCAGTTCGATGGAACAGACAACAGCTGAGGTTGTGCAGGGTACGAAGCTTGCCGAGGATGCCGGTGTGGCACTTGGAGAGATTGAAGGCGTTTCTAAATCCCTGGCAGAGATTATCGAGAACATTTCTGATGCTGCGCGGCAGCAGGCGGCATCAGCGGGCAAGATTTCCAACACCATGAAGAGTATTCAGGAAATTACCACGGCGACCACCGACGGCACGCTTGAGACGGCGACGGCAGTGGGCACGCTCGCGCAGATGACAAATGAGCTGAGGTCGTCAGTATCCGGCTTCAAGTTGCCGGAGTAGAGGGCCAGGTTAATCTGATATGAGCGCAACACAGGACTTCGTCGCCCTCGAATGGATCAGGGCCGAACTTGCCAATACTTTGCAGAATGCACAGGTCGCGCTTGAAGCGGTGGCGGAATCGCCTGAAGACACGGCAAGCATGCGCTCATGCCTGACAGCTATTCACCAGGTGCATGGAACCCTGAAGATGGTCCAGCTGCAGGGCCCGACGGAGGTGGCCGGTGAGATGGAGCAGGTTGCCCAGTCCTTGATGAACAGTTCTGTGCCCGACGTGGCAGCAGCACAAGAGACCTTGATGCAGGCGATCCTGCAATTGCCGGCCTATCTCGATCGCATCCACCGCGAGCAGAAAGACACCGAACAGACTTACCTGCCAATGGTAAACAACCTCAGGGTTTCCCGTGGTGAAGAAAAAATTCCTGGTACTGAAATGCCGGCGACAGAGAGTAACGGTCCAAATCTTGGCCCTCTGACTGCTATGCCTGCAGATGCAGTCGTCAACGCCTATTTTCAGGCTGATGGTGAGGGCAACCTGCCGAAAATCAGAGCGAGGTACAAAATCGCCTTCGCTAACATCCTGAAGAAAAATGAGGTCCGCGAGAACCTTACGACAATCGGCAAACTCTTCAGCATGCTCGCCAGATTATGTGGTGAATCACCGGTGGGCAATATGTCACAGCTTGGCCTGGCGGTGGTTGAGGGTATTGCCACTGGTGGCATCAAACTCGACAACACCTCTGCGGGCCTGTTGAGGCGTGTTGACCCGGTGCTCGAAAAGCTCGCCGATGCGGGGCAGGACGGGCTCGCGGAACCCATTCCAGAATCGTTGGCTATCGGCCTGATTGATCTTATCAATGGTGCTGCCAAAGAAAGTGAGCGCATCCTTCGGTTGCGCGAGCGCTATGCTGCTCAAGAGGCAGAACCTGAAAAGATAGCCATGGGCCCGGATGAAGAGACGATGTCAGCCGTGGCCAAGATTCTGATTGAAGAGCTGACGTTCGTCACAGATAAGCTCGACCTCTATGTGCGCTCTCAGAGTCGGAACAGTGCGGACCTGCTCGACTTGCGCCCTAACCTCGAACAGATTTCGAGCACAATGGTGGTGCTTGGGGATACCCAACAGCAGCAGGTGATCGCCTCGCAGATCGAGATCATTAAGGCAATCGAGGCCAACGGGGACCCCGGAGAAGATGTGTTGCTCGAGATGGCGCAGTCGCTACTACAAATTGAAGCCTCGCTCGCCGTTCTCATAATTGATGCAAAAGATGACGGAGATTCTTTCGCCAGCCTGGATGAAGCACAGGCGGCAGTTGTCCGTGAAACGCGATCTGGCCTTGCCACAGCGAAAGATGCCGTTATCGATTTTATTTCCTCCGACTTTGATCACGCCAAGCTTGCCAGCCTGCCTGATGATCTGATGGCGCTTCGGGGTGGCTTGACCATCGTGAACCAGCAGCAGGCGGGAGATGTGCTGGTTTCGTCCGCGAGCTTTATCCGCACAGGCCTGTTGCAGGACTGCACGCGACCTGAACTCGAACAGATGGACGACCTGGCCGATGCACTGACATCAGTCGATTATTATCTCGAACGTCTGCTTGAAAATGCAGGCGACCCCTATCTGCAGATGCTCGAAGTGGCCGAAGCCGCGGTAGCGAAACTTGGTTTTGCCGTGGGCACTTCTGCACCAACTACTGTAGAAGAGCCCTCAGCGGAAGTTGTAGAAGAGCCCTCAGCTGAGCTTGTAGAAGAGCCTTCAGCGGACGTACTGAAAGAGCCGGCAAATGAGGAAGAAGATGCACTAGTCGATGATGAGATTCTTGAAATCTTCGTCGATGAGGCTGAAGAAGTTCTCGAAA
>JAYQAI010000072.1:0-16218 GCA_038136715.1 Gammaproteobacteria bacterium | reverse complement strand
GGTGAAGGGTCAGCAAGCGCCCGTAGCTCAACTGGATAGAGCATCGGCCTTCTAAGCCGAGGGTTGAAGGTTCGAGTCCTTCCGGGCGCGCCATTCTTTGGTGGAAAGTGTTAAGTGGTGGGCGTAGCTCAGTTGGTAGAGCTCCGGATTGTGATTCCGGCGGTCGTGGGTTCAAGCCCCATCGTCCACCCCAACATTCGAGGTTATCCTGCAAGGTTATCCTGAAAGGTCTGAGCCGGAAGGATCCCAACAGAGAATCTGGTGGGTCCAGATACTTAGACTGGTGGATCATGAGGGGCCCTGGGTCGTAGGTTACAATCATGCGAAAGTGGCGGAATTGGTAGACGCGCTGGATTTAGGTTCCAGTGTCGCAAGACGTGAGAGTTCGAGTCTCTCCTTTCGCACCAATTATCAGAGTAAGTTGAGTTAACAGGTGATAGTCAAATGCAGGTAACTGTTGAAAATACCAGCGACCTTGAGAGGAAAATGCGGGTCACAATCCCGTCTGATGAGGTCGAGGTTCAGGTCACGGAGAAAATCAAGCAGACCGCGAAGCAGGTGCGCCTGAAAGGCTTTCGTCCAGGTAAAGTGCCCCTGAAAGAAGTTAAGCGAAGGTTTGGTGCAGGTATTCGGCAGGAAGTCTCCAGCGAGGTGATCCAGTCGACCTACGGTCAAGCGCTGCAGCAGGAAGACATCAACCCGGCGGGCATGCCCAAGATTGAGGACGTGAAGATTGAAGAAGGGCAGGACCTTGAGTACACAGCCGTGTTCGAAGTATTTCCGGAAGTGGAAGTCGCTGGGTTCGATGGTATTGAGGTCGAGAAGTTATCTTCCCAGGTTGAAGATGACGACCTCGACAAGATGATTCAGACGCTGCGTGAGCAGCGCACCGAATTCAGCGATGTGGAGCGGGCAGCCGTTGACGGAGACAAGCTCAACATCGATTTCGAGGGTTTCGTGGACGATGAGGCCTTCGAAGGCGGCAAGGCAGAGAGTGCTGATATCGTGCTTGGTTCAGGCCAGATGATCCCTGGCTTTGAAGAAGGGCTGATCGGGCTGTCCGGCGACGACGAGAAGGACCTGGAAGTGACGTTCCCAGAGGACTACCAGGCTGATAACCTGGCTGGCAAGGCTGCGGTTTTCAAGATCAAGGTCAATTCAGTTTCAGAGCCCGTGCTGCCAGAACTTGATGACGAGTTTTTCACTTTGTTTGATGTCAAGGAAGGTGGTCTGGAAGCCTTTCGTGAAGAGGTGAAGAGCAACATGCAGCGCGAGCTTGATGCCTCGATTAAGGCCAAGGTCAAGAATCAGGTCATGGACGGGCTCGATGCCACCAATGAATTGGAACTGCCCCAGGCTCTGCTCGATGAGGAAGTAAACCGCATGCGCCAGGAGGCCGTACAACAGTTTGGTGGCGGTCAGGGCGCACCCCAGATTGACCCTAGCGTACTGCCCGCTGAAATGTTCTCCGACCAGGCTGGCAAGCGTGTCAAGTTGGCGTTAATTATTAATGCGATCGTTGAGAAAAACGAGCTGGCACCGGACGAAGATAAGGTTCGTGAAACGATCGAGACCATGGCAAGCTCGTACGAGGATCCGGAGCAGGTAATCAACTTCTACTACAGTAACGAACAGCAGTTGAGCCAGATCCGCAACGTTGTCCTCGAAGAGCAGATCGTTGATCTCGTGCTGGAGACCGCGAAGGTCAGCGAAAAGGCAGTCTCCTATGAAGAGGCGGTCAGTCGCGAGGAGGCTTCGCTTGACGATGACGAAGCCGACTCGGAAGACAGTGACGGCTGATCAATAAGTCAAGCATTGAACTTTCGCTTATTTGGCGCAATATTGTCTTGAATCATTTTTAAGACGTTACAGAGATTTGGCATGAATAACTTTGAAGACAGAATGTTGCCCCCGACCACCGGGCTGGGTTTGATCCCCATGGTGCTGGAGCAGACTGCCCGTGGCGAGCGCTCCTACGATATCTATTCTCGACTTCTCAAAGAGCGAATCATCTTCGTTGTTGGACCGATCGATGACGGTGTCGCCAATCTCGTCGTCGCCCAGCTGCTTTACTGCGAGTCGGAAAATGCCGACAAGGATGTGCAGCTCTACATCAATTCTCCAGGTGGATCGGTGACAGCGGGGCTGGCGATCTACGACACCATGCAATTCATCAATTGTGATGTCTCCACCCTTTGCGTCGGCCAGGCGGCCAGCATGGGTGCGCTGCTGCTGGCAGGTGGTACCAAAGGTAAGCGTTACTGCCTGCCGAACTCACGGGTCATGATTCACCAGCCAAGCGGTGGCTCTCAGGGCCAGGCTTCAGATATTGAAATCCAGGCGAAGGAAATCCTCTATCTGCGGGAGCGAATGAATGAAATTATGGCGCAGCACACGGGCAAAAGCCCCGAGGAGATCGCTATTGATACCGAGCGCGATAACTTCATGACAGCGCATCAGGCGCTGGAATACGGCATGATAGACAAGGTTCAGGAACCCCGCGCGGCGCTGTCAGCAGTTTGAGCCTGCAAGGTTCAAATTTCAGGACGTTTGAATATAATTGTTTAGGGGGTTGAGCCCCCGGTCGCATTCAGTGTATGAATAGGGCTGAAGCGCGTAACAGTAACAGGCATTTGAGGTTTTTTTATGGCCGACGATAACGATGGAAGTGGCGAAGGAAAACTGCTGCACTGCAACTTTTGCGGTAAGAGCCAGCATGAAGTCAGAAAGCTGATTGCCGGTCCTTCCGTCTACGTCTGCGACGAATGCGTTGAGCTCTGTAACGACATCATCCGCGAAGAGCTGCAGGAAAGCCGGGAAGAAACCGAAGATCGCAAACTGCCGACCCCGATGGAAATCAAGAATATCCTTGATGAATATGTCATTGGTCAGCAGCGCGCCAAAAGGGTGCTTTCCGTCGCCGTGTACAACCACTACAAGCGACTGAACTACACGGGTAAAAAAGACGATGTTGAACTGCAGAAGAGCAACATACTCCTGGTTGGCCCGACGGGTACCGGTAAAACACTCCTCGCCGAAACACTGGCGCGACTGCTTGATGTACCCTTCACAATTGCTGACGCTACAACGCTGACAGAAGCCGGCTACGTTGGTGAAGACGTTGAAAACATCATTCAGAAACTGCTGCAGAAGTGCGACTACGACGTCGACAAGGCGCAGGTTGGCATTGTTTACATCGATGAAATCGACAAGATTTCGCGCAAATCAGACAATCCCTCTATCACTCGGGATGTCTCCGGGGAAGGCGTCCAGCAGGCGCTGCTGAAACTAATTGAAGGTACGGTCGCATCGGTTCCGCCTCAGGGTGGTCGCAAGCACCCGCAGCAGGAGTTCCTGCAGGTAGACACCACTAACATCTTGTTTATCTGCGGTGGTGCCTTTGCAGGGCTGGATAAAGTTATCCAGGACCGTTCCGATAAGAGCGGAATCGGCTTTGGCGCCTCTGTTCAGACTGAAGCAACAAAGAGGAACCTGGGCGAAACGCTCAGCTCTGTAGAGCCTGAAGATCTGGTCAGGTATGGGCTGATTCCCGAATTTGTCGGCCGCCTGCCGGTGCTGGCGACCCTTGATGAACTCGACAGTGAGGCTCTGGTGCGAATCCTCAAAGAGCCCAAGAACGCCTATACCAAACAGTATGCCAAGTTGTTCGAAATGGAAGGCGCGGAAATTGACTTCAGGGAAGACGCGCTGGCTGCCATTGCTGAGAAAGCCATGGAGCGCAAAACCGGTGCCCGCGGTTTGAGATCAATTCTCGAGGCGGTCCTGCTGGATGTGATGTACAAGTTGCCTTCTGAGGAAGACGTTTCCAAAGTCATCGTTGACGAAAATGTCATCAATGGTTCGGCTGAACCGATGCTGATCTACGAGAACCAGGATCAACAAAAAGTGGCGCCCGAGTCCTGATCTGGGCCGTTTGTCTTGCCGTATGTTGAAAAAAGGGGCGTCAGAGCCCCTTTTTCTTTTAAACTTAAATCAACGTCGAACTGATGGTCAGCATCTGCGCTGTCCGCACCGGAGATTTTAATGTCTGAAAAACTGACCCATGTGCCAATCGTCACGCTGCGAGACATGGTTGTCTATCCACACGGAGTCCAGCCGCTCTTTATCGGTACAGAAAAGTCGATCATGGCGTTGGAGCATGCTCAGGAAACTGACCACGATAAAAAGATACTCCTGCTGGCCAAGCGCGACCCTGCGAATGAAAACCCGGGCCCGGATGACCTGTTCAGCTTTGGTACAGTCGCAACGATCCTGCAGTTGATTCGCCTGCCGGATAAGACTGTCAAGATCCTGGTTGAGGGTAACAGTCGTGCCAAGGTCACGAGCATTCAGGATGATGCCTTTTTCAGCGGCGATGTGGAGTTGCTTGAAGAGCCCGTCACGGAATCCGGAGAAGCCCAGGCGCTGGTGAGAACCCTGATGGAAAGCTTCGAGCGATACGTCCAGCAGAGCAAGAAAGTGCCGCCTGAAGTCATGACCTCGTTGTCCAGTATCGAGGATCCCAGTCGGCTCGTCGACACCATTGCTGCACAACTGACGCTGAAGTTGGATATCAAGCAGCAACTGCTCGAGATGGTCGATCTACAAGAGCGGTTTGATCACATGATGGGGCTGCTGGATGGTGAGCTCGACCTGTTTAACGTTGAGAAACGTATCCGTGGTCGTGTCAAAAAGCAGATGGAAAAAAGCCAGCGCGAGTACTACCTGAACGAGCAGATGAAGGCGATTCAGAAAGAACTTGGCGATATGGACGATGTGCCAAACGAAATTGAGGAGATCCAGAAGAAACTCGAATCCTCCGGTATGCCGAAAGAGGCCAAGGAGAAAACCCGGGCCGAGGTAAACAAGCTCAAAATGATGTCGCCCATGTCGGCTGAGGCAACCGTCGTTCGATCCTACATTGACTGGATGCTCAACACGCCCTGGAAGAAGCGCTCCAAAGTGAGAACTGATATTCCGGCGGCAGAGGAGGTGCTGGAAGCCGATCACTACGGGCTGGAAGAAGTGAAAGACCGAATCCTCGAGTATCTCGCAGTGCAAAAGCGCATCAAGAAGATTAAGGGGCCGGTGCTTTGCCTGGTTGGTCCTCCCGGTGTTGGTAAGACGTCGCTTGGCGAATCTATCGCCCGAGCCACAAACCGGAAGTTTGTCCGCATGGCCCTGGGCGGAGTGCGGGATGAAGCGGAAATCCGAGGACACCGTCGAACCTATATAGGATCCATGCCCGGCAAGATCATCCAGAAACTGTCAAGGGTCGGTGTGAAGAATCCGCTGTTCCTGCTTGATGAAATCGACAAGATGGGGCAGGACCACCGTGGCGATCCGGCATCGGCATTGCTGGAAGTACTCGACCCGGAACAAAACAACTCGTTTAACGACCACTATATGGAAGTTGACTATGACCTGTCTGAGGTCATGTTTATCTGCACGTCAAATTCAATGAACATTCCTGCTCCGCTGCTCGACCGAATGGAAATCATTCGAATTCCTGGCTACACCGAAGATGAGAAGCGCAATATTGCCGAGCGCTACCTGATTCCCAAGCAGATCGAGAACAATGGTCTGAAAGAGACTGAAATCGGCATTCCAGAGGAAACCGTAACGGACCTTATTCGTTACTACACGCGCGAAGCAGGCGTTCGGGGCCTTGAGCGGGAGATCGCCAAGATTTGTCGAAAAGTGGTAAAAGAAAAGGCGCTGGGTGCCGAGGACGAGGCAGCATTGCTGGCAGTTGAGCCCGACATGCTGGAGGAGTATTCAGGCGTTCGCAAATTCAATTTTGGTCGGGCCGAGGAAGAAGACCAGGTCGGCCAGGTGACTGGCCTCGCGGTGACCAGTGTCGGCGGCGAGCTGTTATCCATCGAGGCAGTTGCAGTGCCGGGCAAGGGGCGTCACACGCGTACTGGCTCGCTCGGCGATGTCATGCAGGAGTCTATTCAGGCCGCAACCACAGTTGTCCGCAGTCGCTCTCAGGTGCTTGGAATCGAGAAGGATTTCCACGAGAAATACGATCTTCATATTCACATGCCAGAGGGGGCGACACCCAAAGACGGCCCCAGCGCGGGTATCGCGCTCTGTACTGCCATGGTATCGGTGCTGACCGGGATCCCAGCCCGTTCAGATGTTGCTATGACCGGCGAGATCACCCTGCGGGGTCAGGTCTTGGCTATTGGTGGCCTGAAGGAAAAACTGCTGGCAGCCCACCGTGGTGGTATCACAACGGTTCTTATCCCCGATGATAACAAGAGAGATTTGAAAGAGATCCCGGATAATATTAAAGCAGACCTTGAGATTATCGCTGTAAAGTGGATTGACGAGGTTCTTGAGGTAGCTCTTCAAAGGATGCCTGAGCCGCTTTCTGAGGCTGAAGCGGATGCTGCTGACAGCGACAGTGAGGCGAGTAGCGAATCAGAGGAAAGCCCCAGAATTAGCGCACATTAGCGATGTTTTGGCTTGAATAAGCACCTGCCAGAGGGTATAAAATCACAAGGCAAAGGGCTTCGGCACGGTGACGTGCAAATCTTCGTCAATTACTACAATAAAAGGGGTAGAGTGTGAATAAACAAGAGCTGATTGAAAACATTGCAGCATCCGCAGACATCACCAAGGCGGCTGCTGGAAGGGCGCTCGACTCAATGATCGATTCAATTTCCGATTCATTGAAGAAAGGCGATTCCGTTGTGCTGGTTGGTTTCGGCACGTTCAGTGTCAGAGAGCGAGCTGCTCGTACCGGCAGAAACCCGCAGACTGGTGAAGAAATTCAGATCGCTGCTGCAAAGGTTCCTGCTTTCAAGGCAGGTAAGGCGCTTAAAGACGCAGTCAACTGATTCGGAGGACTTGTCGCAGACACAACGTTGCGACTGTCTGATCGAATTTCAATTCATCAGAGTAAATTTATCGCAGATGGCGCATTTCGATGCGCCATTTTTGCTTTTAGGGCCAACCACCAGTGTCAGCAGCAAGCCTGCAGATCAGATGGCCATCAACCCCTGGCTCTCCGGCATCACGACCGGGTCTCGATACCGACAAGCCTGGCTAGGAATTCAATAAAGGCGGCTTTACAATAGCGCCGCTTGCAAGACAGAGGTTATTCAATGCTCATCCAGCGAATGAGAGATGGCTCTGAGGGCATCCTCGCCAAGATCATTATCGGACTGATTATCATCGTTTTCGCGTTGTTCGGTTTTGGCTCCATCACAACATTTCTCGCGCCGACGCCAAAAGTTGCCACAGTCAACGGCAGCGAGGTCTCGCAACAGGAAATGGAGCTTGAGGTCGAACGGCGTCGGCGTATGTTGCTGGCCCGTGATATTTCTCCCGCTGAAATCGACGAAGACGCGTTGAGAGAAGCCGTCTTGAATACCCTGATCAGCCGCACATTGCTGACACAGGCGGCTGAAGAACTTTCGCTTCGGGTCAGTGAATCGGCGATTGATGCGGAGATCGTCAGCACCGAAATTTTTCAGTTTGATGGTCAGTTCGACGGCCAACAGTTTCAGCAGGTCATCGCCGGTGCCGGCTATACCCCGCTCAGCTATCGCGAAGCGATGCGCACTGACAAGCTGTTCGAGCAAATGTCGTCGGGTATCGGCGGTTCTGCATTCCTGACAGAGGAAGAAGCGAATCGCTACCGGGGTTTGCTGTCGCAGCGCCGTGATATCGCTTTTATACGTATTTCTGCCGCTGATCTGATTGATGAAGTTATCATCGAAGATGTAGATATTCAGGATTACTACAATCAGAACCCGCAGGATTTCGTTACGACTGAGAAAATCAACCTGCAATACCTGGAGCTGAGCAGAGACGAGCTCGCGGCTTCGCTCGACGTGATTGAAGCTGACCTGCTGCAGTATTTCGAGGATAACAAGAGCGACTATGCCACGAATGAATCACGCCGCGTCGCCCACATTCTGGTCGAAACCGGTGATGAGCTGACGGAAGAAGCCGCAGAAGCCAAGGCCAGAGGCATCTATGATCGCATCATCGAGGGCGAGGACTACACGGCACTGGCGATGGCGATGTCAGACGACCTGGGTTCACGGGAAAACGGTGGTGACCTTGGCTTTAATGAGCAAGGCACTTTTGATGATGAATTCGAAGCGGTTGCATACGATCTTGCGCTGAGCCAGGTGTCAGAACCCGTCAGGACAGAACTGGGCTTCCACATTATCAAGGTGCTTGATATCCGCGCTGCCAGCATGCCGTCCTTTGAAGATATCCGGGCAGAGCTCGATATGCGTTATCGCATGGCACAGACTCAGGAAGAATTTGTCATTGCTTCATCCCGCCTGGCTGACCTTCTGTTTCAGAACTATGCGGAGCTGGAATCGACGGCAGAAACTCTGGGCTTGGAAGTCCGAGAGACGGGGCTGCTGTCACGTGATGCGAGCCACTTTCTGCTCACCGACAGCCGCGTTGCCGAAGCCGCATTCAGCCCTGACGTGCTGATGGACGGCAACAACAGTGACCTGATCGAGTTGAGTGATGACCTGCACGTTGGCATTCGCGTGGCTGAGCATCAGCCCAGCGTAACGCGACCGCTGGCCGAAGCCCGTGAGGATATCCGCTATATCCTCCAGCGAACCAGGGCGGCTGAACTGGCAGATCAGAGGGCACGCAACATCGTGTCTGAAATTGAGTCCGGTTCGCTCGCGCAGTTTGTTGCTGACCAGTACGATCTCGCCTGGCAGGTGGTGCCGGGAGCTGCCCGCGCTGCAGACACTGACGCCATCGACCCGCAGATATTGACGGAGGCCTTCAAACTGCCACGTCCCGCTGACGACAAAGAGAGTCTTGGCGTGGCAACGATGCTCGAGGGCGATGCGCTGGTGCTTCGGGTATCCGGTGTCACCAATCCGACGGATGATGTGAGCGAGGCAGAACTTACGGGACTGCAGCTTGCTCTCTCGAGACAGTTGGGCTCAGGCGACTTCGCCGATTTTCAGGAGAGTCTGAGAAAAGACGCAGATCTTGAAAAAACTAATTGATCAGTGAGGTGACATCGACGTAGAGCGTCAGACGGTCGCCTGGATGAATATATTTTTTCATTGCCAGAGCCTGATTCCAATTTCGGATATTCTGGACGCTGACGTTAAATTTGCTGGCTATCAGTGCGAGTGATTCACCCCGTCTGACACGGTAGTTGAGTTTCCTGACCTGCTGTCTCGGTTTGGTAGCGGAGAGAACAGGTTCATGACTCGATTTGAAGATCTTCAGGTCAGTTCCTACTTTCAGCATGCCGGTCGTGCCCATGCCGTTCCACCTGGCCAGCTCGCGCATACCAACGCCGTGGTCGCGGGCAATTTTCCAGAGCGAATCACCTGATTTAACGGTGTAGGTGATCGGCTCTGCACCATAGACTTTCGCGAGTGATGCCTGCCGCTTTGCCAGACGGCTCGCTGCGGTCATGGCGTAGCGCTCGTGCTCTGCCGCGGAGGGAATGAGCAGGGAATCGCCCGCGCGAATAATGTCGCCTGAAATGTGATTGGCGGAACGAATCGCGCCTATCGTGGTACGGTACTTCTTTGCAATGCTCCCCAGACTTTCGCCATTGCGTATCTTATGGCGCTGCCAGGCGACCCTGTCCTCAATGGGAAGGGCAGCGAGATTCGCCTTGAAGCCAGCAATAGCGTCAATCGGTAGGAGCAGCTCGTGCGGACCATCAGGATGGGTCGCCCACTGGTTATAGCCCGGATTCAGCGCGTAAAGCTGCTCGGGTGTAATATCCGCAAGCTCGGCCGCACGGTTTAAGTCAAGTTGGCCATCGATAGCAACGACGTCCCAGTAGGCCTCGTTTGCTATCGGCGGCAGCTGCATGTGGTAGCGATCCGGATTAGCGATGATCTCACTGATCGCCAGCAGTCGCGGAACGTAGGTAGATGTTTCTCGCAAGACCTTGATTGACCAGAAATCCGCTTGATCGCGTGGCAGTTTGCTTGCTCTGATGGAAGACAGTACGTTGCCCTGGCCTGCGTTGTAAGACGCCAGCGCAAGTAGCCAGTCGCCACTGAACATTTGGTGCAGGAACTCCAGGTAGTCAAGCGCGGCTGTCGTCGAGGCGCGGATGTCGCGCCGGCCGTCATACCACCAGTCAATCTTCAAGCCGTAGACGCGTGCCGTTGAAGGGATAAACTGCCACAAACCGGCGGCTCGGCCATGCGAGTAGGCAAAGGGATCAAAAGCACTCTCGACCACCGGCAAGAGGGCAAACTCCCTCGGCATGCCGCGTTTTTCCAGTTCGCCCACAATGTAGTGGAGATGAGGTGCCGCGCGTCGGGCAACTCGCTCGACATATTCTGGATGATTGATAAACCATTTGAGCTCATTGCCGACACGTTTGCGGTGGAGTTCGTGGGAGAGGCTGAAACCGCTGCGCATGCGGTCCCAGATATCTTCATGCTCCGGTTCTTTCGCGGTGACCAAGGGTTTTACAGCAATCACTGGTAGGTCTGTGTCAGCCTGCTTCGGGGCTGTCGGTGCTGCTGTGGTTCTGTCCACGATTTGCGGATAGCCGCTTTGGTTTGCTGATGTTGTTGCCGTGGTTGCTTCAGTTAAGACGTTGTCATCAGGCGTGACAATGCCAGACTGGCCAGGCGTAGATTGGCAGCCAATCAGGCTGGTGGTGCCTGCGGCCATGATCAACAGGATGGAGATACCGCGCATCGGTAGAGTATAGCGGATATCGCTTCGTGGCAAAGGCACGATATACTGTCACCAGGACGTGATATGGCTAGTAATCTTGAAGGATCAGCATCGTTTTACATCGTTGACTGAGAGCGCCGTGCCTGTGTTGGGGGGGATTCGCGAGTGGTTTGATTCTGACCTTGGCCAGCATGTGCTCCAGACAGAATCAGCGATGCTCGATCAGCTGCTACCGGCCCACTTTGGTTACAACCTGGCGCAATTCAGCGTTCAGAGTCGGTCGTTGTTTGCTGCGAGCCAGATCCAGAATAAGTTTGCTGTTTGCCTGGACGAAAGCCTGGAAGGCGCTTTGATGGCCCGACCTGCGGAACTGCCGCTCGACAGTGACTGTCTCGATGTCGCCATTGTCCATCACCTGCTGGACTTTGCAGAGTCTCCTCAGGATATCCTGCGCGAGATTGCGAGAGTAACGTTGCCGATGGGACATATTGTTCTGGTTGGCTTCAACCCGCTCAGTTTCTGGGGTGCCTGGAAGCTCATGGCTAAGTTCAAAGGCAGGGCACCCTGGAACGGCAGCTTCATCAGGCCAGGGCGTTTGATGGACTGGCTAAACCTGCTTAATTTCAAGATTGACCGCGCTCAGTACGCCATCTATCGGCCGCCGGTCGCGCGCTACAGCGGTCGAGTCGGCGACTACTCAAGAGGGGTCAGCCGTGATGTCAATCTGCCCACAGGTGCTATCTACGTTATCGTTGCTCAGAAGCACGTGGGGGCCATTCGGCCGCAGAAACCCGTCTGGAAGCCGGCACCGGCCTTCGGTCGCCTTAGTGTCGTTCAGACCGTCCAGCACAAAGGCGTGACTTCGCAATCCCATACACGGCAGGAAGACCTCTGAGCCAGACAGTTGTTGAGATATTCACCGATGGCGCCTGCCGGGGAAATCCCGGTCCGGGTGGCTGGGGTGTCTTGTTGCGCGCCGGCGGCAAGGAGAAGGAGCTCTGGGGCGGTGAAGCTGAGACAACTAACAACCGGATGGAGCTGCGGGCAGCCATCGAGGGTTTAGGTGCCCTGAAACGACCCGCCAGGGTTTCGTTAACCACCGATTCGCAGTATGTCCGCAAGGGGATTACCGAGTGGATCTCTGGCTGGAAAGCAAAAGACTGGAAAACAGCAAATAAGCAACCCGTGAAAAATAAGGATCTTTGGGAAGCGTTGGATGCACTGACTGAAATACATGAGGTCGCGTGGCACTGGGTCAAAGGCCACAGTGGTCATGTTGAGAATGAGCGTGTCGATGCCCTGGCAAATCGAGGAATAGACGAACTATGAGACAGGTTGTACTGGATACTGAAACCACGGGGCTGGAGATCGAGGCCGGGCACCGGGTCATTGAAATAGGCTGTGTGGAAATCGTTGGCAGAAAACTGACCCGGCGTCACTATCACCAATACATTAACCCCGAGCGGGATATTGATGATGGCGCGCTTGAGGTCCATGGCATCACGCGCCAGTTTCTCGATGATAAACCCAGGTTTGCCGAGGTTTGGGAAGCGTTCCTGGAGTTCGTTGATGGCAGTGAACTGGTCATCCACAACGCTGGTTTTGACGTGGCATTCCTTAATCAGGAGATGAAGCTGCTCTCGCCATCTCTGGGAACGCTGACGGATTATTGCACCGTGGTCGATAGCCTGGAACTGGCCCGCAACAAGCATCCAGGGCAGAAGAACAACCTGGATGCACTCTGCAAACGTTACAACGTCGATAATTCGCAGCGTGAGCTGCATGGCGCGTTGCTTGATGCTGAAATCCTCGCCGATGTTTACCTGATGATGACCGGTGGCCAGGTGACCCTGGGGCTTGGTGAAGAGTCGGAAGTTTCCCGGGCGACATCACCGGCTTTGTCTTTGGATGCAGAACGGCCGCCGCTCAAGGTGATTCGTGCTGATGTTGAGGAGCTGGCGGCACACGAGGCCAAGCTCGATCAGTTGGACAAAACCAGCGAAGACGGCAGCCTCTGGCGCCGCGTGCAGACGTAGTCAGGGCCCTCCACATGAGTGCCTTTTACTGGCCGGAGCCCAGTTTCGAGTTTGCTGCAGGCGTTATTGATCCAGGCCCGACGGCCGAGAGTCTCTATGTTGTCTGTCACAGCGGCAAAGTACTGATGCAGTTTGATGAGGCCCAAAACTGGCGCGCAGCTAACAGCGCTGAGACACAGGGTTATTCTGTTATTGCAGAACACTACATGGGTAACCTCGGCAGCGTTCCCTGTTATGCCATGGAGGTCGCGGCCCCGGGAGAGGGCGAGGGTGAGTTTGCGGACCTGCGCAGCCAGCTGGAGAAGTTCTCCGCGCTGATGTTCAATCTTGTCGGTCGGGCCTTGCAGATCTCCGACTGGCATCGAACACATCGTTTTTGTGGCAGCTGCGGGCAACCGACGACAGATCATCCGGCAGATCGTGCCAGAGTATGCGAGGGGTGTGGGCTGCATTTTTATCCCAGGCTGTCTCCTTCAATCATCGTCCTGGTGCACCGTGGAGACGAAGTGTTGCTGGGCAGGAATCACCTGTTCCCGGAGGGCTTGTTCAGTACACTGGCGGGCTTTGTTGAGCCGGGTGAATCCATCGAAGAGACCGTACGGCGAGAAGTGAAGGAAGAAGTCGGGGTCAATGTTGGTGAACTCAGCTACCGCGGCAGTCAGCCCTGGCCATTTCCAAACTCCCTGATGCTCGGGTTCCACGCGGCCTATGAGTCCGGCGATATCGTGTTGCAGGAAGAGGAAATAGCCGAGGCCAAATGGTTTCACTGCAGCGATCTGCCCTGGGTTCCCGGGAAATTCGCGATTTCGCGCTGGTTGATTGACGACTATGTTAGTTCACGCGGTTTCGATCTCTAATCCCTGACCTCGTAGGCAATTGTCGGGTCGTCGTTATGGAAGAGGTAAAGCAGCAGCTGGCTCAAAACAATATTTCCGTCAGCTCGATACCTGCCTGCCATGAATGCGGCCATACTGTCGGTTGCGCCGCTCAGTAACTGCCAGCAGGTCGAATGGTCGCTCACATACAACGTTATCGTAGGGGCTTCAGGCACACCTGCCCTGAAGTTGAATTCGGTCTCGTTTACCTCCAGGCAAAATGGCAGGCCATCATCGAAAATAAAGCTGAACAGGGTGTGGGGGCGGCCAAGCATTTGTGGCTTGAAGAACGGCCGCAGCTGTTCGCTGCGCTGCTGTAAAAGTTCGTCCAGGTCTGTTTTGCTCTGCATGTTTCTATTCTAACGCGTACGGCGCCTCACGGCATCCAGTACCGCAGTTTGTGATAGCATGGCAGGCCTTGAATTCACGGTCTCAGGAAGGGTTTCACGTTGGAGTTTTTATTCGAATACGGTTTGTTTCTAGCCAAGTCGGTGACGGTGCTGGCCGTCATCCTGGTGGTTGTCATTGCCGTATTCAGCGCAAGTCAGCGGCAGCGTGACCCGGAGGCAGGTCACATTGAGGTGAAAAACCTGAATGACTCGCTCGCACAGATTACCCACAGCCTGAAGTCCGTGGTGCTCCATCCTGAAGCCAGGAAACAGGATCTCAAGGCAGAGAAAAAGAAATCCAAGGAAAAACAGAAAAACCAGAAGCATGCCGTTAAGGAAGGTGAGCGGGAGCGCGCCCGCATGTTTGTCATCGACTTCAAGGGCGACATTCAAGCGAGCGAGGTGAACAGCCTGAGGGAGGAAATTACCGCTGCGCTGTCTGTCGCACAGGAAGAAGACGAGGTGTTGGTGCGACTTGAAAGCCCGGGGGGTGTTGTCCACGGTTATGGTCTGGCAGCATCGCAGCTGCAGCGTGTTCGGTCCCGCGGTATCACGTTGACGGTGGCAGTCGATAAAGTGGCGGCCAGTGGTGGGTATATGATGGCTTGTATCGCCAACCGGGTACTCGCTGCGCCTTTTGCGCTGTTGGGGTCGATCGGTGTGGTCGCCCAGATCCCGAACTTTCACCGACTGTTGCAGAAAAACGATATCGATTACGAGGTCCTGACGGCAGGAGAGTACAAGCGGACGCTGACAGTTTTTGGCGAGAACACAGATAAGGCTCGGGAAAAATTTGTCGATGACCTTGAGGATGTTCATGCGCTCTTTAAGGAATTTGTGAAGGAACACAGGCCGACGGTAGACATTGAAGAGGTAGCCACGGGTGAAGCCTGGTTCGGGCGTCGTGCGCTGGAGCATCGGCTGGTGGATGAGCTCAAGACCAGCGACGAATACATTATTGAGAGGTGTGATGAGATGGATGTCTTTCACATTCGCTACGTCATTCATAAGCACCGCCTGGAACGTTTTATGGACAAGGTGGCGTCGATCGCTGCGCCAAAAGCGGTGCTGAACAAGGAACTTATCCACTAGGAGAAACAAGGTGACCCAATTCAAGGCTTTCTGGGTAGAGAAAACTGATGATGCAGTTGAACACAGCATCATTGAACGATCCGTTGAAGACCTGCCCGCGGGTGATGTGCTGGTAGAAGTCCGCTATTCATCTCTGAACTATAAGGATGCGCTGTCAGCCAAAGGCATGCCTGGCGTCACGCGGAACTATCCGCATACGCCTGGCATAGATGCTGCGGGTGTTGTGGTGGAGTCGGCTTCGCCGGTGTATAAGCCGGGCCAGGAGGTCATCGTGATTGGTTTTGATCTTGGGATGAACACGCCGGGTGGTTATGGTGGCTACATTCGCGTGCCCGCAGGCTGGGTAACCCCGCTGCCAAGTGGACTCAGTCTGCGCGATAGTATGATCCTTGGAACAGCCGGCCTGACCGCTGCTTTGTGTTTCGACAAGCTGGTACGAATGGGGGCAGCGCCGGCCGACGGGCCCGTTATTGTCACCGGGGCCACAGGCGGCGTCGGCTCAGTGGCCGTTGCCTTGCTGGCACAGCAGGGATTTGAAGTGGTCGCCAGCAGCGGCAAGGCAGATCAAGCGGACTACCTGAGGTCGCTGGGTGCTGCCGAAGTTGTCGGCAGAGAAACCCTGTCTGAGGAAAACAGCCGTCCTATGAGTGCGGAGGTCTATGGTCATGGTATTGATACCGTTGGTGGTGAAATACTGAGCAACGTTATCAAGTCACTGAAGCACTCTGGCAGTGTGGCTATCTGTGGCCTGGTGGCCTCACCGGTATTTTCGACCACTGTGCTGCCGTTTATTTTGAGAAACGTCAATGTGCTTGGCGTCGACAGTGTTGAGCTATCGATCGATGAGAAGACCCGCGTGTGGCAGCGTCTTGCGACAGACTGGCAGGTGCCTCACCTCGAGACGATGGTGCGGGAGGTGAGTCTTGGAGACCTGTCTGCTGAGATCGATCGCATCTTTGCCGGTGGTATGACTGGAAGAACGCTCGTCGTTCATTGAGTTTTATGCCGAAGTTGCCTGTTGGCCAGACCGGGCTGGGCCGGGACGCTCAATCGCGTCGCAGCTGATCTGACACTGCGATGGGCGTGGGGTAGCGGAACACAACCAGATAGGAAGACACCAGGAAGGTCAGGATCGCGGTCGCCTGAATCAGATGCGACGCATTC
>JAYQAI010000071.1:5299-16922 GCA_038136715.1 Gammaproteobacteria bacterium | reverse complement strand
ACACCAGGCAGCAACCTGCGCATGGTGATCCTGGCCAAAACCTATCGATACAACGATGAGCGAGGTTAAGACCAGGTCATGTTGTTAGATACGAAAAAGCTTTTGTGGCTATCGGTGGCGTTGCTGAGCATCACTGGCTGTTCCGGTGGCGATCAGTTTGCCGACATTAAAGTTTTCATGCAGGAAGTTGAGAACAAGCCGCGCGGTGGTATCGCGCCACTGCCGGAGTTTGAGTCCTATCAGGCATTTACTTATGGCGCGTCTAACACGCGCAGTCCGTTTGAACCGCCCATAATAGTTCCGCCGAAAACTGAAGAACAGAAACGTAATATTGGCGTCAAGCCACCTAAAAACCACGTTAAACAATATCTGGAACGTTTTCCTCTCTCTGCTCTCGCAATGGTTGGGACGCTCCAGAAAGACAATGCCACTTTCGCACTCATTGAGGATTCCAACGGTGGTGTTCACCGGGTTGTTGTCGGCGATTATATGGGTGATCAGTGGGGACAGATAGAGAGCATTGAAGACACGAGGATCGACATTACAGAGATTGTTAGTGATGGCGCCGGAGGGTGGCTTCGAAGACCGAGAACCTTGGAGCTCAGAGGTCTTTAAATACCGCGATTTTTTGGGGGCATTGATATGGCCAGTGCACAGACTATGAAAATAAACATTGTAAGAACATCGCTGACCGGTCAGATTGGCCGGCTCTGGATCGTTGCGTTGTCGATGCTGTTCTCCTCCACGGCTTTTGGCGTGGTTATGGAGGACATCGAATTCTCATCCCTGCCGGGAGATAAAACCGAGATCCGAATGATCTTCGATGGCGCGCCGCCTGAACCCACCGGTTACACGATTGAGCAACCTGCCCGGATCGCGCTTGACCTTTCTGGTGTGCAAAGCGCGTTGAGTGCTAAGAATCATCCGCTCGGCTCTGGTAATGCCCGCAGTGTCACGGTGGTTGAAGCCGGTGACAGGACCCGCGTCATCGTTTCGATGACAGAGTTGGTTGCCTACAGTGCCAACGTCGTCGGTAATTCACTTTATGTATTGGTTGGTGAAGATGACGAAGGCCTGATCTCAACCACTGATGTTGGCATCGCCGGTACCACGGTCACGCCGACCTACGAGGAAGAAGAATTTCCGCTCGTTGAAGAAATCGACTTTCGGCGTGGCGAAGATGGTGAGGGTCGTGTCATCGTCCGCCTGAGCGAGGTCGGCATCGGTGTCGACGTATCCAGCCAGGGCGGCAACATTCGGGTCGAGTTTGCCAACACGGTGATTCCCGAGGCCCTCCAGCGTCGCCTTGATGTGACCGACTTTGCAACCCCGGTAATGATGGTCGACTCGTTGCCGGAGGACGGTAATACCGTGATGATTGTTGAGCCCACCGGTGATTTCGATTACCTCGCATACCAGGCCGACAATGTTTTCACACTCGAAGTAAAACCGCTCACTCAGAGCGATATTGATTCAGCAGAACAGGCGTTCCGTTTCCGCGGTGAGAAACTGTCACTGAATTTTCAGGATATTGAGATTCGCTCAGTGTTGCAGTTGATCGCGGACTTCACTGACCTCAACCTGGTGGCAAGCGATACCGTTGCGGGTCGAATTACACTCAGATTGAAAAACGTGCCCTGGGACCAGGCGCTCGAGATTATCATGCGCACCAAAGGTCTCGACAAGCGCCTGATTGGCAACGTTCTTTCGGTGGCGCCTGCGGCTGAACTGCAGGCTCGTGAACAGCTTGAGCTCGAAGCTCGACAGCAGCTGTCTGAGCTTGCTCCGCTGCGAACCGAGTTCATCGAGGTCAAGTACGCCAGTGCGGCCGAGATCTTCGCGCTGTTTCAGAGTGGGGGCAGTGAAGAAGGTGGTGGTGAAGGTGTGATTTCACCGCGTGGGTCAGTCATTGTCGACGAACGAACCAATTCTATCATCATCACGGAAACAACAGATCGAATTAATTCTTTTCGACAGGTGCTCGATCGCCTAGATGTGCCTGTCCGGCAGGTGCTGATTGAGGCAAGGATTGTGACCGCGACTTCCAGCTTTGGTGAATCCCTGGGCGTCAGGTGGGGTGCGCTGGGTTTCAGACACTATGATGGCGGGGAAACCTTCGGTCACTTCGGTGGTTCACTGACCACACTCGATGAGATCAAGGATGCGAACAATGCACAAGGCGATGATAGCGGCTTCTCCTACAACTCTGAGGACAACCTGGTCGTTGACCTGGGCGCCCCTGGTAACGCGACTACCTTCGCTTTCGGGGTGGTTGGCGAAGACTACCTGCTCGACATGGAGCTGTCTGCGCTTGAAACTGAAGGCCGAGGTGAAGTGATCGCACGACCCAAGGTTATTACTGCTGACAAACAGTCTGCGTCTATCCAGTCCGGTGATCAGATTCCCTATCAGGAAGCGTCAAGCTCAGGTGCCACGTCTACGCAGTTTGTTGATGCGGTTCTGGGACTGACGGTGACACCGAGGATTACTCCGGATGACCGCATCATCATGGATCTTGAAGTAAACCAGGACTCCATAGGTGCCGTTTTCAACGGTATTCCGAGTATCAGGACCAACAGCATTGAGACCCAGGTGCTCGTCAACAATGGCGAGACCATCGTATTGGGTGGTGTTTTCCAGACCGTCAGCTCTGAAGGTATTTCAAAGACGCCTGTGCTGGGTGACCTGCCGTGGCTTGGACACTTCTTCCGAAACAAGACCAAGTCAGACGACAAGCAGGAACTGCTGATCTTTATTACGCCCCGGCTGATCCGTGACTCCCTGACCCAGCGCTAGCGGGAGCCCGCTGCCGATCCAACCATGCCCGCAGTATCTTCCAATCCCGGCCGGATCTTTCTGGTCGGGCCAATGGGCGTTGGCAAGACCACGATCGGTCGGATGCTGGCGCGGGAACTCAGCCTCGATTTTGTTGATTGCGATCATGAAATAGAGAAGCGTTGTGGTGCCGCTATCGCCTGGATATTTGACGTCGAGGGTGAGGCCGGTTTCCGCGAGCGAGAGACCCAGATGCTGGATGAACTGACGCAGCAGAACAGGATCCTGCTGGCCACGGGCGGTGGTGCGGTGTTGAAGCGGGAAAATCGACGGTTCCTCAAGGATCGCGGTATTGTGGTTCACCTTGATACCAGTGTTGACCTGCTGGTTAAGCGTACGGCGAAAGACAAGAAGCGGCCTCTTCTGCAGAACCGTGACCCGCGTCAGGTCCTGAGAAAAATCAAGCAGGACCGGGATCCTTTGTATCAGGAGATCGCCGATATCCGGGTTTTTGTTGGTGACAACAGCGCCCGTAAGACCGTGAACCAGATCCTGCAGGAAATAACCAAAGAAGGAACGCTCGACTAAGTGAACAAGATACACCTGGACCTGGACGATAAGTCCTATGACATTCATATCGGTGCGGGCCTGATGTCAAACCCCGGGCTGTTGACATCTTACATCCGCAGCCAGCAGGTCTTTGTCGTCAGCAACGCGACAGTTGCTGAACACTATCTCGACAAACTAACCGCGCCGCTCTCTGCCTTCCAGGTCGATGTTCATCTCATGCCCGTCGGCGAGCAGTACAAGACGCTGAGCACACTGGAAGACATTATCGGCGCTCTGCTCGCGAAGCAGCACAATCGATCGACCACTATTGTTGCGCTGGGCGGTGGCGTCGTTGGCGATACGGCTGGCTTTGCTGCTGCCAGTTACCAACGTGGCGTTCGCTTCATTCAGGTGCCAACGACCCTGCTGTCCCAGGTGGACTCATCTGTGGGTGGCAAGACCGCTGTCAACCATGTCAGCGGCAAGAACATGATCGGTGCCTTCTATCAGCCGCGAACTGTATTGATTGATACGGACACGCTGTCTTCCTTGCCCGCCCGGGAACTGAGTGCGGGTCTGGCTGAAGTTATTAAGCATGGCGTTCTGGCTGACGCGGGCTACTTCGAATTTGTTGAATCGCGAATGGCGGCGCTGCGTGCCCTTGATGGCGAAAGTCTGGAAATGGCGATCAGTGGCAGTTGCCAGATCAAGGCCTCCGTGGTGTCGGCTGACGAAAGGGAAGCCGGGCAGCGTGCCCTTTTAAATCTAGGGCATACCTTCGGTCATGCGATTGAAACTCATCAGGGATACGGCGAATGGCTGCACGGTGAAGCTGTCGGTGCAGGCATCGTGATGGCTGCGGACCTGTCGACCCGACTCGGCCGATGTTCTGGGGATGAAGCGCTGCGGATCAAGCGGCTGGTGAAAGCTGCCGGGCTGCCGGTTGCGCCACCTGAAGGCATGTCGGCTGATGATTTTCTTGCGCTGATGGCGAAAGACAAGAAAGCGACGGACTCAGGTATCCGGTTCATACTGCTGGCAGGCGGTATTGGTGCGACTGAGGTTGTTGATGACGTCCCTCTGAACGCACTGAAAGAAACCCTGGCTGCCGGTTCGAGACTCTGCGAGTAAATCGACCGTGCTACTCGAGAATTTCTCCTGACGTACTGATCTGCACTGTCAGGGCAGCTGGGTTGACCCCATCAGGTCACGATCGATCTCTCGAGCCGCTTCCCGACCCTCATTAATGGCTCGGACCACCAGGTCCTGGCCGCGCCGACAGTCTGCTGCGGCATAAACCTTCGGGATGCTGGTGCGGAAGTCTTCCTTGGTGGCACGGAAATTACCGCGCTCGTCGACATCCATAGCGAGCGCTTCGTTGATGTAGTGCTCTGGTTGCAGGAATCCCATCGATAACAGAATCAGGTCTGCCTCCCAGGTTTTCTCTGTGCCCGGGACTTCCTGCAACTTGTTATCGACATTGACCGTGACGATGCCGGTCAGATTGCCGGCTTCATCCTTGAGGAATTCCTTGCTCATAATGGAGTAGACACGGGGATCGTCGCCATCGCGATGGGCTGCTTCTGCATGACCGTAGTCGACACGATAAATGCGTGGCCACAGCGGCCAGGGGTTGTCGGATGCTCTCTCGGCGGGTGGTTTCGGCAACAGCTCAAAGTTGACGAGGGACTTGCAGCCATGTCGCAGCGAGGTGCCGATACAGTCGGTACCCGTATCACCGCCACCGATGACAATCACATTCTTGTCTTTGGCTGAAATATAGTTGCCGTCTTCTAGGTTGGAATCCAGCAGACTCCTGGTATTTGCCGTCAGGAATTCCATTGCCAGGTGAACACCTTTAGCGTCACGTCCCGGAATCGGCAGGTCACGAGCGAGGGTTGCGCCGGTGGCCAGGAGTACGGCGTCGTTGTCCGCGACTAATTGTGTTGGGTCGATGCTCTTGCCGACGTCAGCATTGACAACAAATTCGATACCTTCATCGCGCAGCAACTGGATGCGGCGCTCAACGACGCCCTTGTCCAGTTTCATATTGGGGATACCGTACATCAGCAGGCCGCCGATTCGATCGGCCCTTTCATAGACTGTGACCTTGTGCCCAGCCTTGTTGAGCTGGTCGGCAGCAGCGAGGCCGCAGGGGCCTGAGCCGACAATGGCGACGGTTTTGCCGGTTCTTTCTGCGGGCGGCTGAGGCACTACCCAGCCTTCTTCGTAACCGCGATCAATGATGGCATTTTCAATATTCTTGATGGTCACCGGTGGGTTGGTAATGCCCAGTACACAGGCCCCTTCGCAGGGAGCGGGGCAAACCCGGCCGGTAAACTCGGGGAAATTGTTGGTTTTGTGCAGGCGGTCGAGGGCATCACGCCAGCGACCTTTATAAATGAGATCATTCCACTCAGGGATGAGGTTGTGAATCGGACAACCGTTGCCGGACTGGCAAAATGGCACACCGCAGTCCATGCAGCGTGAACCCTGGGTTGCCAGGTGTGAGTCCTGGTGCGGTGTATAGAGTTCCTTGAAGTCGAGCAGTCGCTCTCCGGGATCCCGATAGGGTTCGGTCTCGCGGTCAAACTCTTTAAACCCGGTAGGTTTACCCATAATTGAAGATCCTTATATGTTTCAGGAACCTGCCACAGCAGACAGTTCCTGCTCCGCGGCCATTTCCATGAGTACGCGCTTGTAATCTGTCGGCATGACTTTCTTGAAACGCGGCAGTTCGTTGGTCCAGTTGTCCAGCACCTCGCTCGCAACCGTAGAACCTGTGTAGCGTGCATGGTTTTCGATCAGCTGGCGCAGCTCGGCGATGTCTTCCTCGGCTTCCATGGCTTCGAGTTCAAACGTACCCGCGTTGCACTTGCTGGCAAAGTCGTTGTCCCTGTCCCAGACATAGGCGACACCGCCGCTCATACCGGCGCCGAAGTTACGGCCGGTGGTGCCCAGTACGACGACACGACCGCCGGTCATGTACTCACAGCCGTGATCACCGATACCCTCAACGACGGCGCTGGCACCGCTGTTTCTGACACAGAAGCGCTCTGCGGCAATGCCGCGGAAGTAAGCCTCGCCTGAGGTTGCACCGTAGAGCACGACGTTGCCGACCAGGATGTTGTCTTCAGGCTTGAAGCTGGACTCTTTCGGCGGATAGATAATAACCTTGCCGCCCGAGAGCCCCTTGCCGACATAGTCATTGGCGTCGCCCTCAACCTCGATCTTGATGCCGGTGGCAAGGAAAGCGCCGAGGCTCTGCCCGGCTGAACCGTGCAGTTTGATATTGATCGTGTCTTCGGGCAGCAGCTTGCCTTCAGTTGCCAGAGCAACCTGGTTCGACAGCATGGTGCCGACAACGCGATTGATGTTGATGACTTCTGATTCGATGTGCACGGTTTCACCGTTCTCGAGCGCAGGTTTCGCCTGCTCGATCAGGTAGTTGTCCAGCGCCTTGTCGAGTCCGTGATCCTGTTCGATCGTCTGGTAGACCTCGGTGCCCTCGTAAACAATTTCAGCGGGCGTCAGGATGCTGGAAAGATCAATGCCCCTGGTCTTCCAGTGATCAATCACCTCGCGGGTATGCAGCAGCTCGACGCGGCCGATCATCTCGTTGACGGTGCGGACACCGAGTTTCGCCATGATCTGGCGCAGTTCCTTGGCAACCATGAAAAAGTAGTTCACGACGTGATCTGGACTGCCGTTGAACTTCTCGCGCAGCTCAGGGTCCTGTGTCGCGATGCCGACAGGGCAGGTGTTCAGGTGACACTTGCGCATCATAATGCAGCCCAGCGTGACCAGCGGTGCAGTGGCAAAACCGATTTCCTCTGCGCCGAGCAGCAGTGCCATAGCGACGTCACGGCCGGTCTTGACCTGTCCGTCCGTCTGCAGCACAACCCGCGAGCGCAGATTGTTCATAACCAGTGTCTGGTGGGTTTCGGCGATGCCGAGTTCCCAGGGCAGACCGGCATGTTTGATCGAGGTGAGTGGTGACGCACCGGTACCGCCGTCGTGCCCGGCGATCACAAGATGATCTGTCTTCGCCTTGGTGACACCGGCGGCGATCGTGCCGACGCCGATTTCAGAACCAAGCTTGACGCTGATCCGCGCTTGCGGGTTAGCGTTTTTCAGATCGTGAATCAGCTGGGCGATATCCTCGATGGAATAAATGTCGTGATGCGGTGGTGGGCTGATGAGACCGACGCCCGGGGTCGAGTGACGCATCTTTGCAATCACGTTGTCGACCTTGTGGCCTGGCAGCTCGCCGCCTTCGCCGGGCTTGGCGCCCTGGACTATCTTAATCTGCAGTTCGTCAGCGTTGGCAAGATACCAGATAGTAACGCCGAAGCGGCCGGAAGCTACCTGCTTGATGGCGGAGCGCTTGGAATCGCCATTCGGTAGTGGCTTGAAGCGTTCCGGGTCCTCGCCCCCTTCGCCAGTGTTGGATTTGCCGCCCAGTCGGTTCATGGCGACGGCCAGGGCCTCGTGGCTTTCTGCTGAGATGGAGCCAAAGCTCATGGCGCCGGTGCAGAAGCGCTTGACGATCTCCGCAGCGGGTTCAACCTCTTCGATATCGATGGGCTCGTCAGCGTAGTTGAAGTCAAGCAGACCACGGAATGTGGCATTGCGTGTGGCAACCTCGTTCGCGTGGTTGGCGAACTGCCAGTAGGCATCCTCGTTATTGGTGCGGGTTGCGACCTGCAGGTTGGCGATCGTCTCGGGATCCCACATGTGGGTATCGCCACCCCGGCGCCAGTGAAAATCGCCCGGGTTTGGCAGCACCGGGATCAGGTTCTCGCCCCGGGCCGGGAAGCCAAGCTCGTGACGCAGCTGCATTTCTTCGAACAGAACATCGAAGTTGACGCCCTGTACCCGGCTGGCGGTGCCGACGAAGCAGCGATCGATAATTTCTTCGGCGAGGCCCACTGCTTCAAAAATCTGCGCACTCTTGTACGACTGCAGTGTAGAGATGCCCATTTTGGCCATCACCTTCAGCATGCCCTTAGCGACGCCTTTTTTGTAGGCGGCAACGATGCTGTGAATATCCGGATAGTCGGCGTCATGCAGCAGACCCTCCTGCTGTGCTTGCCACAGGGACTCGAAAGCAACGTAGGGGTTGATGGCGTCGGCGCCGTAGCCGACCAGCAGGCAGTGGTGGTGAACTTCACGGGCTTCACCGCTTTCAACCACAATGCCGATCTGGGTTCGTTTCTCGGTGGCCACCAGGTGATGGTGAACAGCACCACAGGCGACGAGCGACGACAGTGCCATGCGATTCTGGCTGATGGCCCGGTCAGACAGGACGATCAGCGAGAAGCCGTCGGCAATAGCCTGGGTCGCTTCATCACAGATGCGCTCGATGGCTGCCATCATGCCGGCTTTGCCTTCGGCCTTGTTGAATGTGATATCGATGGTCTGGGTTTTCCAGCCTCGCTCGTTCATATTCTTGATGCTGTCGATCTCGGCATTTGACAGGATCGGGTGCGGTACACTGAGGCGGTGAGCCTGCTCTTCTGTGGTATCAAGCAGATTGCCCTCCGGTCCGATGAAACAGGCCAGAGACATGACGACTTCCTCGCGAATTGAGTCGATCGCAGGGTTGGTGATCTGCGCGAACAATTGCTTGAAGTAGTCGTAAATCATGCGTGACTTATCGGACAGGCAGGCCAGGGCAGAGTCATTGCCCATGGATCCGAGTGGATCACGTGCTTCCGTGACCAGCGGCAACAGCATGAACTGCATGGTCTCAACGGTATAGCCGAAAGCCTGCATGCGCTGCACCAGAGTTTCCGGTTCGTAGTTCAGTTCGTCACGTGTTGCGGGCAGGTCACTCAACTCGAGTTTCTGGCGGGCGAGCCATTCGCCATAGGGGCGCCGGCCAGCAATGTCTGACTTGAGTTCTTCATCGGGGATCAGGCGGCCTTCAGAGAAGTCGACCAGGAACATCTTGCCTGGTTGCAGCCGGCCCTTGATCTTGACGTTCGCGGGGTCAACAGGCAGCACGCCAACCTCGCTGGCCATAATGACTTTGTCGTCATGTGTCACGTAATAGCGTGAAGGACGCAGACCGTTGCGATCGAGTACAGCGCCAATATAGTGGCCGTCAGTGAATGCGATCGATGCCGGACCGTCCCAGGGTTCCATCAGCGCAGAGTGGAACTCGTAGAAGTCTTTCTTGGCCTGGGGCATGTTTTCGTCTGCCTGCCAGGCCTCAGGAATCATCATCATCACGGCTTCCTGCAATGACCGGCCTGACATCAACATAAACTCCAGGACGTTGTCGAAAGTACCGGAGTCTGAGAAATCTGGTTCAGCGATCGGGAACAGGTCCTTGATGTCATCACCAAAGTAGGATGAGTGCACCACACCCTGCCTCGCGGTCATCATGTTTTTGTTGCCACGCAGAGTATTGATTTCGCCATTGTGGCTCATGAAGCGCTTTGGCTGCGCTCTGTCCCAGCTGGGAAACGTGTTGGTGGAGAAGCGGCTGTGGACCATGGCCAGATGCGATTCGTAATCTGAGTCTTCGAGATCCGCATAGAACGGGAACAGCTGGCTTGGTGTCAGCATCCCCTTGTAGACGATAACGCGGGTATTCAGGCTGCAGACATAAATCATGTCAGCTTGTTTGAGATTGGACCGGCGCTTGGTTTCCTCAGTGAAGCGGCGGCGGATCAGGTACAGGATCCGATCGAAAATATGGCTCTCTGCCTGCGCACCGACAACCACCTGCTCAATAAAGGGCATGCAGTCTCTTGCGGCCGGGCCGACATCAGCTTCGTCCGGCCTGATCGGGACCTCGCGGAAACCAAGGAAATCCTGGCCGGCTTCGGTAATGAGACGGGCAAGGGTATCTTTGCAAAACTGTCTTTCGGTCTCATCCTGCGGCAGGAAAACGTTGCCGACCGCGTAAGCTCCAGGCTCAGGCAGCTCGATACCTTGTTCGGCCAGGACCTTCTGGAAAAACTTGTGGGGTATTGCTGTCAGGATACCGGCGCCATCACCGGTGTTCTCCTCAAAACCACAGCCACCCCGGTGATCCATGCGGGAGTTGATGTGGTAGGCATCCGTCATGATCTCGTGACTGGGCACGCCCTTGATGTTGGCGACGAAGCCGACACCACAGGAGTCTTTCTCCTGGGCGGGGTCATAGAGGCCGTTTGGGGCGGGGAAACCTATCCTGCCGTCGATACGCTTGTTTTTCATAGAGTCGACTCGTTACAAAGCAATAGCCCGCCGGCTGGTTGATACATCCAGCATCAAGAAACCAAACGAGGGTCGGAGCGGGCCGGAAAAGATACCATTCACCCCCTGAAAGTCAAGGGTATAGGCACGGTGCGCGCCAATTGTTTCGAGCGTAAAGGACTGTTTTTAAAGGATTTGTGAATACTGGAGATAAACTGGAATGGTGGGTTATAGGTGTCGCAGATAGGCATCGGGGTCTTTGAGGAAAGCGCGCATGATCTGGACGTGTTCGACGTCCTCCCAGTCGACGGTATTGATCCGCATACCATCGAGGTTGTAGAGCGTCGCACCGGGGCAGGCCATGAGTATGGGCGAGTGAGTGGCGATGATGAACTGGGCACCAGAATCGACTGCTTCCAGCATGATCGACAGCAGGCTCAGCTGGTGAATGGGTGACAGCGGGGTTTCCGGTTCGTCCAGCACGTAGAGTCCCTTGCCGTGGACCCGCTGCTGGATGAGGTTGATAAACCACTCGCCGTGGGAGCGGGCATCCGGGTTCTCACCGTAGCGGGCCTCAAGCGCATTGCGCTGGCCACGGACCGTCCCCTTGGCGAGATCACGGCCGTAGCCGGTCAGTTCCCTGTCGTAAGCGGCCTCCAGTTCTTCCAGCTCATTCAGGTTTGACTGCAGGGCGCGGGTGAAGCCGATGGCATCCTCCGCGCGAAAGAACAGGCGAAGCTTTGGACTGGTCGAGCGGACAAACCTGAGCTCCTTTGCCAGCGCCCTTGCGGGTGCCAGCAGCGGGTCCCGCGCTACATCGGCAGCGCCAACAGCCGGGCATTGCATCCCGCAGGCAATCGCCTCGAGCAGTGACGACTTGCCGCAGCCGTTCTCCCCCACGAAAAAGGTGACGGGTGTCTTGAATTCGAGCGACTCAAGCGTCTCAATCGCCTGCACGGTAAACGGGTAAATATCAGGCAGGGCCTTTGCCTGTAATTCGATGCTGCGTAAGAACATGTCAGCCATTCTACATCGTTAAAAAGCAAATGCGCCTGCGGCGCGGGCAGGGTGTAAGAAAGGCGGGAATCTTGAAACACTGCCCGCGAGA
>JAYQAI010000071.1:0-5289 GCA_038136715.1 Gammaproteobacteria bacterium | reverse complement strand
ATGGGTAAACGTCCGGTAGCGCCGTGGCCTGCAATTCTATGCTGCGTAGAAACATGGAAAGATTCTACACCCTTCCTTTATAATCGCGGGCCCGAGGAATTCCCGTTCAAATAAGAGGCGTACCATGAAAGATCCCGTCAGAGTTGCCGTGACCGGCGCAGCAGGCCAGATCAGTTATTCACTGCTGTTCAGAATTGCGGCAGGGCAGATGCTGGGCGACGATCAGCCAGTCATCCTGCAACTGCTCGAAATTCCCCCGGCGATGGAGGCGCTCTCTGGTGTCGTCATGGAACTGGACGACTGTGCCTTTGACCTCGTCCAGGACATCATTGCTACCGATGATCCGAACGTGGCTTTCAAGGATGTTGATTACGCACTGCTTGTTGGTTCAAGGCCGCGAGGTCCTGGCATGGAGCGCAAGGACTTGCTCGAAGCCAATGCTGCGATTTTTTCGGTCCAGGGCAAGTCTCTGAACGATCACGCAAGCAGAGATGTCAAAGTCCTGGTCGTCGGTAACCCGGCCAACACGAACTGCCTCATTGCCCAGCGCAATGCACCCGACCTGGACCCGCGCCAGTTCACCGCGATGACCCGCCTCGATCATAATCGCGCCGTGACCCAGCTGGCCCAGAAGACTGGCAAGCACGTCACCGAGGTCAGTGGACTCGCTATCTGGGGTAACCACTCTGCGACCCAGTACCCGGATATCTTTCATGCAGACGTTGCCGGTGAAGCTGCGTCTGGCCTGGTTGAGCAGTCCTGGATCGAAGAAGACTTCATTCCGACCGTGCAGCAGCGCGGTGCCGCCATCATCAAGGCCCGTGGTCTTTCCAGCGCGGCATCAGCAGCCAACGCCGCTATCGAACACATGCGCGACTGGGCACTTGGCACCGGTGGTGCAACGGTCAGCATGGCGGTCTACTCGGATGGCAGCTATGGCATAGAGGAAGGCCTGATCTATTCGTTCCCCTGTACCTGTGAAGGAGGTGACTGGGCCATTGTCCAGGGCCAGGACATCAACGAATTCAGCCAGTCCAAGATGACGGCGACTGAGACGGAACTGAAAGAAGAGCGGGATGCTGTGGCAGACCTGCTGCCTTCCTGATTCGGGTCAGGCATCATGCGTCAAGGGTCTTACAAGATTTAGCCCGGGTTTCTAGGCTTCCCGCAAAGTTTCGGTCAATGGCTGGCCGGCAGCAGGCTCAGGTCTGAATGCGCCTTCACCAAATTGCAGGGCAACCATCTGGGCGTAGATCGGATTGCGCACCACGAGTTCGTCATGGGTGCCTGCGTCGATAATGCTGCCTGCGTCCATGACGTAAATCCGGTCTGCCTCAAGTACGGTTGCAAGCCTGTGTGCGATGACGAGTGTCGTACGGTTTTCCTGCAATGTGGATAGCGCATCCTGCACCAGCCTTTCACTCTCTGCGTCGAGCGAACTGGTGGCCTCGTCGAGCAGAAGTATCCGCGGATCTTTGAGAATCGCCCGGGCGATAGCAATGCGCTGCTTCTGGCCACCGGAGAGGCGCGCACCCTTTTCGCCTAGGTAGGTCTCATAACCTTCAGGCAGGGCGCGGATGAAGCTGTCAGCAGATGCGGCCCTGGCTGCGGCGATCACCTCTTCGTCGCTTGCGTCGGGATTACCGAAGCGGATGTTGTCTGCGGCACTTTCGCCGAAGATGACGCTCTCCTGGGGTACGATCCCCACGCTTCGGCGTACTGCCTGCGGATCGGCGGTTTTCAGGTCGATACCATCAATCTGCAGACTGCCGCTCGAGGGATCATAGAAGCGCAGCAGCAGCTGAAACAACGTGCTCTTGCCGGCGCCGGATGGGCCGACAAACGCCACATGCTCGCCGGGGTTGATGGTCAGTGAGACCCCGTTCAGTGCATTGACTTCAGGTCTTGAAGGGTAGGCAAAGTTCACCGCGTCGAAGATAACCCTGCCCGCGCCGTCAGCCGGGATAGGTACGCAGTTTTCCGGTGCGGCGATGGCGGGTTCCATGGTGAGCAGTTCGGTGATGCGCTCCATGGCACCCGCAGCGCGCTGCACCTCGCCCCAGATCTCGGAGAGAGCAGCGGCGGCGATACCGACAATCATGGCGTAAAGCACAAACTGTCCCAGCATGCCGCCTGAAATAGTGCCCGCCAGTACTTCCTGGGCCCCGATCCAGAGGACAAATATCAGAGCGCCGAAGACGCCGGTTGAGGCGACGATGGTCATCAGTGCCCTGACGCGGATGCGCCGGATAGCGGTGCGGAAGCTGATATCAATTGCATGACCGAATCGTGCAGATTCGAGTGCTTCGGCCGTATAGGACTGAACCACCTGGGCATTGCCGAGAACTTCACCCGCGTGGCCCGATGCGTCGGCGACGCGATCCTGGGATTCGCGGGATAGTCGCCTGAGCCAGCGACCTACGAGAAGGATCGGGGCGACGATGAGTGGCAGGATGATGACGAGGATCCCGAGCAGTTTGATGTGCGTCACCGCCAGCATGATAAGCCCGCCAAAGAACTGGATCGTCGAGCGCAGCACGATTGAAACACCCACGCCAGAGATAGACTGGATCAGTGTGGTATCGGCTGTGAGGCGGGACAGGACCTCGCCGATCTTGGTCGTCTCGAAGAATGTGGGATCCATTCTGACAACATGATCGAACACGCTTGTCCTCAGGTCTGCCACGACCCGCTCACCGAGCCAGTTGACGAAATAGGCCCGGGCCGCGCCAAAAAAGCCAATCACCAGCGCGAACATCATCAGGATGAAGAAGTATCGGTCGACATTGGCGGCATCCTCCACTGAAAAACCGTGATCGATCACGTTGCGTACGGCCATCGGCATAGAGAGCAGCGCAGCTGACGAGATCAGCAGCGCAATGAGTGCAACCATGAGTACACCGCGATAAGGCGCGATGTAGGGACCCAGCATTTTCAATGGTCTTAAGGACCGACCCTTGGGTCTGTCCTCAGTCGAGACTTCGCTCATCGGCCAGTAGTGCCTGAGTGGATATTAAAGAGGCGTGCGATTGTACATGGTTCAGTGCATGCCTGCCCGGCTGGTTGACTGCGTTTCGGCGGCGAGCAGCAGTACAGCATCCAGGTCACCGCTATTGGTGCAGACAGCGTTGGTGATCCCTGGTGGTATAAACCAGGCAGTCTCAGCGCTGATTTGGGTTTCACCCACCAGGGTGTTGCCTTTGATGCCCATGACCAGTTGGTAGCAGCCTGCGGCAAGACTGATGGACTCACCCGGTTTCAGCGTGATTCTTTCAACGTCGAAGGCATCGAAACTGGCCACCCGCTCGCGCCCCGAAACAGCGGATTCGCTCAGCACAGGTGGCGTACCGGCCATAGCCACCTGGTTCAGCGCCTCCCGGGTATTCCAGTGATCCTGCGTCAGCACTTCCTGGCCGAACGACAGGATGTAGCGCTCGTAGTGGGGTGTTTGAAATTCAACGACGCGGACACCGTGTTGCAGTGAGTGTGGCACGAATGGCGCCACCGATATAACGTCACCGGTTCTGACGGGCACCAGCGCCGTAAATGCATACATGTCTGCGCGCAGCTGCGCCTCTTGCTCAAGCAGCGCAGGGGGCAATTCGGCAAGCAGTGCCTGCGTTGCCGCGGGCGCCATTGGCGCTGTCGGATCCATTCCGCGTTCCTGTTTCAATTGTCTTAGCTGTCCGTCTATCGACCTGCGCGTCGTTTCATAGGCTTCCACGGCCGCGAGGTAGTCGTCCTGAAATGCAGTTCTATCGGGGTACTGCGCCAGCTTATTGTCGTTAAAACCATAGCGAAGCTGACCAGCGCCACCGGGCCAGGCTGTCTCGTCAACGTGGGTGACAATGTAGACCTCGCGCTTCTCCTCGTGCAGTTCGAAATAGAGATCACCCAGGTTTTCAGCGGCGAAAGGATCGAGAATTTTCAGCAGGATGGGTGCCTGCCGGCAGCCGATCGCGTCACCGAAGATATCGATCACCCAGGCAATGGGCGTTGAGACGACCAGCGAGACGCCGCGCGCTTCAATACCCGTGTACCAGATCTCCTGTCCCCATGGTTTGGCGACGGTCACCGGGACAAGAGGCATGGGTGCATCAAGATTGATGGGGAGAAGCGCCAGGGCTCTCGCGACCGCGGCGAATTGGTCCTCTGGGATCTCTGCTTCATGCAGAGGTATTGGCTGGTCGGTGATCAGGCACTGCCGATGCGCGCCACTGTTGCAGAGCAGTACGTTGAGCGGTCGAGCGGGTGCGCCGGCAATGTAATGCTCGCGGTGCGTCCACTCAAACTGGACGCAGCCTTTACGGTCCTGCAGCCACGGGAAGTCCGTCGGCAGTTTGTCGAGATGTCCCAGGTTTTCAATCATTGGCGCATTGTACCGTGTCTCGGCCGCTTCAACCGTGTCGGGATAAGAGGTCCGATTCTGGCTAGTCTCGCCCTTTTACCGGGTCTAAGATGCAGGTCGTGGATTCAAGGATAGGGTGATGTTACCGGCTGTTGGTGTACTGGAGCAGGCTCGCAGGGCGAGGGACCCGCGTTTCGATGGTCGGTTCTTTATCGGTGTGCGCACGACAGGGATTTATTGCCGGCCGGTCTGCCCGGTGAAGATGCCGCATGCCGAAAATGTCACTTTTTTTGCCAGTGCGGCTGCGGCCGCCGAGGCCGGTTATCGGCCCTGCCTGCGCTGTCGGCCGGAATCCTCGCCGGGCACGCCAGCCTGGCAGGGCACGTCGACCACAGTCCGGCGCGCATTGCGCCTGATTGAAGAGGGGGTCCTCGACCGGGACAGTGTCGTCAGTCTGAGTGACCGGCTTGGAGTGACGTCGCGTCACCTTAATCGCTTGTTCAGGACGCACCTCGGTGCGTCCCCTAAAACCGTCGCGCAGACCCGGCGACTGCATTTTGCCAAACGCCTGATCGATGAAACCCGCCTGCCAATGACTGAGATCGCTTTGTCAGCAGGTTATGGCAGCATTCGCCGCTTCAACGATCATTTCCGCCAGACCTATGGCCGTTCGCCATCAGAGCTCAGGAGAGGGACGAGCATGGGGGTCGCCTCTGGTGTACCAACGGCAGTCGATCCACTGGTTTTGCAGCTGTCATACCGCGCACCCTGCGACTTTCCGGCCCTGCTCGATTTTTACCGCGTCAGGGCGACGCCAGGTGTTGAGGCGGTTGGCGAGACTTATCGGCGCAACTTTCTGCTGGATGGCGGGAGTGGCTGTATCGAAGTTGCTGATGCCGGGGATGCGATTACTTGCCGAATTGAGGGAGGCAGTCCGCGGA
>JAYQAI010000070.1:0-16975 GCA_038136715.1 Gammaproteobacteria bacterium | reverse complement strand
TAGGTCTACCCCATCTGCGATGGCTGACGTTGAATCTTCAAGGGATTCCTGGACATGCAGATCATTTGGATCAAGGCCGTCTGCGATAAATTTTAGGTTTCCATCAATAATATTGAGAAGGTTGGAAAAATCATGGGCAATACCGGCAGCGATATTTCCCAGAACTTCCTTGTTTTCGCCTTCACTATCCAGGTCACGGCTTTTAAGCAAGTCTGTCACTTCCTGCCCAACGGCGATAACACCTTCGACTTCGCCGCCCTCTCCTTTGAGCAGGCTGGTGGACACAATAAGGTCAATATACTTTCCGTCTACGTAGACAGGAATCTCCTGAGAGTAGGTGTTTCTCTCCTCGGCGATCGCCTGCAACATTAACTGCTCGAAATTGCTTTGCGCGTTCCTTACGATGAAATCCGCCACAAAGTCCCTACCTAGAGCCTCGTTCAATTCAACATCAAACACTTTCTCCGCGGCACTGTTAAAGAAGACCACGATTCCTTCAGGATCGGCAACCACGACGGGGGCGGCAAGCTGATTCAAGCCATCAAGTAACTGGAGTCGATCAGTTGGCTGCGTACCGGACACGGTGGCAGACATAAATGTCTTCACGACGACGGCAGCACAAGCGAGGGCAACCAGCCCTTGAGCCATCCAAAGCCACGCATCCGCTACTCCAACTTCCAACCAGTTGATCAAAACCAACGTTAACGAACCCGAAAAGCCGACAATGCCGGCGACACGGAAATAAACTTTTTCGAGACCCATAGTTAGAAGGCAGTTTTTCCTGCAATTTTATCGCATTTGTACTCGCAGAAACTTTTCTAATTCTGTTACTTTTTGTAACTTTATATAGAGCAGCTTCCTTGAGGTGGTATCTTAGCCACGCGCTCATCTTGGGGCCACGCCCGACGCAGGAAAGCCGCAACAAAAGCGGCAAAAGAAGATATATGAACCAGAATGTGGAAAGCGCCCGTCAGGCTTTCAAAGAAAAAGTGCTCGACATGTGCCTGCGAGGCAAACCCTCCGTTGAGGTGTTTTCTTTTCTGCTGGACTCGTTTATCGACTTCACGAGCAGTGAGTTCGGGTTTATTGGCGACGTACTGGAAGACTCTGAAGGGGCGCCGTTTCTGAGAACTCGCGCCATTTCTAATATCGCCTGGGATCAGACAAGCAGAGAACTTTATCAGCCTGAAAGAATGGAGTTTCGAAACCTTGAGACGCTGTTTGGCTTTACATTAAGAACCGGCCTGCCGATGATTAGCAACAGCCCGAGCTCAAGCCCGCAAGCCGGTGGTCTGCCGACTGGTCATCCGCCATTGACGAGCTATCTCGGCGTTCCCATCTTCAAGCACGACAAGATGGTCGGCATGATGGGCGTCGCGAACTGTCCATCAGGCTATAGTAACGATTCGCTGGAGGAGCTTCGCTCGGAGCTCGAATTATCAGCTTTCATAATCAGCCACTATCAGCTTTCAAAACAGCTGGACGATGTCACACAGCACTACGACGAACTTATTGCTGTCATCGATGATGGCATCATCACCATGTCCGAATCAGGGCGGATTATGACCTCGAGCCCCGCCATACGAGAAATCCTCGGCTACACGCCAGCTGAGCTGCAAGGAAGACCGATCACGACGATTATGCCTGACCGCTTAAAACCTCTGCATGAACAGAGTCTTGCCAGATATCTGACAACAGGCAAAGCAACGATCCTTGGTAAACCGATGCAGGTTACCGCACGGCATAGGAGCGGTGCCGAGTTTCAGGTTGACCTCATCGTCCATGAGTTATTCGTAAATGGACAGCGACATTTCTCTGGTTTCATCCGCAACACCGAAAAAACGAGGGAAGAGCGCGAGATCCAGAACACAGCGCTGGAGCTTAACCAACTGATCGATTCCGCAAATACGCCGATCTTTGGTATCGATAATGATCAGCGCATCGTAATGTGGAACAAGCACTGTGAAACTCTACTCAACCTGCCTGCAGACGCAGCTGTTGGTCAAAAGATCACCGAAGTGTGGCCAAACGACGTCCACGTCATAAAAGCGGCCGTTGAAGATGCCCTGAAGGGGATCGAAACAGAGGACTGTGCATTCTCACTGTCTGACAAGGCCTATAAAGACATGTCGCTGCTCATAAACTTCTCAACGCGCCGTGACCTTGATGGACGAGTTGCTGGCGTTATTTGCGTTGCTCACGATGTGTCGAAAATCAGACTCGAGGAAGAGGCCCTGCGAGTCACCAGCCAAAACGAGGCAATTGGCTATCTGACAGGCGGTATCGCTCACAGTTTCAACAATCTTTTTACCGTGTTGTTGGGTAACACCAGATTACTCAACAGTTACATACTCCAGGATGATAAGGATGCTGCACTCATCATAGACGACGCGAAATCCGCTATCGATGAAGGTATTTTACTCACTAAACACCTGTTAGCTTTTTCGAGGCAGACACGTCTTCAACTAGAAGAGGTTGACCTCGTAGAACACCTGAAGGAAGAACGACCCTCAATTGAAGCAACCCTTCAAAGGCCAATAAAGCTTATCATTCAGGAAGAGATCCGCTTTGCCGTCGTCCACGTTGACAAAGCGCTTCTCAGCAGCTGTGTTGTCGCCCTGCTGACTAACGCCGATGAATCGAGCGCCAAAAAAGAAGACATCAAGCTGCAATTACTCGTGGTCCCAGGCCGTGATATTCCCTCCAGCGAACCCCTTACCGGGGATCTTTACATCGGCATAGAGATCTCCGATTCAGGAACAGGAATGACAGAGGACATCCAGCGCCAGGCATTCACGCCGTTTTTTACGACTAAAGACAATGGCATTGGGCTGGGTCTCAGTATGGCATACGGATCAGTGAAACAAATGCGCGGCGACATATCCCTCACCTCAAGTCCCGCCAGCGGAACCCGTGTTACCATCTGGCTTCCTGTTCTGAACTCTGTGGTTGCTGACAATGTTCAGGTATAAGTACATCGAAGATCTCAACCTGCTGGTAGTCAGGCACTACGGTGAGTACATCGGGGCCGAAAATCAGGCGGCCATTCTCGACGCGTATGCCAGCCTTAGTCCCGAACATAGAGCCTCAATCAGGCAGATTCTGACGGACAAAAGCCAAGTCACTCATGCTGACTTAGCCGACACTGATCGCGCGCGAATTCAGTATTTCTACAAATCGATGCAGGAATTGATGCCGACTCACGGAGCAGTACCAGCAAAACCATCAGATGTGACTAATGTCATCGTTTCGCCCGAGAATGAGGTCGTTCGTTCGATCATGGAAGAACGCACGAGACGATCGTCAACTTCAACCTTCGACGCAGCAACAGCCAAAATGGTAAACGATCTCGAGGAGGCCTATAACGTGCTGGGGTTGCCAGAGGATTTTTCGATCGAAGAAGCTGTGGCGCTAGAGAATCCCCTCGGGTGAGATCAAGATTTATGCTGCTGGCGTGTGTTGGTTGTACTTGTAGCCTGCACCCCTGATAGTAACGATCACGTTTTCCAGCCCCGATGCTTTAAGCTTCTTTCGGATCTTGGCGATGAGGACATCGACACTTCGATCCAGCGGGTCATGTGCCCGACCGTACAAGGCCTCAATCAGCTGATCTCGATTCAGCACCCGGCTTTTCGCTTCGGCCAGCGTGAACAGCAACCTGAACTCATGCGTGGTCAGCGCTATTGTTTTGCCGGAAACGGTGGTCGCCTGATAAGTGTCTCCATCGAATTCGATACTGCCGTAACGCACAACACGCCGTAACTCTGCGTCTTCGGATACGTGTTGATTACTTCTGTTATCTGCTGCGATTGAACGCAGGTTGCCGACCCTTCTCATCAGGCTTCTGGTCCGAGCTAGCAGCTCTCTTTCCGGAACAGGCTTCTTAACGTAATCATCAGCCCCTATTTCAAGGCCCACGATCTGATCGATATCATCCGCACTACCGGTAAGAATCAGAATACCTAAATTCGCATCAAAGCTCCTGAGTTCTTTCGTTATCTCAAGACCGTGGGAATCGGGCAGGCTCAGATCGAGAATCACCATGGCGGGCTGGAAGGACGCCAAGGCGGTGCGCATATTCTCTGCGTCATGAACGGCTGCAACGGAGTACCCTGACTTTTCGAGGTAGCGAGTCAGCAAACGACAGAGACGAGTATCGTCATCAATGATTAATATTTTGTTCATGCCTGAACTCGGATCTGATCCTTAGCAATTGCGTTATCTGGAATCTAATCCGCTTCCTTCGGGACCGACGCTAAATCCTGAATGATCTGGACGGTTTCTTCAAGAGGTCAGTTCCTGGTTGCCTTGGTCCGGGCCTGCTTGATTTTTGGCCCGAACACCGCATGCTGATGCTATGAAAAAAAGCTCGGGTCATACTCTGATTCTCAACGGCGTCAGCAAAAGCTACTCTGACGGGGACAAGCAAGTTGAGGTTCTGAGAGAACTCTCAATCAGTATCGACGCCGGGCAGTCGATTGCCGTCACTGGGCCCAGTGGCTCGGGTAAATCTACTATTCTGAACCTGCTCGCCGGCCTGTTAACGCCTGACGCCGGTTCAATTCAGCTCAGCATCGGTCAGCGTACGATCAATCTCGACAGTGCGACCGAGCGCGAGCGCACGGCCGTGCGTCGCCAGCATATCGGCTACGTCTACCAGTTCTTCAACCTCGTGCCGACCCTGACCGTCTTCGAAAATGTGTGCCTGCCTGCCAGGCTCAACAAGCGCAGGGAACTTGATGCCCATGCGGCAGCGCTCTTAAAGCGATTCGGACTCGAAAGCAGGTTCCATACTTACCCGGAAGTGCTATCCGGCGGCGAACAACAGCGTGTTGCGGTGGCCCGGGCTTTGGTCATGTCACCACCGCTGCTGCTGGCCGACGAGCCCACGGGGAACCTGGATGCAGCCAACACTGAGCAGGTCACAGATCTCTTGTTCGAAACTGCTCGCGAACTGGGCGTGACCCTGGTGATTGCGACTCACAACATCGAGGTTGCGGCGCGAGCTGACCTGCAGCTCAAACTCGGAGCAACGGATTGATCGCTCTGGCACTGGGTCGGTTCCTGGCCCGCACGCCATGGTCGAGCGCCATGGCGCTGTTTGGTGTGACCCTTGGTGTCATCTCAATCGTCAGCGTTCACCTGATTAGCGCCAGCATCTCGCAGCGTCTGGATGGCCTGGTGCCGATTCAGCTGGCCGGATTCAGCCACTTTCTGCATAGGTCCGACATCGCTTCATCACACTACTTCGAGTTGCGACGGGCCTGGCGCAAGGGCCAGCTCAAAGGTGTGACAGCGATTGCCCCGCTGATCGATGAAACCACTGACATCGAAGGCAGCGCAGTTCGCGTCATCGGTGTCGATCTCTTCAACCCGACTCTGGTTCCAGAGGCCAGCAACAGCAAAAGCAATAAGGCATTCGACTGGCTGGGCATCTGGGTGGATGACTCACTCGTCGATAAGTTTGACCGGCCCGTCAACGGTATCCTGGACGCACCCGCTGGCACCCTCATCACTGATATCGGGCCCGCCCACGAGATCCTCGGCTGGCCGCCGAGCCGTCTCTCTTTTCTGGGCGTTCAGATCAATGACACGTTTCAGCAAGCCATCGACTTACTCGAGAACATCATGCCCGGTTTCGGTTCGGGGTTCCCATCCCGCACACCGGCAGTGACGCTGCCAGACGGCTGGCGGCTGACGACAATTGCCGAACAACATCCTGCGCGGGCGTTCGGCAAATCCGTTCTATTCAATATCTCTGCACTGGGCCTGCTGGCGCTACTGGTCGCCTGGCTTTTGATCTATCAGGTCGCCGTCTCCTGGCTGCGCCGGCTATGGCCGGTATTTGAGCGTCTTCACGTGCTGGGCGCCGACTGGGTCATGTTGCGACACTATTTTCTCGTTGGCATGATCATCCTGGCCACAGTTTCTTCCGTCATGGGAATTGGTCTCGGGCTGTTGCTGGCCCAATGGCTGCTGAAAGCAGCCATGCCTCTAGAGAACATCAAGCTGCAGCTCGACGCCTGGGTTGTCATTAAGGCACTGGGTTCGTCGCTCAGTGTGTGCATCCTGGGTGGACTCTTCGCATTTCATCGCGCCGCACAGAAACCCTCGTCCTCCCTGCCTGCGCTGAGCACCCTTTGTCTGCTGCTGGCAGCCGCAGGCTATTGCGTCCTGGAACCTGCAACAGGCCTGGCCGGTGGCTTCTTCTGCATCGCCGTGCTAAGCCTCGCGAGCGGGTTCACCGTGATCCCGCTGCTGCGTTCCCTGCGACGCGTCAGCAGCTGGATCAAAGGCCCCTATCTCGCCCGACTGAGCCTGCGCGAGTCGATCTGGTATCCACAGGAAGTGGGCGTCGCCCTGTCAGGCTTGATTCTCGCGGTAGCGACAGCCATCGGCGTGGGGCTCATGGTCGAGAGCTTTCGCGCCGACTTCGCCGCGATGCTCGAGCGCCGTCTTGACTACGACCTGGTCGCCGAAGGCGACCATGCTGCGCTGGCCGCGCTTGAACAGGAGATTGCAAGCAACAGTAGCGTGAATCGCTACCAGGTCTATCGCGATACAGAGATCCGCGTCCGGGGTCTGCCCGTTTCGCTCCGGGTCGCGCGCGTTGATGATCAGGAGGCTCGCCGCTACGGCGATTTCGATGCACTCACAGCCACCGAGGTGCTGCTGAGTGAACAGGCAGCCAGGGTATTGGATCTGGATGTAGGCAGCACTGTTAAGGCAAATGACAGCCTGTTGTCAGTCGCTGGTATCTTCTCGGGTTTCGGTGATGTCCAGCCACGTCTTGTGGTCGATCAGGGGAATACGCTTGCCGGTGCCGCAAGCAAGATTGAGTCAATCGGTATCAAGACCAGCGATCCCGAGGTGCTATTGAGCCGGGTAGGTGTCAACTTTCCTGGGCTCGAACTGCGGTTGCAGACAGAGATCAGACGTGCCGCTATGGACACATTTGACCAGACATTCGCTATCACAACCGTGCTGATCACCATCGCGCTGCTGGTGGCGACGCTCAGCATCTATATTGCTGTCACATCCATGCGATTGAATCGCAGGACCGGCAGTCGCCTTCTACTGACACTGGGTGTCAATCGCGGGGAGTCCATCGGGATGGATTTCGTGCTGGGGATTGGCATCGGCCTTGTCGCACTTACACTCGCAGTGCCTCTGGGCCTCCTATTCGGCTGGATCCTGTGCAATATTATCAATCCTCGAGCCTTTGGCTGGACCATCGAGCTGCAACTGGTGGGCAGCGCCCTGCTGCAACCGGTCTTGATGGGGCTGGCCGCTGCGGTTTTCGCCGGACTCCTGCGCGGCGGCCGGGCCGAGGAAGGGTACGCCAATGTCCGGCGCTAGAACCTGGCTGCTCGCGTCGTTGCTGGTACTCACTGCTTGCGAGGAATCATCCATCGAGACGCCGTCCGGCATGACCGGGCTGCGAATTGATACGCTGCTGGGCGAGAGCGATGCCGCCTTCGCGAGAGCAGACCAGCCGATAGTATTCAGCTTCCCCCTGGATCACGGCCCACATCCTGCTTACCGCAGCGAATGGTGGTACCTGACTGCTGTCTTGCAGGATTCTGCAGGCAATGACTATGGCCTGCACTACACACTGTTCCGCCAGGCACTTAATCCGCAAGCACCTGGCGAGGGGCCCTGGCTCACAGGCCAGGCGTACCTCGGCCATCTGGCAGTGACTGATGTCAGCAAAGGCCTCCACCTGGAAGCAGAAAGATTCGCGCGCGGCCACCCGGACCTTGCCGGCGTGCGGATCGACGACGGTTTCGCCGCGACCATAGAGGACTGGACATTACATGGGTCAGCCGATCCGGCGTTCAACCTGACACTGGCTGCGACTGAACACGACCAGTTCAGCGTTAATCTCGATATCAGGCAGACCCAGTCGATCGTGCTTCAGGGCGAGCGGGGATGGTCGGAGAAGTCCCCCGGTTCTGCCAGCTACTACTACTCAGTACCCCGCCTCGATCTGAACGGCACACTAGAGATCGAGGGACGCGAAGTCAGTGTCACCGGGCTCGGCTGGCTGGACCGCGAATGGAGCACCTCAGTACTGGCGGAAGGACTCGAAGGCTGGGACTGGTTTGCGCTGCAGCTGGACGACGGCCGCAGCATCATGGCCTTTCAATTGAGGCGCCAGGATGGGCAGCGCGATGACTATGATCACGGCCTGCTGGTGGATCTCAGGGAACAGGCTGAAGTTTCTGTTGCCGCTGCAGGGACGCCGGGTGTTACCTTGCTCAAACCCCACAACTTCACACTGCAGGCCGTTCGCTACCACCGGGATGACACCGGCATCCGCTGGCCCGTCACCTGGCAACTGCGCATCGGTGATGAGGACTTCACGATCCGCGCCATGCTCGATGACCAACGCATGGATCTATCGATCGTCTACTGGGAAGGCATCGTTGAAGTGCTGGACAGCAGTCGCAAACATATCGGACGTGGTTACATGGAGCTGACAGGATACACCAGCGCGGACTGAAACCCCTTCTTATTAGAATCGCCGGGCGGCGGCGACGGCCAGTGCGGACCCGCGGGTAATCACCGCGTCAATACACAAATCCAGACCCCCATGGGGATCACCAGCCAGGAACGCAGCCTCTTGCTGATGTGTCACTTCGTCCTGCAGACATCGCGCCAGCAGCGCAGCCAGCGCTTCCTGCCCATCCCGACGCAAACGCCTGACCTGTGCCAGGTAGTGCGCCTCGACGAAGGTTTCCACTGAACTGATCACCCGGAATGTCATGCGCGGCCCAAACATGGCAGGCATCGCACCCGTCAGAAAGCCGGCAATGCGCCATGGGACCAACAGCCGACTACGTTCCGCGGGGGGCACCAACTGATCCATCAGCGCCAGGTGTTCAAGTTCTGTCTGCAGGTGACGCCGACTAAATTCACGCAGCCCAGGGTCGCGAGTTATCGCGAGGATGCCGCGATAGATCCAGACTGCGCCCGTCTCTCCCGCGTGATCCGATCTCAGTTCGGGCAAGAGCCAGGCCTGATCGTGGTAGCCAGCATGGAGCTGCTGCAGACTCTCTGGCTTATTCACGTCAGGCGGCGTGCGACGAGCATATAGTTACCGCCCATGAACCCAGTGAGTGACATGGATTTCTTTAGAGGGTTGACGGCAACGCCGGTCTGCTCAATCAAATCGAAATTATGGGCCGAGAGAGAGGTCAGCACTTCTGCCGGTTTGACGAAATGCCCCCAGCGATGAGTACCACGAGGCAGCCAGCCCAGCAGGTACTCGGCGCCGAAAATGGCCGTAGCTGCTGCGTAAAGCGTCCGGTTGATGGTCGCGACGAACATCAGGCCGCCAGGACGGGTGCGGCGAGCGCAATCCGCCATGAATGTTTCGACATCAGCCACATGCTCAACGACTTCCATGTTCAGGACCACATCGAACTGCTCCCGCGGATCGAGTGATTCAATGGTCCTCTGCTGATACTGAACAGGCAGGTTGCACCTGCCCGCGTGCTGCCTGGCGATCTGAATGTTCCGTTGAGCGGCATCAATCCCGAACACCGAGGCGCCCGTCTGGGCAATCGATTCCGACAGAATGCCACCGCCACATCCCACATCGAGAACCTGCAGGCGTTCAAAGTCAGTGCGGGCCTCACAGCCGAAGTGCGCCTGCATGTGGCGCAGGATAAATGGCACGCGCAGCGCGTTCAGGCGGTGCAGCGGCCACATGGGCCCTGCATCATCCCACCAGCTTTCCGCCAGCCGGTTGAAGTGCTCTATCTCTTCAGTCACTACACTGTTCATGCATTGGGTCTATGCTTGTTTTGCTTCTTGTACGCAGCCGCTGGCAAAAAGTGCAATCCTTAACACACGACTCCTGAGCCGAAGCCACGAGACCCACGATTCGGTGTTTTCGGGTTGACAGTACAGATACTGTATATATATTCAGTATCTATGGAGCTCTACAAAAAACTCGAAATTCTGGCCGACGCTGCGAAATACGACGCTTCTTGTGCATCCAGCGGTGCGCCGGCAAAAAATTCACTGTCAGGCAAAGGGATTGGATCAACGGGCGGCATGGGCATCTGCCACTCCTACACCCCAGATGGTCGCTGCATTTCGCTGCTGAAAATTCTGCTGACCAACTTCTGCCGCTATGAATGCGATTACTGCATCAACCGAAATTCAAGTAACGTGCAGCGCGCCAGATTCAGTACCGAGGAAGTCGTCAGACTGACTCTCGACTTCTACAAGCGCAATTATATTGAGGGTCTGTTTCTGTCTTCCGGCGTCATCCGCAGTCCCGACTACACTATGGAACAGCTTGTTCGAGTCGCCCGGGATCTTCGAGAAACCCATGACTTCAGGGGCTACATCCACCTGAAGACCATACCCGATGCCGACGGTGATTTGCTGGCGGAAGCCGGTCGCTATGCTGACAGGCTGAGTATCAATGTCGAAGTACCAACAGCGGAGGGCCTCGCGCAACTCGCACCAGAGAAAGATCACCGCACTATCAAGCAATCCATGGCAAGGATCAGGGCGCGGCGCGAGGAGGCCGATGCAACACAAAGAAAGCCGTCACCGTCGCAGGCAAGGCGGCGACGCAGCAGCAAGCAACGAAGCTTCGCGCCGGCCGGTCAGTCCACTCAGCTGATTGTTGGTGCTGACGATGCTTCTGATGTCACGATTCTCAGCAAATCGAACGAACTCTACGCCAGCTACAAACTGAAGCGCGTCTACTATTCGGCGTTCAGCCCAATACCTGATGCATCAAAACGGTTACCGATCCAACCAGCGCCGTTGTTGCGTGAGCACCGGCTCTACCAGGCAGACTGGCTCGTGCGCTGCTACGGGTTTTCTCCCCGGGAAGTCGCCTCGACAGCAGAGGGCAAGGGCATGCTGCCACTGGATATCGACCCCAAGCTGGCGGCGGCCCTGAACCACCGCGAGCGTTTTCCTGTCGACCTGAATCGGGCCTCGAAGGAGATGATGTTACGGGTGCCTGGCCTGGGTATCCGGACCGTGCAGCAGCTGTTGCGAATCCGCCGCTGGCACCGGATCCGCATGCAGGATCTGGTTGCGCTGCGCTGCAGCCTGAACAGAGCCATGCCGTTCATTATTTGTGCCGATTACCATCCAACACAAGCCGAGGCTGAATCCTTGCAGCTGAGACGATCAATGGCAGCACCTGCTGCCCAGCTCTCACTGGCACTCTGACAGCCCATGCAGCAAAGCGGTCTGTTTGATCAACTTGAGGCTAGTCCCGATGGCTTCCAGCGGCGGTTCGAGATCGCCCCGTGCTTTGAGTCCTTCAGGACTGCTGCGCGGCTGGCCTTGAACGAGGAGTTAGCGCCAGATCAGGTGTGGTGGGTGGAGCGGGAAATCGTGAATGTGGAATCATCGTGGGAATCCACACCCACCGCCAATTCCGCCGCCAAAGTACCGGGTGAGTTTTTCCAGCTGGCACGGTTTGCGGCGTGCCATCAGTCACCCGATCGATGGTCACTGCTCTACCAGGTACTCTGGCGTCTGACCCACGGCGAACCACACCTGCTCGCCCTCAAGGGAGACCCGCTTGTTGCGAAACTGCATCGGTACGATAAAGCGGTGCATCGAGACCTGCACAAAATGAAAGCCTTTGTTCGCTTCAAACGGACCCAGCAACAAGACCTTGAACACTATGTTGCCTGGTTTGAACCTGAGCATCCGATCATTCGGCTGGCTGCACCTTTTTTCAGAAAGCGCTTTACCAACATGCACTGGTCAATCCTGACGCCCTATGGCTGCGCGCACTGGCAACCCGGTAACGAACTCGTCTACAGCGAAGGAATCCATGAGATCGTTCGAGCCGGGGATGACCTCGATGAGCTATGGCAGGTTTACTACCGCAACATCTTCAATCCGGCGCGGGTCAAAACTGACGCCATGCGTGCAGAGATGCCACAGAAGTACTGGAAACATCTGCCAGAGGCGGAACTCATACCTGCGATGCTGCTGGCGGCTGATGAAACCGTCAACTCCATGCTCAACAAAGAATCATCGCCGGGCGATCTGCGCTGCGGCGAACGTCCTGCCAGTTACAGCGCCGCGCTTGGGCAGGCTATGGATGCACCTGGCTCGAGCGGTCAGGCTCGCCTGACCGCAGCACTGCATGGCTGCCAGGACTGCAGCCTGTGGCAGGCAGCCACTCAGGTCGTACCCGGTGAGGGCCCTGTTGATGCCAGCATCATGCTGGTGGGCGAACAACCCGGTGACCTGGAAGACCTGAACGGTCGGCCGTTTATCGGTCCCGCGGGCCAACTACTTGATGAAACGCTGGCCTCGCTCGGCATTGAGCGTCAGCGGCTGTACCTGACGAATGCCGTCAAACACTTCAGGTTTCGCCCCGTCGGCAAACGCCGACTGCACGAACGCCCGCGAGAAGGGGAAGTTCAGGCCTGCCGGCACTGGCTGCAACGAGAAATCGATTTGGTCAATCCCGAGTTGATTATCTGCGTCGGCGCGACGGCAACGCGCTCCCTGCTGGGCCTACGGGCGCGGCTCAATGAACTCGCAGGCAGGACCCTGCCATGGCAGGGCCGACAGGTCGGCGTCGTGACTCACCCCGCCGCCGTGCTGCGATCCGGGCAGCCGGCAGCGATGCGGCAAAAGTTTAGCCAGGAACTCATGGCCGTGCTGACTTCAGAAAAAACCGCGGTGCCTAAAGATTAACCTGCACCGAATCCGCAACCCGATGAGCTGCAGCGCGCGCGCTATCCACATCACCCGCCCGAGCCAGCGCGACACCCATGCGGCGCCGACCGGCGACCTCGGGTTTGCCAAACAGGCGCAGCTGGGTATCTGGCTCTGTCAGCGCTTGCTCGAGACGACCGAAACTGACTTCGCTGGATTCACCATCAACCAGGATCACACTGGAAGCCGAAGGGCCGTGCAACTGTATGTTCGGAATCGGCAGCCCGAGAATGGCGCGCACATGCAGCGCAAATTCTGAAAGATCCTGTGAGATCAGTGTGACCATGCCCGTATCATGCGGTCGCGGCGATACCTCGCTGAAAATCACGTCATCGCCTTTCACGAAGAGTTCAACACCAAACAGGCCAAGACCACCCAGGGCACTGGTCACGCTCTCTGCGACCCTCTGCGCTGCTGCCAGCGCTGCCGCAGACATCGGCTGCGGCTGCCAGGACTCCCTGTAATCGCCGTCCTCCTGACGGTGGCCGATGGGCTCACAGTAGGCGGTGCCATTGATGTGACGGATGGTCAGCAGCGTAATTTCGTAATCGAAATCCACGAAGCCCTCGACGATGACGCGCCCGGCACCGGCGCGACCACCTTCCTGGGCATAACGCCAGGCACGCTCGATATCACCATTGTCAGACACCATACTCTGGCCTTTGCCAGAGGATGACATGATCGGTTTGACGATGCAGGGCAGACCAATCTCTTCAATCGCTGCCAGGTACTCTGCCTTTGAATCCGCAAACACATAGGCAGAGGTCGGGACGCCCAGTTCCTCGGCGGCAAGGCGACGGATCCCTTCACGATTCATGGTCAAGCGCGCAGCATTCGCCGTCGGCACAACCCGCAGGCCCTCGGCTTCAAGTTCTACCAGGGTGTCGGTCGACAGTGCCTCAATCTCCGGAATCACCAGGTCAGGTTGTTCGAGTTCAATAACCCGGCGCAGGGCCGCACCATCCAGCATAGAAATCACGTGCGAACGATGGGCAACCTGCATGGCCGGCGCGTTCTCGTAGCGATCCACGGCAATGACTTCCACGCCAAGTCGCTGCAGTTCAATGACGACCTCTTTGCCGAGTTCACCGCTGCCACACAGCAGCGCCCTGGTTGCGCCTTTCGAGAGAGGGGTACCGATTTCTGTCATGCTGGACGTCTTATTCTGATTAAAGCGACATTGTAACGTCGATCTTTCTAGTCATCGGCAGCATAACGTCGTAAATACTCATCGAGTGTTCGAACACCCCAGCCAGAGTAGCCCTTCGGTACCGTCGGCCGGGCCTTGTCGAGGAGATCGACGCCGGCGATATCGAGATGCACCCAGACCTGCGCTTCTTCAACGAAAGAACCAATAAAGGCTGCGCCGACACTGGCTCCCGGGCTGCCGGCACCGCTGTTCTTGATATCCGCATAGTCCGATTCAATCTGCTTGAAGTGAGTGTCATCGAGCGGCAGTTGCCAGACGGCTTCATTCGCTGCCTGCGACGCGGCGGCGATGTCATCGATCAGCCCCTGATGTCGTCCGAAGATGCCGGCATAGTCATCTCCCAGGGCACGTCCGACAGAACCAGTCAGGGTCGCAACGTCGATCAGCACAGCAGGCGCATAGGTTTCCTGCGCGTAGTGTACGGCGTCAGACAGCACAAGCCTGCCTTCAGCATCGGTAGACCGAATCTCGACTGTCTTACCTGACATTGTTGTCAGAACATCGCCCGGTCGGGTCGCTGTACCCGATGGCATATTCTCGGCGAGTGCTGCAAGGGCAACGACGTTGACCTCAGCGCCCCGACGCGCCGCTGACAATACCGTACCCGTCACAACGCCAGCACCGCCGAGATCACCCTTCATCGCCCACATGCCATCGTTTCTCTTCAGCGATATGCCGCCGGTATCGAAAGTAATCCCCTTGCCTGCCAGAGCCACCAGCCCGCTGTCGCCGCCACCCATGTATTCAATTATCAACAGCCTGGGCGGACGGCTGGAACCCTTGCCAACGCCCCAGTGCGCGCCCATGTTAAGTCGCTGCAGATCTTTCTCATCCAGCACGCGTATCCTGACGTTGTCGAGGCCCTTGAACTCAGTCTTAACCCGGTCAACGAACGCTTGCGGATACATCACGTTGGCAGGTTCTGAACTGACATCACGCGCGAAGAAAACCCCATCAGCAATGTGCATAAGATCATTCGCAAACTCGTCACCTGCATCTGTCTTGCTGTAAACCTGAACAAGGGGCAGCTCCCCAGGATCTCGCTGGTCTTCCTGGTAGCGATCAAAACGATAGCTGCGCAGCAGGTAACCAAAGGCGAAGCGTGCCGCAGAAACTTCGGCGGCGAGACCAGGCAGGTCCCAGAGCACCTGGATGCAACCACCTTTCACATCTTTGAGCAGATTGGCGGCAACGCCCCCCAGGTCCTCTGCCAGGTTACGATCAACGCCTTTTTTGCCGGCACCGACCAGATCGACCCGGGCATAACCGGCAAACCCATAAAGCGTCAGCGTTGACTTCACCTTACCCGTGAAGTCGGCCTCCGCCATTGCCCGCGTCAGAGACCCTGCTGTCACGGCGTCGAGGTTTCCGGCCGGGCCAGCCAGGAGACTCTCCTCTTCGACAAGGATCACCAATCGGCCATCTTCAGGCAGGCTGTATGGCTGGAACTCGAACTGCTGCGCAAAGACAGGGGCGGTTAGCAGGAATGAGAAAAAGCAAAGCAGGTATTTCATGCATGTCTCCAATCGTGTCAGCCTTCAGTCATGGCCTGGTAAACCCCAACGCGCAGCTCGCGCCGGATTGGGTAGGTTGATGACGGCATCAGCTGGGTAAGGAAGATGACATAGAGATCCTGGACTGGGTCGAGCCAGAAGAATGTACTGGCGGCGCCACCCCAGTGGTGCTCACCAGGCGACGTAATGATATTAGCTTTCACAGGGTCAATCACCACAGCAAACCCAAGGCCAAACCCGATGCCTTCGTAACTTGTCTCACTCCAGACGGGCTGGCCCATTGCCGCCATATCGCGATTCTCGGGCAGCTGATTGGTACGCATGTGTCTCACAGTCATCGGGGACAATAGTCGCTCACCATCCAAATGGCCGCCGTTAATCAGCATCTGGCAGAAACGGCTGTAGTCATACATGGTAGACGCAAGCCCCCCACCGCCAGAAAACGCCCCCGGTGGTTCAAAGTAAACACTGTCAGCGACGGACTCCAGAAGCTTCAGGCCGCCTCGCTCAGAAGGCGGCGGTGGATTGGGGTCACCCAGCACGCCGCCCACTGCGGGCGCATACAGGGCAGAAAATCTTTCTCGGTTTTCTTCTGCGACCGAAAAGCCAGTGTCCTCCATGCCGAGGGGTTCAAAGATTTCAGATTGCATATAGTCAGCCAGCGACTGACCAGAAATTACCTCTACCAGCCGACCGAGAACATCCGTTGAGAAGCTGTAATTCCAGGCACTGCCGGGCTGGCTGATCAGCGGCGCGGCTGCCAGTGCTCGGGTCCAGGCTTCGAGGTTCATATCAGGGTCGCGCCGATTCAGCGCCATTTCCCGATACAACGCGTCAACCGGCGTCGCATGCATAAAATCATAGGTCAGCCCCGACGTATGGGTGAACAGGTGACGCACCTGCATGGGTGTCAGCTGCGGCACGGTGCGCGACACATCTGCATCACCACCTACCCAGACCTCGGTTTCAGCAAATTCAGGCAGGTAGGCAGAGACAGGGTCATCAAGCTGAAACCCGCCAGCCTCGTACAACATCATCGCCGCAACGCTGGTGACGGGCTTAGTCATGGAATAGATCCGGACGATTGAGTCCTTTTGAACCCGTCTCGCGGTTTCAATCTCAGCGTAACCGGCTGTTTCGAAGTAAGGGATCTCACCGCGTCGGCCTATCAGCACACTTGCCGAGGGCAGCTTCTTCCCGTCGACCAACCTGTTCATCCAGTCCGTGATGCGGTTTAGACGCTTGCTGGACATACCGACTGACTCCGGTGCAACAATGTTCAACATAACCTCAACTCCTCCAAAATACCGGGCACATTCGCCTTCGTCGGCTGGTGTCAACAATCACCGCAATTCTACGAAATATTGACGCCGGGCGGATGAGCCAAAACCTTGCAACCTTCTGGCCAAGAAATAAACCGCTTTATAAATCAGCAACTTAAAATCCACTAACTGGCTGGCATGATACTTGAATAATGATCAGTGCAAGCGATCACAGCATGCTGATGCAGAAAATCAACAGTTATAGC
>JAYQAI010000069.1:0-17536 GCA_038136715.1 Gammaproteobacteria bacterium | reverse complement strand
GTTCTTCAGTGGATTCGGTCTTTGGATCCTCCGGTTCAGGCGGTTCGGGCGGTTTGGGTGTTATAGGAAACCCGCATCAGTCGGTTCGTATCGGAGCCGCGTCAAGGTGAATCGAAGACAGTTCTTAACCCGGGTGGTTGCAGGTTTTTCAGCGATCGCAGCTGTCGGATTCAGTATTCCGTTTCTGCGCTCCCTGTTGCCGAGTCTGCCCCAGGAAAGCACGCTTGACGTGGACCTGTCGCTGCTCGGACCTGGAGAGGTGAAGCGGGTCAACTGGCTGGGGCGCCCGGTGCTGATCCAGAAGCGTGATGCGGCTGCGCTGTCAGTGATTGCGAATCCTCCCAGTGAACTGACTGACCCGGATTCGATTGCCAGCTCGCAGCCCGCCTTTGCGGCCAATTCGCATCGTTCCAGAGATCCGAATTTCTTCGTTGCCTATGCCAACTGCACCCATCTGGGTTGTGAAGTGGTGGCCGATTCGCCAGCTGGGTTCCGGTGCCCTTGCCATCAAAGCCAGTTTGATCCAGCGGGTCGAGTGACAGGGGGAAGCGCGGCGAAGATTAATCTTGAAATTCCGTCTTATCGGGTCATAGGTAATGAAACGTTACGACTGGTTCAGACCAGGGCTGAAACCTGAGCTTTCCGCCATGTCGAAACACCTGCTCATCATCTATCACAGCAAGACCGGTAAGAACGGACGAATGGCAAGCGCCGTCAACAACGGTGCCTCCCACCCGGAGGTTGAGGTCGATGTGCGCTTCATGCGCGCTGCTGAGGCCGGCGAGGCGGACCTGCGCTGGGCTGATGGCATCATCCTAGGTACACCCGAAAATTTTGGCTATATGTCTGGTGCGCTGAAAGATTTCTTTGATCGCACCTTCTATGAAGTCGAAGGTGAGGTCGATGGCATGCCCTACTGCATGTTTGTCGGCGCCGGCAATGATGGTACGGGTGCGCTAACGTCCATTCGACGGATCTGCAATGGCTACAACTTTCGTGAAGTGCAGGAGCCTGTGCTTATCGTTGGTGAGCTTGAAGAGCACCAGCTTCGTGCCTGCGAGGAGCTTGGACTTGCGATGGCCGCCGGGATTGAAGCGGGCGTCTTCTAAGGGGCTTTCTCGAGTTTAACGAAGTATTCCCTTGCGGCTGTCATGACCCGAGGCGCCAGCAGGATGGTCGATACCATCGTTGGGATAGCCATCAGGGCAAAAGCGCCGTCGACCAATCCGACCATGGCGTCCAGCGACAGCAGGCTGCCGACGACGATCATGACGACAATAACGTAGTTGTAATAGTGCTTGCGATGAGCCCCCACCAGGAAAGAGAGACATTTTGAGCCGTAGTAAGAGTAGCTGAGCATCGTTGACACGCTGAAGAAGAAGACGCAGGTAATCAGCACGTAACGGCCAATGCCGGGCATGGCGGCTTCAAATGCCTGGCTGGTCAGTGTCACGCCATTAGCTGACTGATCGTGCCAGACCCCTGTCATGAGAATAATCAGGGCCGTGGCTGTGCAGATGATGAGAGTGTCAATAATGGGTCCCAGCATTGCAACGAGGCCTTCCCTGACAGGCTCACCGGTTTTCGCAGCGCCATGGGCCATGGCCTCTGTGCCCATTCCGGCCTCGTTGGAAAACGCACCGCGCCGTACCCCGGTCGCGATGACGGTGCCTATGGCACCACCTGCAACCGCCATGCCCGTGAAAGCATCTTCCACGATCAGGGCGAGGTAGAAAGGCACCTCGCTAAAATTGGTGAGAATAACGTAAGCGGCGAAGCCGATGTAAAGCAGTGTCATCGTTGGCACCAGGCGAGCGGCAACGGCAGCAATCCGGTGGAGTCCGCCGAATATGATCGCAGCGACCAGGGTGGCCAGGAGAATGCCTGTAATCAGGTTGAACTCGGTTGCCTGCGAGGCATCGATCCAGCCCTGCTCGATGAAAATCACCTCGCGAATGGTCTGTACCAGTTGATTGGTCTGGAACAGTGGCAGGCAGCCAATCATTCCGGCGAGACAGAAGAAGGTGGCGAGGGGCCGAAACTTCGGGCCAAGACCCTCGACAATGACATACATCGGTCCACCCTGTAATTCACCGGCGCTGTCCTTGCCCCGATACATGACCGCCAGGGTGCAGGTGAAGAATTTAGTGGTAATACCCAGGACGGCAGTCATCCACATCCAGAATATGGCGCCGGGGCCACCGATTGTGATTGCGACAGCAACACCGGCAATGTTGCCCATGCCGATTGTGCCAGCCAGTGCACTCGACAGCGCCTGGAAATGCGTGATTTCACCGGGTCCGCCATCTTCATACTTGCCAGAGAGCAGTGCGAGACTGTGGCCAAGATAACGGAATGGGATAAAGCGGGACAAAATAATGAAATAGATACCTCCGCCAAGCAACAACACCAGCAACCAGGGACCCCAGGCAACGTCGCCAAAAGCAATCAACAGGGATTCAATGTGGCTCACTCTGACACCGAAAGCCTGGCGGCTGCACTAATGAGATCGGCGAAGTCGGGGCGTTTGCGATAGCTGCTATCAGAGAACTTGGCGCGAATCCTGCCATTACTGTCGATCAGCAGAATGCCGGGGTGGGGCACGCCATGATACTTGCTGTCAGGTTCGTATTCTTCGTTGAGGATACCCAGCGTCTTGATGGCACTGGATTCCGGGTCGCTCAACATAGGGAAAGTCAGGTCAAACTTCATCTCAAATTCAGCAATCAGTTCGGGAGGTTCGTAGACGACGGCTGTCACGCCGACACCGAGGGCCTCAAACGCGTCTGTATGGTCGGACAACTCGACGAGCTGTTTAATGCAGTAGGGTCACCATACGGTGCTTCGCGTGAAAAAAATGATCAGGCCGTCTTTGCCACTAAGTTCGGCGAGAGTGACGCGCTCGCCATTCGCGTCGAGCATTTCCAGTGCCGGCAGCGAGCTGCCGATGTCTCGGTCCGGCGCCCACTGCCATGTTTGCGCCAGGGTTGTCGTGCCACAGATCAGTAGCAGAGCCTGAATAAGTTTTCGGATCATGCCCGGCGATTTCCGCACTTGATTGAAGTCAGGACCTCAAAACGACATCATGTGTCAGTTTACAAGTGCTGACTGTTTTGTTGAAACTGCCAACGGATCATAGCTATCGAATCAGGCCATTGGAAGAGCAGGATGCGCGTGACATCCTGAGCTGGCGCTATCCCAGCCCCTATGATTTCTACAATCCACCGCAGGACGATCATGCGGAGCATTATATCTCCCAGTTCATGGAACCGGCTTTGGCTTTTCATGCCATCATCGATGAACAGGCGAAATTTGTCGGCTTCTGTTCATTCGGCTCCGATGGGCAGGTGCCTGGCGGCGACTATAGTGAAGATGCCCTGGATATCGGCCTTGGCATGCGACCTGAGCTGACGGGGCAGGGGCGGGGTGAGGCCTTTTTCGATGCCATCCTTAAACATGGTCTGGCCACCTTCAAGCCGCAGCGGGTGCGCCTCACTGTTGCCAGCTTCAATCAACGCGCCATGGCGCTTTACCAGAAATTCGGTTTCACCTATCACGATGAATTCGTTGATTCAGTGCTGGCAGTTTCCTATGTCGTGCTGGTCAGAGAATCGGCCTGATACTGATATCATTTTCGCGCTCCTGGCGGCGGCTGGTCGTTTTTCGATCATCGAAACTGTGCCCAGAAGGATGAAAGATATCGGGCCAGGTGTTACTGGCAAAGATTTGATGCATTATCTGTTCTCGATCGTACATGATTCCGGTGATGGAAACGGGAGTAGACGCTGAAGCTGATTAAATCCAGGCTGCCATACCTTCGCGGCGAGCGGCTTACAGCGCGCCTGCTCGAACCCCATGAAGCGACTCTGATGGCAGAATTCCGGAATGCCAACCGTCACCACCTTACTGAGTGGGAACCGAGCCGGCGCCCCGAGTTTTACACTGAAGGGTTCTGGCAGGTTAACCTGCGGATTGCCCTGAAAGACTTTCGCGATGGCGGTAGTGCTTGTTTCTGCCTGTTGACGCCGGCAGAAGACCAGGTGATCGGAGTCTGCAATTACACCAGCATCGTCAGGGGCACATTCCAGTCCTGTCATCTGGGCTATGCGCTGTCGCATCAATATGAAGGGCAGGGCATCATGTTTGAGGCACTCAACCTCACTAATGACTACGTCTTCGAAGAGCTGGGCCTGCACCGGATTCAGGCTGCTTACCTGCCACACAACGAACGCAGCGGCGCGCTGCTCGAGCGTCTAGGGTTTGAAAAAGAAGGTTTTGCCAGGCGTTACCTGAAAATCAATGGTGTCTGGGAAGACCACATCCTCACCAGTCTCATCAATGACTGACCACCTTCGCGAACAGGCAAGAGAGTCTTCGACATAACTTGGCTGGATTTCTTTTGGTCCTGTTTAAAGCTCGTGGCCGAAGCCGCTCAGCAGTCCTCACAAACAGTGCACGAATCCAGGACTGCCCATGTACATGCCGGCATCCACATTCAAACAACGCTCGCCGGCATAGAGCCAGGCTTCCGTCACTGATTCCGGTTCAATCCGCCGGGCAAATGGGATGGGGGTGTGGCCATGAACCAACAGATCGCCGCCATAGAGAGCCAGTAGCTGGCTGGCACGTTTCTCACCGGTCATTTCGAGCGAGGAAAATGCCATATGTTCACCGAAAGAGGAGAGAACGCTGAGCCAGCGGTCGAGGTCGGCGGAATCCATGAGGCGAAAGAAGCTCTCGTTCACCTGGTCGATCGTCAAGCCGTGGTCCACGTACATCATTGCATCGGCGTGAAGCAGCAGCGCCTGGTCAACCCGTGCCATGGCAGGGAGTTGCCTGATCCATGCTGCATGTGCGTCGGTGAATCCGGCAAAATCGGCCTCGACCCCACCCCATCGCAACCACTGGTCATAGACCGATGTGCCGGCTGTATTTGCCGAGTCCCTGAACTGCCAGGCACAGAGAATCATCAGCTCGTGGTTGCCGAGCAGGGAGTTAACGGAGCCACCGGCATCTGTTGCCTGCTGCTGCAGTTTCATAGTTAGGTCGATGCAACGCAGACCCGAGGCCCCGCGATCAAAAAGATCGCCCATGAGCCACAGGGCATGACTGCCGCCGGTCCAATTCAGGTCTGCATCGCAGAGATTGGACGCCTGTAACAGTCGCTCGTAGTCACGATACTGGCCATGCAGGTCACCGATCAGGTAGGTCGCCATCTAGCCCTCTTTATCTTCCAATTCTGATACCTTCATCTTTCAGTCGGCGGCTGACGCGGCGCGACAGGTCCGGACCGATCTCCTCGGACCACTGCTGCGCTGCGGTCATGGACTCGCGCATTAGAATCGGCATGACGCGATTCGCTTTTTTGCCGATATCAGACCGGTTGAATGCGATCAGACCCTGAATCTCCTCGAGCGAGAAGTATCGGGCATAAATCCGATACATCTTGAGCTGGAGTTCGCCGGTCTTTAGCTGCTCGCCGACCACCTGATCCACCTCGCTCTCGATGATCGCAATGGCCTCAGTGGACAGCTCGGTTTTGTTGGCCTGTAATACCGATACCAACTGCTGTGTGAACGTCCGGGTCAATGCTTTCCGATTGGCCTGGGCACCGGTGATTTCCAGCAATTCGCGAATCGCCGCCGTTTTGGCTGGATCAATTTCATCCTGATCAGCCAAGCAGGCCGCTGTGGCAAAGCCCCAGCCAAGGATGAGGAGCGCGACACGCAACATGATTCAGACCTCTATTCTGATATAGGCACGCCGGTGATAGCGTCCGCTCAAGCGGGACATAAAATCGGTCAGCACCATTTGCCAGCCGTACTTCTTTCGCAGTGCTTTAAGCGCGTCGGCAATCTCGGTCGGATCCTCCGTCAGATGAGCCGTGCAGTCCTGCCATTCTCCTAATGAGCCACCTCGCATGTCACAGATTGCCACCTGGGCGCGACTGGACAGGCGCAGTCGCTTCACCTTGCCGGCATTGGCGGCACTGAACACATGGTAAGTGTTGTTGCTGCTGCGGGCGAACCACACCGGCGTATCGACCGGCACGCCGGAACGGCGGAAAGTCCGCAGTGATACGTACTGTGCGTTATTCAGGGAATCCATGATCAGCGAATTTTTAATAGCAGAACGAGCAGAATAGGGGTCCCGACCGCCTGCAGCAACATGAATCTGACCAGCACCTGGGTGTTGGACCAGCCCATGTTGTGCCTGACATGGTCATGCAGTGGATACCGGATCTGGCCAAAAATGCCGATCTTGAAGAACCGCAACAAGGCAACTTTTATCATCCCTGTAGCGCCATTGACGAGCACGACGAAGGCGACGACAAGGATCAGGAATGGGTTCCCGCAGGCAAGTACCAGCACGCCCAGCAGGAGCCCGATGGGGCGTGAACCCGCGTCGCCCATCAGCACGGCACTCGGGTAGCTGTTGTGCCAAAGATAGCCGGCCAGGCAGCCAACCATAACGAAGGCAAGAATCCCCCAGTCAGCGCCCTGGACATAGTGAGGCACGAGCAGATACCGGGCGATATCCTCATGCCCGACAATGCCATAGAGGATTGCACCAAGAAACAGAATACCCATGCCAGACAGGCTGGCTGACAGTCCATCAACACCATCCGTACAATTGGTTGCATTGATCGATACCCAGATCAGAACAGTGGCACCGAGGATGAACAAAGACGATGGCAGTGTGATCGGATCCTTGAACAACGGTAACCAGACCGTATACGGCTCAAGGCCGCAAATAATGACAGAGGCAAAGAAAGCAATGATGAGATCGAACGCCCCCAGTCGATATTCACTCCAGCCACCAATCGCGCGGTCATCCAGGAATCCCACCACCATGGCGACCAGCACACAAGCGAGAATGCCGGCGAATTGCCAGTCAAAGGGTACGACCAGCAGGGACAGTAAAACGAAGACAGGGATAAAGATAATGCCGGCAGACATGGGTTTGCCAATACTCTTTTCCGCATCGATGGCGTACTCCCGGCCGCGATCGCGCGGCAGCAGGTGCCAGAAACGGGGCAACAGCCACCAGGTCAGGAGCGCACCCAGCGCTGTACCAACACCTGCCAGGAATACGTAGGAAGCGAGGAGTCGGAACGGGCCGGCAGTATCTGCAAGCAGTTGGCCTAGATAAAACAGCAAAATTGGCACTCATGAGGCAGGAGCAAGGATTATAGGCGCTTCAAGGGATAGAGAAAATGAATGAAGGCTGGATATACCATGACCGATCATGATCTGGCATGGCAAACTTAAGTTCAATCGTTTGCCGCATGATGGCACCTGACATGGTTGTCAAAACCCAGATGACGCTCCTGTAGAACCGTCGCACTAAAATTATTGCCACCGTGGGACCTGCTTCCGCGACCCCGTCAGTCCTGGAGGCGCTCATCGTGGTATGAGTCTGGTGGTGCTGGTACGAAGCGCTATGACTGGACTGTAAAGTTGTCAGCATCGAGATGGGCCGGGAACTGATCCCGCCACACGCTCAGCGCCTCGATATCAAGCTCGACAGCCGCGGTTGTGGCATTGTCACCGAGCTCAAGCAGCGTATTGCCGAGGTAATCAATGACGCAGGAGTCTCCTGAGTAGGTGACGCCGTTGCCATCTGTACCGATCCGGTTGACGCCGATTACATAGCACAGGTTTTCGATGGCCCTGGCTCGGAGCAGGGCTTGCCACTGCTCACGCCGGACAGCGGGCCAGTTTGCCACAACCACCATCACCGCATAGTCATCGCGATTCCTGCTCCAGACGGGGAAACGCAGGTCGTAGCAGATCTGGGGCAGTATGCTGAGGCCGTTGTGTCGGATCACAACGCGGCGCGAGCCGGCGGTATAGTAGCCATCTTCTCCGGCCATTCGAAACAGGTGGCGCTTGTCATAGTGTAGTAGCGAGCTATCGGGTGAGGCCCAGACAAAGCGATTAAAGAACTGGCCGTTATCGTCAATGATCAGGCTGCCACACACCGGCTGCTGTCTTTGCGATGCCTCACGCTGCAACCAGGCAACGGTGGGCCCGTGCATGGGTTCAGCGAGATCTGCCGATGCCATCGAAAACCCGGTCGAAAACATCTCCGGCAACACCACGACCCCGTCGGTGCACTCCTTTGTCATATCACTCAGCAACGCCCGGTTCGCTGCGGCATCCTCCCAGGCGAGATTGGCCTGCACCAGATAGAAAAGGCTCATCGGAAGTACTGCGCCATTCGCTCTTCGGCTGCCAGCAGGGTCTGATCCTCCTTGGCGAAACAGAATCGAACGAGGTGCTGTGCAGGCGGCGTTTCATAGAATACGGAAGTGGGTATGGCCGCAACGCCGGCCGCCTGCGTCAGTCGGGTAACAAAAGTCATATCATCATCATTGGACAGGGCATCGTAGCTGGCAGTCTGGAAATAAGTGCCGGCGCTGCGGGTTAGCGTGAAACCGAGACGCTGCAATGCATCGGCGAGCAGGTTTCGCTTGGACTCATAGAAATCGGGCAGGGTCTGGTAGTGGGCTGGATGGTGCTCAAGAAAATCCGCGATTGCCCACTGGCTCGGCGTGTGTGTCGTGAAAGTGACGAATTGGTGGACCTTGCGAAATTCGGCGGTAAGTGCGGGTGAAGCCAGGCAATAGCCGACCTTCCAGCCGGTAGCATGAAATGTCTTGCCAAACGAGGAGATGACCATTGTTCGTGCCTTGAGACGTTCATCGCTCACCAGAGACAGGTGCCTTCGGCCATCAAACACCATGTGCTCGTAGACTTCATCTGAAATTACCCACAGATCGAAGGCCTCAACCAGGTTGGCGAGCATCTCCAGGTCGCTGGGTGACAAGACGGCCCCGGTGGGATTGTGCGGACTGTTGATGAGCAGACCACGGGTGCGCGGGTTGATTGCGTCTCGAACGCGTTGCCAGTCAATCTGGAAGGTGGGCGCAGCGAGTGGGATATGGACAGCCCGACCACCCGCCAGCCGGATCGCCGGATCATAGGCATCGTAGGCTGGATCAAACACGATGACCTCGTCGTCTCGATGCACCAGTGCCTGGATGGCGACAAACAGGCCCTCTGTCGCGCCGGACACGACAGTCACTTCTTCGTCAGCATCAAGCACCGGGCCGTAGCAGGACGCTGTTTTCGCTGCAATCTGTTGCCGCAGGTAGGCAATACCGTGCATGGGCGGGTACTGGTTCTGGCCCTCGCGGGCATAGCGATTCAGTGCCTCGACCAGAGGCAGGGGAACCTCGAAATCGGGATAGCCCTGAGACAGGTTGATTGCACCGTGATCAGCAGCCATTTGCGACATTGTGGTAAAAATTGTCGTGCCGACGTCGGGCAATTTACTTTTAATACTCATTTTAAAACAACAACCTATTGAGAATACCTAATCCTAGAACTAGGATTAACCAGGGTCAGGCAGTTCTGTCAGCCAGTCTCGTGGCCGCAGGTAATCGTCGTAGAGAACCGCCTCGGGTGAGCCGGGCTCCGGCTGCCAGTTATACCTCCAGATTGCCTGCGGCGGCATACTTGCCAGCACGGATTCTATGCGGCGACCTGACTGAATACCGTAACGGGTGCCGCGATCAATCGCGAGATTGAATTCAGCGTAGCGGCCGCGCCGGTACAGTTGGAATGTCTTTTCGCGTTCACCCCAGGGCAAGTCTTTGCGGGCCTCGAGAATTGGCAGGTATGCCGGCAGGATGTGATCCCCGATACTGCGAGTCAGTGCGAAACAGGCGCCGAAACCGCCTTCCTGCCAGTCGTCATAGAACAGCCCGCCGACCCCGCGGGGTTCCTGTCGGTGTGAGAGATAAAAATAGTCATCACACCAGGCTTTGAAGCGAGGATAGAGTCCGTCGCCATGCGGTTCAACCGCGGCTTTTGCGGTCTGGTGCCAGTGCAGAACGTCGTCTGCAAATGGATAGAAGGGGGTCAGGTCAAAGCCGCCACCGAAGTGCCAGTAGCTGTCATCCACCAGGAAAAATCGCAGATTGGCATGGAAGGTCGGCACAAAGGGGTTGCGAGGATGCATGATCATCGAAATCGCGACGGCTTCAAAGCCCTTACCGGCCAGATGGGGGTTGCGTTCACTGGCTGCCGCTGGCAGCGCGTCACCCTGACTGTGGGTAAACTGTACGGCACCGCGCTCGAGGTGAATGCCGTCGTCAATCACCCGCGGTCGGGCGAGGCCGCCGCCAGGGTTCTGGACCTCCTCACGACTGAACCGCTGGCTGCCATCCGCATTCTCGAGTGCGCTGCAGATATCATCCTGCAGTTGCATAAAATAGTCGCGAACCGCCTTCACTGAGGGTGTATCGCTCATGTTTTACCTGCCATCCTGTAAAGCTGAGAACCATATACAATTCTGGAATGCAGTGCGAATGTGATGACCGAATCACTGTGTGAGGACGCCACAAACTGCTAGTATTGCGAGCTTTTCGCAACGGAGCGAAGCTGGTTTTGACTACTCGCCTTACTGCAGACGATCTGGCACCGATGCTGGACAACCTGGCTGGTGCAAACAGGGAATTTGCTGAACGCTACCCGGGTATTAACCTGGACCGTATCCCTATTCATACGCTTTACGGCGGTGCCCACCTGTTCAAAAAGGAAACACCGGCGAAACTGGGTGGGCTGGCACTCAGGCACCTGCAAACCTACGCCCCGGATTTTGCCGCGTTTGCTCGAGCGCTTGCGCTGCCGGGGGCTGCAGGCCTGCCGACGGCACCCGAAGAGGTTGATGCGCTGGCAGGATCTTTGGCTGACACCGATGGCCCCGCGGTGAACCACCCGGAAGCCTGGATTGCCAGTGCAGTCTATGAGCGAGTGCTTGAGAAGCTGGCGCGCGAAGCCATTGAAGATCAGCGTCTGGATTTTGAAGATGGATACGGCGCGCGGGCTGATGAAGAGGAGGACGGACATGCGATCCAGGCGGCGAAAGAGCTTGCTGCCGGTGTTCAGGCTGGCTGTCTTCCCCCCTTCATAGGGATTCGAGTCAAAGCCCTGACGGAAGAGGCAAAGGCCAGGAGTCTGCGTACCCTTGATCTGTTCCTCTCGACCTATGCGGAGCAAGGCGTCGCGCTGCCTTCGCCTTTTTACGTGACGCTGCCTAAGGTGACATCGCGAGCCCAGGTAGAGGCGCTGGTCAGCGTCATTGAACTGCTGGAGCAGCGCTGTGGATTTCCCGTCGGCAGCATCAGTGTGGAGCTGATGATCGAAACGATCCAGTCAATCGTAAATCCTTCAGGCGAAATAGGGATTCCAGCATTGATTAATGCGGGGCAGGGCAGGGTCACATCAGCGATCCTTGGCACCTTTGACTACACGGCAAGCTGCAATATTGCTTCCCACTATCAGGATCACAGGCATCTGTCCGCTGATTTTGCGCGACAGATGATGCAGGTCTGCCTGACAGGAACGAACGTCAACATCTGCGACGGCATTACGAATATCATGCCCATTCCACCGAACAAGGGAGAGGCGCTTTCATCCGAACAGGTCGAGGAAAACCATCGCGTCGTACACGCTGCCTGGCGTGAACACTTCAACAACATCCTTCACAGCCTCCGGCTTGGCTTCTACCAGAGCTGGGACCTGAATCCGGCCCAGCTACCATTGCGATATGCGGCATTTTACTACTTCTTCCTCGAAGGGCTCGAAGATGCCAGGGCGAGGCTGCGGACTTTCATCGACCAGGCTGCTCAGGCTTCGATGGTCGGCAATACTTTTGACGACGCGGCATCAGCCCAGGGGCTGCTCAATTTCTTCGTTAATGGCATCAATTGCGGCGCCCTCAAGGAAGAGGAAGCGCTTGCGACCGGCATCACGCTGGAGGAACTCCATGGCCGCTCTTTCCAACAGATTGTAATAAATAGGATGAACTCATGAACGAACTTGTGCAGGCACTCGATACCGTTGAGGCGCTGGTTGGCAGGAGCCTGTCGGCAACCAAGACCGCATGCACCGGTGAGCGTGGCGTTAGTGCCGCGGCGCTGGATGAATACCAGCAGGTGACAGCTGAGTTGTCGGTTTGCACGGCGGAAATCCAGTGTGCCAGGACCTACCTTGCACATGTCGCTGCCGGCAGTGACTTTGAACAGACTCTGGCGGCGACCTTCTGCGCAGAAATGCTGCAGAATATCCGTAACCGGCTGGCGCGCAGTCCGGCAGATTTTGGCCTCACCAATCAGGATATCGACACTTTGCCGATGTCAGCCTGCGGCGACCTCCTCAGCACGTCCAGACTCGCTGCACTGGGACAACAGGTTGTTGAGCGCGGAGGCGATCTCGGTCAACGGGGGCTGGATGAAGAAAAGCTGCTGATGGCTGATACCTTCCGCCAGTTCGCTGAAGAGGTGGTGAAACCCCTGGCAGAGGATATTCATCGGCAGGACATGATCATTCCGGATGAGATACTCGAGGGTGTCCGTGAACTTGGCTGTTTCGGCCTGAGCGTGCCGCAGCGCTATGGTGGTCTGCTGCCCGACGATGCGGAGGACTCGCTCGGCATGATCGTTGTGACGGAAGAGCTCTCTCGCGCTTCACTTGGCGGTGCAGGCAGCCTGATAACGCGTCCGGAAATTATGGCGCGGGCGCTGATGGAAGGTGGTACAGAAGAGCAAAAGCAGCACTGGTTACCACGAATTGCCATGGGTGACCCGCTGTGCGGCATCGCGATCACAGAACCCGACTACGGTTCAGATGTTGCCTCGATGAAACTCAAGGCGACCAAAACCGACGATGGTTGGGTGCTCAACGGTGCCAAGGCGTGGAGCACTTTCGCCGGTAAATCGGGTGTGCTGCTGACGCTGGCCCGAACCGACCCCGATCTCAGCTTGGGACATCGAGGCCTGTCGCTGTTCATGGTCGAAAAGCCCTCCTTTGACGGCGAGGAATTTGAGGTCACGCAACCAGGTGGCGGCAAATTAAGCGGCAAGTCTATACCGACGGTAGGGTATCGTGGCATGCATTCTTTCCAGCTTTTCTTTGATGACTTCTTTGTGCCTGCGTCTCACTTGTTGGGCGAGGGGCAGGGCCTCGGTAAGGGTTTTTATTTCACTATGCGTGGATTCTCTGGTGGCAGGATTCAGACTGCGGCAAGAGCCTGCGGCGTCATGCAGGCCGCCTTTGATGTTGCCCTGAGTTATGCCCAGGACCGCAAGGTGTTTGGCCATTCTGTAGCTGACTACCAGTTGACTCGCGTGAAGTTCGCCCGGATGGCGATTTACCTGGCAGCCTCCCGCCAATTCACCTATGCCGTCGGTCGTCTGATGGACGAGGGCAAGGGGCAGATGGAGGCCAGCCTTGTCAAGCTGTTGGCCTGCAAGCTATCTGAATGGATTACGCGCGAATCGATGCAGATTCACGGCGGCATGGGGTATGCCGAAGAGACCGCGGCATCGCGCTACTGGCTTGATGCAAGGGTGCTGTCGATCTTTGAGGGCACTGAAGAAACACTGGCCTTGAAAGTGGTGGGTCGCAGTCTGGTCGAAGGGGCTGCTTAACGCCACCTGATAGGTTATTTTTAGCGAAATTAGATAGAGGTACTGAGATGGATCTGGAGTTCAGCGCAGAAGACTTTGAGTTTCAAAAAGAAGTCCGCGAGTGGATCGCAGAAAATTATCCCGAGGAGATGCGCAAGCAGCGTCATCTGCGAAGAGAGGACTACGTCTACTGGCAGCAGAAGCTGTACGAGCGTGGCTGGGCAGGCCTGAACTGGCCAGCGGAGTACGGCGGACCGGAGTTTACGCCGACCCAACGCTATCTCTATGATCTCGAAATGTCTGCGGCTGGCACGCCGGGTATTCTGCCGTTTGGTCAGAGTATGGTGGCACCGGTTATTATGGCCTATGGTTCGCAGGAGCAGAAAGACAGGTTCCTGCCTGACATCCTCGCTAGCCGCGTCTGGTGGTGTCAGGGTTATTCAGAGCCTGGCTCAGGCTCGGACCTCGCGTCCCTCAGAACCAAGGCTGTACGTGATGGTGACCACTATGTCGTCAACGGTACCAAGACCTGGACCACCCTTGGCCAGCATGCGGACTGGATTTTCTGCCTGGTGCGAACCAGTGACGAAGAGATTCCGCAGAAGGGCATCTCGTTCCTGCTGATCGACATGCATTCACCGGGCATCGATGTCCAGCCGATTGTCACTATTGACAACCCGCCTGAAGGCTATCAGGAAATTAACATGGTGCACTTCGAAGACGTGAAGGTGCCGGCTGAGAATCTGATTGGCGAAGAGGGTAAGGGTTGGACCTACGCCAAGTACCTGCTCGAGTTCGAGCGAGGCAACGCTTACTCGCATGGCCTGAAAGCCGGACTGCAGAACGTCCGTGATATTGCTGGACGGGAACAGAATGGTGCTGGCGCGGCAATGTCCGAAGACGAATCCTTCAGCCGCAGGCTGTCTCAGACGGAAATCGCCATATCGGCCATGGAGTTTACTGAACTGCGGATTTTAAGCAGCTTGTCCACGGGGAAGAATGTTGGCCCGGAGAGCTCTCTGCTGAAGTGCCGAGGCACAGAATTGCAGCAGGAACTGACAGAACTCGCGGTTGAGGCAGCGGGTAACTACGCTGTACCGTTCAGCAACCCCGCACCCGGCGAGAACGAGGAGCCTATAGGCTCTGAGGTGGCGAATGCGGCAGCGCCTGAGTATTTCAACACGCGCAAGGTGTCGATCTACGCAGGATCGAATGAAATACAGCGGAATATCATGGCCAAACTGGTGCTGGGTCTCTAGACGGGTACTGGCTGATGCGAAGACGCGCCTTTCTCTCGGTTGCCGCGACAGCGCCTTTTCTTGGTTTGTCGCTGACGAGCCGGGCTGACGAAGTACGCAGCGCGTTGACGGAGTCCGAGCTCATCTACCTGTCGCCCCTCAAATCCAACGGCGATTTGAGCCGGTGTCAGGCAGAAGTCTGGTACGTCATGCAGGGTGCAGACGCACTGGTCTGCACTGCTGCTGACAGCTGGAGGGCTGTTGCGCCTGCGACCGGTTTGACGCGAACGCGGCTTTGGGCCGGGGACGAAGGCGTCTGGCGTAATGGCAGGTACCGCTCCCTGCCGTCTGTGCTGGTCGATGCCAGCATTGAGGCAGATTCAGGGGAGATTGAAACGGCCCTGTTGTTGTTCGGCGACAAATATGTCGCAGAGTGGGGCAGCTGGGGGCCGAGATTTCGCCGTGGTCTTGCTGATGGCTCCCGCGTCATGCTGCGGTACCGGCTGAGCTGATTTGCCTGGTTTTATCGGGCGGATTTAACTGGATTTGCGCCTGTTGCTGCCCGTCGCATAATCTGCAAAAGAGGTGACCTCGCTGCCGCTGGTTCGGCTTCTGCGCCGCGGTGCGGCCATTGGTGGCAATGGGGTCTGCGTTAGTGCTTTCGAGACGAGGTCAGGCAGGCCCAGCATCTGCAGAATTGAACGGATGGCAAAATCTACCCCTGATCTGGGCAATGCACCTTTGCTGATCTCCCGACTCACATGTTCCGTCATACCGGTGATCAGATTCTGTGTGAAGTGGATGTCATCTACCCGGAAGCGTCCCGCTTTGACGCCACGCTGAATGTCCTCCGCACATTCGTCTGACGGCTGCAGCAGGGGCAGGTCACCCAACCCGGCACAGTGAGTAAACTCGCGCCACTCTTCATTGTCCAGTGACTGATAGAAATAATATTTGAGGGTTACCGAGACGATCATGGCAGGATCTTTGATGCCCGCGCGGGTTGCTTCGATTTCATCGGCGAGTTCCCGCTGCATGCTGTCTGCAACGGCAAGGAAGATGGCCTGTTTCGTCTCGAAATAATTGTAGTACGTGCCGGTCGACACCTCGGCGCGGTTGGTGATGTCCTGAATAGAAATCCGCTCGTATCCCCGCTCGAATATCAGATTTCTGGCAGCGGTGATGAGTGCCGCCCGAGTGGCCCGCCGTTTTTCTGAATTTTCTTCGTCCACGAAATACCTTTTCTGCTGCCTGCATTGGTTGCAGCCGTTAGCTTGTCGACCCGTAGTGCAGTGATCTGGCTCGGGAGTTCACCCTAGATCGAGCATGCAAAATTACCAGTAACGTCCTGATAATAACTGAATAAACAATGGAAATAAGCCCCGAAACTCAGGAATGATGATGCCGCTGCAGAAATGGGTGAAAAATGGGCTTCGTTCTGGCTTTTCTATAGTATTCATGCAACTAAGTTAGCGCGTGCGGGATCCACATGAATTTCGAATTCAGTGAACAACAACTGGCAGTGAAAGAAGCGATTGAGCGCATCTGCCTGGACTTTGGTGAAGACTACTGGCTTGAGCGAGATCGTGTCGGTGACTTCCCAGAGGACTTTGTCAAAGCGGTCACTGAAGGCGGCTGGCTCGGTATCGCTATGCCTGAAGCATATGGCGGCGCCGGTCTCGGTATTGTTGAAACGGCAACGCTGGCCCACACCATTGCTCGATCTGGCGCCGGCATGAGCGGGGCCTCGGCTGTCCATCTCAATCTATTTGGGCCTAATCCCATTGTCGTGTTTGGTTCGGATGAGCAAAAAGCGCGCTTTCTGCCACCGCTCATCCAGGGTCAGGACCGGGCCTGTTTCGGCGTGACTGAACCGGATGCGGGCCTCAATACCACCCGCCTGCAGACCCGGGCGATGCGTGATGGCGATAACTACGTCATTAATGGTCGCAAGATGTGGACGACCACCGCACAGACAGCCACCAAGATACTCCTGATTGCAAGGACAACACCTCTCGAGGAATGCGCGAAACCGACAGAGGGACTTACCCTGTTCTATACCGATCTCGATCGTGATCGAATTGAAGTTCGCCTGATTGAGAAGATGGGGCGAAAAGCTGTTGATTCTAATGCGTTGTTTATCGATGACCTGGTGGTGCCGGCGGCTGACCGGATCGGCGCAGAAGGCGAGGGCTGGAAGTGCCTGCTGCACGGTCTCAACCCGGAGCGCATACTGATCGCAGCGGAGGCAGTTGGTCTTGGTCAGGCAGCACTGGATCGAGCTGCGCGCTATGCACGCGAACGCGTTGTGTTTGACCGCTCTATTGGCAAGAACCAGGCGATACAACATCCCCTGGCCGTGAACTGGATGGAGCTGGAAGCCGCGATGCTGATGGTCTTTAAGGCAGCGACCCTGTACGACCAGGGCAAGCCCTGTGGCGCAGAGGCCAATGCCTCCAAGTTCCTGGCCGCTGAAGCGGCACTCTCTGCCTGCCAGCGAGCGGTATTGACCCATGGTGGCATGGGATATGCACGTGAATATCACGTCGAACGATACCTTCGGGAAATTATGATACCGGTCATTGCACCGGTATCGCAGGAGCTAATTAAATCCTTTATCGGGGAACAGATTCTCGGGCAGGAGAAGAGCTACTGAATCTAGGTGGCTGTCGTGGCTCTGAATGTGATATTCAACAAAACGACCAAGTGATGGCCGCTGACTGAACGTCAGGCCGGGGGATTGGGGCCGGAGGACCCGCCAGAATCTCGATAACGCTTGCTCTGAATTCCGTCCAGTACATGATCCGTTTGGTTTTTC
>JAYQAI010000068.1:0-17860 GCA_038136715.1 Gammaproteobacteria bacterium | reverse complement strand
TGACCCGGCGAGACATCGCGGCTCACGCATTGTGCGATGCTGGCTGCTCTGTCTGCTGCTGGGGCCTTTGGCTGGCCTGGCCGAAGAACGGCCGAATATCCTGCTGCTGATGGCCGAGGATATGAGCCCGCGGGTCGGCGCGTTCGGCGACCCTGTCGCGGTTACGCCCAACATTGATCAGCTCGCCGCAGAAGGCGTGACCTATACCAACGTGTTCACCACCGCAGGCGTGTGTGCGCCAAGTCGGGCGGCAATCATCATGGGGCTGCAACAGCAAAGCTTTGGTGCGCAGCACATGCGTTCAAATACAGGGGGTCCGGCGGCCTACCAACCAGTGCCGCCAGCAGGGGCGAAAGCTTTCCCGGAACTGTTGCGGGCGGCAGGCTACCACACGCAAGTCACGACCAAGCTTGATTATCAGTTCAGTGGGCCACTCGTGAATTCCGGACCTTCCTCGATCTGGGACCAGCAGAGCTATGGCAATGATCTGAACACCCGGGTCGAGAAGCCGTTTTTTGCCTACATGACATTCATGGAAACGCATGAAAGCGGTATTTTTCCGCGCTGGGTGTGGCCGCATAGCCTGGCCCATCTGATCGCGCAGCTGACGCATATCTGGTACCACCGCGGCACCGAGGATGTGGTCATGCCGGCAGACGTGAGCGTGCCGCCTTACTACCCGGATTCACCAGCGATACGCACAGACATTGCCCGTCATTACAACAACATCCGGACGATGGATCTGCGCGTCGGCGAGATCCTCGCGCAGCTTGAACGTGACAACCTGGTGGACAGTACTATTGTCGTCTGGACCACCGACCACGGCGATGCACTGCCGCGCGCCAAGCGCGAGCTCTACGACAGTGGGCTGCATGTGCCGATGATTATCCGCTGGCCAGAGAAGTTCAGGCCAGAAGGGGCCGTTGCCGGCTCGGTCAATGATCGACTCATCAGCCTGGTTGATCTGGGGCCGACATTCCTCTCACTTGCCGGCGTCAGCGTTCCTGCTGGCATACATGGACAGGCGTTCGCTGGAGAGCAGGCGCAACCGGAACGTGACTATATCTATGCCGCCAGGGACCGGATTGATACGGTTGCTGACCGGCAGCGTGCCATCCGCGATAAACAGTACAAGTACATTTACAGTCATGATACTCAGGCCGGCGGCTTTCGCCTGGCGTATCGTGACCTCGCGCTGGGCATGCAGGATCTCTGGCGTCATCTCGAAGCAGGTCGCCTCAACGAAGTGCAGAGGCAGTGGTTCTCAGAACGGCCGCGAGAGATGCTTTTCGATATTGAATCTGATCCTCATGAGATCAGGAACGTGGTCGAGGATCCTGCTTACGCGGTGGTGCTGAACCGCCTGCGGGCCGCTTTACAGGCTCAGTCTGATGCTGTCCATGACGATAGCGATGGTATTTCAGAAGCGGTACTGGCCGAGCGCTTCTGGCCCGGTGGCCAGCAGCCCAAAACTGCCAGCCCCAGCATTCAGGTTGATGCCGGGCGCTTGCGAATCGTCAGTGACAATGGGGCCTCTATCGAATATCGACTGGATGAGGGGCCGTGGCAGCTCTATACCGGACCCTTCTCTGCGCCTCAACCAGGCCGGCTCGAAGCGAGGGCCGTGCGCTATGGCTGGGCCGCCAGTGATGTTGTCGGCAAATGATTCGCTGGCCCTGATTTCCATCTCGCGCCACGGTATGATCTAGCTTTTCCGTGAAAGGGAGCAACAGGTGAAGCCACTCGAAGGCATTACGGTCATGGAGTTTTCTACCATGATCACGGCATCGTTTGCGGCCATGATGATGGCCGAACAGGGTGCAGAAGTTATCAAGGTTGAGCCGCTGGGTGTCGGTGACCCTATGCGCTATATCGGCCAGAACAAGGCTGATATCTCGGCTCTGTTTGCCAACTGCAACCGAGGCAAGCGCGCGATCCGGGTCAACATCAAGGAAGAGGCCGGCCAGCAGGTCATCCGCGATATGGTGCCTGAGGTCGATGTGTTTATTCACAACTTCCGGCCCGGCGTCATGGATAAGCTGAACCTCGGCAGTGATGAACTGCGCAAAATCAATCCGCGCCTCGTTTACACGGCCATTTCAGGTTTTGGCAAGGAGGGCCCGCTCGGCAGCGCACCTGCCTATGATCCGATTATCCAGGCACATGCCGGTTTGACGGCGACGCAGGGCAAGGACGGTGAGTCAGCGTTTTTCCGCACGCTGATCTGCGACAAGATCACGGCCTACACCGCGTGTCAGGCGGTAACCGCGGCACTGTATGCTCGCGAGCGCAGCGGCGAAGGTCAGCATATTGACCTGTCAATGCTCGATGCCGGCCTGTTCTTTATTTTTCCTGATGGCTTCCAGAATCACACGCTGCTGGACGATGACGTGACGCCGGAGCCGATGCTAATCGATCTGTTGTATGAGCTGACGATGACCAAAGACGGCGCGGTGACGATATCTGCGGCTACGCAGGATATGCAGATGCGCTCGCTGATTGCGATGGGTATGGAGCATCTGCTGGCAGATGAGCGCTTCAACAGCCTCGAGAAGATGATTGCGAATCTCGAGGAATTCAAATCACTGGTGGGCGAGGCCTACCTGCAGTTCACCACAGACGAGGTTCTGCAGCGGCTGAAAGAGGCCGATGTGCCCTGCGCCCGCTGCCTGACTCGGGACGAGGTGCTCGCCCAGGAACAGGTCGCTGCTAACGATACGGTTGAAGTCGTCGAGCACCCGTTGCTTGGTAAGATGCGCGTCGTCAAAGCGCCCGCCCGTTTCGGCGGTGAGCGCCTGACGCCATCAAGGCCAAGCCCGGACCATGGTGAGCACACCCGTGAAGTGCTGGAAGACTTTAAACTGTCGGCTGAACGTATCGACGAACTGACAGCCCAGGGCGTCATCAGCTGAACCGACCAGAACCAGAGCCCATTAAGAGAACTCAATCATGTTGAAACTGCATTTCGCTCCCAACTCCCGCGCTGGCCGCATCATGTGGCTGCTGGAGGAACTCGAGCTGCCCTATGAGTTGAACCGCATGGACTTCAATCCGAAGGACCTTAAGTCCGATGAGCACCGTGCCCGGCACCCGCTGGGTCGTGTCCCCGTGCTCGATGACGATGATGTCAGTATCTATGAATCCGGTGCTATCGTTGAATACGTCCTCGAGCGCCACAAGAACGGTGGCCTCAAACCGGCTGGTGATTCACCGCTGTTCCCGGAATATCTGCAGTGGTTCCACTATTGCGAAGGGATGGTGATGCCGCCCGTCAACACGATTGTCGTGCAGACGTTGCTGCTGCCGCCGGACCGACGGGATGAAACGGTGCTGGGGCAGGCGCAGCGTCTCTTGACCAAGGCACTTGCCCCGGTTGATGAAGCGCTGGCTGGTCGAGATTACCTGATCGGCGATTTTTCTGGTGCAGACATCATGCTGGGCCATGCCTGCTTCATGTCAAACCGCCTGGGCTGCGTGCCCGATGAGATGGCAAACCTGAAAGGTTATGTCGAACGCATTGCGGCGCGACCGGCCTTCGACAAGGCCATCAATGCCTGATTGAGCAGGGTGGTGTCATCCAGCCGATGACGCCGCTCTCGCGCTGTCGCTGTTTCTGGCGGGTATTAGCTTCATGCCATCAACCGGCCGTGTCTGCGCGCGCTCAGGCACCCGGTGCGATAGAAGTATCGTCCGGTTCTTTGATGGGCATAAGGAACTTTTCCCAAAGTGTTGGCTCTGTCGGGCCGGTTCCTGCCTCAGAAATGTCGCGATCCAGAAAGGTGCCAAACACCCTGTCCCAGATGATTGCGCTGCACCCGTAATTGGTATTGCTTTCATCCAGGTCCGCGGAGTGATGGCAGATGTGATAGTGATTGGTAGTAAAGAGCCAGCCAATGCCGACAGTGTTGAGCCGGATATTGGAGTGGACTATCGAGGTTTGAGTCACAGTCAGGATTGAAGCGCCCGCCGCTGCAATACCGACGCCGAAAGTCAGCTCAACCAGCAAGGAAGGTAACAGGATAAAGAAATACTCGATAGGGTGATTTAAGCCGAAGTTCAGGGCATTCAGTTTTTTGAATGAATGATGGACCCCGTGCCCTGACAGCCGCCATACCCAGGTCCAACGATGCTCAGCGCGATGCATCCAGTACCAGATGAATTCACTGGCAACGAAGACCATCAGGAGCTGGATGAGAACAGGCCAGTGATGTGGCCAGATATCCAGACCTGCGGCGCTCCGCAGCGTCGCCAGCGGGGCCGTTAACCATTCAACGTATAGGTCACCGAGCACCAGGGCAACGAGCGTCAGGCAAAAGACCAGGATGACGTTGAACGTTTTCTGGCGGGCCCTGATGATCCATTCCGGTCGGGCCGGGAGATAATGCTCTATCACCCCGAGGATCAGTTGAGCACCGATGATCGCGTACAGGTAGGTCAATTCATTGGTGGGATCGGCATACCAGGCCAGCACAACGAGGAACAGCAGCAAGGGCTGTAAACCGTAGAAAACAGTGCGCTTCAACCCCGCTATCATTGGCCCGGTTCCCGGGAGTCCATGAATTCAATAGCTGAGGCAACGACCGCCTGAGCACAGGCCTCAGGCGTTGTGCCGCCCGCAAACAGGTCCAGGCAGGGACCGGTAAAGACCTCGGGACGTTCTGCTGCTATCCACCGCTGGAGCTCCTCGAATATGGGTGGATCATCAGCGGTGAATGTAACAGCGCTAATCTGTGCGCCGCTGACCCGCACCATGAAGGTATCGGTTGCCGTATAGCCCAGCGTACGCCCAAAGTCATCGGTGACTGTGATCGCGCAGGAGACAGCATCCTGATCTGTGAAACAGGGGCGCCGGATCTTGATTGCGTAGTTGCCGCCTTCAGCCCAACGCTGGTAGTAGGTAATGGCCTGATGATTGCCATCGCTGGTCAGCAATGACCGAAGTTTGTCCTGATCCCATGAATAGAAGGTGGTAATGAACTTTTCGGCCACCTGAATGGCATTATCATCAGCGGCAGCCAGGCGCGGATTCATAGCGATGAGCAACACGGCGACAATCAGGTAACATCGACCATTAGTTTTCATCGGTTTCTATCCCCATGATTAGTTGTATTTTTTCTGGGCTGAGAGTTGCGTTGGGAAAGGTAACTCGTTGTTATATTGAAAAGAGCTTATATGCAGCAGATATTTCTTTTTGAGCTTCACTCAATATTTGTAAACTTTTTTCAGGCGTTAATTCACCCTCGTCAATTTTTGCGTAAGCGGTCAACTCATAAATGGGTGGATAATTAACTTTTTTACCGATGCCCCAATGGATTTTTGCCAGATGAATAACATCGATATAGTCCATTTTTTCTGTTTTTGACTGGTAGAGCCATTCATCGGCGTGTTTCACCACATTTAAAAATTCGTCGGTCCACCCCCACTTGAGCAGCATCCTTTCTGCGAGGTCCGTTTTTAACTCCTTTATCAGAGTGCTCACGTCTTGGGCGTCAATAATATCAGCGTTCTGATCAATGTAAGTGAGCACTGGTAAAACACCGATATCATGAACAAAACCTGCCAAGATCGCCTTTTGGGGGTCAAGATCTTTCGCCACGAGTTTAGCCAGCACAAAGGCAATGGAGGACACCTGCGTTGTTCGATTCCATAATATTTGAAATTCTTTTTTCAGCTTTTCGCGCTTTGTATTAAACAACTCCTTCATGGCGTAGATTTGTACGAGTTGTTTAACAGTGTCAGTTCCCAACCTGACCACTGCCTGGTCACACGATTTAATTTCACTGGCTGCGTGAAAAATGGGGCTCTTTGCCGCAGAAATAATTTTTACCGCCATAGAAGGATCGGTATTTAAAATCTTAGCAATATAAGCGGCATCGCAATTCGGCGACTCAAGCGCGCCTCTGACCTTTAGTGCGATATCAGGAAGGCTAGGCAAGTCAAATTCGTTGCTCTCCAGATCTCGAGCGAAGTTCTCGCGAATGAGGTCAACGACCGTTTTAGAATTAATGGCATCGGCGTCTTCGACAAAATTTGATCGAGAACGTTCGCCACCTAAGCTTTGCAGTGTGTCCCACTCAATGACAAGCATTTTTACCGCGCTGACGGCTCTGACGGTGTAATGCCTGGGCCTAAGATGAGCGACGGGGTTCCTAGCGGTAGGAGAATCGTGAGCGATTGTTTGCTTTCTCCCATCCTTCGCGATGAGTTCAACGCTCCCGTCAACGAGGAAGTAATCCAGGTTATCTGTATTGCCAATCTCAGTGATTACTTCTTTCTTCTTGTAAGTGCGCAGCTCGTGGCCGGCGGCGAGAAGAATAAGCTGTTTATCCGACAAGTTTTCCATTGCCGAAAAACGCCGAAATGTATGAATGTCGATACGATTCGAATCTGCTGGCATTTAAGACGACAAGCCTTGCGGGAGAAAGGGGACAATTAGAAATATTTGGACTGAAGAATAGATCAGATCAGCCTCTCAGACTAGGGTCAACTGCGTCTAATTGACGGGCTTCACCCGTTTGCGCTTTTAAGTAAGCGTTGCGTATTTGGGAAAAGCGTCTCCTCTAACCGACAACACCACGCTCGCGCAGACCTGCAATGGCGCTGGCATCAAACCCCATGGCTGTCAGTACTTCGTCAGAGTGCTCACCAATGTCCGGTGCTTTTTTCGCACCGACCCTGGCGACGCCTTCGACGTTGACGGGGTCATTAATGACCTCCTCCATGCCGATCGCCTCGGCGGGCGGACTGACCATCCTGTTCAACCGCAGGTGAGGGTCATCATGCAGATCGGCGAATTCTGTCACGCGCTCGATGGGCAGTTCATGTTCTTCGCGCAGAATCTTCAGCCATTCATCGCTGCTGCGTGCGAGGAACTTCTCACGAACCAGTTCGGTCAGCGCTGCGGCATTCATCATCCGATTCTCGAGTGTGGCGAAGCGTTCATCAGCGAGTAACTCGAATGCCTCAAGACCCACCATGAGCCGATCGAAGGCCTCATCGGTGCGGATCATTGTGAGCTGGATCCAGCGGCCGTCGCTGGCTTCGTACAGGCTGTGGGTCAGGCGCGGCATCCACATGGGTGCCATGTCGCCGCCGGCGAGTTTGCCCTGGGCGAGACAGGAGGCGGACCAGAGTCCGTTGGCCATGAGCGAGGTATGGACCTTGGTGCCCTTGCCGGTGCGTTCCCGCTGCAGCAGGGCGGTGACGATGCCGGCGTACATGGAAACGGCCGTCGGGTGATCACCCATACCCGCCAGTGCCTGTACCGGCTCGACGCCTGTATGGCGCAAATTGTCCATCAGCCCCGAGCGGTTCCAATAGGCAACCAGGTCAAACGCCTCGTTGTCGCGATCCGGACCTTCCTCGCCGTAAGGCGTGAGGGAGGCGTAGATCATTTTTTCGTTGAGGTGACGAATGTCCTCATAGTTCAGTTTTAGTTGGCGACGCAGTGGCAGCGGTTGGTTGGTCACGTAGATATCGCAGTCATGAATCAACTGGTGCAGGATCTTTATGCCCTCATCTGACTTCAGGTTCAGGGCGAGGGAACGTTTGTTGCGGGCATCCATGGCCCAGGTGTAGTTCACCTCGGCGTTGGGTGTGAATGGCATCAGGGCGTACTGCCGATAGCCGTCGCCCATTTCCGGTACTTCGACCTTCAGCACATCGGCGCCACGGTCGGCCAGCATCGTGGCGGCTACGGGGCCGGCAATCCAGCTGCCAACATCGAGGACTTTCAGTCCTGCAAACAACAGATTGTCTTCAGACATTTTGATCCCTGCTTCTTATTATTGATGGTTGAGCGCAAGCTTACTCGACGCTGCGCGCCGAGCCAATCTGCGTTGAGCTGGTTAACCTCGTATTGCGCTTACGACTGATCGGTTGCCGCGCGCTCTGCCTGTGCCCTCAGTTCTGCGAGAAAATCTTCCCGTTGTTCGGTTGCGTGGGTTTCGATTTCGGCACGTGCCTCACCACTGATGCCTGCCTGCGCCAGCACCTCATCATTGCCCTCACCCAGCGCCGGGGGATTGCCTTTCGGGCTGCCTGGTGTTTCGCTGAGTGCGACCAGTGTCCCGACCGAGCGGGTCGTGCCTACACCCTCGACTTCGATATCAGTCAGGTAGTCGTTCGCAATGTTCTGCTCATCTTCCAGCACTTCCGGCCAGCTGCGCACCCGTTCCCAGATGATCTCGGGCTGAGTATAAAGAAACTCGACCCACTCATCCGTGGTTTTCGCCGCGAAGGCCTGCTTCAGGATAGCGCGGACCTCTTTCGAATCTGCCTCGCTGATGCCCTCGCCGAGGCGCTGCCCGGGTGTCTGGAAGCGGGGATCGAAGGAGAGTTCCAGCGCATCGGCAAAGATGCAGAGTGCGTCCCAGCCTTCCTGGTCCATTACCTGGGTCAGGAGAATCGCACCGCCGTCGCCTGTATTGTAGACCCCGTAAAAACCTCGAATGTTCGGGTGATGGTTGCCGTCGCGGCCGAGTTGGGCACCCGTCATGGCGGTATGGGTCAGCTCCCACTGTTGCAGCCACAACGCGGTGCCGAGCGCACTGTTCTGAACGTGCTGACCGATACCGTAACGTTCACGGGCTACCAGGGCTGTCATGACCCCCAGAGCCAGCTGCATGGCTCCGGCAGTATCCATAATGATGCCGCCGGGGACGCAGGCTTCACGATCAGCATAGCCGGTGTGATAGACCAGGCCTCCCCGGGCTGCTGCAACGCCATCGAGCATCGCTTTCCCCGCATCCGGGCCTTTCGGGCCGAAACCGTTCACCGAGGCGTAAACAAGTGATGGATAGGCGGCATGCAGTGTGTCGTAGTCGAGACCCAGGTTCTTCAGTGCCGGTTCGCGGTAGTTCGTGAGAAAGACATCCGCCTGTGCCAGCAGTGCATGCATCGCACTCATGCCCGACTCGGTGCTGAGGTCGATGCAGAGTGAGCGTTTGCCGCGATTGCAGGCAGCATACTGTGGCCCCATGGTGCCGTCGGGGGTTTCGTTCTGACGGGCCCGGTTATAGCGACTCGGGTCCCCCAATGGTGGCTCCACCTTGAAGACATCAGCGCCCATGTCGCGGAGGTAAACGCCGGCAGCAGGGCCCTGCACGGCAATCGTCATTTCAACGACGGTGAGTCCCGCTAACGGTTCCGGCATCGGTCAGTTCCTGTGACGAAAGAGTTCTTGATTCTAACACTCAGTTGCTTGTTAACCGTCGGTGAGATCGACCAGCTGTGTCCCGAAATTTTCACCGGCAAGCACGCGCACCAGGGCATCCGGTGCTCGTTCGATGCCCGTCAGTACATCCTCGCGGTATACCAGGTCGCCGCTGATGATCAGGTCTCCCAGGCGCTGATAGGCTTCCTTGAATCGGTGGGCATAGCTGAAAATATAAAAGCCGCGCATGGTCGCTTCCTTGTAGACGAGATTGAAGTAGTTCCCGGGTCCGTACCAGCTTGCATCACCTTCGTACTGTGAGGTGGCGCCGCAGAGGACGATGCGAGCACCATGGGCAATCTGGCCGAGAGCGATATCAAGCGTTTCGCCGCCGACATTGTCAAAGTAGATGTTGATTCCCTCGGGGCAGAGTTCGGTAAGGCGGCTCGCGATATCATCAGTCTTGTAGTTGATGGCTGCGTCGATCTTCAGCTCCTCTGTGAGGTACCGGCATTTGGTATCACTGCCGGCAATGCCAATGACGCGGCAGCCGGAGTGCCTGCCAAGCTGGCAGACGAGGGCGCCGACGGTGCCAGCGGCAGCAGAGACCAGCAGCACATCACCCATCTTCGGCTGCGCCAGGTCGTAAAGACCGATATATGCAGTCGCGCCACTCGCGCCCATAACGTGCTGGTTAGCGGTGATCGGCTGGCCATGTCGCGGCGCGATCTTCTCGATCGGAAAGGGTTGTTTGCCGTCAGTGACGGCATATTCCTGCCAGCCCATCGCACCTGAAACACGGTCGCCGGCAGCGAAGTCGGGATGTTTCGACTCGATGACCACCGCCTGCCCACTGCCGCGCATCAGCGCGCCCAGGTTGACGACATTGCCGGTAATACCGCCGGTGCCGACGGCCATACGAAGCGGGGGCGAAATGACCAGAGACGTCGTTTTGATGAGCACCTCGCCGACACCCGGCTCAGGGACATCTTCGTAGACCAGTTCAAAATTGTCCCGGCTGAGATCCGCTTCCGGATAGGATTTCACCAGCCAGCGGGCGTTTTTCTGGTTAGACATTCGCGACTCCCTGCAACACATCAGATGACGCCAATATACCTTATCAGGCACAGCTGCTGGATCGCAGTCGCCCCGACTGTGAGGAAACCAGTATCATAGTGAGGAGAAGGAGAATGTAATGAGCAGCAAAAACAAAATGCGACTCTCGGACCACGACGCTTCATTTCTCTACACAGAGACCGCAAGCGGCCCAATGCACAGCAATACGATCTCTGTGCTTGACGGTGAGGTGTCATTTGCGGAGATCTTCGAGTTTTACGCTGAGCGAATTCACCTGGTGCCCAGACTGCGCCAGAAGGTTGCCTATGTGCCTTTCAATGTCGCGCATCCTTGCTGGGTCGATGATCCTGATTTCGACCTCGAACATCACATGCAGACGCATGTGGTTCCGCCCGGCACCACTCTCGGAGAGGCCATTGATGTCGCGGTCAAGCTGGGAGAGCCCTTGCTGGACCGTTCCAGGCCGCTCTGGGTTGTGTATGTGATCGAGGGTGTGGCGGGCCATACGCTGCTTGCACAGATCTCGCATCATGCCTTTGTCGACGGCGCTACTCTCGTGGCAATGAGTACTGTGCTGACGACGCCGGAGCCGGACCCGCTGCCGCCGGAACCAGCCGAACCCTGGGACCCGGGGCCTGTCCCGTTGCCCATGACGCTCTGGAACGAGGCTGTGCGCGAACAGGCTGAAACTGCGCTTGAGACAATGCAGAAGCTGCCGTCGCTGCCAACACCTGAGATGACCCGCAAGGTGGGCGCCCTGATGGTCCGCCTGGTCAAGCCGGTCATGCAGGCACCTTGGAATGCGGGTCTGGTAGGGCCGGGCAGGCAGCTCCAGGTGTTGGAATACGCGATTGAAGATTTTAAAGGGGTGCGGAGATCACTGGGCGGTACCATTAATGACGTTGCGCTGACCGCGATTGTTGAGGGCGTTGCCCGGTACATGGCAGGAAAAGGCGAGCGCACGGCGAATCAGCAGCTTCGCCTCATGTGCCCGGTCAACATCCGCGGTGAGAGTGACGACCCGCTCGACATGGAGGGCAACAAAGTTTCCGGCATGTTTCCGTTGTTCGATGCCGGGCCGAAAACGATTGCCGACCGGTTCGAGGAAGTCTGCACAGAAATGCAGCTGATTAAGGAGCGCGGCGAGGCCGAGACGATGGCTTATCTGCAGTCCCAGCCGCAGCTGCCGCCGGTTGCGATGACGGCGATGCAGACTGTCGGCACACCACTGGATCCGACCTTGCTGGCGGCCCGGGTGCCATCTCCCGTGATTCCGAACCTCGGATTCCGGCCCCAGCAGATTGGTATCAACTTTACTTTTACCAACATTCCGGGCCCGTTCTGGACTCAGTACATCGCGGGTAAACAGGTCATGCAGACCTGCGGGACGCTAATGCTGGGTGGGAATCTCGGGCTGGGTACGGCGCTCGGCAGTATGGACCAGAAAATGTTTTTTTCGCTGACGTCAGATCCCAGATTGTTACCTGAGCTGGATCAGCTGAAGCAGCTGATTGCTGATGCTTTTGCTGAGCTGCAGGCGCTGTCGGCAGCTTAAATCACGGGACCAGCAGGCCACTTGATCTTATTTTCTCTCGCGTGAAAGCCCGTGCCAGATAACCACGTGTACTCTTTGAACGAACTTAAGGCGCTCAGCCTGGAGTCAAGAGCACCTGAATCAGATCTCCTCTTTGTGGATCTGCGTGGTGCATCGGTGTCAGATGAAGAAGTCCGGTCTCTTAATCGCTGGTTGTCGCGACAGTCCGTGCCCGTCATTGGCAGGGCAGAGATGCATACGCCACTGGCCGCTGGTCTGGATCTCCTGGTGCAGCGCGATGAGGAATTCGCGCAGATCGAAACCTCCGTCAACCGCAATCCGCAGGCTGCGGCGGTGCTGGTGCAAACCACACGCATCACGGAACAACTGTCTGTAAAAGCGGCGCTGGTCGCAGAGAGCCTGGCTTATGCAACGCTCCAGGGCGGGATGGAATTCAAAACGTGGCTGGCGACGCGACCTGCGGGCGGCTCGATGCGAGTCGCGGATGCCGGTGAACCCGTGCTGCTTGATCGGCAGGACCACAGGTTGACCCTGACTTTGAATCGGCCCGGGAATCGCAACGCGGTTTCTGTCGAAATGCGCGATGCGCTGAAGGAGGCCTTCTCGCTGGTCGGTATGGATACTTCGATCGAACAGGTCACGGTCAGCGGCATGGGGCCTGCGTTTTGTGCCGGTGGTGACCTGACCGAGTTCGGTACCTGCGAGGATCTGTCTGAGGCGCATCGTATTCGCCAGCTGCGCATGCCAGCCGGCTCTCTCACCGATGCAGCCGAGCGCTATACGTTTCATCTGCATGGCGCCTGCATCGGCGCCGGCATTGAGATCCCGGCATTCGCGGGCCGGGTGATTGCTGCTCCCGGTACCTGGTTTCGCCTGCCCGAGGTCGCGATGGGTTTGATTCCTGGTGCGGGCGGCTGTGTCAGCCTGCCCCGGCGGATCGGGCGACATCGCACGAACTACCTCGCTATCACTGGCATTGATATCTCGGTCGACACAGCGTTGGCGTGGGGCCTCGTCGATGAAATCCGTGACTGGCAGTAAGGCTCAGGCCTGGTAACAGGGTTTACCCGCAATCAGTGTCGTCCGGACGTGGTGGCTGGCCGGATCCTGGCGCAGCGCATGCCAGGGCAGGGTCATCAGGCACAGATCTGCATCGCTGCCGGGTACAATCTGACGAGATTGAGATGGTGCGTTTAGCGGGCCCAGGAAAGCGGCGACCGCAGACTCGGCTGAGACTGTTTCGCTTTCTCCCAGAATTTCGCCATCCCGGGTTTTACGATTGATGGCTGCTGCCATTGCGCGCCAGGGGTCGGCATCGCCGAATGGCAGATCGGTACCGAACGCCACCGGTATGCCCTGTTTCATCAGTGACTGCACCCGATACAGGAAAGGGTGCTCTGCCGCGGGAATATCTCTGATGTAGGTGTCGCCACGTTCGGCGATAAAGTTAGGCTGCGTGACGACAGTAACCCCCAGTTCCACCAGCTGCTCAATCAACGCGGGCGGCACGACGGAAGCATGCTCGATGCGATCGCCGGTCAGTGTGCCCGCGACATGCAGCGCGGACAGAGTAAACACCAGCTCAACCTCGGTGACACAGTGCACTGCAATGGCACGCCCGGTATTGTGGCTGTGCCTGATGATCTCAACCAAATCGGCAAAGTCAGGCAGCGCCGAGTCGTGCAGGTGTATCTTGGTTTCACCGAGGGTCAGGCGATGCAAGGGAGTGGCTCCTGAGAGTGCAGGTCGGCCCGACATGCGGACGTGCTGCAACAGGTCGCCGTCAGCGATCAACGTTTCAAACCATTGCCAGGTTTCGAGGTCATTCGATGGCGTCATGTCATTGATGCCGGTGATGCCAAAGCTTGCCAGTCGGCGACTCGCTGCTGCCATGGGTGGCGCTGCTTGTCGCAGCAGGCTGCCCAGCAGTTCATCAACGTCGTAGAGCCTGCCGTCGCTGCTCTGCAGTCTGTCGCGCTCATGCGCAGGCAGGCTTTCGGCTGCAGTTGCAATCTCTGTCATCGCAAGACTGTTCAATATCCAGAGGCGGCCCGAGCGATGCTGGATGCGAACGGGGCGCGCGGGCCCGTACTTGTCCAGCCAGACCTGGTCCAGGTCCGCAATGACGCTCTCATGAAAGCCGGTGCCCCGCAGCCAGCCGTCACCGGGCTGAGCCAGTGCGCCAGCCAGTTCTGCTTCATTACTGACATCAGGTGGCCCGCATGCAACTGAATTGAGGGAGGCTGCAAAGGACGCGAGGTGCACGTGGTGATCATTCAGGCCTGGCAGCAGCAGGCCACCCCGGGCGTCAATCACTTGATGATTGGCATCAGCCGCGATAGTGCCAGCGGCCTCACTGAGCGCCGCGACTTTGCCGTTCCTGACCTGCACATCTGCCAGGCATGTGGTCCCGTTGCCGGTGAATATTTCGACATGCTTAAGAACCAGGGTGGGTGTTTCAGTGTCTGACAACGGAGTGTTTATTCGGGTCGATTTATGGCAGTTTACCGGTTTCGTGCCGAAAGGCGGATTGCCGCTGAACACGTGGGAGATTTTATGACAATACGCCACCGCCTGCCGGGTACACCGGAGCCCATGCTGATGCTGCCGGGTGCCGACGGCCTGCAGATTGCGGCCGATCGGTGGGGTAACGAGACGAATCCGGTGGCGATCCTGCTCCATGGCGGAGGTCAGACCCGGCACGCCTGGAAGGGTACGGGCGAGGCGCTGGCAAAGGCGGGTATGCACACCTACTCGCTGGACGCGCGCGGACATGGTGATTCAGACTGGTCGGCCAGTGGCGACTATGAACAGAGCGCGATGGTCGATGACCTGGTTGAAGTGGCGCGCTCGCTCGGTAATCCGAGACCTGTGCTGGTGGGTGCTTCGATGGGGGGCGGGGTCGCGCTGTGTGCTGTTGGCGAGCGGCGCATCAATGCCCGCGCCCTGGTCCTGGTTGATATGGCGCCGCAGATCGAGCGGGAGGGTGCGCAGAAGATTCTCGATTTCATGGCACAGAAGCCCGAAGGCTTTGACTCGCTCGAGGACGTGGCTGATGCGGTTGCGTCCTACCAGCCGCACCGAAAACGGCCGCGCGTGCTGGATGGTCTGAAGAAGAACGTAAGGCTGGATGAAAACGGCCGCATCCGCTGGCATTGGGACCCCAGCTGGCTCGGCGACAAGGGCCGGCTGGGTGACATGGACACGCGCTCAGAACGGTTGCAGACAGCAGCAGAAACACTGGCAGAAATGCGGACGCCGACACTCCTGGTGAGGGGCGGGCTGTCCGATGTGTTGAGCGAGGAGGGGGCACAGTCCTTTCTCGTAAGCTGCCCCCATGCCCGCTATGTTAACGTCACCGATGCAGCTCACATGGTGGCTGGTGACAGAAACGATCTCTTCACCAGCGCCGTTGCAGAATTCTTAGACCAGTTGCCCGCTGAGGGCTGACGGTTACCGATACAACACTCAAACTCTAGGAACTGACGGGAAAATTATGACAACGACGATCTATGGTGTCTCCGGCTCACGGGCCATTCGTTCACTCTGGGCGATTGAAGAGACAGGTATCGAATACAAGCACGAGCCCACGCACTTCTTCAAGGATTCGAAAACGCCTGAGTACATGGCGGTCAACCCGAATGGCCGCATTCCGGCGCTGGTGGACGGTGATGTCACCCTGTTTGAATCCATGGCGATCAACCTGTACCTCACGAAAAAGTATGCGCCCGCACTTTATCCCGCGGATGACATCAGTGAGGCGCAGGCCATGCAGTGGTCCGTCTGGGCGATCAGTGAGATTGAGCCGCTGCAGATGCAGATCGTTATCCAGAAATTCTTCAACCGTGACAGCATGGACCAGGACATCATTGATGCTGCGACGGAGAATCTGAAGCGGCCGCTGGCGGTACTGAATGACCATCTAGCTGACCGCGACTACCTACTTGGCAGCGCGTTCATGGTGGCAGACCTGAACCTGGCAGGTGTCATGCAGCTGCTGCAGATGACCCAGTATGATTTCGCCGGGTTTGACAATGTCTCAGCCTGGCTCGCGCGTTGTTATGATCGCGATGCCCTGAAGCGGGCCCAGGCATTGAGCTAGTGCGCTGAAGGGGGGCGAATGCTTAGCTGCCCTCGCCCTTGAACCACTCCCTGACAACGCGGCGCAGCAGTTTACCGGTCTCGTTGTAGGGCAGCTCTGAAGTGAAGTGAATGACTTCGGGTACCCGCGATGAACGCAGGTGGGCTCGGATGTGTGCCGTTATCTCGTCGGCAGACAGATGCTGGCCGCGGGCCAGGACCACCGCCAGCGCAACAGCCTCGCCCCATTCCTCAGAGGGAATCCCAACGGCAGCGGCATCGAGGATAGCCGGGTGCTGGTGCAGCAGGTCTTCAATTTCCCCTGGCGACAGGTTCTCACCGCCGCGGACAATCACGTCATCGGCGCGGCCCGAGAGGAACAGGTAGCCCAGGTCATCCAGGTAGCCGGCATCCCGGGTCGGGAACCAGCCGTCGGTGTCGAGCACGCTGCGACCCTCGTATTCCCCGGATACCTGGGGGCCCCGGACGTAAATCTCCCCGGCGTCCCATGGCCCCAGGGTCTTGCCATCCTCGTCCCTGATCTCGATCTCAACCGACGGCAGCGGTTTACCGACGGAGCCGAGGCGTGCATGAACAGCAGCATCGTCATGACCAATGGCTGCGCGATGGTCCTCAGGCGCCAGCAGCGTGATGGTTGAACTGGTTTCGGTGAGCCCGTAGGCATTGGTGAAGTTCACCGCCGGAAACAGCTGCAGGGCCTTTTCGATCACGGGTACCGGCATCTTGCCGCCACCATAAGCGATGGCCTGCATCGAGCTCAGGGCGCTCGAGTCCAGCTTGGAATGTTCCATTTCCTCAATAATGCGGGTGAGCATAGTCGGGACGACAAAGGCACTGGTTACGGCTTCTTTGATACAGAGGCGCAGCCACTCCGCGGCATCGAAATTCGGCAGCTGCACGATCTGGCGGCAGGCGTAGATGTTGCTCATGACAGCCGAGATACCGGCGATGTGATAGGGCGGTACGGTGACCAGTGCAGCTTCTTCTTCCATGGCGCCCATGAATTCCACCGACCCAAGGATGTACGAAACGAGATGTTCATGGCGCAGCAGGGCCGCTTTCGGTGTGCCGGTGGTACCGCTGGTGAAGAGCTGCACAGCAACCGCGGCCGGGTCTTCATTCCAGGTGACCTCCGAAGTTTCGCCGGCCAGGGCGTCTGCGAGGAAATCCGCAGTTGACTGCACGGTCCAATCGTTAAAGTCATAGTCGGGTCCGCCTTCCCCTGCAATCAGGTAGGCAGGACTGATCCGCTCGAACAACGGTGTCAGTTGTTCTTCACTCAGCCGGTAATTGAGTGGCACATAGGGTACGCCGGCCATGGCTGCACCCATCAGCGCCACCGGCACCGCCGGGCTCGAAACATCCAGCAGCGAGACGAATTTCACGTTGGCCGCCGCGAATAGTTGGGCCGCGTGATTTGCCGCAGCATAGAGTTCGGCGTAGCTATAGTGCCTGTCGTTGTGAGTCAGAGCACGCCGGTCCGGGCAGGCCTCGGCGGCCATCTGCAGGAATAAAGCAATGTTCATGAGGCGTTAGTCTGAAGACGGAAGTTTCTTGGTGTCCTTGGTCATCAGTTCCTCACCGTCATAGTAAAGCGAACCCTGGCCGCTCTTGACGCAAAGTACCTCGATGGTCTCTTCGGCATTGACGTAGCGCTTGCCAATGAGGCACTCGTGCATCTGGTCCGGGTTGCCCTCCGCCGCCTCAGGGCTCTCGGCCATGGCGACACCGCCGCAGGTGAGATTATCGCTCTCACCAATTTTGATAATCATAACTTCGGCGTCGCATACGCCACTCTTCAGTCTGCTTCCAGGTTTCAACGTTTTTTCTTCTGGTTGTTTACGGGAACCGACATCATCTCAAAAAAGCCGGCCTGTGGCTAAGCAGTGGCAAGTAGCAGCCCAACTCGGTGCGCGAGTCTCGAGCGATGCCGCGCGATGGTGCGGCCCAACAGGCCAAGGCCCCTTCCGACG
>JAYQAI010000067.1:12470-18091 GCA_038136715.1 Gammaproteobacteria bacterium | reverse complement strand
GAGGGCAAGGTGACCTACCGCGAGGATATCCAGGAAGGTTTCGATAATATCCCGGCGACCCTGTTGCGACTTTTTACGGGTGAGAATTTCGGCAAGCAGTTGCTGAAGCTCTAACCGAAAGCTCTAACCCGCGGCCGCAGCCTCACGCTGGCTGCGGCGCTGCAGCCAGGCGGCGCCGGTGATCATGGTAAATGTTACAAGCGTAAGCAGGCTGAGGCCGTGCGAGAATCCAGCGGCTTCCGAATAGAGCAGCCCCAACAGCAGCGGACCGAGCATGCCGCCAACCTCGGCTGCTGAGAAGAAGATACCGCTGGCAACACCCGCATATTTCTCGCCGATTTCCGGCAGTTCCACCAGGGTCAGGATCAATACTGTCATCAGGCTGGCGCGTGCCAGACCCTGCAGGATCAGGCCCGACAGCAACACGGGTTCCTGATCGAAACGCAAAAGAAAGCTCGAAAGACACGCAGCCGCACTGAGTGCGATCAGGATGTAGAAGCGTCGCTCCGGGGTGGCGAGTCGCGGAATAGTCAGCGATCCAATCAAACCCATGACAGTGGGAATGGCGGCCCAGTAGCCGGCCTGAACGGCCGTCATGCTGTGCGACTGCAGCAGTTCAGGCAGCCAGTTGTTTAACCCGTGATTGAACAGAAAGACGCTGATGCTCATGGCCAGCACCACCAGCACAGTAGGTTTGGTCAGGAGATTGCCGATGACGCTCAGCTGGGATGGACCGGTACCGGCAGCATCTTCGGTGACGGGTTTGGCTCCCAGCCCGGCGATAAAGAACCAGCTGATCGCGGCGACAGCAGCAATACCAGACCAGAGCAGCATGACACTGCGCCAGGACCCGTCGAGCATCGGCAGCAGGAAGGCATTCGTCGCTGTCAGTGAAACGATGCCACCGATCGCAGGGCCTGTCATGTAAAGCCCCATGGCAAAGCCGCGGGAGGAGCCCTCAAACAGAGCTACCACCACTTTTGGCGCCCCGGCTGAAATGATCGGCCCGCCGAAACCAAACAGCGCAACGGCCATCATCATGGTTGCGGTATCGACGGCGAGTGAGCGGGCAAGGGCAGAAGCCGCGATCAGAAGGCCACCGATCACAAGCGCGGGCCGGGTACCGATCTTGTCGAGTAACATTCCTGCGGGAATCGCAGCGCCAATATAGATCAGCTGCCAGGTACCCATGATCAGCCCCATTTCGGTATGGCTCATCGAGAGGTCGCTGATCACCATCGAAACCACAGGTGCGAAGCTGGTGACGACCAGGCCGAATGAGCCGTACAGGAACCAGACGCCAAACAGTCGGAGCCAGCGGTAGTCAGGCATGGGGATTAATATCGTGACAGCGGAGAGTGATTGTAACGCGTTGCAGATTATTTAAACTAACCAAAAAATCTCGCGTTTACCATGAAAGCCATCACACCCAGACAGCAGGATCGACGCGATCGAATTCTTGAATGCACTCGCCAGCAGGTAGCGCGTCTCGGTTACGATGGCGTTAACATGCGTGAGCTTGCCGTTGAGGCTGACGTCTCGACAGCCACGCTTTACAACCTGTTCAACAGTAAAGACGAGCTGATTCTCGCTGCTTCAGAGGCACTGCTGGCGGGCATCGCACAAAAGGTTGAGGGGCGTGGTCTGCAACGCCTGATTCACCAGCTGGAGGCCACCGCCGACGTCATTATCAGCAACCCGAACTATGCCGATGCCATGGGGCGGATGTTGTTTGCAGCAGAAGCATCAGCACCGGTAGTAAAAATGCTGATGGATGACAGCCGGCGTGTTTACGAGGCACTACTGCAGCAGATGGAGGCAGAGGGCGAGCTTGTTGACGTCGTTGATGTCAATAAGCTGGCGCGTAACCTGGCCGGTGTGATCTGGTCCGTGAACCTGCTCTGGATGAAAGGGTTTATTGCCCTGCATGATTTCAGGCAGGAGTACGTCGGAATGCTGATTTCGTACCTGCTGCCCTGGTTGACCGAGGACGTCAAAGCGAACTACCTCAAGCGCTCGGGACTCATTCGCTAGATGACGCCGTCATTCTTCAGGCTTGCCAGTTCATCATCTGAAATTCCCGACAGCTCCTGCAGCACCTGATCGGTGCTTTCACCCAGCCCCTGTACCGGGGCAATGGCAGGGGGTTCGATATCGGTAAACCGGATGGGTGTCTGGAACAAAGAGATTTCCCCCAGGGTCTGATGCTGCACTTTGTTAAGAGAGCCCCTGGCCAGCATGTGTGGATCCTGCAGGGTTTCGGGAATGGTCTTAACGGGCGCACAGATCACGCCATTCTCCTGACAGATATCGGTGATGGTCTGGCGAGTGAGCGTCCGCGTCCATTCGTTCACGGTTTCGTCGACAAGATCAATGTTGGCGCTGCGCGACTTCATGTCAGCGAAACGTTCATCGTCGATCAGGTCCGGCCGCTCCATAGCCTGGCACATCTTGCGCCAGTGTCCCTCGCGAATACAGATGAGTGCGATATGGCCGTCGCTGGCTTCATAAACATTGTAGGGTGCCAAAGCCTTTGCTGGATGCCGACTGCCGGCACGGGGCAGTGGTTCACCGACGTGGTAATATGAGCCGATGACGGTCGACAGGGTGGGGAAAACGCAGTCCTGCATCGAGATATCGACCGTTGCACCCTCACCGGTGCGCTCCCTCGAAAACAATGCTGTAACGATACCGCTGTAGAGGTGGGTGCCGGCGATAAAGTCAGCGAAGGCGGCTGGTGTTTTCAGTGGTGGTCCGTTCTCCTCCCCGGTGACACTCATCGTGCCCGACATGGCCTGCAGGGTGATATCCATGCCGAGGTATTGCTTGTAGGGACCCTCTGAGGCGCCGTAACCCGTGCTCATGGCATACACCAGGCGCGGGTTGATAGCACGAAGGTCGTCTGGCCCCAACCCGAACTTCTCCATCGTGCCTGGCGCAAAGTTCTGCACGACCACATCGACGTTGCAGGCCAGCTTTCTGACAAGCTCTCGAGCCTCCTCACGCTTTAAGTTGAGGGTGATGCATTCTTTGTTGGTGTTGAGGTTGGTAAACGGATAGACGGAGGGCGCAGAATCGCCGCGGGCCCGCAGCGTCTCGCCAACCAGTGACTCAACCTTGATAACGCGGGCACCGGCCTGTGCCAGCAGGAAGCCGCAATAGGGCCCGTTATAAACCTGGCCAAAATCCAGGACTGTAATACCGCGAAGAGGTTGATCATGCATAGGAAATGGAATGGCCAATAATGATGGGGGTGGCGGACCTTGCTTTACTCACCTTGCTGAGGAAAGAAAACGGATACGGCGCCGATGTGGCGAACCAGTTCGCCCCCAATCAGCTGATGTCTCAACCAGTTTGGGGGCGTTTGGGTCAGGTTTGCATGGACTTCAGTTCAACGAACTCGGTGAGTCCGTGAGGGCCAAGCTCACGACCGTTGCCGGACTGCTTGTAGCCGCCAAACGGGGCTGCGACGTTGAACGAACCGCCGTTGATTGAGACCTGACCGGTGCGGATTTGGCGGGCGACGCGCTGGGCGCGTTCGTCATCACCTGACCAGACTGCGCCTGACAGACCAAAGATGCTGTCGTTAGCGATCTCAATCGCTTCTTCTTCAGTGTCGTAGGGAATGATGGCAAGCACCGGCCCGAAGATCTCTTCCTGGGCGATGGCCATATCATTGCGAACGTCCGAGAAAACAGTGGGTTGGACAAAATAGCCCGTATTGCGGCCCTCAGGCGGTGTCGTGCCACCTGTCACCAGCGTCGCGCCTTCGTCGATACCCTGCTGGATGTAATCGACAACGGTATCCATTTGAGACTTCGAGGCTACGGGGCCCATGACAGAGCCTTCCTCGAAAGCACCGCCAACCTTGACGGACTCTGCTGCAGCTTTGGCAGCAGCAACCGCAACGTCCTGTTGGTCTCGCGGCACAATCAGCCGGGACAGTGCGGCACAGACCTGACCGCTGTTCATGCAGATGCTGCCACCCGCAGCACCCGCGGCTTTTGCGACATCGGCATCATCCAGGACGACTGAAGCAGACTTGCCGCCCAGTTCGAGGCAGACGCGCTTGACGGTCTGGGCGCCGAGCTGGCCAACTCGCTGACCGGCTTCGGTAGAACCTGTGAGAGAAACCATGTCGACGTCGGGGTGAGTACACATGGTTTCACCCACGGTGCGGCCGGGACCCGTAACCAGATTGAAAACGCCTGCAGGGAAGCCGACTTCATCCATCAGTTCGGCGAAGAAGTAGGCGGTGAGCGGGGTGTCGGAACTTGGTTTCAACACCATGGTGCAGCCGGCGGCAAGCGCAGGCATGACTTTGGCGACGATCTGGTGCAGCGGGAAGTTCCACGGCGTAATGAAGGCACAGACACCGATCGGTTCCTTGATGACGATGGAATTACCGAGTTGCTCTTCTTTCTCCATCTCAAAGGGGACGTCGACGTAAGAGCCGACAACGCCAACACCCATACCACCGTGGACAGCGATACTGGTCTGCAGCGGTGTGCCGAGCTCCAGGGCGCAGAGTTCACCGATCTTCTGCATGTTCTCGGTGACTTTCTCTGAGAGTTTCTTGATCAGCGCTGAGCGTTCAGCAGCGGAGCTCTGCCCCCAGGTCTTGAAGGCTGCCTTGGCGGCTGCGACGGCATCGTTGACGTCATCGTTGTTTCCACTTGGGACCTCGCCACAGATTTCTTCCGTGGAAGGATCAATGACAGAGAGTTTGTCAGTGCCCTTGGGGTCGACCCACTGGCCGTTAATATAAAACTTATCGTAGGTTTTCATGGTTCCCTCAGTTTCTGTAGTCAACTAAATTTTTTTCAGATCACCAATAAACCACAATCGTTCTGTGGCTGCAATCGCTCACCTCAAGCGGGCTGCGGATGACTCTCAAGTCGCCAAAGCGGTGACATCAGGGCGATGGTCAGGGTGGTCAGGGTTGTGCCAGCAGCGCAGCAATACAGGGCGCCTTCCGGTGAGAGCCATTCGACGAGGTAGCCGTTTAACAGTGCACCGAACAGGCCGGAGCCCATAAAGGAAAACGAGAAAAAAGCCATAATGCGGGCACGCTGATCGGGTGGTGCCTGTTCCTGCATGATGCTGCGTGACATCGTCATGACCAGGCCGCCACCGATACCCCAGACAAACATGAGCGGCAACAACAAGGAGAAGGGCAACCCTAGACCGATGCCCAGTAGCAACAGGGCCGAGATCATGAGCGAACAAAGTAGCGCCCGCCCGGGCCGCAGTACATGGCCGAGCTTCAAAAGGACCATCGAAGTGAAAAACAGGCCGGCTGAGTTGAATGAATTGACCCAGGCGAGCGCCGTTGACGTGCCTTCATAGGACTCGCGAATCAACAGGGGAACCGTCACGATGTAGGAACCCATCATAAAGGTGCCCATGACGCAGTTCTGTATAGTCACAGAGCGCAGGGGAGGTGAATGTCTGATCGTATTGAACCCCTCCAGGATTGAATGGTAGGTGTGCTGCAGAATGCCGACGCGGTGTGGTGTCAGCTGTTCATCCACTTTGACTTTGTAGAGCGCGACCACGCCAAGCAGGAGGATGGCGCCCTGGGTCAGCAGAATGGGCGCGGGTCCAACGAGATCGGCACC
>JAYQAI010000067.1:0-12370 GCA_038136715.1 Gammaproteobacteria bacterium | reverse complement strand
CAGCAGCGTCGGCAGCAGCATGGTCATCTGACCGATGCCGACCCGGGCAGGTGCCTCATTCAGTTCGATAGTGATCAGCCAGGCAAATAACACCGTGTGCGAACCGAACGAGAGAAACCAGCTGGCATTGGCGCCGAGAAAGTAGTGAAGGGGTTTCATGGTCCGAGTATAGCGGCTATCAGGCGAATTGATCGGGGATGGGCCGAAATATCAGCCAGCCCTATGCTTTGGCATATATTTTTAGAACACGTTGCAGAAATAATCTGTCCTGTGTAAATTCTGGGCTATCTGAGTCACTGCGAGGGAAGTGAGATGTCGAGAACCCAGTCAGTCGATGGCGTGCCTGAGATCAATTTCAATACCGAACCGTTTCTGACGGATTTCAAGCAGATCTATCACAATATGCATACCAGCGGATGCCCGTTTGCCCACTCCACGTCGGGCGACCATTACGCGGTCGCATCACATGCCATGATCATGGATATCCTCAAGAACTATTCAGTCTGGAAAAGCAAATTCGGCCCTGGACTCGACTACCAGCCGGAAGGACAGGGTGTGCTGGTCAGCGTTGACCCGCCGGAACACACCTTCGAAGTGCGCATCGTCGCCAATTCATTCTCGCTGGATTACTTCAAGTCGCTGGAGCCGGAGATGGAAGCCTACGTCAATGAGCAGATTGACAAGTGGTATGCCGATGGCCAGGTCGAGATTCACGATGCCCTGTCGCTGCGCCTGCCGATGTTTGTCATTTTTCGTATCCTCGGTATCCCCATGATCGATGAAGCCGGCGACAAGCTCGGTTGGGTGCGGGATGGCATCATAGCGATGGTGGGCTCGATGCTGATGAACCCGGATGAAAGGCAGGAAGCCATGGCATCGGGTGCTTTGCCGCAACGGTTTATTGCGGGTGTGGGTGAGACGCACAACATGTTCGTCGAACACCTGGCGCGCTGTAAAGCTGCGCTGGAGAGTGGCGACATGCAGCCGGATTCGAACGTCGTTTGTCGCTTTCTGACCACACCAGGTCCGGATGGGACCTACCTGTCTGACCAGAAGATTCTGGGTTTCTGCGGTTTCCTGTTGACCGCTGGCAGTGCCACGACCACGATCATGCTGTCTAACATCGTCTATCGCATGCTGACAGAACCCGGGGTCTATGATCGTCTGAGAGAAGACCCGGCGCTGCGCGAGAAAGTGATAGAGGAAACGCTGCGTCTCGATGCCCCGGTACAGGGGCTTTTCCGCACCAATGATGAAGATGTTGATCTCGGCCCGATCCACGTCGACAAGGATACGAAGGTGATGCTGCTTTGGGCTGCCGCCAACCTGGATCCTGACATGTACGATGATCCGCTCAAGTTTGACGTCGACCGGGACCTGGCTAAGGTCAGGCGCCACCTGTCATTTGGCTATGGCACTCACTTCTGTCGCGGCGCGCCGCTGGCGCGGCTAGAAGGGGACGTTTTTCTGCGTATCATCCTTGAGCGCCTTCCCAACCTGCGCCTGGCAGAAGGTAAAGATGTGGTCATGGAAAAACGCATGCCGGTGCTGCAGGGGATTCAGGAACTGCATATTGCCTGGGACGTGGAGTAACGCATCGTGGAAACGCAAGAAAAATATCGCCATGTGCTGAGTCCGATTCGTATTGGCGGCGTCGAGGTGCCCAATCGCGTCGTTCGCACGGCCCATGCCACCGGCTTCGCTGCCGGCGAAATGTCTGATCGCCTGATCGCCTACCACGAGGCCCGGGCCCGTGGTGGCGTTGGTCTCACGATTGTTGAAATTATGGGTGTACACCAGAGCAGTCCCGGCTCATTGCTGGCATTTCTGCCGAATGTGGTCGAGAACCAGAAACGCCTGATGGATGCCATCAGCCCATACGAGATGAAGGTTTTCCAACAGATATGGCACGCGGGCAATGGTGCTGTGCCGATGGACGGCAGTCCACCCTGGGCACCGAGTGATGTGCCGAGCCCGATTGGACCGCGCGTACCGCGGCCGATGACGAAAATGCAGATCGATGAGATCGTGAATGCCTACGCGCATGCGACCCGGGTCTGCAAGCAGGCGGGTATGCACGGCATTGAAGTCCATGCGGCGCACGGCTACCTGGTGCAGCAGTTCCTCTCGGCCAACACCAACAGGCGAGAAGATGATTATGGGGGCGGTCTGGAAAATCGCATGCGGTTCCTGCTGGAAGTGATGCGCGCCTGTCACGCGGAGGCCGGTGAGGGCTTTGCTGTTGGTCTCAGGCTTTCCAGTGACCTTGTCAATCATGGTGTCGGCATCACCGAGAACACAGCCGTAGTCGAAGCACTGAAAGCTGAGGGGCTGGCCGACTTCGTCAACATGTCACTCGGCAGCTATCAGTCTTTTCCCAAGTTCATCGGTGGTATGCACGAGCCGACGGGTTATGAACTCGATACGGCGGTACCTGTCGGGCAGCATGCGGACGTACCGGTCATTGTGACTGGCCGTTTCCGAACACTGGAAGAAGTTGAACAGGTGATTGGTCGGGGGGATGCTGACCTTGTCGGTATGACGCGGGCCACGCTGGCTGACCCTGACCTGGTGAATAAGACGCGGGCGGGTCAGGAACATCGCATTCGACCCTGCATTGCCTGTAACCAGGGTTGCCTTGGTCAGCTGATGCAACGTATCGGCGTGGGCTGTGCGGTCAACGCAGCGGCTGGATTCGAGCAGACCCTCGGCGATGACAAGCTCGTCGCGGTGGAATCGGCGAAGAAAGTGCTGGTCATTGGCGGTGGTCCTGCCGGGATGGAGGCGGCACGTGTTGCCGCGTTACGCGGCCACCAGGTGGTGCTGGCGGAGGCGACGGCAGATCTGGGTGGTGCTTTGCGGTATGCGGGCATGGCGCCGACGCGGCAGCAGTTTAATGACCTGGTCCACTGGGCTGAAACCGAGGTTTATGAGGCAGGAGTGGACGTCAGGCTGTCCACTTACGTCACCGAAGCAGATATCGCTGATCTCGCTCCCGATCATGTAATCCTGGCAACGGGGGCTGAGCCTCGCCTGGATGGCGTCCAGCTGTCGCACCCGGGTGACCCGATCGAAGGCGCTGACCTGCCGCATGTGATCTCAACCAACACCTTGTTTGCTGAGCGCGATGCGGCTGCGACCCATGCGCTGGTGATTGATGAAACCGGTCACTACGAAGCATTGGCGGCCGCTGAACATCTGGTATCGAAAGGCGCCAATGTGACTTATGTAACGCGCTTCACCAGTGTCGCGCCTGAGATGGAAGGCCCCCATATGATAGAGCCGTTTCATGAACGCATGGCGGGCAAACCCTTCGCTTACCACGTCAACACCCGTGTCTTGAAAGTGGACGGCCAGTCCGCGACGCTGCAGAGTATTCATGGGGGCGAGACTATCCAGGTCAATGCCGACTGTGTTGTGTTCGTCTCGCTGAATAAGCCGCGGGATGAACTGGTACCGGCACTGGAAGCTGCAGGTATCCCTTACAGTTACGCAGGTGACGTCAACACACCGCTGTTTCTCGTAGCGGCTACAGCCCAGGGTCATCAGGCAGGTCGCGTTGTCTGACACGGTTCGTGTGGTGAAAATCGCAGCTTTGTTGGAAATTTGACCAAACTTGCAGATGTCTGTCTGCGAACCGTAGAAAAAATAGTCTAAAAATCAGGTGCTTAGGTTTCTGGCACATGCTTTGCTTCTGTCCGGGCAAATGTCCAGCAGTATCAGGAGACAAGCCGTGAAAAAAGCCATTTTAGTTCTTGCCCTCAGTTATCTTTGCCTCGTCGGCATCGCCGCCAGTGCGCATGTCGATGGTACCCGGGATGTATTTTCTTCCTGCCAGGTAGAGTTCAGCAGTGACGTGTCCATCAATTCGGATGCGATCACGGTATCTGCGGTGTCGGGTGAGAGCCTGCGCATCGACGCTAAGAATTCACTCACTGTGAATGGTGCCAGCCAGACCTTAGATGCAGAACAGCAGGCGCTGGTCGATGCCTTTGCTGGCCAGGTGCGAACCACAATCCCAGAAGTCGTTGCTATCGCGCTTGAGGGCGTAGAAATCGCCCTGACAGCTGTCAGTGAGGTGTTCTACTCACTGCTGGAGCAGTCTCCGCCGCCGGCGCTGCTCGAAAGCATTGACCGCATCGAAGAAGCTGTGGCTGAACGCATGTCTGTCAACGGTGACACGATCTCTGTCGTGGGGGGCGAGATTGATGGTTTTGATAGGACCATGGCTGAGCTCGAACCGCAGTTTGAGCAGGCTGTGAAAAGTGCTGTCGGTGATATCGTGGTTGCTATCGGCGAGTCCGTTCGGGACGGTGATGCCGATATCATGGCGTCGCTGCTGGATTTCGCAAAGAAAGCAGAGCAGTTCGAACGGGATATCGAAGCAGAGGTGATGAAGAAAGCACAGCGGCTGGAACGTCGCGCCGAGGGCTTATGCGATGAAGTTTATGCTCTGCAGGCGGTTGAGAGCCGCATGCAGCTCGAGATTCCTGCTACCCGGGGCTTCGATATCGTAAGAGAGAGTTAACTGACCGCGTTGATTTCTTCGCTGATCAGGCGCGTGACCTCTTCGGGTATTTCCATCGGCAGGAAATGCGTCTTGTCCGCGAAGTGAATCTCCCGCGCATTCTTGAATGCACCGACCAGGCCCGGCCAGGTTGGTGAGACAGAAAAGTCCATGACATTGCGGTCCGGCGGCATTTCCTTTGCCCGCAGAATCAGCACCGGGAATTCAATCGAACGTACAGCTTCATAGATGGCGTGATTAGAACGGCTCGACATGTAGACACTGGCCTCGATAGCCGGCGGGCAGGCGAGCACATACCCCTTACCTTTATCGTTAGGAAGGAGCCCGTAGCGACAGTAGTCCATCAGCATGTCTTTGTCGAAGATACCATAGGAACCCTTGGGTCGTAGCCGCTCAAACATTTCCTCAGGGGACGCAAATTCATTGCGACGCTTGGCGGTGGGGTGTTCCTCGGCTTCCATGTCCGCGAAAGGCGAGGGTGTTTCCGCGTCATAGCTGTCCTCTGCTGGTATCACCGGGTCGATAGCGACGATGCTGAGGAATCTGTCCTGGCATCGTGCGGCAGCACCAATGAGGGCATGGGCCCCCATGCTGTGGCCGATGGCGACGATATTGGTGAGGTCGAGCTGCACGATCATGTCGTAGGTGTCGGTAATAACCTGGTCCCAGTGCTCAATTTTTTTCTTCTCACTGCGGCCGTGGCCGCGCTGATCGACGCTGATTGAATGGAAGTCGCCGAGGTTGTTAATGATCTTGTCCCAGACCCGGGCATGAAAGCCAGTGGCATGAACAAAGAGCAGGGTGGGCCTAATGCCACGAAATGACATACCGCGTTCAAAGTAGGTGATCCGTACGCCGTTTACCACGGCGTTTTTCTCAAGGCATTCCAACATGTGCCAGGGTCTCTCTCTAAATCGTTATTGCCGAACTTCGTCAGGCAGCTCAGCGACTGCCCGTTCGAGTGTCGGCAGGTGTTCTGTGGCTTTCAGCTCGCCGCCCAGGGTCCTTAGGCAAAGGTGAGTCAGTCCCAGTTGATGCCAGCCCATGACGCGTTGTTTCCACTCGGACTGCCGTGGTCCGACCACGGCGACGCCTGCTTCCATGCCCAGTTCTGCCTGATCTCGGCCCACGGCTGCAGCCTCAGCATAGATGCTGTCTCTGACTTCCGGAAACTCCTCTGGTGAGCAAAGAACGAACCAGCCGTCAGACAGGCGGCCGATCCGGCGAATCACCGGCCTGCCTGGCAGGCCGCGACCGCCGATCCATATTGGGATGGCGCGGCTCGGCAGGGGATCAATGCCGACGCCTTCGAGCTGATGGAACTCCCCGTTAAAGCTGACCTCGGGTTCTGTCCAAAGCTTTTTCAGCAGTACCATCTGCTCACTGCAGCGCCGGCCGCGGGTGTGGAAATCGATACCCTGCGCCTGGTACTCCTCACGACTCCCACCCACCCCGATACCTAGCCTGAATCGGCCGTCGGTCAACACGTCCAGCTCAGCTGCCTGTTTGGCAAAGAGTCCGGTCTGGCGCGCGGGCAGAATAATCACAGAGGGCACGAGTTCAATGGTCTCGGTGAATGCAGCCATGTAGGCCAGGAAGGTCATGGGTTCGTGCAGGTGGCCCGTGCTGGGTCGAATGATCTGCTCTGGAATTCGCAGGTGAGTCAGGCCGAGACCCTCTGCTGCCTGGGCAAAATCCCGTATGGCAACGAGGTCATTCTTCAATTCCCGAATGGGCAGCGAAACGCCGATCTGCACGCGGACTCCTGTTGGTCACGGGATGGGGTGATCAGCTTAAGAAGATACTATCGTGATTGCCTGCCCGGCAACCTTAGCAGTCCCGTCTATGCAGGGACATCAAATCAGAAGATGAACCTAGCCAACGGCAATAATATCAGGACCGTTGTTGCGTGGGGTTGAGTCCTCGCAGTTCCGCACGGTGTCAGCGACCAGGAACATGGGCTCCTTCAGCATGGCTTTCAGCTCGTCTGAGGCTCCGATTCGGATCAGCGCCTCGTCCATACAGGCGAGCCATTGATCCCGTTCCTTCGGTCCGATGCGATAGGGCTCATGGGGGTCAGTCAGGCAGACCGTGCCCTTGATCGCCTGATAAACGGGCGGGCCTCCCATCCAGCCAGTGAGGTAAGCCGCGAGCATGCGCTTGATCTGGTCCAGGTTCTCGGTATGCATGGCCCGGATATCAGCAGCCAGCGGCAGTTCATCCATCACGTCATAAAAAGTGCTGGCTAGTTGCTTAATACCGTCATCACCGAGGATCTCATAGGGTGTCAGCGGTCGTTCCTGTTCACTCATCGACTTAAACCTGTTCAGGGTTGCTCAACATACTTGGCGCAAAGTTTATGAAAATGCCTGGCTTTTGTCTCCCCGTCATTCGTACAGATAATGTCTGGGAAGCGCATGGCATAAGGCCATGCCGGGCTTGCCGTATGTTGACCCGGATTCGGTCTGCGGCTAATGTTCTGGCGTTAAATCAGGAGGTTAGGCATGGCTGACCAAGAACAATCTATTTTTATTACGGGTGCTGGCAGTGGTATGGGGCAACTGGCCGCCCGTAAATTTGCTGCCCAGGGTTATCCTGTCGCTGCCGTCGACGTCAATGAAAAAGGCCTGTTGGAAACTGCCGACGGTCACCAGAATATCCGCACATTTAAAACCGATGTGACGAGTTACGAAGCTGTGCTCGAGGCCGTCGAGGAGACAGAATCCAGGCTCGGTCCCATCAAGCGGGTCTACAACGCAGCGGCAATCATGCCACTGGGCAAGGTGGTCGATCAGGATGTTGAGGTTTTTCATCGGGTTATGGACATTAACTACAATGGTGTTGTGAATGTCAGCAAGGCTGTGATGCCGAAACTGCTCGAACGAAATTCGGGCGAGTTGGTGAACTTCGCTTCACTCGCGGGCTGGATCCCAATCCTCTATATGTCTGCATACAATGCCTCCAAGTTCGCTGTGGTCGCTTTCACCGAGGTGCTGCATCACGAGCACAAGGACAGCAATGTCAAGGTGCTGTGTGTCTGCCCGCCGCCTGTCAAAACACCGCTGCTCGATCAGGCCCGCGACACGGTCTGGCCGAAGCTGTTTGACCAGGGCGAGCATATCGAACCGCAGGATGTACTGAATGCGATTGAGCAGACCATTGCCGACGATGAGTTTTTCGTTTTCCCAGGCAAGGGCTCACGTATGGCCCAGCGCATGCGGCGCTGGTTCCCTAATCTGTTGTGGAACAATGTCCACAAGACTGAGGGGTTCTGAAGAGAGTCTTCCGCGGATTCTAAAAAGAGGCTTCCGTCGCAATGGACTCGCTGGATGGCACCCACTCGATGGGGGGCTGTCGCGGCGCCCCGTGATCTGGGCGCCGGACGACGACGGTTAATCTCGGATGGTAACCGGCAACTCGCGAATGCCGTGAATGAAGCTTGAGGCCAGGTAAACCGGGTCACTGGTGACCTCCACCCTGGGAAAGCGCTGCATAATTTCTTCCCAGATCACCCGCAGCTGCATTTCCGCCAGGCGGTTACCGACACAGCGGTGGACACCGTAACCGAAGGCTGTGTGCTGTCTCGGATTGTTGCGATCAATGATGAATTCATTGGCACGCTCGATGTGATCCTCATCGCGGTTACCCGAGATATACCACATGCAGACACGATCTCCCTGGCGGATCTTCTTGCCACCAAGTTCGACATCCTGGGTCGCGGTCCTTGCCATGTGGGCGACTGGCGACTGCCAGCGAACGATTTCCGGCACCATCTTTGGAATCAGGCCCGGGTTCTGCAGCAGCTTTTCATACTGATCCGGGTTCTGGTTGAGTGCCAGCACACCGCCGGAGATTGAGTTCCGAGTCGTATCATTGCCACCGACGATGAGCAGCATGACATTACCCAGTAGCTCCTGCGGGCTCATGTTGTTGGTGGATTCGTCGTGCGCCAGCATGGAGATCAGGTCGAACTTGGGCGGCTCCGTCTTGCGCTGCTCATACAGGCCCTGGAAGTAGGCCAGGCACTCGAGCAGGACCTTGAAGCCCTCATCAATATTTTCGAACTCATCGGGGTCGCTCAGGCTCTGGATGGTGTCTGACCAATCAATCAGCTTCATCCGGTCTTCCTGGGGCACATCGAACAGTGTTGCCAACATTTGTGCCGTCAGTTCGACAGAGACTTCCCTTACCCAGTTAAATTCTTCGTTACGGGGCAGGTTGTCGAGGATATGACCGGCACGCTCGCGGATCAGTGGTTCAAGGTCTGCGAGCTGGCGCGGTACAAACATCGGTGAAATCACCGCACGCTGTTTGTCGTGCTTGGGCGGGTCTTCGGCAATGAACATGGGCAGAGAGTAGGGGTCTTCTTCTTCCCGCGGTACGCCGCCGAGTGCAATGCCGCCTTGCTTCTGCTGGGAAGAGAACAATTCATGATTACTGTCGACGAACATGATGTCGTCGTATTTTGTGACCGACCAGTAAGGGCCGACCAGGCTGGTCTCGTGATAGTGCACCGGGTCTTCTTTGCGCAGGCGCTCAAAGTGCGCCCACATGGTGTCGTGCTGAAACAGGGCTGGGTGCGACGGGTCCATCTGGTCAAGATCGACTGCATAGGGATCATAGTCCGGGTCGATAGCAAAGGCGCGGGCAATATCCTTGTTGGAGACGGTCATATCACCGGCTCGCTGTCTCGCAATGAGGTCGGCGCGCTCCTGGTCGCTGCTGCCCAGAAATATTCTAGTCATGTTTGCATTTCCTCTCGTTGACGAGGTCAAGACTACTAGCAGCGCCGCACCAAGGCAATTGAACAACGGCGTCGGGTCTAACGGGACGTTGACTTGATTTGCCCGCGGTGTATCCGGCATGCTCGATACCATTGATTTAACAGGAGTAGACAATGGGTAACCTGAAACTGGGCTTGCAACTGGGGTATTGGGGCGGTGGTCCTAACCCGAAAATGGTGGAAATTGTGCAGGAGGCAGAGCAGCTGGGTTACGACGCGGTGTTTACGGCCGAGGCCTACGGCTCAGACGTCTTCACGCCACTGGCCTGGATTGGCGCTCACACCTCGAGGATCCGTCTGGGTACCGGTATCGCCCAGCTCTCAGCCAGGGCACCCACAGCCACAGCGATGGCGGCGATGACGCTGGATCATTTGTCTGGTGGCCGTATGATTCTGGGCCTGGGCGTTTCTGGCCCTCAGGTCGTAGAGGGCTGGTATGGCCAGCCGTTCGGCAAGCCGCTCGCGCGGACCCGAGAGTACATCAATATCATCCGCCAGGTACTGGCCCGCAAGGACCCGGTGGTGAACGAAGGAGAACACTACCCGCTGCCATTTACCGGCGATGGTGCCTGGGGGCTGGGCAAGCCACTGAAATCCATCGTCCACCCGTTGCGCGAGGATCTGCCGATCTTCCTGGGTGCCGAAGGACCGAAGAACGTCACCATGACGGCAGAGATCGCTGATGGCTGGCTGCCACTTTATTACTCACCCTTTCGCCAGGAGGTTTATGCCGACCAGCTGAAGGGCGCCAAGCCGGGTTTTGAGATCATGCAGGGTATGCCTGTATTTATCTGTGATGATGATGCCATTGAAGAGACCCTGGTGCCGATGAAACACAGTCTCGCGCTCTATATCGGCGGTATGGGTGCCAAGTCCCGCAATTTCCATAACGAGTTGGTGAAGCGCATGGGCTTTGAAGAAGCGGCAGAGAAGATCCAGGACCTTTACCTCGATGGCAAGAAAGATGAAGCTGCCCAGGCTGTACCGACGCAACTGGCAGACGAGCTCTCGCTGGTGGGAAGTGTTGACCGAATCAAGGACCGATTGCAGGTCTGGGAGGAGACGCCAGTAACGTCGTTGCTGGTGTCCGCCCGCAGCCAGGATGAGTTGCGGACGTTTGCAGATCTGGTGCTGGGTTAGGAGAAGCGCATGCCTTATGTCGAAGGAAGAACAATCCATGATGCGGATTCCCATGTCATGGAGATGCCTGAGAAAATTCTCGAGTTTATCGAGGCGAAACATGTCGCAGCCTTAAAGCAGTACCTCAGGCCCAGGAACGAAGACTGGGAAGCTGAGATGGAAGCCCTGCACCAGGACCCTGACTTTATCTCGCATGAGGAATCACAGCTGCTGCTGCGCAAGAATCACGAAGCACTGGGTTCATTTCGTAAGGAAGACCGTTCACGCTCCCTGGACTACCTTGGCTTTGCCAGCCAGCTGGTTTTCACGACGGATGCTCTGAGCAACTACAACCTTGAAACAGGTGAAACTACCGAGCTGGCACTGGCGGCTGCGCGTGCGCATAACCGCATGATGATTGATTTCTGTGCGGTTGATCAGCGCCTGCTGCCTACCGCTTATGTGCCGTTGCTGGACATTGAGGCAGCGCCTCGTATCGCCGAGGAAGCGCTCAAAATGGGTGCAAGTGGATTGATGATCCCGTCCACCTGCCCACCGGGACATTCGCCGAGCCACGTTGGCTTCGAACCACTCTGGTCGCTGGCTGAAGAAGCCGGCGTACCGATACTTTTCCATGTCGGTGGCGAAGAAAAAATGAATCCCGCTTACATGAATAACGGGTTGCCACAGGTACTCGATTTTCATGGTGGAGCTGAAAACTTCACTTCTGCCAGCTATATGACGATCCCGCTGTCTGTCTGGCAGACGTTGTCAGTACTGATACTGGACGGTGTGCTGGATCGGCACCAGAATCTGATGTTTGGCGCAATCGAGCTTGGTGCGTCATGGGTGCCAAGCTGGATGCGTTTTATGGATGCCGGTGCGGCAGCCTTCATGCGGGGCGAAGAGCGTCTGCAGAAGCTGTCTGCAAAACCGAGTGAAATCGCCAGACGCCAGTTTCGGGTTACCCCTTACCCGCATGAACCGACCAACTGGATTATTGAGAATACCGGGCCGGAGATCTGTATGTTTTCTTCAGACTTCCCGCACGTCGAAGGTGGGCGTAACCCGCTGAAGCGGTTCGGCGAGGCACTGGAAGGTGTTAGTGAAGCGGACCAGCGTCGTTTCTACCGGGATAATTTTATCGACCTGATGGGGCGTGCACTGCCGGCGGAGCTGCACGATCTGCCCGGCGCAGCCTGATGCTGCGCATCTACCATGCACCCATGACGCGCTCGCTGCGGGTGATCTGGCTCTGCGAGGAACTGGGCCTGCCGCTCGACGTCGAGAAGATCAGCTTCGACAAGGCCTATCGCTTCAGTGATGAATGGCTCAAGAAGCATCCCATTGGCAAGGTGCCGGTGCTGGAAGACGGCGACTTTAAAATGTTTGAATCAGGGGCCATGGTGCAGTACATCCTTGATCGCTACGGGCAAGGCAGGCTGCAGCCGGCAAGCGGTACGCCGGAGCATGCGATTTACCTGCAGTGGTCCTGGTTTGCAGAATCTACTTTTGCTCGTCCCCTTGGCGAAATTGTTAACCACCGTCGTGAATTCAAACCGGAACTGCCTGAAGTCATCGGTGAGATGCAGTACCGTGCTCACCAGTGCGTCAAAGCAGTAAATCAGGAGATTGGCGACAAAGAATTTATCGCGGGTGATTTTTCGGCCGCCGATATCATGATGGGATATCCTTTCTTTCTTTGTGACAACCTGGCGCCGTTCGAGGGCTATGAAAATGCGCGGCGCTACTGGCACAGGTTAAGGGCACGACCTGCTTTTCAGCGCGGGATTTCGGTGATCGCCTCTGGATAGAAAGTGAATGCTAAAAAAGAGCCCGGCTAGCGCAGGGCTCTTTCATAGCAACAATAGCGTGATTAGAGTTCGTATGTGAATTCGATACCGTAGCGCCGACCCTGGTTAACGTTGCCAACTGCAAAC
>JAYQAI010000066.1:0-18236 GCA_038136715.1 Gammaproteobacteria bacterium | reverse complement strand
GAAGGCGTATTCTATAGAAGGCAGAGTTCGCGTGCAGCACAGGAAACGCCTAAAATCACGCCTTTCTATGCTTAAAGGCTGTATTACCCGGTGTATTGTCCGTTCTGTGCAGACAGCGAAACCAAAGTCATCGATTCGCGCCTCGTTGGCGAAGGTAACCAGGTGCGCCGGCGCCGTGAGTGCCAGCAATGCGGGGAGCGATTCACTACGTTCGAGACGGCCGAACTCGTCCTGCCACGCGTTATAAAGAATAATGGCTCGCGCCAGCCATTCGATGAAGATAAGTTGCGCAGCGGCCTGCTGCGGGCTCTGGAAAAACGCCCTGTGGATCTGGAACAGATAGAGGCGACCATCGATCGCATCAAGCACCGGCTGCGCGCGACCGGGGAACGTGAAGTCCCGACCCGCACGGTTGGTGAAATGGTGATGGACGAGCTGCGACAGCTGGATGATGTCGCTTATGTCCGTTTCGCATCGGTGTATCGGTCCTTCCAGGACGTCAATGAGTTTCGCAAAGAAATTGAGGCAATGGACAAGGCCAGGGCAGATCGTGATGACGAGGGCTGAAGATCTCGCGTTCATGGCACGGGCGCTGCGCCTCGCTGAGAAGGGACGATATTCAACGCATCCCAACCCCATGGTAGGTTGTGTTCTGGTCCGCCAAGGTGAAATCGTTGGTGAGGGCTATCATATCAAGGCCGGTGAAGGGCACGCCGAGGCTCGAGCGCTGGCAGCCGCTGGCGACAGCGCCACCGGTGCCACTGCGTACGTCACGCTGGAGCCCTGCAGCTTTCATGGCCGGACGCCTTCCTGTGCTGAAGCGCTCATCAAGGCGGGTGTTTCCCGTGTGGTGGTGGCCTTGCTCGACCCGGATGTGCGCAACAGTGGTGCCGGCATTCGCAAGCTTGAAGCAGCTGGGCTTGCCGTTGAAGTCGGCTGCATGGCGGATTCTGCGAGACAGGTCATTCCCGGTCATATACTGCGCTACACCCAGAATCGCCCCTATGTGCGCCTTAAGCTGGCCATGACGCTGGACGGCAAGACCGCACTCGCCAATGGTGAATCGAAATGGATCACCTCCGCTGCGTCCCGGTCTGATGTTCAGCGCCTGCGTGCTCGAAGTGGTGCGATAGTTACCGGCGTTGAGACTGTGATTGCAGATGATCCGCAGATGTCGGTTCGAGACCTGCAGGAAGTACCGCATGCAGATGCAGCGCTGGCTGCAGTTCGACCCGTTTATATCCTCGACAGCCAGCTCAGAACACCGTCGGATGCACAATTGTTGCAAAGGTCAAGCACCGTGATCATGACAACAGTGGCGGCCGGGCAGAACACTCGAGGCAAGGCGGAGGTACTGCATGTGCCCGCCAGTGACGGACGGGTCTGCCTCGATGCGGTCTTGCGAGAACTGGCGCAACGTGAACACAGTGAAGTATTGTTTGAATGTGGTGCGACACTGGCCGCATCGCTGGTGGCACAGCGGTGTGTCGATGAATTGATCATTTACACTGCGCCGAGGCTGATGGGGGCGAGTGGCAGATCACTACTCAATCTGCCCGAAATTGATAGAATGTCCGGCCTCATCGACCTGACCATCAAAGATGTCAGGCAGATGGGAACAGATATAAGAATCACTGCGGTCCCTGTAACCAAGTAGCAGGTCGCAAAATCCAGCGGGAAGAAGATTATGACGAAGGTTATCGAGGGTGACTTTTCAGCCACCAGCACAGCGAAATTTGCCCTGGTGGTCGGTCGCTTTAACAGTGCTATCGTCTCTGATCTGCAGGCGGGTGCGATCGATGCCTTGCGGCGTCACGGTGTACCCGAGGCCAACATTACAGTGGTCATGGTCCCCGGCGCCTATGAACTGCCGATTGCTGCCAAGCGGGTTGCGCAGCGCGGCGATGTTGATGCCATTATCGCGCTGGGTGCTGTGATTCGCGGCGGTACCCCGCACTTTGATTATGTTGCCGGCGAGTGTTCCAGTGGCCTCGCCCGGGTCTCCCTCGAGGAAAACCTGCCGATCGCCTTTGGCGTGCTGACGACTGACACCATTGAGCAGGCCGTGGAGCGAGCAGGGACCAAAGCGGGCAACAAGGGTGCTGATGCAGCAATGACCGCACTCGAGATGGTCAGCCTGCTGCGTAACCTTGGATGACAACGCCCGCTGCCAGGAGCAGAACCCGGCAGTTCCTGCTGCAGGCACTATACCAGGCGCAACTGACCGAGACTGAGATCGGCGGGATTGCCGACAGTTTCATGGCCGAGCACAACATGAAACGAGCAGACCTGGTTTACTTTCGCGAAATCCTCCGCGGTATTCAGCTTGAGCTCGATGCTTTGATTGAGTTAATTTCACCCAGGCTCGATCGTGACTACGCCGAGATTGATCCTATCGAGAAAGCCATACTGCTGCTCGGAACCCATGAATTGAAGTCTCGAATCGACATCCCCTACAAGGTTGTTATCAACGAAGCTGTCGAGCTGGCTAAGTCGTTTGGTGCGACGGAAAGTTATAAGTACGTGAATTCTGTGCTGGACGCGCTGGCATCGGAGTTGAGGCAGATAGAGACTTCTCGCTGATGGAGCATGAATTCTCGATTATCGAGCAATACTTCAAGTCCATCGCCACGCAGGACGAAGGCGTAGAGCTTGGGCCGGGAGATGACTGCGCCATTTTAAGTTTTCCGGCAGGTTATGAGGCCTGCCTCTCTACCGATACGCTCGTCGAAAGTGTTCACTTTCCCCAGCACTGTCCGCCTACCATCGTCGCCGCCCGTGCCATGGGTGCCAACCTCAGCGATCTCGCCGCGATGGGTGCTGAACCTCATTCTTTCCTCTTGTCGCTGACGCTGCCATTGGTCGACGAACAATGGTTGCGAGAGTTTTCCGAAGCCCTGCGGCAGCTTATCCAGCGGTACCGGATTTCACTGGCAGGCGGGAATCTTTCCAGGGGTTCACTCTCGGTTTCGATGACAGTGATTGGACAGGTTCCTGTCAATTCGGCAGTCCGACGAAGTGGTGCGAGGGTCGGTGATGATATCTATGTCTCAGGCACGCTTGGTGATGCTGGGCGTGGTCTGGAGCTGGTAAAGCAGGGCAATTATGAAAACTACCTCGCCGGTCGCTACTGTGAGCCCTCGCCGCGTCTCTCGACTGGCATGGGACTTCGAGGTATCGCTTCCTCCATGATTGATCTTTCCGATGGACTCTTCGGTGACCTGAACCATGTTTGTCTGGCGAGTGGCACGGGCGCTGTGATTGAAGCGAACCGTCTGCCAATTTCGGCTGAGCTGCGGGCCAGCACCAGCCTTGCCAGTGCGGTCAGGATGGCGCTATTTGCAGGTGATGACTATGAGCTGTGCTTCACGGCCGCGCCCGCGATGCGCAGTGAAGTCAAAGCTGTGGAGACTGAGACGGGCGTGCCGCTGACTCGGATCGGCGAGATTCGGGACGGCAGTAAAGTGGTCACCGTGGATGGTAATGGTGTGCCTTTGCCGCAAGACGACGCCAGTTATCAGCACTTCTGAGGACGCTATGAATTTACGTGAAGCGTGCAGTCGACCTGATTATTTTCTCCTGACTGGTTGCGGCAGCGGCATGTCGCCGAAAGCACCAGGTACGGCAGGCTCTGCTGTCGCGATGGTCCTGTTCCTGCCCATGCTCAACCTGCCCATTGCCGTGCAGGCGGGCCTGATCGTCGTCGCCCTCGCCGTGGGCATTGTGTTGTCGGACGAAGTCTCGGCATCGCTGAATATCAAGGATCCATCATTTATTGTCTGGGATGAATTTGTTGGCATGTGGATCGCTATGCTTTGGTTGCCCTCGTTGTGGTGGTTACCGGTCGCTTTTCTCCTGTTCAGACTCTTTGATGTGATGAAGCCTGGTCCGATTGGCTGGGCCGACCGCGAACTTGCCGGGGGACTGGGTATCATGATTGACGATGTCATTGCCGGCTTGTTTGCGCTTGGTCTGTTGCAGCTCCTCAATATGCTGGTCAGCTGGTAATCTCTGACAATCTTTATGGTGTTGATGGGTCGAATCTGCATGTACGCAGACTGGCAGAAATACGCAGGCGTCCTGCTGCTCCTTGCGATGAGTCAGTTCGCGCTCGCTGTGGACATCGAGGTGAAAGCGTTGTTCGAAGGCGCCGTGATGCTGAGTGTCAACGGCGAAAACCGGCTCGTCAAAGTTGGTGACGATCGCGACGAAGGACTGGTGCTGCTCGCAGCAGATCCTGACAAGGCCGTCGTTGAGTTGAACGGTAAACAATACACGCTGACATTGAGTGAGCGCATTGCCTCGACCTTTGTTGCGCCCGAAAAGTCTCAGGTGATGATCCGCCGCAGCGGCAACAATCAGTATTTAACCCATGGCAGTATCAACGGCAGACCTGTGCGTTTCCTGGTGGATACCGGCGCTAATATCATGGCAATTAACGCTGATACCGCTCGCATGCTTGGTATTGACCTTGCGAAAGGCGAGAAAGCCGTGGCCTCAACGGCCAGTGATCAACTGCCAGTGACGATGGTCTGGTTGAACGAGGTCCAGGTTGGCCCGATCAGGCAGCGAAATGTGCGGGCGGTAGTGATGGAAGGGCGGCACCCGGCAGATGTGCTGCTGGGCATGACCTTTCTTCAACACGTTGATATCAGTGAAAATGCCGGGTTGATGGTACTCACCAGCAAACTTTGATTCAGACGATAATGAGGCTACACTGTGCGACCCTCGGGGTCAGCACAGATCCTTTGAGCCCATCTCACTTTCAGGAGAAATCCTTGGCAGTCACTTATGTCGCAGCCTGTAAGCTACCCACACCGTTTGGGGAGTTCATGCTGCACGGGTTTGAAGATACCACAACCGGCCAGGAACACGTGGCCATTGTTCTCGGTGATGTGGCTGGCGAAGATACTGCGCTGTGCCGCGTACATTCTGAATGCCTCACAGGTGACTGTTTGTTCAGTCTGCGCTGTGACTGCGGTTCACAGCTGGAACACGCGATGCGCACCATCTCGGAAAACGGCAGCGGCATCATTCTTTATCTGCGTCAGGAAGGTCGTGGTATTGGCCTGATTAACAAGATTCGCGCCTACGAGCTGCAGGATCGGGGCGCTGATACGGTTGAAGCGAATGAGCGACTTGGCTTTGATGCAGACTTGCGTGACTACACTATTTGTAAGTCCATGTTCCTTCACTTTCAGGTAGGCCGACTGAAACTCATGACTAACAACCCTGTTAAGGTGCAGGCACTGACCAAACTGGGTCTGGACGTCGTCGAGCGGCTGCCCATCGAAACTGGCCAAAATGATCACAACGCCCGGTATCTTGCGACCAAAGCGGGCAAGCTTGGCCACTTGTTCGGCGAAAGTTAACGTTCCTGCCCCAGACGCTTGTTGATGGCCGCTGTGATTGCCTCGGCTGATAGCCCGGCTGCAGCCTGCATTTTTTGAGGTTCATCGTGGGTAACAAAGTGATCAGGCACGCCCAGCTGCAGTAGTGGGCAAACGATGCCGGCTGCCGCCAGCACTTCAGCCACGGCACTACCTGCACCACCGATGACGGTGTTTTCCTCGAGTGTGACGAGCAGGTCGTGACTTGCGGCTGCTTTTGCCACAGCCTGGTCGTCGACAGGTTTAATGAAGCGCATATCAATGAGTGTGTAGTCTGCGGCCGCTGCAACCTGGCTTGCGGTCTCTGTGAGCGCGCCAAAGACGAGCAGAGCAACCCTTTTACCCTCGCGAAGCAGGCGGCTGCATCCCAGCCTAATAGGTACAGGAGGTGAGACTTTGCTTGCGATGCTGCCGCGGGGATAGCGCACCAGGGCAGGGCCTCTATAGTCGAATCCAAAATCGAGCATGGCTTCAAGATCAACGCTATCGGCCGGCGCCATTACAACCAGGTTGGGTATTGCCCGTGTAAACGAGAGATCAAAGACGCCGGAGTGGGTTGGGCCATCTTCCAGCAGTGATGCACGGTCAACTGCGAACAGCACGTCTAGGTCCTGGATGGCAACGTCATGGATCAACTGGTCATAAGCCCGCTGCAGAAAAGTTGAATAAATCGCGACGACGGGTTTCGCACCGCCTGCCGCGAGGCCGGCTGCCAGAGTGACTGCATGCTGCTCGGCAATGGCAACATCGTGAAAGCGGTCCGGGAACGCCGAGGCAAAAGCTGTGAGGTCCGAACCTTCCTTCATTGCGGGCGTAATCGCGACAAGTGAGGCTTCCGTCTCGGCTCTTGTGGCGAGCCAGCGACCAAAGAGATTGGCGCAGGAAGTCTGCTTGTTTTGACCCTGTTTTTCGAGCTTGGTGAGGGCGTGGTTGTCGACCGGCGCTGCCTCCGCGGGCGCATAACCTTTGCCCTTTTTGGTGAGCACATGCAGGATTTTCGGGCCCTTTCCAGTGAGCGAACGGATCGCGCTGATGAGCGCAGGCAGGTCGTGACCATCAACCGGGCCTGAGTAGTCCAGTCCCAGGTCGCGAAAAATGCTGCCTGGGACGGCCGCTGCACCTTCAGGCGGTTTCGCTTCTGCATCTCCCGCAGAGATATTGCGGGCGAAATAGTTTGCCAGGCCGCCAACGTTCTCTGATATCGACATGGCGTTGTCGTTGAGAACAATCAGCATGTCAGCCTGGCAAGCTGCCACGTGGTTCAGTGCCTCGAATGCCATGCCGGCCGTCATGGCACCATCGCCGATGACCACGGTGGTGCGTGACTGCCTGTTTTGCAGTTTGTCAGCCAGTGCATAACCCAGTGCCGCACTAATCGAGGTGGACGAGTGACCTGTGCCGAAAGCATCATAGGGGCTCTCAGCCAGGCTTGGGAATGGTGCCGGGCCCTCAGGTGTTCTAATTGACAGCATGGCTTCGCGACGACCTGTCAGAATCTTGTGTGGGTAGGTCTGGTGACCCACGTCCCAGATAAGGCGGTCTTCCGGGGTATTGAGGCAGTAGTGCAGGGCGATGGTAAGTTCGATCACGCCGAGACCGGCACCGAAGTGACCGCCGGTCTGGCCAACGCTGTAGAGCAGGTAGTGTCTGAGTTGCTCTGCCAGCTCATCCAGCTGGGTTAAGTCAAGTTGGCGCAGGTCTGCCGGCAGATTAATGGAATCCAGCAGTGGCGTGGCGGGCCGCTCGTTGGGGATACTCTTGTACATGCCAGCACGCCGGCGCCTAGTCCCCGGCCTCGAAGTCTGATGCCGTCACCTGGCCGTTCTCTTCGATCAACAGCTTCACCTTTTGTTCGGCGGCTGCCAGCGCTTGCTGGCATTCCCGGGTCAGGCGAATGCCCTCCTCGAAGGTCTTGAGAGAGTCTTCGAGCGTAAGATCACCGTCTTCCATCTGTTCAACCAGTTTCTCAAGTTTTTCGAGAGACGTTTCGAACGGATAGTTTTTTTTTGCGGCCATAGCGGATGCCCTGCAACATTGCTCTGAAGAAGGCAGAAACGATACGGTTCAAGCCTCGCTGCGTCAACGATGCGGGATGATCATCGACAGGAATTGACGTAAGCTTTGACACTTATTTTCTGGAGAGAGCACATGAGGAAAGCAATTCTGGGTATCGTTGCCGGCACACTGCTGGCCCCTGCAGTGATGGCCGATAGCAAGACTGAAACCGAATACCGGCAGGCAGTTTACAAGTCCATTGGTGGCCACATGACTGCGATTGTCACGAGCCTGAAGAATCAGGTGCACATGGAAGACTTTGCTATGCACGCCCGTGGCCTCGCATCGCTGGCGAATGTTGCGCCTAACGTTTTCGCTGAAGGCAGTGCCACAGAAAAGTCGAAAGCCTTGCCGGCAATCTGGGAAAATCGGGCGGAGTTTGATGCCGCCATGGACAAGTTCGTCGACGCCGCGAACAACTTTGCGAACGTAGCCGAAAGTGGTGATATGTCGAAGGTCGGCGATGCCATGAAGGCCCTCGGCGGATCCTGCAAAGGCTGTCACGACAACTTTAAGGCGGAGTAGCGCGCGACGCGACTTATCTCAGACGAAGTTCACCAGGTAGTAAACACCGCCTGCCAGCGCGCTGATCAGGATCAGGGCAGTGGTTAGCTCGCGCATCAGGCCGATCTCTGTGACCGCAGTCGCGGGCAGTTGCTTGTGTCCCGTCAGCATCGGCAGGATAAGTCGCTGTCGCTTAAACAGCTCATAGAAAACGATGGCGAACAGGTGCAGTCCAATCAGGACATAGAGTGCTTCTGCGCTGTAATGATGGATCGTGGTCATAAGGTCACTGAACTCATCGGAAGCGAGGTGAACCAATGGCCCTTCCAGGAACAGGTCGTCGTTGGCGAAGAGTCCCGTGACTGCCTGGGTCAGAAGCACCAGAAGCATGGCCAGCACACTCAGAGCACCCAGGGGGTTGTGTCCCGCTGCAGGCGCCTGATCTCGTTTGAAGAGATTTTGGGTGTATGACACGACTTTTCCGGGTTTCAGGAATGTGCAGAACCTGGCGTAGTGTCCGCCAATAAAACCCCAGATCACACGAAACAACACCAACCCCAGGATGCTGTAGCCCGAGAGCATGTGGTAATCCATTTCCTCGAAACCACCGTCCAGGCCGGTATAGATAGAAACGGACACCAGCGCTGCCAGGACCCAGTGAAACAGTCGCGTTGGGACATCCCAGACCCTGACCTTGGTGTGTTCATTCATAGTCAGAGATTAGCCTAGTCGAGGTTGCGATAGGAAGGCACAAAAGCCAGTGCGATCGTAAGCAGGGTGAGGCATGCGCCGGATATACCTACGGCCCAGTCGGCGCCGAAGTGATCAGCAAACAGGCTGACGGGATAGATTGCAATGCTCAGGAAAGCCATTTCCAGCATGTAGATGCTCATGACCCGGCCACGATATTCATCATCAACGTAAGACTGAATCAGTACATTCGAGAGCGACATGCGTGCCGCCTGACCGAGGCCGACGAAGGTCAGCAGCAGGACCGACAACCAGTAATGGGTGGAAGCCGCAAAACCCATCAGGGCGATCCCCATGATAAAGGCGCCGTACAGCAGTACCCGGGCGCGGCGCCGGTTGGGCAGCGACGCGACCAGCAGTGAGCCGACTAACGAGCCGATGCCGGATATCGAGATCAGTAGGCCAAGGCCATCAGGACCCGCGTTCAGGACCTCTTTGACGAAGCCAGGCAGCAGCATGAAATAGGTGAGGCTGAAGAACACCATCAGGAAGTTGAAACCAAGCAGCATGAAGATAATGGGTGTTTCCAGCACGTAGCGGAACCCGAGCTGAAGTTCGGCGAGAAAGGGTTTGTGCTCGCCGTCTGCCGACGGGTTATCGGGCACACGCACCATGAACATGCCAAGCCCGTTAAATGCGTAGAGTCCGGCCATCAGAAGGTAAACCCACATGGCAGGCGCGATATTGCCGCTGCCACCACCGAGTGCCGCGACCATGAAACCGGCAATACCCGGCAGCAGCAAACGCGCTACATTCATGCCTGAAGTGCTGAGCGCGATGGCGTTGGTTAAGAGTTCCAGCCCGACCACATCCTTGGTCAGCGCCTGTCGCGCGGGCATCATGATGTTCATCACTATGCCCTGGCAGATCGATGCGATCAGCAGGTGTTCGAACTTCAGTGCGCCTTGCCAGATCAGGTAGGCAACAGACAGCGTGATCAGGACATTGCAGGCGCTCGCGACCTGAACGATATGGATCTTTTGTCGGATGCGGTCTGCTGCCACGCCACCGAGCGGTGCGGCCACGAGCCCGACGATTCCGCCGGCCGCAGCCATCCAGCCGAGTTTCTCATAGCTGCCCGTGATTTCGAACACGAGCCAGCCACGGATGAACATCTGGATGTTCATGGCCGAAAAGTTGCCGAACAGGCTGGCAAAGAACCAGCGATAGTTTGGCAAGCCGAAGGCTTTGAAGGTGCTGTGAAATCGGCCTCTGCGGTGCAGGTCTGGTGTATCGATTTCAGAGGGTGCGTTCATCAGGCATGCATGCTATCACATTGACCTGCCCATGTCCTTCAGCTAACGAGATTGATAAGTCGCAGAGAAGGTTTCTGGAAACCTGTAATGCTGGTATTGTGTTGGCATCAAGGAGTAAGCAACCGATGCGTGAATGTCAAAAAGTAATTGTCGTGCTGCTCGACAGTCTGAACCGGCACATGCTTGGCGCCTACGGCGGCGAGGAATTCACAACACCTAATCTTGACCGTCTCGCCGAGCGTTCTGTTGTTTTCGATAATCACTTCACTGGTTCGCTGCCCTGCATGCCGGCGCGCCATGACATTCTTGTGGGTGCCATGGATTTTCTCTGGCGGCCCTGGGGTTCGATTGAGCTGTGGGAGCGGCCGGTGACCTATCAACTGCGGCGCAAGGGTATCCCGAGTATGCTCTTCAGCGATCACCCGCACCTGTTTGAGACCGGAGGTGAGAACTATCACACTGACTTCTTTGCCTGGCAGTATCTGCGCGGGCATGAGAGTGACCCGTGGAAAACGCGAGAAGATCCCAGTTGGGTCGGCACGCCGGCATTGCCATCCTCGGCCAAGGGGCACTTCGGTCGCGGCACAGCGGCTTATGACCTGTCTCGCACCTGGTTTCGGGAAGAGCTCGACTTTCCGGGCCCTAAAACTCTGAATGCAGCGGCCGACTGGCTAGCCGCTCATGGTGACGCCCACGATAGCTTTCTGTTGTTTATCGATGAATTTGATCCCCACGAGCCGTTCGATACACCTGAACCCTGGGCGGGCATGTACGACGATGACTGGAATGACGACATGATCATCTGGCCACCTTACGCGGTCGGTGCCGTGGCTGACGGCATGATCAGTGAACGCGAGGGTCGGCATATCCGCGCCAACTATGGATCAAAGCTCAGCATGATTGACCACTGGTTCGGGCGCATTCTCGATGTTATGGACAGCAATAATCGTTGGGATGACACGGCACTCATCCTCTGCACAGATCACGGTCATTATCTCGGCGAAAAAGATATCTGGGGTAAACCCCGTGTGCCCCAGTTTGAGCCGCTTGGCCACACACCGCTGATGATTGCGTTACCGGGCGTAGCAGCGGCGCGGTGTAATGCATTGACCACCAATGTTGATATCAATGCAACGCTGATGGATCTGTTCGCCGTTGAATCGACCTATGTGAGTCATGGCAGATCGATGCTGCCCTTGCTGCATGGAGAGACAACGAAGATTCGGGATTACGTCCTGGGCGGCGTATATGGTCAGTGGGTGCAGATTAATGACGGCATTCACAAGTATGCCCGGGCGCCTGCGACTGATGGTTTCCCGCTTGCCATGTGGTCGAATCGCTGGTCGACGATGCCGGTGCCGTCGAGGCCGGGCCTGCGTCTGCCGAACCCAGATCATCGTGCGGTACTGGATACCATGCCTGAGTCCGATATCCCCGTGATCAAGCAGCCTTTCGAGCAAGGGGACCTTTTACCATTCTGGTCAGTGCAGCCAGCTGTGGGTGAACATTATTTGTATGACATTCGAGCAGATCCGGGCGAGCTTGAGAATCAGCTGGGTAGTCCGGAAGAGGCGCGCATGCTCGAATTGTTGCGAGTCGCGCTGCTAGATGTCCAGGCACCGCCGGAACAATTCCAGCGGCTTGGCCTCGCGCCCTGACGCGAGCCTGGTTGAAAGGAGCGATACGCCCTCAGGTGACAGAACCTGACCTGTTGTAAAGTAAAGCCGTTATCAACGATCTGATCGACTGAATGCATATCGCAGTGCAATAGGATGCAGAAACTGCAAGACGGGAGCGCCAGTGAAAGAAGAAGACAACATTATTTACAGGATATCCGCACCCGGGTCTGTGGCTGCAGAGTACAGCCTGAACTTCGATGAAGATTTTCATGTGGTTGTTGAAGAGCCGGACGCACAGAACTGGGCGCTTCTCGAGAATTGCCAGTGTGCTAATTGCCCGTACGACAAAACCGATAAGGAATATTGCCCGGTAGCGCTCGCGATCAGCCCTGTGCTGTTCGCGGTCGATGGCGCAGATTCAACAGAGATCGTGGAGTGTCAGGTTCTCACCAGTGAACGGGAATACCTGGGGCATATCCCCTACCAGAGAGCGATTTATTCACTGGTGGGGCTTCTGATGGCGACGAGTGGATGCAGTAGGTTCGAGTTTCTCAAACCAATGGCTCGATTCCACTTACCTTTTGCTAACCTCGAGGAAACCATTGCGAGAAACAGCAGTTTTTTTCTGTTTGCTGGATATTTTGAAAAGCCGGACGAGTCGCTGGCCAATCGACTGGAGGAACTGACGCAATACTATCGTGAGTTGGTCGAAGTGAATCAGGCGCTGCTGTTGCGTGTTCGAGGAGCCCTGAAAGAGGGTGATGTCCACCGCAATGCCATGATTGTGTTGAGCAGCTTCTCACAGGTTTTGGGCATGGATGCGCAGCGCAGCAGCCAGCTTGTTGAGAAGCTGTTCGATTTAAAAAACCCTACTTGACTGCTTTAGAAACGAGCTGTTCTTCCCGGTCGGCCAGAGACCTTTCGAGGTACTCTATGTACAGGTCTGTCTGTAGTATCCGCTCGATCCGGGCCTTAACGATGTCACCGACGACGGGCTTCACGACATAGTCCACGGCGCCGAGTTCTAACCCTTCTGTTTCGCTCGCTTTGTCCTCCAGGCCAGTGACGAAAATTACTGGAATGCTCGAAGTTGTTGGATTGTTCCGCAAGATTTTGAAGACCTCGTATCCACTCATATCAGGCATGACAATATCGAGCAGAATCAGGCTCGGCTTTGAGGTGAGGATGGTCGCCAGTGCCTCTTCGCCAGAGTAAGCAACGCAGACGTCGTAATCGTCGGCCAACATGAAGCGCAGTAACTCTACGTTCGTGGGCTCATCATCCACGATACAGATCAGCTGTTTGGCGGTGGTATCACCCATTCTGGCTCTCCTCTGAGGTTTTAAATGTTGAAACGGCGTCCAGGGCTGTCCTGGCGTTGGTTTCGATGTCTTTCATGTACCGAATAATTTCTGAGACATCGCTTTGGGACGATGCGCGTTCGATTTGCTTCAGTCTCCACGACAGGTCGTCACAACCGAAACTGCCAACGCTGCTGGCAAGCGTGTGGGACTCTTTCCTGACGATCTCAAGATCCCTTCGGACCCAGGCGCTCAGCAGAGAGATAAGCCTCCGTTCGGTCTCTTCGAGGAACAACGCCTTAACGCTGGAGAAATTCTCCTCGCCAAGTTGTCGAACCAGATCTGTGAGCACCTGTGTTCGATTAACGGTTTTACCTGAATTGACGGGCTCAACGCTGGTATCACCCGGTTTCATCCAGATGTTCAGTTCTGTCAGCAAGGCCTCGTTTTCGAGGGGCTTTTTCAGGTAGCCCTTAAAGCCTATCTTTGCGTACTCTTGCGCAAATTTTGGTCCAACATTGGCTGTTAAGGCAATCACCGGTGGAGGTGAAGGGAGTTGGTTGATCTCCAGGCAGGCTGTTTTTCCGTCCATTACAGGCATCGAAATATCCATGAGCACCAGTTCAAACTCAACTTCGCTGACGATGTCGACAGCCTCCTTACCATCGGATGCGGTCCTGACGGAAAGTCCGTACTTCTCGAGGATCATCTTGCCCAGCATGAGATTGGTCTGATTGTCGTCGACAAGCAGCACACGCCCGGAGAAGTAGCTTGGCAGTGCACCCTTGGCCGAATCGGCCGTTACTGCTTCAACTGATGCAGCCAGCTCGAACGGTAGATCGATGTAGAAAGTTGTGCCGGCACCTTCTGTCGATTCAACCGTTATCTGGCCCGACATGAGTTCGACCAGTCGCTTGACTATGTTTAACCCAAGGCCAGTGCTGCTCTCTGACGCGCCTTTTGACCGGCTCCAGAAAGGGTCGAAGATATGGTTAAGGTCATCCTGAACAATGCCGCATCCGGTATCGGAAACGATGAATCTGAATTGGTTGTTGTAATTTAGGACCCTAAGTTCTACTTTTCCTGTCTCCGTGAACTTGATCGCATTGCCCACAACATTGATCAGGACTTGACGAAGTTTCTCCGGGTCGCCTTTTAGATTTTTTGGTAATCCGGGTTCAAGGGAGTACGAAACGTCAATGGCTTTCTCTTTTGCCCTGCCCTCGTTCACGGCAATTATGGCGTCGAGTAAACTCTGGAGGCTGAAATCATCGAAGTCGAGGTCCATTCGACCGGCACCAAGCTTTGAGTAGTCCAATGCATAATTGATGACATTCAGAAGGTTGTCAGCAGACTCGTTGGCAATCTTTGTCAGCTTTGAGCGCTCTATTGGATCATCTTCCTCCGAAAGGAGCGAAAGCGCGCTAATGACGCCGTTCAGCGGTGTTCTCATTTCGTGGCTCATGATGGCGAACATATCGGATTGCACCTTGTTCGCCTCCATGGTTTCTTCTTGTGCCCGCGTCAACTTTTCATTAACAAACTCCAGGTCTCGCACCATCGACTGCTGGCTTGTCAGATAGATCTCCTGATCCATCTGTGAATCGAGCTTTGGAAAATCTGTCAGGTGTAGCTGTACCTCTGAGGCATTTTCATTCATCCAGGCCAACCAGGGCGTGCCGACGAAATGGTAGAGCTGATCCTCTTTGAGTGGTACCACCTGACCTCTCAAGGCAAGCTGTTTGTCACGGCTGACGAGCAGAAACATGGATTGATCAGATGCGCACAGTTCTTCGAAACTCGAGATGCCGGCGGGTCTGTGACAATGAAAAACTTCGAACAAATTGGCACCGCAGAGCGCACCAGGACAAAGATTGCCCAAGCGTGCAGAGACACGGGACAGGCTCAGCGTGTCATCGATCGTGAATGTGAATGTGAACAGTCGATCGAGCAGCTCCAAAACAGGCTCATTCACTGGCTTTTACCATTGAAATTGTGATTTTGCTTTGCGCTCGGCACGATCGATTTCAACGTGATGTTTGTCCCGAACCTCTTTCCCAGGCCTTGAAGAATGCCTACCACAAAAGCAGTGAGACCCTCTTGATTGCTAGAACATCGAACCACGGCAGTCGTTGCATCCTTGATTTCGACTCCGAAACTTGGCATCTCGAAGTCTGTAAAGGAAGTGGAAAGGCGGTCACGCAGATCGTCCAGGTTCTGCAGGAATTCGAGAGGAGAATCACCGGTGCGATCGAGAAGTGTGCCATATTCCCTTGCTGCGAAGCTGGTGATCCAGTACTCGCCAAAAGCCTTGAGACAGGTGTCCAGAGGCAGTGCCAGAACAGATGAAGCTGTTTCCATCAGGGCCAGAGTCGTTTCGTCGTCATGGGACCGCATGGTCAATAAAGAGTTAGCAGGTACGCCCGCCTTAGCCACAATGGCATCCCAGGTTTTTTCACCATGGTGCTCGCGTACCATTTCACGCAAAGCTGTGTAAATCAGGCCGTACACGATTGTGCAGCTGCTTCCCTGTCTTTCGACTCCCAGGCCTGCAGTTTTCGGTAAATAGTTGAAGGTGCAACCTGGAGCTGGCCTGCAGCCTTGTTGATATTGCCATCGCAGGCTTTGATAGCACGTTCAATCGCCTGACGCTCGATGATCCATAATGGCTGAATTTCCTGTTTTGGCGAGAACGCGACGGTTACCGGCTCGGTGGTTGGCTGATCGTTTGTGCTGGTCGCGATGGGTTTGGGTGACCCGGCCATCGGATTCAGTCCAAGTTGCAACATGTCTGCTGTTATAACCTCGCCTACGTTCAAGACGACGGCTTGTTGAATGGCGTTCTGCAACTCTCTGACATTGCCAGGCCAGTTGTGGGCGAGCAGTTTTTCGCACGCATCACTGCTGAACCCTGAGAACGATTTATTGTCGCTTTGGGAATACTTCGCCAAGAAAGAGTATGCGATATCGAGGACATCTTCCTCGCGTTCGCTGAGGGCAGGCAGATGTATCGGGACAACGTGCAGCCGATAAAACAGATCCTCTCTAAATCGCCCTTCTCTAACCTCAATCAACGGATCTTTGTTTGTGGCGCAAACGAATCGGATGTCTGCTTTTTCAACGATATTGCTGCCTACACGCTGGAATTCTCCCGTCTGGATGAAGCGCAACATTTTCTTTTGCAGCTCAATATCCATTTCACAGATTTCATCGAGAAAGAGTGTGCCACCATTAGCGATTGAAGCCGCACCGTCACGCTGAGAAGTCGCGCCGGTAAATGCACCCTTGACGTGACCGAACAGTTCACTTTCCATCAGGTCTCGGGGGATGGCGCCACAGTTAATTGCATGGAAGGCTTTATCTGCTCGCGGACTCATCTGGTGAATGGCTGAGGCGGTCAATTCTTTACCGGTCCCGCTTTCACCGACAATGAAAGCTGTTGCTTTGCTGACGGCCACCGAATCGATAATCCGGTAGACGGATTGCATGGCGAGCGATTTGCCAATGAAATCGCAGTAGCGAGTTCTGTCCAGCGCGCTGTACTCGTTGACGGTGTCCTGCAGCGCACGGTTTCGAAATGCGTTCGCAATGGTCACTTTCAGCCGGTCTGCATCGAATGGCTTCGAGAGATAGTCGATGGCACCGAGGCTGATGGCGTCAACGGCGGAATCAGATGAACCAAATGCAGTCATGACGATAACATCTGCGGGTGTGTCTTCCGCAGGTCGCTGTTTCAGCAGATCGAGGCCGCTTCCATCTGGCAATTCGACATCGAGCAGGACAAGATCTGGTTGAATGCGTGACCATTCTGCCCTGGCTGAGGCTAGATCTTCGACGATGACAAGGTCGACTGATTGTGTACGAAGGTAGGAAGCGTAGATCGCGGCCAGAGACTGGCTATCCTCAACCATTAGGACTTTAGGCATCTTTTCCATTTTTTCACTCGAGCGGTTACTAGTAATTTTCATTTCGCAATTTGCGTGCCATTTTTAAGGGAAGCTCGCTAAACCCATAAATATCAGGTATTTATAAAAATGTTGTAGATATTTGGTGCGACGGAGGTTGCTAAGCGAGGGTAACAGCAGCCTGATTATGTTGCAAATCGAGAAAAAGTGCCATCATCGTTTGCATTATGCAATTCTTGATAGGTGAAAATTGCATGATGCAAAAATGTCTGCGACGCGACTTCCCGGGAAGTGCATCGGTTTCGACCAGATGACCTTGAGGTTTACCGATGGCGATGTCGGAACGACTCGAGGTTAATCACTTTGCATCGTTTCTCAGAAGGCAAATAGACGGCGTGATGCAGGTAGTTGGGTAAATAGGTACCCCGGCATATCGCAGAACACTGATCTGAAATACCGCAGCGCTTTGTCTGCGCTCAATGGTCCTTTTGCGACGATGCCCCGCATGGCGTTTGTGAACGAATAGAGTGCCTCGTCGAAGTATTGAGTCCTGTTTATAACCTCAACCTCCGGACGAAAGCCGCTTTCAGCGATCAGGTCAAGACCGAGAAGATAGCTGAATGGATTAGTGGCCCAAAATCTGGCATTGCATTCGATCAGGTAGATTGCGCCGTCATCTCCCAGTCTGAAATCAATGTTGGCTGGACCTGAATAGTTGGTTGCCTGACAAAGCGCTGCTGCGTAGGTATAGATTTCAGCGTCAGCGGGAAACGAAACCCCCGCGCCTGAGCACAGCTGGCCGTAACCGACCTGAATCTGGCCCTCTTTGGCAATGAAACTGAAACTGGCATCCTCGCCGGCAATAAACTCCTGGATAACGAATGGCGCGAAATCATAGCTCGGGTCAAGCACGATGTCAGTTAGTGCTTGCTTATCCTGGACGATCGTCGCCTCGGCGCAGCCGCTCACGTTTACCGCTTTGACGATGACCGGAAATGAAAAGTCCGGCCGGGCCGCAAGCGCTTCCAGATCCCGTTTGTGTTCAGCAACCCAGGTTTGGGGTATCGGCAAGGAAAGTTCAGTGCAAAGCTCTGCAAAAGATGCTTTGTTGTTGATTCGCTCTCGAGATTCAGCGTCCATGACGGACTGAGTCCCCGCCCTCAGGTCTTTCGCCGCTTCATGCAGGGCGCCTGTCGCGATGTCGCCAGCAGCCAGACACAAATAACTTTCCTGATCGAATCCGAGCTCTTTGATGACATTTATCAGATCGTACTCGATTCTCTCTGCTTCGACTTCGAAAAACTCTTCGCAGCCAGCGGTCCATCGCAGCCATCGACAGCCCCGGCGGGCTATCACGTTAACGCGGTAGCCGCTCAGGCGAGCAGTACGAAGCAAGCCAAGTCCGACGACGGGATCGTCAATGATGAAAACCAGTTGACTGTGTCTATTCACCAGG
>JAYQAI010000065.1:0-18612 GCA_038136715.1 Gammaproteobacteria bacterium | reverse complement strand
TCAGGGTAGTCGGCCGCGTTCTCGAGGCCGAGCGCAATCCGGTCGAACAGTGAGTGTCGGGCACTCGGTATCTGTAATACACGAACATAATAGAAAGCGGGCTGGTCGGTGTTGAAGTCCGGGTCCGTCCAGGCGGCTTTAAGCTCCGGCGCGCCGTGAGCGCCGGTGACTTTGCCGGTGTTGCGATCAACCGTATCCGGTACGGCGGGCAGTGAGCCATCGTCAGCCAGCTCGCGGTCATCTGACCAGGCGACGTTGTAGACCTGTTCGTGTGTTGCGCCATCGGCATCGAGCCAGCCTTTGATGATCTGGATTCTGTCCAGATTGTGGTCCGCCGGGTCTTTGCCGGCATGCACCAGAAAGGTCGGCGCGACCTGCGCTGCGGTTGCCGATAGCGTCCCACCCATGGGTACGCCTTTCTCGTAGCCGCTGGTTGACAGCGTCTCCAGGTCTGCGGCGGTCAGGTCAGTGCCGCCAAAGAAACGCAGGCTGATTCGGGTGCCGGTGGTGGCGTAAACCTCGCGTCGGAACATGGCATCAAGAATGCCGTCGCGGGTGTTTTCTTCTGCCCAGACAGCAGCGAGGCCTGCCGCCGACATGGTCCAGCCGGAGGCACTGCCAAGGCCGTGTGAGTTTTTCTTTTCAGGCACCGAATCAAAAGCAAATTTGCCCCAGAAGTTGGCTTCTTCTGCGGTCGCGAGGCCGGTGTGGGAGTCGGTTGAGCCAATCATACCGAGCTTGAACGGGTTGACGCCGATCTCGGCCTCGATCGACAGGCCGGTCTTCAGGCCCGAGCGCACATAGTCACCTTCCTGCACCGGGTACACGTCACTCTCTGCCGCCAGCAGGTACTGGTAGGGTTCAAACTTAGCGAACTCGTCGTCGGGCGAAAGATCTTCATGGGTTTCTGAATCGCCTTTGATCTGCGTCATCTCGACAATCGGCTCATATTGCAGGCGTCGGTTGGCATAGTCCTCGTCGATCGCCTCGCCCCTCAGGTTGACGCGATTGAACATCATGCCCTTGCTGACGTTGGGGTTGTGGGGAATGGCGATAAAGCGTGCGTTACTCTCCGCTTCAGTTTTCGCGAGCCAGGCCCAGAGGTCGTCGGGGTAGGGGCTGTCGGTGGAAGCAAACGGTATGAAGGTTTTGCCGCTGTCGGCATTCGCACTGGTCATGACGATACGATGCAGGTTGGCGCTGCCGGGCTGCGATGACCATTCCCAGCCGGCGAAAGCCGTGAACTTGCCCGGCTCATTGTGTCGGTCAGCGGTTTCAAGCAGCCCATGCCAGGCCTTGCGCTGGGATATCTTGGCGCCAGGAATGCCCTGCTGAGCGGCCGATTCAACCCACTGTGCGGCGAGTTCGCGTGGGTCACCTGGAATCGGCAGAATGTCGTTGAAGAATTCAATGCTGCCACCATTGTCGAGCGCATCACGAATCCGCCACGTTTGGTACCAGTAAACCAGGCTTCTGATCAGCCCCGGGTCCGGGTCCTGAATGCCGTCATAGTAGATGTCTTTAATGCCGCCAAGGAACTCCGCATGGTCGGTGACGACCAGGAAATCGAGCGGTGTGCCGATTTGGGTTTTTACCCGGTTGTAGGCATGGATCACCGGTTCGCCCTTGGCGAAGCGATAGGCATCAGACGGCGTGACCGTCATATTGCCGTTCAGAAACGCGTCGAACGAGTTGTTGGTGTGCAGGTGTGTGTCACCCCACAGCAGTTGCCTGTCGGGCGCGGTCTCGGTCGTTTCTTCGGCGCTGGCCCCGCTGGCCAGTGCGGCAAGCAGGCAGGGCATTGATAGTGTCAGCAGCAGGCGTTTCATCGGGTGGGCACTCCGTTCTCGAAGACGTTGATGGCTTGGTTAAAGGGGGCGTCTCCCGCGGCATCATAACCTGAGTCGGCTTTGATAGCGTCCTGCCAGAGGAGGTCGGCCATAGGGAACGAGAGTTTGTCTTGAACAAGCTGTCGTGACTCCGGTGCCAGCGCCGCAAAGTGTCGGCGCAGTTGTTCCAGGCAGTAAACCCGGTAACGCGATACCGGCAGATCCCGGTACTGGCAGCCTTGCACCAGCATGTCGAACTTCTTTTTACCCTCGTGCCAGGCGCGGGCGTTCTCTGCCAGCTGCACAAGGTGCGTTTCACAGATTTCCTGCAACAGGTCGTCGAGGTCGTCTGGCAGTGTCTCTGCAAAGGCGTGTTGCTGAGTCATGTCGCTGGCATTCCAGGTCCGGGCAACCCAGTCGTATACCCTCGGCGCGGTGTCGCGCATGATTTCGGCGGGTGTCGGGTCCTGGCCAAAGTGACGCAGCATCGGGCCCATCAGGCCAAAGTCGGCGATGGAAGGGGATGCACCCAGCAGGAACGGTCGCTCGGCCAGTGCCGTGCTCATCAGCGCGAGGATACGGTGATAACCCTGCTCAACATGTTCCCGGGTGTTGTCGGTGACACCGTCGTTGATGACAAAACCGTGGTGCTGGCGCCGTGCGATCATCCGCAACCTGAAGAAGCGCGGCAGCTTCAGGTGTGTCGTCAGTTCATCGGTGAGAATCCGCGAAAGCAGGGCCCGGTCGTGTTCGTAGCTCCAGCGGTAATGCATGGCAGCGCGCCAGAGCCACTCGTCGGCATAGTCTTCAATTAACAGGGCGGTGAAACGTACGACGGGGTCTTGCGGCAGCACCGGTTGGTTCGGGTGCTCCTGCTCCAGCTGCAGGATGATCGGCGTCGTGTCTGACATCCAGCGCCCATCCTGGCGCTCAACCACCGGGTGCTGAATGCAGCCGGCCTCGCGTTTAATGCGTTCGGCCTGCGGGTAGGGGGAGGCCCGCTCGTAGCTGATACCTTTATAACGCAGGTACGCCTCAAGCTTGCCGGTGTAATAAGAGACGCTGGCGCCGTATACGATCATGATTTTCCCTCCCAACTGACAATGTCTCACAAAGGCCAGTGATTTTCTTCTCTCGCCGCTGAACGTGCTCGCTGGTAGACTGCGCGCCGTTAAAGTCACCCATTGTCCGCATCGACTTGAAAGTCTCTGATTTCCATTACGACCTGCCCGATGAGCTGATTGCACGCTACCCCACGAAACAGCGTACGGCCAGTCGGCTGCTGCACCTGAATGCCGCGACAGGCGATATTGCTCACCTGCGATTCAGTGATCTGCCCGGCCTGGTGTCGCCTGCCGATCTCATGGTGTTCAACAACACACGCGTGATTCCGGCACGTTTCTTCGGCCAGAAAGCGACCGGTGGGCGAGTTGAAGTCCTGCTGGAACGGGTCACGTCAGAGACCACTGCCATCGCCCAGGTGCGGGCCAGCAAGTCGCCGAAACCCGGCAGTACCATCACAGTCGATGATGCGGGCCCGGTCATTCAGGTTGGCGAGCGTGAGGGTGACTTTTTTCAGCTGACGTTTGCTGCCGGGGTACTGGCGGCTGCCGAGTCTCATGGCCACATGCCCTTGCCGCCCTATATTGACCGCGTCGACGAGGAGATGGACCTCGACCGTTACCAGACGGTCTATGGCGTAAAAGAGGGCGCGGTTGCTGCGCCGACGGCGGGTTTGCATTTCGATCAGGCGCTGCTGCAGCAGTTGGAAGACAAAGGGGTCTCGAAAGCTGAGGTCACGCTGCACGTAGGTGCCGGGACCTTTCAACCGGTCCGTGTCGAACGGGTGCAGGATCACGAGATGCACAAGGAGTTTATCGAGGTAAAAGCTGAAGTCTGTGCAGCGGTGACGGATTGTCGTCGTCGCGGTGGTCGTGTCTGCGCGGTTGGCACAACCTCGGTGCGCAGTCTGGAGACAGCCGCGCAGTCAGGTGTGATCGAGCCCTACACCGGCGATACCGACATCTTTCTTTATCCCGGCTGCGACTTCAGCGTTGTCGACGCGATGATTACCAATTTTCACCTGCCGGGTTCGACCCTGTTGATGCTGGTGAGCGCATTTGCCGGCATCGAGAATATCCGGCACGCCTATGCTGAAGCGGTCAGGGAATCCTACCGGTTTTTCAGCTATGGTGATGCGATGCTCATCACCCGCTGACCCGCGTTTTTTAGAGAACAATAACGTGACACTGCAATTCAACGTATCAACGACCGAGGGCGAAGCCAGGCGCGGTACGCTCGAGTTTACCCGCGCAGACGGCACCCGCCACGAGGTACAGACGCCGATTTTCATGCCCTGCGGCACCTATGGTTCGGTGAAGGGGCTGTCTCCGGCAATCCTGGAAGATGCCGGTGTGCAGATGCTGCTGGGTAATACGTTTCACCTCATGCTCAGGCCGGGCATGGAAATCATGGAAAGCCACGGTGGGCTGCATGGTTTCATGGGCTGGCAGAAACCGATTCTGACTGACTCCGGTGGCTTCCAGGTGTTCAGTCTGGGTGACCTGCGCAAGATCTCAGAGGAGGGCGTGAAGTTTCGCTCGCCGGTCAACGGTGATGAGATTTTCCTCTCGCCGGAGATTTCCATGGATATCCAGCGCTCGCTCAACTCCGATGTGGTGATGTGTTTTGATGAGTGCACGCCGTTTCCTGCCGACAAGCCGGCCGTGCATGAGTCCATGGCCTTGTCGATGCGCTGGGCAGCGCGCAGCAAGCAGGCATTCGAAGGTAACCCGAACAGTCTGTTTGGCATCATCCAGGGCGGTGTGCACGAAGACCTGCGTGATGAATCCCTCGGGCTGCTGACAGAGATCGGCTTCGATGGCTATGCCATCGGCGGGTTGTCAGTCGGTGAGCCGAAAGATGACATGCTGCGCATCATTGCCCATACGGCACCGAAAATGCCGGCAGACAAGCCCCGCTACCTGATGGGCGTGGGCACCCCGTCGGACCTGGTAGAAAGTGTCGCGCGCGGCGTCGACATGATGGACTGCGTCATGCCGACGCGGAATGCCCGCAATGGTCACCTGTTTACATCAGAAGGGGTTGTCAGGATTCGGAATTCGCCCCATAAAACGGCGACGGGTCCGCTGGACCCGAACTGTGACTGCTACACCTGCAGGAATTTCAGCCGGGCGTATCTGCACCACCTGGATAAATGTGGCGAGATTCTTGGCGCGGAGCTGAATTCGATCCACAACGTGCACTACTACCTGCACATCATGGCTGGATTACGCTCTGCTATTGAAAACCAGTGCCTGGATGACCATATCAGGCAGATCTACGATGGCTGGCAGATCGACCGCCCCCATTAAGTGTTTTTTGTGCGAAAATAGCGCGCTTTTCGAACAGGGCCCCGGTCGGGGAAGAGATTATGATTGATTTGCTGATTCCAAGTGCCATGGCTGCAGAGGCCGGTGCCGCTGGCGGTGGCCCCTTGCCGCTGGATCTTTTCATCATCGTGGCATTTGCCCTGGTGTTTTATTTCATCGTCTGGCGCCCCCAGAGCAAGCGGGCGAAAGAGCACCGTGAGCTTGTTGGTGGTCTTGCCAAGGGTGATGAGATCGTCACCAACGGCGGGCTGGTTGGAAAGATCTCAAAGGTCGATGAGCAATTCATCGTTTTTGAAGCCGCTGATGGCGTTGAGCTGAAACTGCAGCGCAGCGCAGTGCTGCAGGCTTTGCCGAAAGGCACGATCAAAGAGATCTGACGGCGCTCCGTTTTGATTAACCGGTATCCCCTTTGGAAGAACCTGCTGGTTCTGTTGATTGTTTCGCTGGGCGTGGTCTATGCCCTGCCCAACATTTACCCGCCCGACTTCGCGATCCAGATTTCGAACGAAGACCCTGATGGCACTGTCACCGAGCAAACCCTCGACAAGGCGGTGAGCAGCCTGGCAGACGCTGAAATCGATTACTTCGGGGCGAAGATCACCGGCAGCAATGCCGAGATTCGCTTTCAGAACGAAGACATGCGCCTGCGGGCGGTCGATGTCATTGAGCTTGCCCTGCATGATGAGACCGGCGCGGAACGTTTCATTGTTTCGCTGAATGCAGCGCCAACGACACCGGAATGGCTCGTAGGCATTGGCGGCGAGCCGATGAAATACGGCCTTGATCTTCGGGGTGGTGTGCACTTCCTGATGGAGGTTGATACTGAGGCCGCGATTGCTGAGCGGATTGAAGGCCTTGAGCAGGATATCAAGCGGTTGTTCCGGGAACGCGATGACCGGATCCGGTACCGTGGTTTCAATTCGCCGGAAACGGGGGTGATGGAAATCACCTTTGCCGATGAAGATCTGCGCGACCGCGCGCGCTCGAAGCTGAATACGCGTTACCCGCAGTACAACGTCACGGCGAGCCCGCAGGCGCTGGCCCTGACGCTGACGGTTGATGAGGCGTCAATTCGCGAGATTGAAGACTTCGCCGTACAGCAAAACATCCAGTCCATCCGCAACCGGGTCAATGAGATCGGTGTCGCCGAGCCGCTGGTGCAGCGTCTTGGCCGCAACAGAATCGTTGTCGACCTGCCGGGTGTTGAAGATCCCGCCGTTGCTGAAAAGATTCTGGGCAAGGTGGCGACGCTCGAGTTCCGCATGGAAGCCCTGCCCGACGCCTCGGCGTCATCAACCACGGAATATGATTACGAAGGCTACCGGGCCAGGATCGAGAACGACATTATCCTGCGCGGTGACCGTGTGCTGGATGCCCAGGTGGGTTTCGACCCTGAAAGTGGCCTGCCGCAGGTCAACATCACGCTCGATGGCGATGGCGGCGAGCTGATGCACCGGGCAACCCGCAACAGTATCGGCCGGCGCATGGCGGTGATCTTTATTGAAACCAAGACTCGCGACGTCAAGGTGCGGGAAAACGGCGTCGAAGTGCTGAAGCCGGAGCGCTATGTTGAACGCCGCGTCATCAGCCTCGCCACAGTGCAGTCTGCGCTGGCGGTTCGATTCCGAATCACCGGCCTGCAGGGTGGTGAGGCGCGTGAACTCGCCCTGCTGCTGCGCGCGGGCGCCCTTGCGGCCGACATGTTTGTCGCCGAGGAGCGTACGGTGGGGGCAAGTCTGGGTGCAGAGAATATCCAGCTAGGGGCCATGGCGGTGAGTGTGGGACTCGGCCTCGTCGTGCTCTTTATGCTGGTGTATTACAAATTGTTCGGTATTGCCGCCAATATCGCTCTGGCTGCCAACCTGGTGCTGCTGGTCGCGATTATGTCTGCCCTGGGGGCAACGCTGACGCTGCCGGGTATTGCAGGGATCGTCTTAACCGTCGGTATGGCCGTCGACGCCAACGTGCTGATCTTCTCGCGAATCAAGGAAGAACTGCTCAATGACCTGTCGCCGCAACAGGCGATCCATGCCGGTTTCGAACGCGCCTTCGTGACCATTCTCGATGCCAACCTGACGACATTGATTGTGGCAGTGATTCTTTACAGTATTGGCACCGGGCCAGTGAAAGGATTTGCTGTGACGCTGTCGATCGGCATCATGACATCCATGTTCACCGCCATTGTGGGGACGAGGGCCATCGTCAACCTGATGTACGGTGGGCGCAACATTAAGAAGCTGGCAATCTGATGGCTGTTCTCAATCTAGGCTTTGATTTCATGAAGTACCGGAAGGTTGCCGGTATTTCTTCTATTGTTCTCGTGCTTGCCTCGATCGTGTCTCTTGCGATCAACCAGGTTGAGTGGGGGCTGGACTTTACCGGCGGCACCATCGTCGAGGTGGAATATGACCAGCCGGTGTCTCCCGTCACGATCCGTGAGGAGCTGACCTCGGCAGGCTATGAGGGGCATGTGGTCCAGTATTTCGGTTCCGACCGTGACATCCTCGTCAGGATTCCACCGCAGAAGAACCTTGATACCCGGGCGAACGCCAAGCTTGGTGAGCAGGTGCTGCAGTCGCTGAAAGAGGCGTCAGGCTCTGAAGTGATTCTGCGCCGGACGGAGTTTGTCGGCCCTGCCGTGGGCGAGGAGCTGACCAATCAGGGCGGTATCGGTCTTATGACCGCACTGGGCGTGGTGTTGCTCTATGTCGCTTTTCGCTTTCAGTTGAAATTCGCTGTCGGTGCGGTCGTGGCCCTGTTCCATGATGTCGTCATCACCCTTGGGATCTTCTCGGTGGCCCGCTGGAACTTCGATTTAACCGTGCTCGCGGCCCTGCTCGCGGTCATCGGATACTCGCTTAACGACACTATCGTGGTGTCAGACAGAATTCGGGAAAACTTCCGCCGTATCCGTCGCAGCACGCCTGTCGATATCATCAATACATCGCTCAACCAGACGCTCGGTCGAACCTTGGTTACATCGTTAACGACGTTGCTGGTGCTGGTGACGCTGCTGTTGCTGGGAGGTGAACTGATCAGCGGGTTCGCGACCGGCCTGATCATCGGTGTTGTGATCGGTACGTACTCGTCGATCTACGTGGCGAGCAATATCCTGGTCGTGATGGGTATCTCGCAGGAAGACCTGGCGATACCCGAGAAGGAAGGTGTCGACGACCCGGACATGCTGGGCTCCTGATACGCCGCTGGCATCAGCTAGCCAGCGATCCAAAGCCTTTTCTCAAGCGAGGTGTTTGCGTACCAGCTGGCTCAGCAGCTTGAAGACCTTCGGCGACCCGGCGACGGTGTTGCCCGTCTGCATGTAGTTGGCCCCGCCAGCAAAATCGCCCATCAGGCCGCCAGCCTCTGTTACCAGCAAGGCACCGGCAGCGATATCCCAGCGAGCGAGACCTCGCATCCACATACCGTCAATTCTGCCTGCGGCGATATAAGCCAGTTCGAGCGCAGCGCTGCCCGGCTGGCGGGTAACCGCGTGTGATTTCAGCAGGTGCTCGTAGACCGCACTTTCCTTGTCTGCATGCTCATGGCGGGAGCGGCCACCCGTCGCAATCACTGCGCCATCGAAGCTGTCGAGCCCATTGGCACGAATGCGCTTGCCATTGAGTGATGCGCCCTTGCCGCGACTGGCGACAAACTCTTCTTCCCTGATGGGGTCGATCACGACAGCATGTTCAACCCGCCCTTTGTGGAGACAGGCGATGGAAACACAGAAATGCGGAATCTGACGGCTGAAGTTCATCGTGCCGTCGAGCGGGTCGATGACCCATTCAAAATCAGACGCGTTATCGGTCGAGCCCGACTCCTCGCCTGTGATTTTGTGGTCCGGATATTTTTCGCGCAACGTATCGATGACGATCTGCTCTGCCTCGCGATCGATGTTGGTGACCAGATCGTTGTGACCCTTGCTGTCAATATCAACCAGATCAGGCCGATCAAATCCCCGCACAATCTGTTTGCCCGCCAGGCGAGCGGCGCGCAGGGCGATGTTTGCCATTGGTTCCATTGCGAATTCCGGGGGAGTGCGAAGGTCGCGGATTCTATCAGTCTCGAGTGCCTCTCGTGAAGGATTCATTCTCGCCGGTACTTTTATTGGCGGTGAAACCCGTTAAGATGCCGCCTTGCCTGAATCAACCGACTGTAAACGTCACATGAGCGATGCTGCGAACCTCTTCCCGGGTGTAAAAGTGGTGCTGGTGGAAACTTCGCACCCCGGCAATATCGGTGCTGCCGCCCGAGCGATGAAGAACATGGGGCTGACTGAACTGGTGCTGGTCAATCCGTACAGTTTTCCCGACGAAAAAGCGATCTTCAGGTCAGCCAGTGCCGAGGACGTGGTGCGCTCGGCGATTGTCGTTGATTCGGTAGAGACGGCGATCGCTGATTGTGAACTGGTGATCGGCACGTCTGCCCGCGACCGGCGCATTCCCTGGCCGATGCTGTCACCGAAACAGTGTGGTGAAAAAGTCGCCGCAGCGGCGGCTGCCGGCAGTAAAGTCGCGCTGATGTTCGGCCGTGAAGCACATGGCCTGAAGAACGAAGAGCTGCAGCAGTGCCAGTATCACGTCAATATCCCTACCGGCGAGGCCTACAGTTCACTGAATCTCGCTATGGCCGTTCAGGTCATTACCTACGAAGTCTTGCAGGGGCGGCTTGAAGGCAAATTTGAGGCCGCCGCGTGGGATCGGCCCCTGGCCAGTGCGGAAGCCATGCAGCATTTTTTCGGGCACCTCGAGGAGACACTGATCCAGGTGAATTTTCACGACGAAGACAACCCAAGGCAGCTGATGACGCGCCTGCGGCGCCTTTTCAACCGGGTCGAACCAGACCAGATGGAAGTGAACATCCTTCGCGGTTTTTTAAGTGCAATCAATAAGTTAGCGAAACCCTCCGACGGCATGCCCGATTGATCTGATGGTGCTATTCCATCGTACAAATACCTGACTAAAATAGTAGGTCATTTAGTTGACCGTTTTGGTCGGGTATTGCATACTGCGCCACCCGCGCGCATCCACTGAAGAGAGCGTTTTATGCGACTGACAGCCAAAGGCAGATATGCCGTGACGGCCATGCTGGACCTCGCCGTTCACCAGCACGAAGGGCCTATCAGCCTCGCCGACATTTCCCGTCGACAGGGCATCAGCCTTTCGTACCTCGAACAATTGTTCGCCAAGCTTCGGAAACGGGATCTGGTTAACAGCGTTCGCGGACCTGGCGGCGGCTACAAACTCCAGCGTGAGCCAAGCGAGATTTACGTGGCAGAGATTGTTGACTCCGTCGATGAAAACGTCGATGCGACAAGATGTGCCGGTCGGGCCGACTGTCAGCAGGGTGAAATGTGCCTGTCGCACCAGCTCTGGGCAGAGCTGAGTGACGAGATTCATCATTTCCTCTCGGGTATCGACCTCGCCAGCATTATCGAGAAGCGCGAAGTGCGACAGATTGCAGCCAGGCAGGCCAGCATCAATGATGAGCTGGTACGACTGCCGGAGACAGCGGAAGCCTGAGGCTCACCGCTCGACACCAGAAGTAAAGGCAAAGGAAAACATGAAAACACCGATTTATTTTGACTACGCAGCAACAACGCCGGTTGATCCGCGGGTTGCGCAGAAGATGAGCGAATGCCTGCTGGCCGAAGGCAAGTTCGGCAATCCGGCCAGCCGCTCCCACAAGTTTGGCTGGGAAGCCGAGGAAGCGGTTGAGATCGCACGTCGCCAGGTCGCTGACCTCGTGAACTGTGACCCGCGGGAGATCGTCTGGACCTCCGGTGCGACCGAATCTGACAACCTGGCAATCAAGGGCGTGGCGCATTTCTACAAAAGCCGCGGTCAGCACATTGTGACATCAAAGATTGAACACAAGGCCGTTCTCGACACTTGTCGTCACCTTGAACGTGAAGGTTTCGAAGTGACTTACCTCGAGCCCGGTGAAGATGGCCTGATTTCACCTGCAAGCGTCGAGGCGGCGATCCGCGAAGACACGACGATTGTCAGCATTATGCATGTGAATAATGAAATTGGTGTGGTTAACGATATCGAAGCCATCGGCGAAGTCTGCCGGGCACGCAAAGTCTTCTTCCACGTTGATGCGGCCCAGAGTGTCGGCAAACTCGACATTGATCTCGAGACGTTAAAAGTCGACCTGATGGCGTTTTCGGCACACAAGATCTACGGCCCGAAAGGTGTGGGCGCGCTCTATGTCAGGCGTAAGCCAAGAGTCAGGCTCGAAGCCCAGATGCATGGCGGCGGCCACGAGCGCGGTATGCGTTCCGGCACGCTGGCGACGCACCAGCTGGTGGGCATGGGCGAAGCGTTCCGTATCGCGAAGGAAGAGATGCACGAAGAGGGCGATCGTATTCTCGCGCTCAGAAAGCGACTCTGGGACGGCCTGAACGATATGGAAGAGGTGTATGTGTCAGGCGACATGGATCACCGCGTGCCGGGCATTATTAATATCAGCTTCAACTTTGTTGAGGGTGAGTCCCTGATCATGTCACTGCCTGACCTCGCTGTATCTTCAGGTTCAGCCTGTACCTCAGCGAGCCTCGAGCCTTCTTATGTGCTGCGGGCACTGGGTCTCAACGACGAACTGGCGCACAGTTCGCTGCGATTCTCTGTCGGCCGCTTCACCACGGAGGCAGATGTGGACCAGGCTGTCGAGAGCGTCCGGGCAGCGGTAGAGAAACTGCGTGAACTGTCACCCCTTTGGGACATGTACAAAGACGGGGTCGACATGGACAAGATTGAATGGGCGGCGCATTAGTCACTTGCTTGCTTCGCAAGTAAGTGACAGCGAAAGCGATCTCGAATTCGCAAAAGCTGGCAACGTTTATATTCGAACAACGTTATTTTTAGAAGGTAGGAAACAAACATGGCATACAGCGATAAGGTACTGGACCACTACGAGAATCCGCGCAATGTCGGCAAGATGGATGCGGAAGACGAAGACGTTGGTACGGGTATGGTGGGTGCGCCGGCCTGTGGCGACGTCATGCGACTGCAGATCAAAGTGGGCGACGACGGGGTCATTGAAGATGCCAAGTTCAAGACTTATGGCTGCGGCAGTGCGATAGCCTCCAGCTCTTTGCTCACCGAGTGGGTCAAGGGGCGGACGCTGGATGAAGCAGCGTCGATCAAGAACACAGAGATCGCTGAAGAACTGGCACTGCCGCCGGTGAAAATTCACTGCTCCGTACTGGCAGAAGACGCCATTAAAGCGGCGATCACCGATTATCGTTCCAAGCACGTGGACGATGAAGCTAACTCAGCGGCGGGGTAAATCAGATGGGTGTCAGCCTGACTGAAAATGCGGCAGAACATGTTAACGCCTACCTGCAGAGTCGCGGCAAGGGTGTTGGTATCCGCCTTGCGGTAAAAACCACCGGCTGCTCCGGCCTCATGTATGTGCTTGAGCCAGTGGATGAGATTCAGCCAGAAGATGTTCGCTTCTCTTCGCAGGGGGTCGAGGTATTTGTTGACCCGAAGAGCCTGGTCTATGTCGACGGGACCGAAATGGACTACGTCAAGCAGGGTCTGAATGAGGGCTTTGAATTCAAGAATCCAAACGTGAAGGATGAATGCGGTTGCGGTGAATCCTTCACCGTTTAACGACCCGTGGACTTCAACCAGAACTACTTTGAAATCTTCGGACTGCCGGTCAGCTATGAGGTAGACGTCAAAGGGCTGGCCGACCGTTTCCGTGAGCTGCAGCGAGAAATGCACCCGGACAGGTTCGCTGCCAGGACCGAGCATGAAAAGCGCTTGTCGATGCAGTGGTCTTCACTGATTAATACGGCCCACGACACACTCAAAGCAGCACTGCCTCGCGCCATTTACATGATGACGCTGAAGGGCAGGGAAGTTGATCACAACCCGGTACTGCCGCCTGCATTCCTGATGGAACAGATTGAGTTGCGCGAGGAACTCGAAGCGCTGGAAGACGATCCGGCCGGGCTCGAGAAGCTTGATGTCTTCAAGGCACGCGTCAGGGAAGTCGCCCGTGGTATCGAGACTGAGTTTGGCGAGGTGGTCGACGCTGATGAAGATCGCGCTCTGATTGCGGTCTACGAGTTGCAGTTTATGACCCGTCTGCTGGATGCAGCGAACCATCTCGAAGAGAAGCTGCTGGACTACTGAAAAGAATTTTATGGCGTTACTTCAGATCACAGAGCCTGGCCAGGCAGTCGACCCGCACATGCGAAAAAGGGCGGCAGGTATTGACCTTGGTACAACCAATTCGCTGATCGCCTCAGTCCGTGCCGGCGTTGCCGAAACGCTGCCGGATCATGACGGCCATCACATGCTGCCATCTGTTGTGCAGTACGGTGAAGACAAGACGGTTGTGGGTGAAGTGGCGCGGTCGGGCGCGGCGGCTGATCCGCTGAACACCATTGTTTCGGTGAAACGCCTGATGGGCCGCGGCGTCGAAGACGTGAAGACACTGGGCGATCAGCTGCCTTACGAGTTCTCTGCTGCCGAAGGAGGTGTGCCCCGCATTGTCACACGCGCGGGTGACGTGACCCCGGTCGAGGTTTCGGCAGAAATCATTCGTAACCTTGTCGCGCGGGCCAGTGAAACTCTGGCGGGTGAACTGGACGGTGTCGTGATTACCGTCCCGGCTTATTTCGACGATGCTCAGCGCCAGGCGACAAAAGACGCAGCCCAGCTGGCTGGCGTCAACGTCCTGCGACTGCTCAACGAGCCAACCGCTGCGGCTATTGCCTATGGCCTGGATACCGGTTCTGAAGGCGTGATCGCGATTTATGATCTGGGCGGCGGCACCTTTGATATTTCCCTGCTGCGGCTCAGTCGTGGCGTGTTTGAAGTCCTGGCGACCGGCGGGGATTCTGCCCTCGGCGGTGACGATTTCGATCGGGCGATTGCAGAGTGGATCCTGGCATCGTCCGGTCATGCCGACGCATTAGGGCCGGGCCAGCTGCGCGGCCTGATGATGAAGGCGCGGAGCATCAAAGAAGCGCTGTCTGCCGAAGATGCGGTCAGGATCGAGATTGATGATGCCGGTTTGAGCTTCTCCGGCGAACTCACCCGGGAAGGGTTTGAAGAGCTGATTGCACCACTTGTGCAGAAATCGATCATGGCCTGTCGCCGCAGCGTGCGGGATGCCGGGGTCACGGTGGATGAAATTGACAATGTGGTACTGGTCGGTGGTTCAACCCGGGTACCCAGGGTTAAGCAGGCTGTCGGAGAGTTCTTCGAGGTTGAGAATCCCCTGCACGAAATTGACCCCGATAAAGTGGTTGCCATTGGCGCCGCGATCCAGGCCAATATCCTGGTGGGTAACAAACCTGACGACGAAATGCTGCTGCTGGATGTGCTGCCGCTGTCGCTGGGGCTGGAAACCATGGGCGGGCTGGCCGAAAAGATCATCGGTCGAAACACCGCCATACCCATCAGTCGTGCCCAGGAATTCACCACCTACAAGGACGGTCAGACCGCCATGCTGATCCACGTGGTCCAGGGCGAACGCGAGCTGGTGGATGACTGCCGGTCCCTTGCGCGTTTTGAGCTGAAGGGTATTCCGCCGATGGTCGCCGGCGCGGCGAAGATCCTGGTTGAATTTCGCGTTGATGCTGACGGGCTCTTGTCGGTCACCGCGCGCGAAACCAGCACGAACGTCGAGGCGCACGTGGAAGTCAAACCATCCTACGGTCTGACGGACGAAGAAATCATGGGCATGCTGCAGGCCTCGTTCGATTACGCCCGGGATGATGCCGATGCCCGCACCCTGGCTGAAGCCCGCGTTGAGTCCGGGCGGGTGATTGAAGCCCTGGCCAATGCGCTGGATGAAGATGGCGAAGCACTGCTTCCGACTGAGGATGTGCAGCTGTTGCGTGATGCCATACAGAAACTGACAGAGCTGACAGCAGGTGACGATGCGCAGGCCATTACCCAGGGCACCGAAATGCTGGGCAAGGCCAGTGAAGATTTTGCCTCGCTGCGAATGGACGCCGCCGTGAGGCGCGCTCTCGCCGGGCGCCAGCTTGATGATGTAGATCAGGAGATGACTTAAGTGCCGCAATTGATTTTCCTCCCCCATGCAGAGCGTTGCCCGGAAGGCGCGGTCATTCAGGCAGAGACCGGTGATGTTCTGATCGAGGTTGCGCTCGATAACGGTATCGACATCGAACATGCCTGCGAGATGGCCTGTGCCTGCACGACCTGCCACGTCATTCTGCGAGAAGGATTTGATTCGTTGGAGGAGTCAGATGAGACCGAGGATGACCTGCTGGACAAGGCCTGGGGCCTGGAGCCGGATTCCAGGCTCTCCTGCCAGGTGATTGTAGGCGAAGACGATCTGGTCATTGAAATACCGAAGTACACGATCAACCAGGTGTCTGAGAACGGCTGAACGGAGACAAGCATGAAGTGGACGGATGTAAACGATATTGCGATTGAGCTTTGTGAAGCCTACCCGGATGTAGACCCGCTCGGCGTGCGATTCACTGACCTGCGGGAGTGGGTCATGGGCTTGCCTGGGTTTGATGATGACCCGGAACGCTGTGGTGAGAAGATCCTCGAGGCTATCCAGATGGCCTGGCTCGACGAGGTCTGAAACTCTCGTCACGGCCTGATGACAGCCTCCGGCCCTGTCCCTATAATACGCGCCGGCAAAATCCCCCCAATTTTTCACTATTTCTGGAGTATTAAAGATGGCGATTGAGAGAACTTTCTCTATCATCAAGCCCGACGCGGTCGCGAAAAACGTGATTGGCGAGATCGTTTCACGTTTTGAAGCAGCGGGTCTGCGCGTCGTTGCTTCCCGCATGGAGCACCTGACGCTCGATAAGGCCAAGGGTTTCTACGCTGAGCACGACGGCAAGCCCTTTTTTGAAGATCTGGTCAGCTACATGAGCTCTGGCCCCGTCATCGTCCAGGTGTTGGAAGGTGAAGGTGCGATCATGAAGAACCGCGAACTCATGGGTGCAACCAACCCGAAAGAAGCCGCGCCGGGCACAATCCGGGCAGACTTCGCTGAATCTATCGATGCCAATGCTGTGCATGGCTCTGACGCTCCCGAATCTGCCGCGCGTGAGATAAGCTACTTCTTCAGCGACGACCAGCTCTGCGATCGATAACATGACGGAAGCACCGGGACAGAAGGTCAATTACCTGGGTTACACCCAGGAAATGTGGCTCGAGCTGCTCTCGGGGCTGGGTGAAAAGCCGTTTCACGCCACCCAGATCATGAAGTGGATCCACCATCGCAAGGTTGACGACTTCACGGCGATGACGGATATCAGTAAGAAGCTGCGCCAGTATCTGATGGCGACGGGTGAGTTGGCCGAACCTGAAGTCAGCCACGAGTTCGTCAGCAAGGACGGTACCCGTAAATGGCTGATCAGGTCTGCCTCAGGCAGCCTGTTCGAGACGGTTTTCATCCCTGAAGACAATCGCGGCACGCTTTGCGTGTCTTCCCAGGTTGGCTGCAAGCTGGATTGCAGTTTCTGCTCGACCGGTAAACAGGGCTACAACAGCGACCTGACCACAGCAGAGATTGTGGGCCAGTTGCGCATCGCGATGCGTCGCCTGGCAGAGGCTTATCCTGATCGCAGGCGAACGGTGACCAATGTTGTCATGATGGGCATGGGTGAACCGCTGCTCAACATCGAGCATGTCCTGCCGGCCGTGACCCTGATGATGGATGACCTCGGCTACGGTATTTCAAAGCGCAAGGTCACCATATCGACCGCAGGTGTCGTGCCCGGCATCGAGAAACTCTGCGAGTCGACAGACGTTTCACTTGCCATCTCGCTGCATGCGCCGAACAACCCTTTGCGCGATCAGCTGGTGCCGATTAACCGCAAGTACCCGATCGAGGTCCTGCTCGATGTCTGCACGCGGTATGCGCGGAATCTCGGTGAAAAACGCACGGTAACCGTTGAGTACACGCTGATTGATGGCGTTAACGACTCCCGCGAACACGCCCTTGAACTCTCTCGCCTGCTCAAGGACTTTCCGTGTAAGATTAATTTGATCCCATTTAATCCATTCCCCGGAACGGACTACAAGCGACCTTCAATGAATGCGGTGAGAGGCTTCCAGGACAGGCTGGTAAATGATGGCTACTCCGTTACTGTCAGAACGACGCGGGGTGATGACATCCAGGCCGCCTGTGGCCAACTGGTGGGTCAGGTCGCTGACCGGACCCGGCGACAGGAGCGTTACCAGCGCATCCAGGCGGGGCAGATCGCATGAATCGGCTGCTGCCGGTATTGCTGCTTGCCATGCTGGCGTCCTGTGCCAGCTCACCGCGGCCCTCTGATGAAATCACCGGTGTGACCGAAGAGGTCGTGCAGAAGCAGTTGGAGCTGGGTATTGGCTATTTGCGCCAGAGGTCTTACCAGCGCGCCAAGGACAACCTGAACCGGGCGCTCGATCTGGATCCAAAGAATGCCGAAGTGCATGAAGCATTCGGACTGCTGTTTCAGCTTGAAGGCGAGTACGAACTGGCAGAGAAGCATTTCGCTGACGCGGTCAGGTTCAGCCCCGACAATGCCAAGGTCAGGAACAGCTTTGGCGCATTCCTGTTTTCACAGCAACGTTACCCGGAAGCTATTGAACAGCTCAGTAAAGCGTCGGAAAACCGTTTTTATCCGAACCGGCCGGCAGTGTTTCAGAATCTTGGTCTGGCTTACCTTCGCGTCGGAGACAAGGAAAATGCTGACTATGCCTTCACCCGGGCGATTCAGCTGAACCCTGATCAGGCTCGGGCTCTGCTGGAACTGGCCAGCATCAGGTACGAGCAACGCAACTACGTCGAGGCACGTGAACTTTATCGCCGGCACACCAGGCTTTCGCCGAAAACGCCGAAGACGTTGCTGCTATGCGTCAGGCTTGCCCGTATTTTCCGTGATCAGAATGAAGAAGCCAGTTGTGCTGAGGCACTCGAGGGCATCTTCCCGTCCAGCCCCGAATACAAGGAATATCGGGAGTCACTATAGTGTCAGACGAAGACGCAGCAGCGCCGGATATCCAGGAGCCTGTGCGCGGGCCCTCCGCAGTGCTGGCCGAAGCCAGGGAGAAGCAGGGTCTGTCGCAGAAAGACGTCGCAGACAAATTGTTCCTGACAACGACGTTTATCCGATATATCGATGATGGCGAGTTCGAACGGATTCCAAAACCGGCCTTTATCAAGGGCTACCTGCGCTCGTATGCGCGCACTGTAGGCTTGAGTGGCGATTTAATCGTCGAGCTCTATGAGCAGGCGTTGCAGGCTGCTGACCCGACGCCGGAAATCAGAGATGTGACGGAAGAGAAGGTGGGTACCGCGAGCATTACCGGCCCTGTTCTGCAGACCGGCATCGTTGGCCTCCTCTTGCTCGGCCTCGTCATTGCGCTGATCTGGTGGCTGGTCAC
>JAYQAI010000064.1:0-18865 GCA_038136715.1 Gammaproteobacteria bacterium | reverse complement strand
GCATCCAACTGGTAGCTGTATGTCGGTCTGCGATCCAGCGTCTCATCGGTACTCCTGCCATTCACGGTCATGCGGATATTATGGCCGTACTGCGGTGCAATGGGATTGCTCACAATCATCTCGCCCGTGTCACCCGTCACGCGCAGCAGTGCCTTTGTTTCAACACCCTCTCGCATATCACCGCTGGTAGTCGCAGTGACACCATTGTCAAAAGCCAGCCGCGTTCGCAGCGCAACGTCGACATCAGGCGGTCCAACCACAGCTTCTGCTTCAACGGCTGTCGGTTCCATCCCGGTCAGGTGGCGCACCCAGGACAAGGGATAACAGCCGATATCCATCGTGACGCCACCAGCTGTGTCGTACCGCATGCGAATATCGTTTTCATCGGTGATCGCAACCTGAAACACAGCATCAATATTGATGTTGTCGCCGAGCACGCCACTCTGATAGATCTCGATCGCACGAGCAAAGACGGGGTGATAGCGATAGTGGAAAGCATCCATGAGCACAAGACCAGTTGCCTCCGCTTTCTCATGCATCAGCTGCGCTTCGGCTGTATTGCTGGCAAAAGACTTCTCACAGAGTACTGGCTTACCCGCTGCGAGCGCTTTGATCGTCCAATCGCAGTGGGCACTGATGGGCAGTGGATTGTAGATCGCATCGATCTCGGGGTCGGCGATGACGTCCTCATAGCTTTCATAAACTTTTGCGATGCCATGGGTTTTGGCGAAAGCTTCTGCGCGCGCCCGGTCACGCGCCGCGACCGCAACCACACTTGCTGCGCCAGTTTCACGACATGGGTCAATTAAAGCCTCAGGGGTGATCCGAGCCGCGCCCAGGGTGCCGAACTTCAGCATTTTTCAAACCGCCTCAAACACGCTGGCCCAGTCTTCGAGGGCCGACTCATGGCCATGCACCAGCTGAACCGTCACCTGGCTGTACCCCTGGTCCTTGATGGCTCGCAGCCTTTCAATGAGTTCGTCGCGGGTGCCGCTCATGCTGGTGGACTTCACAAGTTCCGGTGTGATGTGTGTTTCTTCGGGTCGAACAAACATCAGGTGACCGCGGTGATTGTGCAGGTATTTGGCATCGGCAGGTTCAAACGATTCGTGCTTGGTCATGTAATCCGCGATGAGATTCGACAACGGCCCCTGCGGCAGATTAGCGCCACCCATGGGCCCCACTTCATCAGCGAAGTTATGGAACATGACAGCGGTGCCCGGCCCTGCCTGGGCCATCAATCGCGCCTCATCGGTTTTCTCATCGCCCGTTAACACCGCCCCCAGAAAGAACAGGTTCGATTTCAGTGCGGCCGGATCGTGACCAGCCGCCGTCCAGGCGCCCTGCATCTCCTTCAGGGATTCTTCAGTACCCATTGCACCAAAGTTCAGCCAGCCCGCCTCAAGCTCAGCAACCAGCTGTTTTGACTTGGGCCCGAAGGCAGAGACCCAAAGCGGCACCTCGTCTGTCACATTGATAAGACCCAGGTCCGGATTCAGGAAGCCGATCTTCCGATCCTGGCCTTCGAAGTCCCACTCGATGATTTCGCCTTTCAGCAACTGCTGCACCCGCTCAATGTAGGTGCCCATCGACTTCAATGTCACCGCCCCCAGGCCCATGGTGCGGCGAGCGGTGAACCCGGTGCCGATACCAAAGTCGATCCGGCCCGGTGCAAGTTTGTTCAGCGACGCAAAAGCGTTAGCCGCAACAGGTTCAATCCGGTTGCTGGGAACCAGGACGCCAGTGCCCAAGCGGATCTTTGAGGTCTCATGCGCGGCCAGCGCCATGCAGACGAAGACGTCCGGGTTCAGCAGCTGCGTGTCATAAAACCAGGCCGCATCGAAGCCGAGTTCTTCAGCGCGTTTAGCCCACTTCCAGGAGTCGACTTCTGATGCGAAGGCAATTGCGTATTCCATACGGGTTCCTGCTTTGTGTTTGACCAGCATCATCTCACGTTTCCACCAATGACGTTGGTTGGGCAGCAGGGCCAACAGTGTTACATTTTCACCCAATCAATCAGGGAAGAATTCGCGATGCCAGAGACAGACACGTACTTCAACCTCGGCAACTGGCATCGCGATATCCAAACGACTTCCCCCGCAGCCCAGACCTGGTTCAACCGGGGCCTGAACTGGATCTACGGCTTCAACCATGAGGAAGCCATCTACTGCTTCGAGCAGGCGCTGAACGAAGACCCTGAATGCGCCATGGCCCACTGGGGCATCGCCTTCGCCATTGGTCCGAACTACAACAAGATCTGGGAGATGTTCCAGCCGCCTGAGCGGGTGCATTGCCTGAATACCGCACACAAAGCCATCGCCGCTGGCCTCACTCACGCGAGCAGCGAAGTCGAAAAGGCGCTGCTCGAGGCACTGATTGCACGCTTTCCGACTGATCCTGAGACCGAGGAATTCGCACCCTACAACGACGCGTTTGTTGCAGCCATGCGGCCCATCTACAACGCCCATCAGGAAGACCTTGATATCGCCAGCCTCTTTGCTGAAGCGCTGATGGGGCGAACTCCCTGGCAACTGTGGGATCTCGAAAACCGAGTGCCGGCAGAGGGCGCGTCTACGGTTGAAGCGAGGCAAGTGCTGGAACACGCGTTCACTACGATACCCACCGCCTGGCAGCATCCAGGGCTGTTGCACATGTACGTGCACTTGATGGAGATGTCCCCCTTCCCTGAACTGGCACTCAGCCATGGCGATCACCTCGCCACGTTGGTACCCGACTCCGGCCATCTCGTCCATATGGCCACGCACATTGATGTGCTCTGTGGCGAGTACCCCAACGTTATTTCAAGGAATCACCAGGCGGCCATCGTCGATCGCGGGTTCACGACATTGAGGGGCCCGAACAATTTCTACACGGTTTACCGCATCCACAATGTCCATTTTGAGGCCTATGGCGCCATGTTCCTGGCACAGAAAGAGACCGCCCTTACTGCAGCCAATGCGCTGCGGCAGGAGTTGTTGCCGGAACCCGTCGTCGCGTTCCTGCCGGATCTGTTCGAAGCCTTCTGGGGCATGCGCCTGCACGTAATGGTCAGATTCGGCATGTGGCAGGAGATTGTCGATGAACCTTTCCAGGAAGACTGCGAATTGTTCTGCTTCACCACCGCATTGCAGCGCTACGCTCGCGTGGTCGCACTCGCCAATCTCGGCAGGCAGGAGGAAGCCAGCAATGAACTCGCACTTTTCTTTGAGGCCAACGCCGCAGTGCCGAAGACCCGGTTCATGTTTAACAATCCTGCCCTGGAGGTCCTGAAGATAGCCGCCGAGATGGCCCAGGGTGAACTGCATTACAAGGCCGGTGAGGTCGGGAAAGGCTTCGATCACCTGCGCCAGGCGACTTATCTTTCCGATCATCTGCTGTACGATGAACCCTGGGGCTGGATGCAGCCACCGCGGCACGCCCTCGCTGCTCTGCTGATGGACCAGGAACGTTACGATGAGGCTGAGGAGATCTATCGCGCTGATCTGGGCCTGAACGACTCGCTGCCCCGCCCGTGCCAGCATCCCGGCAACGTCTGGTCGCTGCACGGCCTGCATGAATGCCTGACACGGCGTGGAGAAAGCGCCGAGGTCATCCACATCAAACGACAGCTAGATCGGGTCATTGCCAGGGCCGACGTCAAGGTAGGCTCTTCCTGCTACTGCCGCAGCGCTGCCTGACTCCATTGCTGTCCTGCGCTGACTCGTATTTTCCCCCGATGATAGAATCTAGGACGCTGTCTTTTTTTTACCCTATCAGTCAAGTTCCCAAACTTTCGCTCTAAAGACTTTTGACTTCAGGTCAACATCGCCAACCCACATTATGCGATGGGCCAGATCGTCGTCGTATCCATAGACTCTAAGTTGAACGCCATCACGACGCCACAGGCCTGCAGTGAAAACCCTGTCAATCGTTCCCTTGTCGTCAATAGCCTGAACGTTGCCGATAAAGTTACCCTGAGTTTCATCATCGTTAGATGGAACATAATTGTGAGTCGCGAACACCATTCCGTATTTCCCCGCTTCGCCTTCGTAAGTGACCACCATCCCTTTGTCATTCATGGTTACTGTCGAGACCGTAAGCTCAACCTCTATAGGCTCTCCAAAATCAACCTCAACAGCGTTCGCTGACACAGCTAGAAACAGTCCTGCCGCAATAAAAAATTTTCTCAGCATCATCCACCCTTATATGTATTTGTTTGATTCACACTGCACCAAAAAATCCAGTAACGCAAAAAAGATCAGTTATACACGAAGGAGATAAAGGCGCATCCTTCTCAACTAAAGCAGGTAATTCAAGTTGAAGGCGTTTATCCTTGCAAAAACACAGGATTCCACTGCGAAGCTTCGAAGGGTGTAGCCATCTTACTAAATCTGAAAATTGCGCGCGGACAAAACCAGCAGATCGCGATCAATGATCAGACCATTCATGCCCAACGCATTGCTTTGCGACATGCCCATGGGGGATGGAAGGAGAAGCATGCACCTGTGGCGTAGTGATATTTTCGAAAGGAAAGACAATAGTGAGCGCAGAAAAGGAAATTACAGACCTTATGAACCTGTACTGCACGGCAATAGATTCAGGGGACTTAAAAACGTTCGCACGACTTTTTGCGAACGCGCAGTGGATAGCAGAGGGTAAGGTGCCGGGGCCTGAATCAATGAACAACATGATTCTCTACGAGGATGGCACTCCACGCACTAAACATGTAATCACTAATCTGACCTTGAAGATCGACGAGGCTGCAGGTGTCGCCAGCAGCCACTGTTATGTGACTGTCTATCAACAAACGCCTGACTTTCCTCTGCAGGTTATTTTCGCAGGTGATTATTATGACGAATTTTCGCGCGGGGTCGATGGTTGGGCATTTGCAAAGCGCGAAATTCGTAATTCTTTGATTGGCAACATGCAGGCTCATCTCAAAGTGCCTTCATTAACGATCCCTGGAGCTAAACCTTAAACGAATTACTACTTTTCACTCTAACACTCGCGATACGCCATCGAGTTATTAAGCAAAGTCCTGAAACAGTAAAGGACCCTGCCTGATTTGCACATTGGCTGCTTCGCGACTTTGATTGGTGGTAATGGCGAAGTATTGCGCAAGGGCACAAACGGATGGACCTGCTTAAGTCTGAACCCGCATCAGTTCCCTTTTTAGGGCTGGCGTGATGCTGTCCATCGCCTCGTCTTCCTCCACTACGAGACGCAGGCACTCACTTTCTGCATCAAGCTGGAGATATTCTGATAGCTCGGGGTGTCGCGATACGCGTTTTACAATCTTGTACGCCATTTGGTCTAGCCCGCTATTGTCGGCGGTTTCACCGGCCAGAAAGAAGCTTTGTAGTCATAGACGCCATTTAGGTACAGCATATGGAAGTCAAAATTTAAATTGAGCGCCCAGTATTGCTTGACAGCAAGAACACGCTTTGCATACCATGTGCTTACATATACACCATGCAAGGTGGCGCAAATGAATATTGGCCTTGAGCCTTGGCACATCTGGGTAATCATCGCGGTTTGCCTCTTTATTAGCGAAGTTTTTTTACCTACGTTTTTTCTCGCAAGCCTTGGCTTAGGTGCTCTGATTGGCGCAGCAGCCCATCAAATATCTGGAGATCTTGGCTGGGGCATAGGGAGTTTTGCCGTAGGCTCAACAATCTCTTTGATTCTTATTCGTCCTTATTTCGCGAAGTTGCTAGCGCCGGAAGAGTCTTCCAGTTTTGGGGCTTCAGGGATGATTGGCGACCATATTGTCGTGACAGATGCCAGCGATGTTGGAGGCAAGCTAAAGGCCAGGTATAGAGACAGTCTCTGGTCTCTGAAATCCGAGCAGGACCTATTCGAAGGTGACCGTGTTGTGATCACCAGTGTCGACGGCTCAACCCTGATCGTCGAAAAAGCAGAAGAGGAATAACCCCATGTCTATTGCAGCTACTATTGTCTTTGCCTTTATCGCGATTTTTATCATCGTTCTCACGGTCAAAGGCATCAGGATTGTGCCGGAACGTTCGGTCATGATGATTGAACGTCTTGGCAGATTCAGCCGCCAGCTTGATGCAGGACTAAACATCATCATTCCCGTTATCGACTCACCCAGACAGGTACCTATCCGATCCACTATTAAAGGAGATGATGGTCGAAAAACTCACAAGATTGCAATGGAGACCAGTCTGGATTTACGAGAGCAGGTCTACGATTTCCCGGCGCAACAGGTCATTACAAGGGACAATGTCGGGATTCTGGTTGATGCGGTTGTTTACTTTGCCATTATGGACGCACAGAGGGCGACCTATGAGATTACTAATCTTCCATTGGCGCTTGAAACGCTGACGCAGACAACACTTCGAAATGTTATCGGCGAAATGGATCTTGATGACACATTGAGCTCAAGGGATACCATCAACGCCAAGCTTGTTGACACCATTGATCAGGCCGCCAACGGCTGGGGCGTGAAAGTTAATCGGGTTGAGGTACAGGATATTGCGCCGCCTGCTGACGTGACACAGGCGATGGAGCAGGTCATGAAGGCAGAGCGTGAAAGACGCGCTAATGTTACCGAAGCAGAGGGTTTCAAACGGGCAGAAGTTCTCAGGGCTGAGGGCGAGCGAGATGCTCGTATAGCCCAGGCGGAAGGTGAGCAAAAAGCTCAGATTGCAGAAGCCAAAGGTGAAGCAGAGGCGATTAGAGAAGTTGCCAGGGCAAAGGGTGAAGAGATTCGAATCCTTGAAGAGCGACTAGGCGTCCAGGCGGTTGCAGATTACCTGGTCGCCTTGCGCTACATGGATACGCTGGATCAGATGGCCAAGAACAATAATGTTGTCTGGATGCCGCATTCTGCTACCGATCTCGGCTCAATGATTGGTGGCTTCAAGCAACTGGTTCAGTCAGGAGCAGCCGCATCTGAAATACAGAGCAATTCTTAATGTCTGCATTGCACCCAGGCGAGTTGGTCAATGCGTTGATCCTGGAGCCAGCGTCGATATCACAATCAGAACTTGCCCGCCGCCTGGGCTTTAATCAGCCACAGCCTGTTAATGAGTTGGTAAAAGGTAAGCGAGGGTTTACACCGAAGATGGCCTTGCTATTTGATCACGTAACCAATGGGGAGTACCCGGCTGAGTTCTGGCTGACCGCGCAGGCCCTCTACGATGCAGAGCAGGCACGAGAATCCCTGTCACCGGAAAGGCGCATGGGAATTGATCCCGTCAGCGCGTCGTTGTCAGTTTCAAAACAAAGTCGAGAAGTTGGTTGTCGTGAATTGCTGAAGGCGATAAGAGGTTTGGCCAGTAGTTAGTGACTGTCCCAAATGTGACAATCAACTTGATACACACACTGATTTGAGGGGTCCCCATTCTCCGAGCCACGAACTAGGCGACTTTTCGATTTCAGGTCAGAGACTGACTGTGGAGCTTGGCCAGACAACCGCGCTGATCACTTTTTGATTTAGTTGACGTCCATATTCAGATCTTCGTCTTGAGCGGGCGGTCTCTGCCTATCCGTCCCGGAGCTGGTCTTCAATGAAATCCATTCGATCTTTACCCCAGTACAACTCATCACCCAGAATCATGGTCGGTGCACCGAAGACACCCCGCGCCCTGGCCTGTTCCGTTGATCCAATCAGGGCCTGGCGGACTTCATCAGATTCACTGCGGGCTTCGAACGCATCCTGATTAACCCCCAGCGTTTCAGCCACCTTGCGTAATTCTGCATATTCGCCGATGTCACCATTATTCTTTTCCCAGTATTCGGTGAAGATTGCTTCAATAAACGGCACTTCCAGGTCCCAGTCGCGCATGGCGATGGCGCCACGCAGGGCCCGGGCGGTTTTGATAGGAAAGTTCCCGGGGCGAATAAATGGCAGATCGTACTTCTTCGCCCAACGCATCAGATCGTCATAGCGATTGTTGAGCTTTTCTCTGGGTTCATTCATCAGCACATAGTCGTTGCTCCTGAAGACATACCCCAGGTTGAACGCGTGCCAGGTGATGGTGGCGTCATACTTCACCGCCAGGGGTTGCAGCAGCTTGATCGCGAAGTAGGTGTTAGTGCTGCCAAGATCCCAGTATAGGTCGATATTAGGTTTCATTTTTCGTCAGGTTGCTTCACTTAAGGTACCTGTAGAGATCATATGACCAATTGCTTCGGTTGCGCCAGAGTGCAAGTCAGCACTGCCTTGAGAAACTCTCCACCGGTCTATTTGAACGTCGCTATGTCCTCCAGCGGCTTCTTCACCGTTGCCGCTCTTGGAATCATTGCGTCATCCGCAGGGTGGCCCACCACCAGCAGAATATAAGGTCGCTCATTCCCCGGTCGGTCAAGAGTTTCATTCAGGAACTTCATCGGGTTGGGCGTATGGGTGAGCGTTGCGAGGCCCGCACGATGCAGCGCATTAATCAGGAATCCCGTCGCAATACCCACGGATTCGCCGGTGTAGTAGTTTTTCTGTTTCTCACCCGCGTCGTTGAAGCCGTATCGTTCGACGAAAATCGCTATCAGCCAGGGAGCCGTTTCAAGAAAGGGTTTGGTGGCCTCTGTACCCATCGCTTTTAGATCATTCAGCCACGCTTCGCCTGCTTTACCGCCATAGAACTCTCGCTCCTCAGTCTCGGCAGCCACTCTGATTTTCTGCTTGATCTCAGGGTCACTGACACAGACAAAGTGCCATGGTTGATGATTAGCACCGCTCGGTGCAGTCCCAGCAGCGAGCAGGCAGGATTCAATGACCGCGCGGTCCACCGCTGCCTCACTGAAATCGCGAACCGAGTGTCGGCTCTTGATAAATTCGTAGTAGGCCATTGCTTCGGCAAGGGACTGTTCCGGGCTAAGCCTTTCACGCTCGGGTAGCGGCACCGGCTCGTAATGGTAGTCCATCTTATCTCTTCCTCAAGGCCAGCCTGCAGTGTAATGAAGTTAATGCACACCACAAGCTCAATGAAACGCCACGATGACTCAACCCGGCTCATCCGCTAACCTGTCAGTCTCGCTGGCTGTTACCTCCAACCCTGCCCGGCAGCACCAGGGCTGACAGCAACCGAAACGATCAAAGGGGCTACCTTATGACCATGGAACTCTGGACCTCAGCAACACCGAACGGCTGGAAAGTCAGCATCATGCTGGAAGAGCTCATCGAGGCCGGCGTCAGCCCAGGCGAGTTTAATGTGCGCTACATCAACCTGCTTAAGGGTGAGCAGTTCGAGACCGCCTTTGTCGAAAGGAATCCGAATAGCAAGATACCCACACTCAGGCACAACGGTCGCGACATCATCGAGAGCTGCGCAATTCTCGAGTACCTTGGTGAGCAGTTCCCCACCGATCTGTTGCCACTGAACGAAGCAAAGTGGGACGTCCTGCCGTGGGTTTACTGGCAGGCGGCCAATGTCGGTCCGATCTTCGGCAACAAGCTGAGTTACACCCGATACATGGACAACGTGCCGGATGAACAGAAAACCCACCCGCTCGAGCGTTTCAACAATGAGGCCCTGCGCCTGGTTGGGGTGCTCGACAAAAAACTCGGTGATAACCCCTGGGTCTGCGGCGATACTTTCACGATTGCAGATATTGCACTCTACCCCTGGATTCGCGGCTGGAAGTGGAGCAAGGTCAATATCACAACCTGGCCGCGCATCATGGCCTGGGTTGACCGCGTCCGCGCCCGACCGGGTGTCGAGCGAGGTCTCGCCTATGGTGTACCTAAGGATGAAATCGACCAGTGGAGCGAAGAACGCAAGGCTCAAACGGCAAGAAGCGGTAGCAGCATCGCTGACAATGACAATATCCGGGATTCCATTAATCCCGACTGATTCGGCTTATAATGCTCCACCATGCAGCCTGTCAGTGCTTATGAACACAACAGCCGTACCCGGGAAGAAATCACCCGCAACGTCTCGCTGTTTGAAGACAGGCGACAGACCGATCAGTCACGCCTGTCGGCCGCCGTCGCGCTCACCATCGTCGCTCACGAGCAGGAATCCGCCATCCTCGTCACGCGGCGGTCCTCCAGGCTGAAAGAACACACCGGTCAGTGGGCCCTGCCGGGCGGCAGGCTGGATTGTGGCGAATCTGCCGTCGAGGCAGCACTGCGAGAGATGGATGAAGAAATCAATCTGAAACTGACAGAGCGTCATGTCATTGGTGTGCTTGATGATTATGTGACCCGGTCTGGTTACACCATTACACCTGTGGTGATCTGGTCTGATATGACCGACACAGCGCTCAAACCTAACCCGGATGAGGTGGCTTCAATCCACGCCTTTTCTTTTCAGGAACTCGCCAGATCTGACTCACCTAACCTTGAGACCATAGCCGAAAGTGAGCGCCAGGTTTTATCAATGAACTACCACGACGATGTCATCTACGCACCCACCGCCGCCATGCTTTACCAGTTCCGGGAAGTCGCAATCGAGGGCCGGCCCACCCGGGTGTTGCACTATGACCAACCATTATTCGCCTGGAAGTAACACAAATTGAGCCCTGCGACTGCCATCAAAGCTGTGCCAATAAGTTCTCATCTGGGCGCAACACAGGCTTGTATCCTGCGCCCGATTGCTTGGCCACAGACAAACTATTTCCTGGGATACAGCACAACTGGCAATTCGGTATAACCCCGGACCAAGTTGGAGCGAATACGGACCGGTTCACCCGTGACCTCAACATGATCAAAACGCTTCAAGACTTCTTCCCAGAGAATACGCAGCTGCAATTCCGCCAGGCGATTACCCATGCAGCGGTGAATACCAAAACCAAATGACATGTGCTCACGGGCATTGGGCCTATCAATGATGAACGCATCAGCGTTCTCAAAGTGTGATTCATCACGGTTACCCGAGACGTACCACATCAGCACTTTGTCACCTTTTTTGATCTGCTTGCCATTCAGCTCAACATCATCAAGCGCTGTTCTTCGCATATGTGCCAGCGGCGTCTGCCAGCGGATGGTTTCGGCCACCATGTTACGAATCAGGGAATGATCAGCCCGCAGCTTGTCGAACTCCGCCGGGAATTCATTTAGGGCCAGGACACTGCCAGACATGGAGTTACGGGTTGTATCGTTACCGCCAACAATCAGCAGCACGAGATTGCCGAGATACTCCATCGGATTCTTGATCATGTCTTTCGTGTCTTTGCCATGAGCCAGCATGGATATCAGATCAAGACTTGGCTCCGCATGCTGCCGTTCCTGCCAGAGCTGGTTGAACCAGGTCAGACATTCAATCAGCGCAGCCTTACGTTCTTCGATGGACATCTCAGTGCTGGTTGCCGCATCCGACCAGAACGTCAACTTGCGGCGATCTTCAAACGGGAACGCAAACAAGGTTGCCAACATGCGCGTCGTCAGCTCAATCGATACTTCATCGACCCAGTTGAATTCCTTGCCGACCGGCAGACTGTCGAGCACGAGCTCGGTGCGCTCACGGATCAGGGCTTCCATAGCAGCCAGGTTGCGTGGCCCGACCACGGGGCTGACGGCCTTGCGCTGCACATCATGTTTGGGCTGATCCATAGCAATGAACATGGGTAGTTCAAAATCTGCCGGCGATTCCATGATGGCAATGGTGGGCTCTGAAGAGAACACCTTGTGATTGGTATCTACCGCTTTGATATCGTCGAACCGCGTCACCGACCAGAAAGGTCCGTAGCGGCTGTCAGTGTGATAGTGCACGGGGTCTTCACAGCGCAGGCGCTCGAAATAGGGATAGACAGTATCCTGTTGGTAGAGATCCCAATTGGTGACATCCAGCTGTTCGAGCGGCAGCGTTTCGGCCTGCTGCAGCATGCGATCACGGGTAGATTCGATAGCCATAGACTGTAGTGCGTTCATAGGATTACCTCATTGATATGAGGCGCATTCTTATCGGCCCTGGAAATTCATTCCAATGGTATTTATTCTTCTTGGTATTCCTATTATGAATACCTTTTACCGACCGAAGGAAACCTCATGAGCCTCGCCAATACCCGCCTGCCCGATACTCGTAAGCTCCGCCATGTCGTCGCGGTTGCCAAAGCCGGCAGCTTTACAGGCGCTACCCAGCTGCTTGCTATTACACAATCTGCACTGACCAAGAGTATTGCGGAGCTGGAAGACCAGCTCGGTTATCCCATATTCGAAAGACTGCCTCGCGGGGTCCGGCTCACTCATACAGGCCAGCTGTTCGTGCAGGGGGCCGAACGCCTGATTGGCGAGCTGACAGACCTGATGCGACAAGTAGACGAAATATCCGACCTGCAGAGCGGCAGGCTGAAACTCGGTGTCGCCCCAACGGCGTTTGTCACCTTCCTCGACAAAACCATCCCGGCTTTTGCCAGCCAGTACCCGGGGATTGAGATCGAGATCAAGACGGGTACCATCGATGAAATGGCGCGGGCGCTGATCAACCGGGAACTCGACCTATGCGTCGGTGCGGCCAACTACCTGCGCCCGTGGAAGGAACTGGGCACCATCTCCCTGGGTGAAATGCAGACCTTCATTATCGGCAGAAAGAATCATCCTGCCGGCACCAAGGCGGATGCAGCGACACTCCTGGCGTACCCTGTCATTCTGCCAGCGACCGGCCTCAGCACCGAGGTCAACCTGGCGAGCGCATACCAGACCGCTGGTCTTTCACCGCGACAGCCACACTATGTCTGCGATCATTTCCCGGTCGTGATGGATCTTGTCGCCAGTACTGATGCGATTTCACCCGTGGTATCGATGGGCCCGCCTCATGCACGGTTGAGGCAGAACTTCACGATCTGGGATGTGATTGAGTTGGAAACCCATGAATTGGGCATCTCCACCCAATCCGGCGCAACGCCCTCACCCACGGCCAGGGCATTCATTGAACTCATGAAATCAATGCTGCCCCGCCAGGAGCAATCGTTCGCCTGAACCGGCTCAGTTTTTGAAAGCGACGTTGCGCCACAGGTCACGGTAGTCGTAATCAGTCTGCAGTGCCAGGTTCAGCTTATTGTAGGAAGCGAAGTCACTGACAATGTGCGTGATCTGAACGATTCCGAGATCTGTAAGCCCAGCTGAGCGCAGCCGCTCAACCTGGGCATCAGTCACGGCGGCGGCATCATGATTAACCTGTAGAGCATAGTCGAGCAACGCCGCGAGCCGCTCGCCTTCAGCAGCAGCTGTACCCTCTTCCAGCAGCGACGTCACGTAGTCCTCTGCTGTGCCGAGCCCGTGATTCAGAATCGTACAGAAGGCAGCCGTACAGTACTCACAGCCATTAGCCTGCGAAACCAGGATTCCGATGTGCTGTATCTCTTCCATCGAAAGCTCGCCGGCTTCCCACAGCACCTTAGTGGCACCGAGCTTGGCTTTGAAGAAAGCCGGAAAGTTCATCTCGACAAAGAAATGATTCGGCACACTGCCTTCCATTTCCGTCACCCAGGCAAAAATGCCACCAATCTCAGGGTCATCTACCTGCTCGGGTTTGACGATACTCACTCTCGCCATGCTGCTCTCCTTGCGGCGTTACCAATGGTTAGTCAAAGTGCTTTCTGATCTCCAGCTGCCACTGCCGACCACGGTTATAGACACCTTCGAGAACCTGGAACGCCGTGCCATAGACACCGGTTACCAGGTACTCTTCATCGCTGAGATTCCTGCCATAAAGCGTTACGGTCCAATCGGCATCGGTGTTCATCCAGCGGATACTGGCATCAACCTGATCGTAGGAATCCTGCTTCAGGAGCGGGGTATTGTAGGCGTCATTGTAAACCTCAGAACGATAACTCCAGTCTGCGCGCAGGGTTAGAGAACCCATGTCATCAAGTGAGATTTCCTTGGAGACACCCAGGCTCGCCTGAGTCTCAGGGACGCGTTCAAAATCAAAGTTTTCGCCGATCAAAGTGATGCCGGTATCGATATCATCGTAGCTGGCGTCAAGCAGCGCGAGACTCGCCTCGATGAACCAGCCGTCGCCCGGCGCTGCCATAAGCTCGAGCTCCAGTCCTTCGATAGTCGCGGCACCAATGTTCTCAGTCACCGGCGCAACACTGTTGAACACCTGAACCTGCAGATCTTCATAATCTGTCTGGAACAGTGCACCGTTCAGACGCACTGTGTTATCTAGGAGATCGAGCTTGAAACCAAATTCGATGACGTCGACAAACTCAGGGTCGTAAGTCGGAATCAGATCGAGATCCGGGGTACCCGGCGGTGCCGTAAAGCCGGCCACCACGGGAGGGAAGACTCGCTGGGTAAAGCCGCCGGACTTGAAGCCCTCGGAGTAGCTGAGGTACACCATCGCATTATCTGTCACGTCGTATGACAGGTTAACGAGCGGCGTAAACTCATCGATCTCAATATCTTTCTCTACCAGCGGCAGGATTCGACTGCCAGCCTGCAGGAACGGCGCGTCCAGCGCGGCCAGCGGGTTGCCGGGCGGCACCACCTGGCTGATGCCGGCAAAATAATTCTGGAAGATAATCTGATCCGGCAGGAATGACTTCTCTTCTTCCGTATAACGACCACCCAGGGTCAGATGCAATCGGTCAGAGATGTCGTAGGTTGCCTGCGCAAATACGGCCCAGGCTTCGTTGTCGAACTGACCACCTGAACGAAAATTCGACACCGTAAAGTCGAGAATGTTGATGTTGTCACCATCCTCGTTGAAGTAGTAAAAACCGACGATCCAGTCGAGTTTGTCGGTAGAACCCAGCAGTTGGAACTCCTGACTGAACTGTTCCTGCTCGAGATCGTCGTAGAAGGTCGCAATCCGGTGCGGCGAATGATCGCCGTCACGGGCAAACTCAGCATCAAGTTCCCGCCAGGCCGTCACCGACTTCAGCGTCACGGCATCTGTCAGCTTGTAATCGAATGAGACCGAAAGCCCGGCCACATCAGCATCCGAGTAGGCCGGACTGGTGCCGGCATTGCTGCCGTCAGCACCGATATAGCGATCATCGTAACAATTCGGTGCCGCCGGATTTGACGTGATGCCATTGCCCGCCGGATCCGTTACAGCACAGGGCACGCCCGGTGCCGGTGCAGCAACGGTCACATTGTGAATAAAGGCCATGGGTGGCGGCGGCGCAACAACCACGCCGTTCAACTGGCTCAGGTCCGTATAGTCGATACCAATCAGCTCGAGCGCGGGACCGTTTTCACGATCCTGGGTCACATCAAAGGCAAGATCAGCCCGAAACCTGTCATTCGGCTCCCAGGCCAGCGCAAAACGACCCGTGAGTGTTTCGTCATCGCCCAGGTCTGTGCCATCGGTTCGGTCGACGTACCCATCCTGCTTCATCGATGCAATCGACAGCCTCGCCGCCAGGGTGTCGGTGATGGGTAGATGCGTCACGCTTTTCAGGCGAAACAGATCATCGGTACCAGTCGACAAAGCGACTTCAGCGTCAAACGCCTCCCCCGGCTGCGGCTTTACGGTGGTAATGGAAATTGCACCACCTATCGTGTTTCGTCCGAACAGTGTGCCCTGCGGGCCTCGCAGCACTTCCAGCCGGTCAACATCAACGATATCGAGGATAGCACCGACCGATCGCGCCACGTAGACACCGTCAACATAGAGACCAACACCAGGTTCCGTCGTTGGCAGGAACTCCTTCTGGCCGACCCCTCGCAGATAAATCGCCGCGGAATTCGAAGCACCGCCGAAACTGGGGTTATTTTCAAGCGTCAGGCCCGGCGCAAACTTAGCCAGTTCGTCGAGACGGGTAACGCCGCGATAGTCCAGTGAATCGCTGGTATAGGCTGAAACGGCGAGCGGCGCATCCTGCAGCCCCTCCTCGCGACGCCGCGCCGTCACAACGACTTCTTCCAGCATGCGGGACGCCTGGTCCATTTGCTCAGCGTTAACAGTGGCTGACCCGGCAGCAAGACCCAGACTCGACAGCAACAAACCCAGCGCGGGTGCACTCAACTTTAACTGTTTCAATTTCTTTCCCCTTTATTAAATTCTTGTCAGCCTGCCTCAGGCAATTTCCGGTACAGCACGCATGGCGGCTTCGAGTACGTCATCAGCCAGGTCGAGGTCCACCATCTCGCCCGACATATACTGTTCGTAAGAAGCCAGATCCAGGTGACCATGCCCACAAAGTGCGGTGAGAATTGTTTTTTCTTCACCCGATTCCTTGCATGCAAGCGCCTCACGAATTGCAGCGGCAATCGCATGGGTCGGCTCTGGTGCCGGAACAATTCCCTCGCTCTTGGCGAACTGCAGAGCACCGGCGAAACACTCGGTCTGCGGTATTGCAATCGCTTCGACCAGACCCAGTTCATAAACATGGGAAACCAGTGGCGCCATACCGTGATAACGCAGTCCTCCGGCGTGGATCGGCTCCGGGATAAATGAAGCACCGAGCGTATGCATTTTCATCAATGGTGTCAGGCCGGCGGTGTCGCCAAAGTCGTAACGGTACTGGCCTTTGGTGAGGGTCGGGCAGGCGGTCGGTTCAACACAGCGAATCGTCGGATTCATCCTGCCCGCCATCTTTTCCCGCAGGAATGGGAAGGCGAGACCACCGAAGTTCGAGCCACCACCGGTACAACCCACCAACACGTCAGGGACTGCATCGACCTTCGCCAGCTGCAGCAGTGCTTCTTCGCCTATGATCGTCTGGTGCAGCAGCACGTGATTCAGGACGCTGCCGAGCGCATAGCGCGTCTTCGGGTCTTCTACCGCCTGACTGACAGCCTCTGAAATCGCAATGCCCAGTGAACCCGGATGATCAGGATCCTCTGCCAGTAAGGAGCGACCAAATTCTGTCACTTCTGACGGGCTCGGGTGCACCTTACCACCCCAAACTTCCATCATCGTGCGACGATAAGGTTTCGCCCGGTAAGATGCTGCCACCTGCCAGACCTCGCATTCAAGGCCGAACTGAGCACAGGCAAACGCCAGCGAACTGCCCCACTGCCCGGCACCGGTTTCTGTGGTCAGCTTGGTAATGCCTTCCTGGGCGTTGTACCAGACCTGGGGAACAGCGGTGTTCGGCTTATGCGAACCTGCCGGCGAAACGCCTTCGTACTTGTAGTAAATCTTTGCCGGCGTATCGAGCAGCTTCTCAAGGCGGTGCGCCCTGAACAGGGGCGATGGGCGCCAGAGCCGGTAGACGTCGAGCACTTCACCCGGGATATCAACATAACGGTCCGTCGTCATTTCCTGGGCGATGAGCGCCTGTGGGAACAGGGGCCCAAAATCTTCACCGGTCGCGGGCTCATGCGTGCCTGGATGCAGCGGTGGCGGCGGCGGTTCCGGCAGGTCTGCGATTACGTTGTACCACTGGGTGGGCATCTCGCTCTCATCAAGGAGAATTTTTGTCTGCTCTGTCATGCTTCTAATTTCCTGCCGTCCGGGCCCTGCGGCCAAATGAGGCAACATCATATGGACTGGAAATCGAAAAATCCATGTGCCCAGCCGTCTCATTTTCATGACTTATGGTTGCTGCAAACGCTTTTCTGTCGTTTTAAACGGGATGCCGTGGTACCTTTCACGCCCCTAAAGGTCAGGCACGCTTAAATGGAACAATTAAGTGGGATGGATGCGTCTTTTCTTTATTTCGAGACGCCCCACGCACCTATGCATATCGGGTCGTTCATGATCTACGACCCATCAACAGCACCTGGCGGGTTTGTCCGTTTCAAGGACATCCTCGCCAATGTTGAGAGCCGATTGCATCTCTCGCGCGCCTTCCGGCAAAAATTGATGCATGTGCCGCTGAACCTGGATCATCCCTACTGGGTCGCGGACACGACCTTTGACCTCGAATTTCATGTGCGCCATATCGCCCTGCCGAAGCCAGGTGACTGGCGTCAGCTCTGTATCCAGGCCGCCCGCCTGCATGCGCGAGCGCTCGACATGTCGAAGCCTCCGTGGGAGATGTATGTCATCGAAGGGCTGGACAATGTGGAAGGTGCGCCACCCGGCAGCTTCGCGGTTCTGACGAAAATCCACCACGCCATGATTGATGGTGTCTCTGGCTCTGAAATCCAGGAGTTCATTCACGATATCGAGGCCGAACCGAAAGTGAAACCTGAGGTTCAGCCCTTTGAGCCCGAACCCGAGCCGAACCCACTCGATCTGATGGCGCGCGCGAATTTCAACTTCGCCACACAGCCTTTCCGATTTATGGAAGTACTTGCACGGTCCATGCCGGGGATGGCTAACCTCTCTCAGGGACTTGGCACCAACAAACTGAAGATGACAGCACAAGCACCGCGCACCCGATTCAATACCACGATCACGGCCCATCGTGTTGTCGACGGTAAGTCTTTCGACCTGGCAGATATCAAAATGATCAGGCCCGCGATTCAAGGCAGCACTGTCAACGACGTAGTGATTTCCGTTATCGGAGGTGCAATGCACAAGTACCTGAGCCACTACGACGAACTGCCGGATCGATCCCTGGTCGCGATGGCGCCAATCTCCGTAAGATCAGAGACCGAAAGCGGAGCCGCCGGCAACCAGGTCTCGGCCATGGCCGTGGAACTCGGCTCACACATTGCGGACCCGATTGAACGGCTCCAGTACGTCTACAACAGCACGCGCAATTCGAAAGCGCTGACCCACGCAGTCGGTGCACGGAACCTTGCTGACTACTCGCAGTTCGTGCCGTCCGCATTGGCGGGTCTCGCCTCAAGGCTGATGACCTCGCCGGCGATGCGATCCATGACAGAATCAGCGCAGCCAGTATTCAACACAACCATCACCAACGTGCCGGGACCGCAGGTGCCACTTTATTTCACCGGGGCAAAGGCCGTGAGTTTTGTCGGCCTCGGTGTCGTAACCGACGGTATGGGTATTTTCCACCCGGTATTCAGTTACTGCGGCAAGATTGCGATCTCCGTCACGGCCTGTCGCGAACTGCTGCCAGACCCGGAACGATATACGGCCTGCCTGCAGGCAGCCTTTGATGAACTGCT
>JAYQAI010000063.1:0-19077 GCA_038136715.1 Gammaproteobacteria bacterium | reverse complement strand
ACAACGAAAGCCAAAACCTGCGGGCATAAAAAAACGCCAGACCCCGAGGGGCATGGCGTTTTTCTTTGACTCACGTCAGGTGAAGGCGTTACTCCTTCGTCAGGTTAAAGGTCCACCAGACGCCAGGCCCGGTTTCCACCGACACCGTCATGCTGGTGCCGTCCAGCGTCAGCACGTTGTAAGTGATGGAAGCCGGTGCATCAGCCGGAGATGAAAGCTCCTGGCCATTGACCGCCTTGGCGAGGCCTAGGTGCGATCCCGTCCCCATGATGGTGAGCGTGTTCGCAGACTCGTCGTACATGAAGCTGCCGACCGTTGCACCATCGTGAGGTGCGACCGGTGCACCACACGCGTCGGAACCACCCTGCCAGGCTTCAACCCAGGTTTCGCCGCCCATGAAGTTCTGGAACGAACCAGAGCCACCGAAATGGAAGACATCATTGAACCAGCAGGCGCGTTCTACCGGACCTGCACCATTGGCAGCCGTCGACGACCACCATTCGGCACTGCCCTCGGTCGGGCCTACCGAGGCCGCACCGTCTCCGGCAAGCTTCCAGTTACCCGCCAACTGGGAATTGGAGACACGTTCCAGCCTGAAGGTCCACCAGACGCCCGCGCCAGTTTCCAGCGTCACCGTCATGTTATCGCCGTCCAGCGTCGCCACCTGATAGACAATGTCTGCCGGCGCATCCGCAGGTGAAGCCAGCTCTGCACCGTTCACCGCCTTGGCAAGACCTACGTGGGCACCGAGGCCGGAAATAGTCAGGGTACCCGCCGCCTCGTCGTACACGAACGCGGCATTCGCGCTGCTATCATGCGGCGGGACCGGCGCGCCGCATGCATCTGAACCGCCCTGCCAGGACTCAACCCAGGTTTCATCACCGAAATCATTATTGAAACTGCCATCGGTGTTGAACTCATAGACGTCGTCGAACCAGCAGGCACGCTCAGCCGGACCAGCACCGTTGGCAGACGTCGAAGCCCACCATTCAGAGCTTTCAGCTACAGGGCCAACCGAAGCTGCACCGTCTCCTGCCAGCTTCCATTTACCCGCCAGCGCAGACGCAGATATTTTCTTCAGGTTGAAGGTCCACCAAACACCGGGCCCGGTCTCGACAGTCACTGTCATAGTGTTGCCGTCCAGAGTCAGGATCTGGTAGGTGATGGAATCAGGCGTATCTGCCGGTGAAGCCAGTTCCTGGCCATTCACTGCTTTCGCCAGGCCCAGGTGTGAACCTCGGCCATTGATCGTCAGCGTATTGGCATCTTCGTCATAGACAAACGAGCCAGTTGAGGCGCCATCGTGCGGTGAAACCGGAGCAGCGCAGGCGTCAGGACCACCCTGCCAAGCTTCGACCCAGGTGTCATCTCCCAGGAAGTTCTGGAAGGACTCATCACCACCGAAGTGGAAGATGTCATCGAACCAGCAGGCGCGCTCATTCGGCCCAGCACCATTAGCGGCTGTTGAAGACCACCACTCGGCACTGCCAGCTGTCGGACCAACCGACGCAGCCCCATCACCGTCCAGCTGCCAGTTACCCGCCAGCGCGGAGGTCGAGGTACGCTTCAGACGGAAGGTCCACCAGACCCCGGGTGACGTCTCAAGCGTCACCGTCATGTTGTCGCCATCAAGCGTCGTCACTTCGAACACGATTGACTCAGGTGCGTCCGCAGGAGAGGACAATTCCTGGCCATTTACTGCCTTTGCGAGGCCAAGGTAGGCACCCCGACCCAGCAATGTCAGTTGGCTGGCGTCTTCATCGTACTCGAACACGGCATTGTTGCTGCTGTCGTGTGGTGCAACCGGCGCACCACACGCATCAGAGCCACCCTGCCAACCTTCTATCCATGTTTCGGCACCATGCACGTTCATGAAGGAACCGTCAGCATCGAACTGGTAGACATCGTCGAACCAGCAGGCGCGCTCGTTCGGACCCGCTCCATTCGCGGCAGTCGATGCCCACCATTCAGCACTTTCAGGGGCCGGGCCGACAGAGGCCGCACCGTCACCATCCAGCTTCCACAAACCAGCCAGTGGGGACTTCGGCGCACGTGCCAGACGGAAGGTCCACCATACACCGGGAGTGGTCTCCAGCGTGACTGTCATGTTGTCGCCATCCAAGGTCAGCACTTCATAGACAATCTGCTCCGGTGCATCACCCGGGTTGGCCAGCTCTTCGCCGTTGACGGCTTTGGCAAGACCCAAGTAGTTGCCCTGCCCGGTCACTGTGAGGGTGCTGGTGAGTTCATCATAAGTATAGGTACCGGCTGAACTGCCATTGTGAGGCGCGACCGGCGCACCACAGGCATCCATACCGCCCTGCCAGGCCTCAACCCAGGTTTCTTCACCGAGAATGTTCTGGAAAGAACCGTCTTCACCAAGGCGATATACATCGTCGAACCAACAGGCGCGCTCCTCGGGACCGGCGCCGTTCGCCGCAGATGACGACCACCATTCAGCGCTGCCTGCGCTGGGACCAACGGAGGCCGCACCATCACCGTCGAGACGCCAGTCGCCTGCGAGTGATGTTGCGCCCGACTCGGGACAACCTTCGGCGCAGTAGGTGACCTGACTGCCGTCCGTCGTCTCATAAACCGTCACACCGACTTCACCACTGGCATCTTCAAATGCCACAGAGAAGCTGACGACACCGTCAACATCGGCCTCGGTCATCTCACGCTCGCCGCTCCAGGTGTTGACCTTACCGGTAACTTCCGCGGCAACGCCGTTGATCGTGATAACCGGCTTCAACAGTGCTTCGCTTGCCTCAATCTCTACTTTTACAGATTGACCCAATTTGGCGGTACCGCCGGGTTTTGGATCTTTGTCGCGCGACTGCTTGATCGTTACCGATACCAGCGTTGGCGTTGTACCGTCAGGTCCGGGCTCGGGCAGGTTGTTATCAGTGACCGGGTCACCGCCTCCACCGCCACCGCCGCCACAGGCAGTGAGCAGTAAGAGACCGAGGACGGCAAGAACCGAACCCAGTCTGCTGCGTCTGACTTTGCCGGCATGCCAGCCCGAGTTATTTGTCACCATTGAATGCGGTTGCATAACTTCCCCTCAATGAGATAGTCGATCGTTGGTTGCTTAAATCGATGATTTGTTCGAATTGTACGGGTGCTTCTATGGCACCTACCCCAACACATAATACGCAAATATGACAACGCTGTCATTACCTAATTTGCGCAAATTTTATCGCCCGCTGAAATCCTACACCAACGACAAAAGCCAGATAAAACAGATACTTAAAAGAGGTCAGAGATCCAGGTCAGCCGGACAATAGCGAGAGAGAAATTCACCATGCGACGGCAACTGGCTGACCGCTGCCTCTACTTTCTGTTTCTGGTGCAGCATGAAGCGCCGAAATTCCTCGTCACCCATCATGTCGACGATCGGATGGTAACTCTGTGGCTGCAACCCCTGGCCCATCATGACCTGGGTCCAGCTGTTTTCGCCAAAAATATCGCCCTCCTGCTGGAACACTCGTCCCGATTCACGGAACAGTTCCAAACGGTGCTGCAGCGATTCGGGAATGGGCATCTCGCGGCACTTCGTCCAGAAGTCCGAGTCTGTACGCTCGTTCAGGTGGTAATGCATGATGATAAAGTCACGAATGAAATCGAACTCGGCGCTCATTTGTCGATTAAACTCGGTTCGGTCAGCCTCATTCACGCCTCCGAAAGGAAAGATCTGCATCAGGCGCACGATGCCGCGCTGAATCAGGTGAATACTGGTCGACTCCAGCGGTTCCAGGAAGCCAGCAGCCAACCCGATCGCCACGCAGTTGCGCGTCCAGCTGGCGCGGCGCTGACCGGTGCGGAACCTGATAACCCGGGGCTCAATCAGTCGCTCACCCGAGATGTTGCTGAGCAACGTTTCGGTGGCGACATCATCCGACACATGGCTGCTTGAGAAAACCAAACCGTTGCCAACGCGATGCTGCAGAGGTATGCGCCATTGCCAGCCAAACGGGTGGGCAATGGATCGTGTGTAGGGGATAGGGTCAGCATCGGCCGACGTCTGCACCGCAACAGCCCGGTCACAGGGCAGCCAGTGCGACCAGTCTTCAAAAGGCGACGCCAGAGTCTTGTCGATCAGAAGCGCGGCAAGACCGCTGCAGTCGATAAAGAAATCCGCCTCTACTTTCTGCCCAGATTCCAGCACCACGTCGCTGATATCGCCGGATGCGTCCTGGTTCACCGTCACGATCCGGCCTTCAATCCGTTTCACGCCAGCCTGTTCGGCCCGGCGACGCAGGTATTGGGCATAGCGGGTCGCATCCAGATGGTAGGCATAGTTGAGCGGGTCCTGCTTCAGAAACCCAAATCGACCAGCTCTTGCAGCCATCAGTTCCGGCGAGTAAACACTGTAGTCATCACTGATGCCCAGTTCTTTGCCCTTTAACCAGAAGTGCTGAAACCCTGCGGCCCAGCAACCTTGCCCGGTAAAACCAAAGGCATGTATATATTTCTCGCCAACAGCCTTCCAGTTCTCAAACGAAATACCCAGCTTGATTGTGCCCTGGGTTGCGGCGAGAAATTCTGCTTCGTTGATCTGCAACAGGCGATGCAGCAAAAGAAATGTCGGGATCGTCGCCTCACCAACGCCGACAGTGCCGATCTGGTCAGATTCGACGAGAGAGATATTGAGATTCTTGCCGATCAATTGCGCCAGTCCGGCTGCAGCCGACCAGCCCGCCGTGCCGCCTCCAACAATGAGCACATTGGTTACACCGGGCTTATCCATCACGCTCTCCTTTTCGTCCCATCACAGCGGGTCACAGCCTCACAACAATTTTTTTCTGAGGGCTGCGCGCAAACCCGCAGCCACATCTTCCCCGATCGGATTGAGCACACCTCGCGCGGACGCAGGGATGTGCGAAAAGTTTTCAGGCTTAGGGTTGAACACATAGTGATCGAAAATCCGCTCCCAGGTAGCACGCTGCTCTGGCGGCAGATCCCGCAAACCCAGCAGCGCATGCTGCAGCACATTAAGCGGGGCCCCCATGAAAGCTGGCGTATCCCGCCACCAGTAGTTCACCAGCACATTGAAGGACTCCAGCGCCTCCATGTGATGCCACCACATGCTGGGTATAACAATGGCATCGCCCGGTTCCAGTTCAACCTTGAGGGCTGCCTGTTGCGCCTCGCGAAACCGGGGAAAGCGTTCGTAATCGGGCGCGCTGAAATCAACCAGGCTGATTGACTGCCCTGCCGGTGTCAGATCAAGTGGCCCGACATAGAGGTTTTCCAACTGTTCCGGCGGCAGCAGCGTAACCCGACGTCGACCCGCAACCACAACCGCGATGTTGGAAGGGAAATCATAGTGAGCAGCGACTGTGCTGCGATTGCCGAGCCAGATGCTGACGAGAGGCTCATACTCCCCCACAGGCAGATCATTTTCCGAACGGAAACCAGGCAACCAGTGATCAACATTGGTTGAGCCGACATACAACGTCTCAGGATCAGGCTGCGCTTCTGACTGCAGCAGGCGTTCAATCGCCTGTGTCAGGGTTGTTCTTTTGTATTCGAAATTAAATCCATCCATCGCCTCGTTGTAAAAGAGGCGTCCCCGATGTTCAGCACCACCCAGCAAAGCGGTAACCTCTTTTGCCGTGCTAAAACGCTGCAGATAAGCGGCTATCGCGTCACTGGACTGTAGCCCGGCACTGACGGCAGGCCAGTTCCGAGCCAGGCCGCGGATCAGCATAGGCTCAGCAGAGCCGAGAACTTCCGAGACGAAGTGATCAACATCGAGCAAGTCATTGCCCTTGTGCTCGATCACCGTGATTGACATAGCAGTTCGCCAGTCCCGCCCTAGATGCCGCGGCCGGCGAGCGCGCGCTCGTTCCGCTTCTCGATGAGCGCCCGCAGTTGACCCAGTGAAGCAACTGCCATGAAGATGGGCTGCAAATAACCAGCCTGGTTCAAGTCGGCCAGTGTTTCCCCATCGAGCCGATAAAGCGTTTCTTCTGCGACAGTGAAAAAACCCTGAAGACTCGTTTTCGTGCCATCGTTGAAGGTGAAATCCAACGTAACCGCCTCAAGCAATTCATGCGCGATGAGGGCTTCGATAAATCCACGGTTGTGGTCAACGCCCTGACTGATCTGGTGTAGCAGATCAATACTGCTGTTGAGGAACTCACTCGGTTCACCCGCCTCAGTAAACAAGGCTTCACCCTGATCTTCACTAACCCGCGGATGACCCATATCGATGGATACCGCAGAGCGCTCTTCCCCGCCCTCCAGCGTCTGGCGCGCAATCATAAAAGGCTGACGTCGAACCATGGCAGGCACATAAGATGCGAGCCACTCATCACCATCAAGGAACAGGTTTTCATTATCCTCAAACCCGAATATGGCGGTCGCAAGGTAGGCACCATTTGCCGGATCACGGGTAAAAAGTATTGGATAGTTTGCCTGCACATCACGAAATTCCATGGGGTAGGTCATGGCATGCATGACTGAATCGCCAAGCGCAGCTCCTCGGCCGGCTCTCACTTTCAGAGATTTGTGACTTTCCTTATCAAGAAGTTCGTAAGCGTTCATCTGGTGTTCCTTATCGGCTGCGGAACTTGACTGTCTCTGAAGCCGAAGTTCACTGCTTTGCCCAGCAACTCACGATTGGTCGGCAAAGCAGATTCAATCTTTTGAACGCGTTCAGCATTTTCACGGATCAGCTGTTCCGCGCGAACATCCAGTTCTGCGTGATTCCTGGGACGCGTCAAGCGCGGCGTCGTTTCAAAGTGCATACCATATAGGATGTATTGATAGCTTGCCGACGGAAACAGGTCGTCTGGTTCGAAATTGTTGTGCCAGGGACTCTGATAACGCCAGAACTCAAGCGCTTCCGCAAGGGATTCCGGCAGGCTCGAAACGGCACGATTGTCCTGCCAATAGTCTTCCTGGCGGTCGCTGAGCACATAGTGCAGCTTCAAAAACTCAATAATTCGATCCCAGCGTTTTAACATCTTCTTATTGAAGCGCCGCGCGCTGATCTCCATCGCAGCACGGTCGTGAGGCAGTTGTTCCGCGATCATCTTGGCCGATAATTCAACCAGGGCAAGGGCTGAGGCTTCAAGAGGCTCAATAAAACCAGACGCCATCCCAACAGCAACACAGTTTCGATGCCAGAACTCCGCGCGGTGACCAGGTTTGAAACTGAGCTTGCGGTATTGCAGGTCCGCCGCAGCCGCTAACTCTGGCTCTGCCTCAAGATAACGATAGAGCAATGTCGCGGCCTCATCTTCAGACTGGTGCGCTGAGGAATAGACGCACCCTGCACCGCGTCGGCTGCTGAGGCCAATATCCCAGATCCAACCGGCGGCCTGGGCCGTTGACAAGGTGCAGGAATTAATGGGTGACTCAGGCTCACGATATGGCACCTGCATTGCCAGCGCAGAATCGTTGAAGAGCACATCGCTTGCAGAGACAAAAGGCACGCCATAGTGTTCTGCCAGCAACAGGCTGCGACTGCCACTGCAGTCGATAAACAGGTCACCTTCTATCCGGCCTGCGCTGTCGGTCACTATGGCCGCAATATCACCGCCGTTGTCTGCCTCAACAGAGGTAACATTGGCACTGGTGTGCTGAACACCCAGATTCTTGACACAGTGAGACTTCAGCAGGTCGGCGAATCTGCCGGCATCCAAATGGTAGCCATAGTTCAACACGAACGCGTAGTCCGGCGTCGAGCTCTGTTTTGGCGCAAGGTACTGCTCAACCACTGACGCCTGCGGGCTAACCACGTCGGCGAATCTTTGATCCGCGTGGTGCACCTGCCAATAGGGCGCGAGGTTCATCCGGTTATAGCCGTGCGGTACCGTGAACGGATGGACGTAATTCTCGCCATGCCGATACCAGTTCCTGAACAGCGTGCCCTGCTTGAGGCTGACATTGCACTGCGCGATGAAATCGCTTTCTGAGATGCCGATCTTCTGCAACGTTGATCGCATTGAAGGCCACGTACCTTCACCAACACCGATGGTAGGAACGTCGGGAGACTCAACGAGCGTGACTGAAAAGCGAGGCTGACCTGCTTCAGACGCAACATCAACACCGTGTTCGGCGGCGATAACGGCAGCGGACAACCAGCCGGCAGTACCACCACCAACGATCACAATACGCCTGGTTCGTTTAGTCATAGCCCTTCATTATGTCAGCCGTACGTCTCCTCACGCCACAAAAAAGCCGCCTGAAAAGGCGGCTTTTTGTGTTACGCGTTGACCGCCTTAGAACGTGTATCTGACACCCAGATCGTATCTGGGGCCCAGCTGCACGGCCTGCAGCACCTGATCTTCGGTCAGGCCGAAGACACGCCGCGTCTCATCGGTCAGGTTCAGACCACTGAAATAGAACGTCAGATTGTCACTGAAGTTGTAGGTCACACCCAGGTCGAGCTGACCGTATTCTTCAACATTGGTGGGGTTTGTCAGTGTACCCTGGCCCTGACCGGCGCCCGCCAGGAAATCATCCCGCCAGTTATATGCCAGTCGCACCCGCAGCTTCTCTTTGTCGTAGAAAGCGATGAAGTTCGCTGAATCACTCAGACCGTTCAAGACAAACTGGCCTTCAAGCGGATTGAAGTTGTCATAACCGATATTGGCATCCACAACCGTGGCGTTAACGATAAAGCCGAACCCGGTATCACCAAAGGTATGCTGCAGGTTGATCTCCCAGCCATCGACCTTGGCATCTTCCTGGTTCACCGGTCGAGTCAGCGACCAGACAATTGATGGATCGCCCGCAACGCCCAGGATCGTCTCACCGTCGACGTTTGGATCATCCTGGAAGTTATCCAGAATGTAACGACCTACCGCAGTGTAGTTGTTCGGATCGAGACCACTTTCGGAAATAGCCTGGTTCCAGAGCGCACCACCAATGATATTGGGGATGTCAAACAGTGTGTCTTCCTCGAAACCTGTGCCGATGAAATCATCGACATCCTTTCTGAAGTAGCCAATAGACAGATAACTGTCAGGGCTGTAGTACCACTCGACAGAGAAATCCAGGTTCGAAGACTTGATCGGCTCAAGGCCCGGGTTACCAGCAGACGCCTGCGGATTCACATTCGGGAAGTACTGTGTGCTACTCGCCGTCAGACCACCCTTGATGTCTTCGTAACTCGGCCGTGTGATGGTCTTGCTGTAGGACGCTCGCAGCACGACGTTCTCGATGACTTCGATGTCAAAGTCGAGACTGGGCATCAGGATTTCGTAGTCACCTTCGAAATCTTCGAAACCAGAGATCGTATTCCCATCTGCATCGGTCGCTTCGGTGACAAAAAGTTCATTGCCTGCTCGCGACCAGCGTGAGCCTGAGTAAAGGGTAGAGAGCGCCGCGGAAGTGACCTCGGTTTCTTCATAACGGACGCCGACATGCAGGTTGGCCGGCATGTCACCGATGTAGCTGCTCCAGTTCAGACGCACCCATGCAGCCGTCGATTCTTCCGTTGTGCGGATATCGTTGGGCCAGTCAGTCGAGGCACAGTAACCCGTACCACAGTCACCGACGGCTTCATATGCATCGCCGCTGGCGGCGTAAGCAGCCTCACCGGCTGCTGCCAGTGCGGCAAGGTCAGCAACGAAATACTCAGTCTGCAGGTCCGGGTGGTTGTGACCAGAGAGCTCGTCAAACTGATCATCAATCGATGCACGCGTGACAATATCAGCGATATCACCGGGATCAGTAATACCGCCCCAGGTATTCAGCTGCACAACACTCGAGACTGACCGGTTGCTGACCTCATTCACGACAGCACCAAAATCAATGCTGGTGGTTTCATCGATCTCCCAGGTACCACTGACCCGGGTTTCTTCGATGTCCATCTTGGCGGCATCGTTCGAGAAAACACTACCAGTGATGATCATGTCATTCTTGTAGAGCGGGCGGTTGGCTTCACCGCCAGAGTTGAGATTCAGCGACATAACCGGCATATCGAAGCCCGTGATGATGCTTTGGCCCACCTTGTTGAAAGTCGCGATAGTAATCAGCGAGCTGGTACCGTTCGGGCTGTTGGCGCCGGTCTCTGCAGACGAATCATGGTAATCCAGTTCAAGCACAAGGTTATCGCGCACGGCCCATTCGACGTTGAAACCGACGGACTTGTTCTCATTCTTGCGGCCATCTTCACCCGTACCCATGGCGAAGTCAGCGTTATCAACGACCTCGGAATAGATGATGGGCGAAGCGATGGGTCCATTGGTCCATTCACTGGATTGTGACACGGCAGCCGTGTTGGAGAACCAGGCCGAGAGGTCACTGTAAGAGCGCTCCAGCTCAAACTCGGAGTAAATGTAATCGAGTGTCAGAGTAACGTCTTCGCGTGGCGCCCACTGCAGCACGACCTGAGCGTTGGTGCGCTCACTTTCAAATTCAGCAATGTTGTAGGCCATGGACTGTGGCAGCGAATAGGAGCTGTCAGCCGTCTGCGGGCGATTGACCTGATTGGCATCATTGGCTAGCTTCGCATCGGTATTGCCATTCGGCAGAATGTCGTCACCGGGGCGTGTATACCAGCCGCCTACACTGGCAGCGTTGACACCGGTGTTTCGCTCCTGGCGGCTCGCGGTGATAGCGATACCGACAGTGTCATCCATGAATCGGTTGAGGTAGATACCGGAAAACTCAGGGGTAACATCATCACCTTCCCGCGTCGAAGTGTCGTGTACTGCTTTGACTGCGAGCGAGGTCGTCGGCTCGCCGCGCAGCGGTTCCGGCGTCGAGATGTTGATAGTTGAGCCGACGCCACCTGACGGCACATCCGCGCGGCCGGTCTTGTAAACCTGCACACCCGCGACCCCTTCTGACGCCAGATCAGCGAAGTCGAATGAACGGGAAGCTCCATAGTGCGTTGGCATCTGGCGACCGTTGACGGTTACCAGGTTGTATTCCGGACCAAAGCCGCGAACCGTGACCTGGCTGCCTTCACCACGCTCGCGGGAAATTGACACGCCGGTGACTCGCTGCAGTGATTCAGCGAGGTTGGCATCAGGGAACTCACCCAGATCCTCAGCCGAGATGGCGTCGACCACGCCCATGGCCTCGCGCTTGATGTCCATGGATCGCTTAAGGCTACCACGGATACCGGTGACGACGATCTCTTCGACCACTTGTTGCTTGCCCGTTTGCGCCTGTTCTGCAAACGCAGGCGAGACGTTACCTGCAACCGCAAGCGCCACGCTGGTAGAAAGAAGTTTCCTTTTGAACCGCATACTGATGATCCCCTCAGAGAGCCGACCTTTCGAAGGTCCGATTATTTGTTCTTTATTCAGCCCGATCTCGACCAAAGCCGGACCACGAGGCCCGTGACGTTTGCTGTCCGGTCAAAAACCAATACAAAAAAGCCCACGACCTGAAACCGAATGACACGATTCTAACCCCTTCTTCCAGAGTTGACAACGCTGTCATTTATTCGGAGTATACCGACGTTTTTTCAAGAATACACCAAGCAGCTGTAACGAACTATGACGCCCGATAATCAGCAGAATGCTGGAAATAAAGAAATTGTGGCAAGTGCAGCCACCGCTTGCAATCTATCAAAGCCAAGTCGCCACCTATGTGTAGAAAACTTTTTGCCTCGCTGATCACCACATCGCTGCTGCTGACCGCCTGCGGCGGCGGAGGCGGGGGATCTTCACCGGCGCCAGCGCCCGCAGTAGAACCCGCCGCCGATACTGTAGCGCCCGTTATTACGCTCAGCGGGGCGCAGGAAATTACCCTGACTTCGGCTGAAAATTATGAAGAGGCAGGAGCCACAGCGACAGATGATGTCGACGGCAGCGTCGATGTAACAATAGCCGGCAGCGTCGGCACGGCACCCGGCACCTATACACTGACCTATACCGCCACCGATGCCGCCGGCAACGAAGCCAGCACCACTCGCACAGTGATTGTCGAACCCGTACCCGAGCCTGATTCAGATTCCGCAACAGAAACTGTGACGCTCACAGTTTTTTCCGGGGGCAGCGTCGGCGCAGACTGGGACCTCGGCCTGAATGCCTACGACGAAGGCATCGACTTCGCGCTTTGTGAAAACGACAATGGCGCCGGCTGCCCTAATATTGACTGGGAAATCATCAATGATGCTGAGCGTGGCGCAGTCCTCCAGATCAGTCACAACAGCGCCGGGCTTATCACGGGTATTTTCACCAAGGCCTCATCGCCGCTCGATCTGTCTGCTTATGCGGGTGGCAGCCTCAAGTTTGACGCACGTATCGTCTCCGGCGACCCATACCTGACCATGAAAGTCGACTGCGTCTACCCCTGCACCTCAGGTGACTACGATCTTGGCCCCGTAAGCACAACCGACTGGCAATCATTCAGTATCCCAATTGATAGTCTTGTTGCGCAGGACCTGGACCTGACACAAGTGGACACGGGCATTGTGATCTGGGCAACAGGTTTTACCGACACGATCTTCCTGATAGACAATGTCCGTTGGGAAACCGGTGCAGACGCAGATGAATCAGACACGGAGGACAGTGTGGGAGACCAGCCCTGGCGCAATCCGAACCTTGACGGCCCAACCTCGCCGACTTCCTACGCGGGGTACACACTGCACTGGGCCGATGAATTTGACGGCATGGTCCTGGACGAATCCCAGTGGAACTTTGAGATCGGCACCGGCGTCAACGGCTGGGGCAACAATGAACTGCAGTACTATCGCCGCGAGAACACCCAGGTCACTGAAGGCCTGCTGGTTATCACCGCGAAAGCGGAAAATTTTGGCGGACGCAGCTATACCTCCTCCCGCCTGACAACCCAGGATAAATTCACCTTCCGTTACGGGCGGGTCGATATTCGCGCCGCAATGCCACGAGGTAAAGGCCTCTGGCCGGCGCTGTGGATGCTGGGTGTCAGTTTCGCCACGGTCGGCTGGCCCGCCAGCGGCGAAATCGACATCATGGAAATGGTGGGCGGCAGTGGTGGTGAGGATACCGTCTACGGTACGGCGCACTGGGACAATGCGGGCGCGGCAGCCCAGTACGGCGGAAGCACGAAGCTGCCGCCCGGCCAGACGCTCGACAGCAGCTTCCATGTGTTCAGCCTCACCTGGGATGAGAACCAGCTAAATTGGTTTGTTGACGATATCCTCTACCACACTATGGATATCGATGATTCACCTGGGCTCGCAGCATTTCGCGAGGAGTTTTTCCTCATCGTCAACGTCGCTGTTGGTGGCGACTGGCCGGGACCACCCAACGCCAATACTGAATTCCCACAGCACATGCTGGTTGACTACATTCGCGTCTTCCAGGCCAACTGAAACAGAAACCGGATCACTTCATGAGCCAAGCAGTACATAACAACAAGAACGCGATCCCTGCACCGATTGGCGATTTCATCTCGATTGATGGCGAAGACTTCTGCGCCATCTACAATGTTGATCAGATGCCGCCTTTCTTCATGAGCCTTATTTCGGCGAGTGATCACTGGCTGTTTATTTCATCGAATGGCGGGTTGACTGCGGGCCGCGTCTCCCCCGACACCCCGCTCTTCCCTTACACAACCGTCGACAAGATTCAGGACAGTACAACCCACACTGGTTCAAAAACGCTGATTCGAGTATCGAACAACCAGCAAACCTGGGTCTGGGAACCGTTTAATCAGGGGCTGGACGGTTACTACGACGTCAGCCGCAATCTGTTCAAGAGCGCGCTCGGCGACAAGCTGCGATTTGAGGAGATCAATCACGACCTGGGGCTGTGCTTTCGCCTGACTTGGCAGACCAGTGAGGCCTACGGCTTCATCCGCACCAGTGAAATCGAGAATCTGGAAGCCGAACCGCGCATCATCAATATTGTCGATGGCATCCAGAATCTGTTGCCTGCAGGCACGCCGGCATTCAGCCAGCTGAACACCAGTAACCTGGTGGACGCTTACAAGTGGTCAGAACTGGACACGGTCTCGGGCCTCGCACTATACACACTGTACTCGGGCATTACCGACCGAGCAGAACCAGCCGAATCGCTGCGGGCGACGACGGTATTCTCGCTGGGCCTGGACGGTTGCCACACCCTGATTTCGTCGGAACAACTGAAGGCCTTTCGCCTCGGCAGCGACCCGGAAACCGAAGCCCATAAGCGCGGTATCCGCGGCTGCTACTTTCTCAGCACTGCATTAAACCTGGATGCGAAAGAGTCCCGAAACTGGCAGATCATCGCAGATGTCGAGCAGGATCAGGCGGCGGTCGTTGCGCTGCGTCACGAACTCAAAGCCAAAGGCGAACTGCAACAGCGCGTGACCAAGAGTATCGCGAGCAACAACGATAAACTCGCCAGAATTCTCGGTCGCGCCGACGGCTTCCAGTCAGTCGATGAGGAAAATGTCGCGAAACATCATACGGCCAATGTCACCTTCAACGTCTTACGCGGTGGCATCTTTGCCAACCAGTACAACATTGATAAGGACGACCTTTTACACACGTTAAAGTTGTTCAATCGAGCGATTTATTCAAGACACCAGGCAACACTGGAAAACCTGCCGGAGACCCTGACGATTCAGGAGCTCGCCGACTTCGCCGATGAGTCAGCCGACCCGCAGCTGCAGCGGCTCTGCCTCGAATACCTGCCAATCATGTTCGGGCGGCGGCATGGTGACCCGAGCCGGCCCTGGAATTTCTTCGAGATCAAACTGAAACATGACGATGGCAGGGACCTACTGTCCTACCAGGGCAACTGGCGTGACATCTTCCAGAACTGGGAGGCGCTGGTTCTGAGCCACCCCTCCTACATTGAGCATATGATCGCAAAGTTTGTGAATGCCTCAACCATGGACGGTCACAATCCTTACCGCATCACCAAGGAAGGCATCGACTGGGAGATCGAGGATCCGGATGATCCATGGAGCTATATTGGCTACTGGGGTGATCACCAGATCATCTACCTGCTGAAACTGCTGGAATTGTCACGCGACCACCACCCGGGACGACTGTCTGAACTGCTGACGACACCAGTCTTCTCCTATGCCCATGTCCCCTACAGGATTCACTCGTTTGAAGAGATGCGCCGAGATCCCAAGTCCACCATCAGCTACGATTTCGCCCTCGCCGACGTTATCGGAGCCAGGGTCGCCGCAGTCGGCGCCGATGGCAAGTCTGTACACAATGCAGCTGACGACGTTTACCTTGTTAACCTGACAGAAAAACTGCTGGTACCCCTGCTGGCGAAACTCTGTAACCTCGTTATCGACGGCGGCATCTGGTTGAACACCCAGCGACCCGAGTGGAACGATGCGAACAACGCGCTGGTAGGACACGGACTATCGATGGTCACACTCTGCTATATGCGCCGCTACATTGAGTTCCTGCAGCAGCTGCTGGAGGACAACCTGAAGAGCGTCGAGCTCACCACCGAGGTAAGTGAGTGGCTGTCGGAAACGACCAGTGCGCTTGCAGCCACACGTCAGGAAGTCGGCGACAAAAAGACAACGCCGGCACAGCGCCTGGAGTCAATTACCCGACTTGGCGAGGCGGCAACCCGCTACCGCAGCAAAATCTATGACCACAGCGGTAATTTCTCAACAACTGTCCAGCAGACCAGGCCGATCTTCGACCTGTTCGCCGAGGCGCTCGCACTGATTGATCACAGTATCACGCATAATAGACGCGAAAGCGGCCTCTACGAGGCCTACAACCTGATGCGCGTCGATGCCGAAGGCGCACACGTCGAAGCGCTTTATGCCATGCTGGAGGGCCAGGTGGCTGCGCTCAGCAGCGGCGGCATCGATATCGATACCGTGCCCGACATCATCGATCGGCTCTTCAACAGTCAGTTGTATCGCCGCGACCAGGAGAGTTTCATGCTCTACCCGGATCGCCCCCTGCCGAATTTTCTTGAAAAAAATGTGATCCCGAGAAGTGATGTTGAAAAGTTGCCCTGGCTGCTGGAACTGCTTGAAGCAGGCGACAATCAGCTGATCTATCAAGACGCAGACGGCGACTATCGTTTTAACGCGGCGTTCGCTAATGCTGGCGATCTTACAGCCAGACTTGACGATGTGGCGGAGTTGCACTCCGACGAAGTGGCGGCGAATCGGGAGGCTCTGCTCGAGCTCTATGAAAAGGTTTTTAATCACCTTGCTTTCACAGGCCGATCCGGCGGCATGTTTGGCTTCGAGGGTCTTGGCAGCATTTACTGGCATATGGTGGCTAAACTGCTGCTGGCCGTGCAGGAAAATTTCTTCAGGGCCATCGAAGACAACGCTTCCACTGCAACAATCTCTCGACTCGGGACACTTTACTACCGGGTCCGACACGGACTGGGCTTTAACAAGTCGCCTGAGCAGTATGGTGCCTTTCCAACGGATCCCTACTCACACAGTCCAAAGCATGCCGGCGCCCAGCAGCCCGGCATGACCGGGCAGGTTAAAGAGGAGCTGCTGACTCGGTTCGGCGAACTCGGGGTCAGGGTCAGTGAGGGCGGCATTCACTTTATGCCGCGCTTGCTGCGCCGCGCTGAATTTCTAAGAGCACCCGGTTCATTAAAATACCTCGACGTTAATAACATCTGGCAGAACCTGAACCTGGACATCAATCACCTGGCCTTTACCTGGTGCCAGGTGCCCATCGTCTACCAGCTCACCGGCACGAATCGAATCACCGTCGCCTATGCCGATGGTCATGCCAGCGTCACAGACGGACTCACGCTGACAGCAGCTGACAGCACTCATATCTTCAACCGGGATGGCGCGATTACCCGCATCGAAGTTGACCTCAGCAGCAAGGATATCTATCCCGAGCGCTGATCGACGATGTCGACGAACAAACAGACCTGAGCGAGCGTTAGCCAACATGTCACTGTACAAAGACAAGTACCTGTCACTGGCAGGTATTGACCTCAACGGTCTGACTGCAGCCGAACTCCACGGCCTGACCCGGGAACTGCTCGAGAGCCGAATCCACGGCGTCTGTTTCAGCGCCTACACCGAGGGCCAGGGTCCGGGAACAGAGCTGGCTCGGGAACAGATTGCCGCGCGCCTTGAGATCGTTGCGCCGCACACTCGCTGGGTCAGGTCATTTTCCTGCACCGAGGGCAACGAGCTGATTCCAGGGGTTGCCAAGGCACTCGGTCTCAAGACTATGGTAGGCGTCTGGCTGGAAGACGATGAAAAATTAAATGAGCAAGAGTTGGCCAAAGCGATTGAACTCGCCGCTCAGGGTCAGGTTGATATTCTTGCGGTCGGCAACGAGGTACTACTGCGTGATGACTTGTCCGAAACGGCGCTGATCGACTACATCAGGCGCGCCAAGGCAGCTGTACCCAATGTATTGGTCGGTTACGTTGATGCCTACTTCAAGTTTGTTGATCACCCGGCAGTGACCGAAGCCTGTGAAGTGATCCTGGCGAACTGCTATCCCTTCTGGGAGGGTTGCCCCGCAGAACATGCCCTGCCCTACATGAAGGATATGTATCGACGTGCCCAGCGCGTGGCGGGGAACAAACCCGTTATCGTCAGCGAGACCGGCTGGCCCAGCATCGGAACACCTTATGGCGGTGGCGTGCCTTCCGCCGCAAACGCGCTCAAGTATTTCATCGATACCTTCCAGTGGGCCGAGGAAGAAAATATCGAAGTCTTCTATTTCTCGGCGTTCGACGAAGCCTGGAAAGTTGATAAGGAGGGTGACGTTGGCGCCTTCTGGGGCATCTGGGATAAAGATGGCCAACCCAAACTGGGTGTGTAGACACAGACCCACCGCCAGAGAAAAGACCAACAAAAAGGATTCCTATGAACGCGAAGGCCAGTCACGAGACGAAGCCGGAAGACCGGATTCCATTTACCGCTAAAGTCATCTATGGCATCGGCGGCTTCGTCAACAACCTGCTCGCCGCGGCGATTGGCGGTATGACCATCGTCCTGAACCTCGGCCTCGGCATGAACCCCGCACTGGTGGGCCTGCTCGGCGCCCTGCCCCGTCTCGTGGACGCCATCACTGACCCCCTGATGGGATTTATTTCCGATCGCACACGATCGCGCTGGGGTCGTCGACGACCCTATATTCTTGTCGGTGCCATCGCGGCAGGTATCGTGTTTGCGCTGCTCTGGCAGTTCCCACGGGGCGAGAGTGAAACCTACTATTTCTGGTTTTTCCTCGGCGGATCCATGGTGCTCTACCTCGCCTACACTGTGTTCGCGACACCCTGGGTAGCGCTTGGCTATGAGCTGACGCCGGATTACCACGAACGTACCCGCTTGATGGGTGTCCAGAACTTCGTCAGCCAGTTGGCCTATGCGGTGGCGCCCTGGTTTCTGCTGATTATGCAGCTGGACTATTTCGACGACATGGTCGAAGGCGCGGCAAATCTGGCCATTCTGATCGGGCTGGTGGTGATCGTTCTGGGCGTAATGCCTGCGATATTCTTGCGGGAGCGCTACCAATTGTTGTCAGCGTCGGAGCTGACGGCCAACACAACAACAACACCCAAGGCCAGCAGTGACGCGATCCGGGAAAGCATCGTCGCATTCTTCAAGAGCTTCATCACCACACTCAAAGTCAGCCCTTTTCTTAAACTCTGCGCTGCCACGTTCCTCGTTTTCAATGGCTTCATGCTGATCGCTGCTTTCCAGTCCTACGTGATTATCTATTACGTCTTTGGCGGCGACACGGTCACAGGCGCCGAGTATGCCGGCTGGTCAGGCACAGTCTCGGCTATCTCCACTTTCTGCGTCATCGTCATCATCACCTGGCTCGCAACCCGCATAGGCAAACGCAAAGCATTTTTTGTTGCTACTGGCATCTCTGTCTGCGGCTACGGTATGAAATGGTTTTGTTATAACCCGGACTATCCGCTGCTGCTGTTGCTGCCGGCGCCGTTCATCGCTTTTGGCCTTGGTGGCCTGTTCACACTGATGGGTTCGATGATTGCCGACGTTTGCGACCTTGATGAGCTGGAGACCCACGAACGCCGGGAAGGCATGTTCGGCTCGATCTTCTGGTGGGTGGTCAAGCTTGGCATGGCCCTGGCCCTGGCTGCGGGCGGATTCCTGCTGAATGCGACCGGCTTTGATGTTGCCCTCGAGGGCATGCAGACCGAGCGCACGCTGTTCCTGATGCGACTCATGGACGTCCTGGTG
>JAYQAI010000062.1:0-20002 GCA_038136715.1 Gammaproteobacteria bacterium | reverse complement strand
CTCAAACCAGTGAATCAGTGTCGCTGCCGTAAACTGCCCTGCCAATAGTGTTGTAGTCGCCGACTTCGGGGAAGGTTGCGCCGGAGAAATCATTCAGCTGACTCGCCTGCGCAGCGATGTTTTCAGCTGTGTAGTCATCCTCTGCCAGATGCATTTGCTGGCCCATGGCGACTCTCACCTTATGGATATAGCCGCCACCCAGTTCAAACACGCTGCCGGTCTCCTCGGTGCTTTCGTGGGATAGCCAAACAACGAGTTGGGCCAGGAACTTAGGGCTGACCGGACTGCTGGCCTGTGCGTCATTGTCAAAGCCGGTCATTCTGCTGGCTGAGTAGGGTGCCACCGCGTTGCAGTGGATATTTGCTGCTTTGCCCTCAAGGGTCAGGGCTTTCATCAACCCGATCATCGCGGCTTTGGCAGCGGAGTAATGAGCGAAGCCGGCGCAGGCATGCAGGCCGAAGGGGGAACTCGTCAATAGAATCCGACCGAAATTCTGTGCCCGCATATGCTGCCAGGCGGCATAAGTCGGGGCATAGCTGCCGTTGATATGCACATCGATCATCCGCTGCCACAGATCGGGCGTCATCTCTGCCATGGGGGTGGCATAGGCGATACCCGCATTGTTCAACAGGACGTCAATCCTGCCCCAGGTATCCATGGCTGTCTGAATGACCTTGTCACCATCGACGGCAGAGTCGTAATTCGCTACCGCCTGGCCATTCGCCGCGATAATTTCATCGACGACCTGGTCAGCACAGCGCTTGTCCTGGCCTTCGCCGGCGACGCTGCCGCCCAGGTCATTCACTACGACTTTGGCGCCGCGGCGGGCGAATTCATGGGCGTAGGCCCGACCAATGCCATTGCCGGCGCCGGTGATCACGACGACGCGGTCTTCAAATGTCAGTGTTTCGCTCATTGATGTTTACCTCTGTTAGTCCAGTGCCTTGCCCAGCGCCGCGAGGTGGTCGCTGACGTAGCGCCTGCCGAGCGAGGTGCCGGGGACGAATTGAAAGCCATGGCAGGCACCTGGCATGACGATCAGCTCAGTTGGGATACCCGCGAGAAACAGACGCTGGGCGTACTCGATGTTTTCATCGCGGAACAGGTCCAGCGCTGCGGTAAACATCCAGGTGGGGGGCAAACCCTCCACGGATTCGACGCGCGAGGGAACATGGGGTGCGACAGCTGGATGATCTCCCAGATAGCAGGCCCAGCCAAACTTGTTGCTGTGCCGGTTCCAGACGAACTCACCCGTCAGCGGATCGCCGGGTGCCTTATCGGTGCCGGTCAGATTGTCGAGCATGGGGTAGGTCAGGTGCTGGTGACAAATAGGATATTCACCAAGGTCACGGGCATGGATCGCGAGGGCCGCGGCCAGACCGCCGCCGGCGCTTTCGCCGCCGATTGCGATGCGATCAGCGCTAATGCCAAGCCTCTCTGCTTCCTGGTGAAACCAGCCGAGCGCGGCATAGCAGTCGTTCAGGGGCGCGGGTACGGGATGCTCCGGGGCCAGCCGATAGCCCACCGAAAGTACAACAACGCCAAGCTTGTTGGCGATATGGGTGTTCATCGGGTCTGAGCCTTCTACTGTGCCACCGACATAGCCGCCGCCGTGGATATGCAGGTAGCCGCCAGCGGATCTGCGTTCATTTGGGATATACAGCAGACAGGGCACGTCGCAGTCTTCGCCGGGTATCGTCACAGTCTCGCGCCGCACCCCGAACCGAGAGGGGTCACCCAGCACAGTTTCTGCAGAGCGCTGGGCACGATGTGTGCCCAGGTTCTCAAGGGTGAATTTGTAGGGCGGTACCTGCGCCACAATGGGATGGAGTTCAGGGTCGAGCAAGTGAAAGGAAGACATAAGGCAATGCAGTTGTTTTTGTTAACTATGCCGTTCCCCACGGGCGATTGGAATACACCGGGGCCCGGCGTGCGTTTTGATTCAGGGGGTGTTGGTTAGGCACTCGGCTGGCCTTGTGAACGTGCTCAGGACAGAGAGGGCGATGCCTCGCCTCACGAGCAGATCTCGTTGATCATGGCCTGAAGCAACTCAGCGTCCTCGTCTGTCAGATCACAGAAACCGAGATGCAGGGTGCAGCAGTCAGGGCTCGACTGCCATGGCCATATCGCGGCATAGAATTCACCCTTGCCGAATACACGACTGTAAAAAACCTGTTCGGGATTAACGCCACCCAGCAGACGAAGCGCCGGACGCCTGCGTTTGAAAAAGCCAGGCTTGTCGCCCGCGGGACTGAAGGCCGGCCCGAAGAACTCGGTCAGGATTCTCTCTGTGGCCTGGGCGTCGATAGGGTCCACTACCGCCTCGAATAGAGATCTGCTTTCTTCGGCGTTGCGGCGTTTAAGGTGAGGCATCCTTGACAGCTCAGCGGCTGTGCTGAGAAAGGATTCCAGGATCTGTCTGTCCTCGGCGAAAACTTTCGGCACTGTATTCATCTTTCAACCATCCTTCCCAACAGACTCAGTTCTCTTCCCGGGGCGCGCCGCCCTGAAACCGGTTCTCTGTGATGTAGTTTACCGGAGCCTCTTGCATCTGCAGATGCAGTGCGTCGCCCTTGAATGGATGCTGACGCGCCAATGTTTCATCGAATTCAATGCCGAGGCCGGGTTCCCTTGGCACCTCGATGTAGCCATCTTCCCAGTGGATGCTGTGCTTGATCAGCGGCAGATGAAAGTCCCCGCCAGTTTTAATAGTTTCGACCATCAAAAGGTTGGGTATGCATGCTGCCAGCTGGATGTTGGCGGCCCATTCAACCGGGCCGGCATACAGGTGAGGCGCGATCTGGGCATTGTATGTCTCGGCCAGGGCGGCGATCTTCTTGCCTTCGAGAATGCCGCCGGCGCGACCCAGGGCGGGCTGCAGAATGCTCGCTGCACCGCTGGCCAGCACCTGGGCGAACTCCTGCCTGGTTGTTAAACGTTCGCCCGTAGCGACAGGGATTGAGGTCGACCGGGCGACTGTGGCCATCGCCTGCGGGTTGTCCGGTGGAATGGGTTCTTCGAACCAGAGCGGGTCATAAGGCTCGATGGCTTGCGAAAGACGAATCGCGCCAGCGGTCGAAAACTGCCCGTGGGTGCCGAACAGCAGGTCGGCGCGATCACCAACGGCCTCACGTATAGTACGGCAGAATGCTGCACTGCGCGCGATGTCGGTCATCGATGGCATATGCCCGCCGCGAATTGTATAGGGGCCGGCCGGATCGAATTTGATAGCAGTAAAACCCTGGCGGACCATGTCGGCTGCAGCTTCAGCATTCATTTCCGGTGACTGCCAGAACTCACCCTGGTCGTGGTGTGTGAGCGGATAAAGGTATGAATAGGAACGCACCTGCGCATTCAGGCAGCCACCCAGCAGCGCATGCACGGGTCGTTCAAGTGCCTTGCCGAGAATGTCCCAGCAGGCAATCTCCAGACCCGAGAAGGCCCCCATGACGGTCAGGTCAGGGCGCTGAGTGAAGCCGGCGGAATAGGCGCGCCTAAACATGAGCTCAATATTTTCGGGCGCCTCACTCAGCATGTGGCGTTCAAAAATGTCTTCAATGACTGCCTGCATGGCCTTCGGACCAACGGAGCTGGCATAGCATTCGCCGTAGCCGACGATACCGTTGTCGGTTGTGAGCTTGACGATGATCCAGTAACGACCGCCCCAGCCCGGCGCGGGCGGGGCGACGACAAAAATGTCCAGATCTTTCAGCAGCATGTTGTTGGCGGGCTCGTCGGCCTCACTTAATTCAGATAAGCGCAGCCTACATGTAAGCTGTCGGGTGAGTCGAGTATCATAGTGATCTCGGCAGGAAATGTTAGAGCAGGAAGTGGCTTGAGAATTCTGATTGTCGGTGGCGGAATAGGTGGTCTCACCGCAGCGCTTTGCCTGGCTCGCGATGGCCACGAGGTCGAGCTGTTTGAGCAGGCGCAGACCTTCTCTGAGGCAGGAGCAGGCATTCAACTGTCGCCGAACTGTTCGCGCGTCTTACATCATCTCGATCTGGAGGTCGAGCTGGGCCAGGCCGGCTTTCTGCCCGAGGGTACCGAATTTCGTGACTGGCAGTCTGGCAGGCTCGTGACCTCATCCCGGCTGGGGCAAGCTGCGCTTGAACGCTATGGGGCACCTTACTACCACATTCATCGGGGTGATCTGCTTTCAATCCTTTTAGCCGCCGTTGAGGCTGAGGCCGGTGTTCGTCTGCACACCGGCAGCAGAATCACTCGATTCCGTGACAGCGACACGGGCGTCAGCCTTGAGTTTCAGGCGTCGATTTACGAAGGTGATCTACTGATTGGCGCCGACGGAATCCACTCTCAGGTGCGCAGCCAGCTCTGGGGGGAAGAGAAACCGACGTTTACCGGCAACGTGGCCTGGCGGGCCCTGGTACCCACTGAGCGGTTGCCGGCCGGTTTGATCAAACCCGCGTCAACGGTCTGGTGGGGGCCGGGCAGTCACTTTGTTCACTACTATGTCAAAGGTGGTGCAAAGGTGAACTGTGTCTGTGTTGTTGAGAAAGCTGGCTGGGAAGTTGAATCCTGGACGGAGCGCGGTGAATTTGATGAGTTGAAACACGACTTTGAGGGCTGGCACAGCGACATCCAGGAGCTGATCGATCACGCTGACCGAGACTCGCTGTTTAAATGGGCGCTGTATGATCGACCGCCGATGAATACCTGGGGTAAGGGCAGGGTGACTTTGCTGGGAGATGCGTGCCATCCGACCTTGCCCTTCATGGCCCAGGGTGCAGCCATGGCGATCGAAGATGCGGCAGTGCTGGCTGCCTGCCTCAAACAGGCCAGCGAAACTGAAACCATGCTGCGGCGATACGAAGATTTAAGACGTGAGCGGACGGCCGGTGTTCAACTGGGATCACGGCGAAATGCGACGGTCTTCCATTTGTCTGGTCTGGCGGCAAAGGCACGTAATCTCGCGGCCAAGCGCTCCGCTGGCAAAGCCATGGACGGGCTATATGGCTACAACGCGCTCGATGTCTGCTGAGATGAATCGATGACAACGATGAGGAAAACATGAACACAGACTACCGGCTCTTCGCCTGGGACTTCAGTTATTTTTCGGCGAAGGTTCGGGCTTACTGTCGCTTCAAGGAATTTTACGGAGCGTTCACTTATGAAGAGGTGCTGGCCACCCAGGACCTCATTCGCAACTACATGTTGCCGGCGACAGGATCAAACGTGGTGCCGCAGATCCAGGCGGCAGATGGCAGCTGGCTGCAGGATTCGAGTGAAATCATCGACGTGCTTGAAGCCCGTCATCCGGTAGCACCCGTTGTGCCGACCAGACCCAGGCAGCGCCTGGTGTCCTACCTGATTGAACTGCTTGCTGATGAATGGATGTTGCCCTGGGGCTTCTGGGAGCGCTGGCATTATTCGCTGGCTGATGTTGAACCAAATCATGAGGCCTTCAATGCCCAGCAGTGGGGTCGTGTTTTTGGTGCAGGGCAGAGCGGGCTGGCGCGGCGGGAAGCAGGGCGCTTTATTTTTCGCGAGATCATGAAAATCGACGAGCCGCAAAACGCTGAATTTGGCCCGTACGCAGGGCTGCCCCAACTGGGGGTCAACGAGGCAACGGCAGCGGCCTGGACAGACAGCATGAACAACATGCTGGCGCTGCTGGAAGCGCACTTCGATCAGCATGACTATGTATTGGGCGGGCGCCCGACCCTGGGGGACTTCGCGCTTCTGGGTCCGCTGTATCCACATCTTTACAAGGACCCAGTGCCGGGGTTCATGATGCGAACCCGGTACCCGCTGGTCTGCGAGTGGATTGATCGTGTCAACGGTTCAACGGAGGGCGGTGCCCGGAGTTATCGGCAGAAGAACTATGCACTTGACGATGGTGAGCTGGTGCCGGTCTGCGGCGCGACAGATAGCGGAGAGATCCTGCCTGACGATACTGTGCCCGAGACACTGCTGCCCCTCATAGCCGTCTTCTTTGATGAAATGTGGCCCGTGCTGAAGAGCAGTGTCGATGTGCTGAGCCGATATCTCGACAGCGACAGCCATGCCGAGGGTGCACCGTTGCCCTCTAAAAGCTTCTATTCGCCTGCCGAGTTCAGGTCTCTGCAGTCAGCCGGTGGCGCGCTCTCGCACGAGTTCGAATTAGGCGGTGTGAAAGCCACCCGCATGGTGTCGCCTTACCAGGTCTGGATGCTCGGCCGACTCGCTGATGCAATGGCGCCTGCTTTCGACGATCCGCAGGCCAGCGGCACGCTGCAGGCATGGCTGGCTGGTTTTTCAGGTGGTGCAGAACTATTGGCGCTGCCCGCGCGATTGAGCGGCTGCCGGCTCCGCAAGGCGTTCGAGAATCTCTATCCTGCCTGATGGTCAGCCAGGCAGCTTAAGCATTTCGGGTTCAATTCCCCTGGTGCGGAGCCAGTCACGCAGTGCGAAACCTGTGCCGGTTGGCCAGGCAACACATGCTTCGGGCGGTACCAGTTTGTATCGGTCGAGTTCCTCGTTCAGGGTGATCGTGCCTGTCGCCTCGACGTGATAGCCGATAATGATCTGGTTGAGCCGCTCGAAACCATACACGCCAATCAGGCTGGGTGTTGCTGCGTCGAGATCCAGCTCCTCTTTAACTTCACGTACGGCACAGTCTACGGGGCTCTCGCGATGGTCGATAAATCCCGTGATCAACCCATAGAAATCACCCTGCCAGGCACGGTTGTGGGCCAGTACGATGCAGCCCTCGTACTCCACGACCATGGCGGCTACGGGTGTTGGATTGTTGTAGTGAACGAAGCCACAGGCGTCACCGCATTCGATGCGATCCTTTGTCCGTTCGACCAGTGAAGCAGAGCATATTGGGCAAAATTTAAATTCCTTCACGACTTCTCCGAATGAGTTCAGGCGGCACGTTGAGCTTGCTGCATCGCAGATAATCCAACAAATCCTTTTTCGCCGCCAGTCAGCCTGATGGTCTCTGCCAGTATGGAAGTACATGGTTCGAATCGGAATGACCAGTAGGGCATTCCCTCTCAGTTTCGAGAGATCAGCGCTGGTGAATTTAGGCTGAGATCCCTATTCTGGTGCCATTTATTGAGGGTTTCGAGATGAGCAAAAAACAACTGGTTCTGGTGTTGAGCGAGCCGACAAAAGGGCAGGAAGAAGAATACGATCGTTATTATGAAGACGTACATCTGGAAGAAGTGCTGGCGACGACCGGCTGGAAACTGGCGCAGCGTTTCAAGCTGGTGGATGAGGCCGGTGCGAAATGCCCGCTGCCTTACCTCGCGCTCTATGAAACGGAGGGCAACCCTGACAAATCACCGATTGATGTCATGAACGAAACCAGAAGTCAGCGAATCCAGAGTGGGGCGTTGAATCGGCGAACGGCAGGTGCCTGGGTGTTCGAAGAGATTGGGCCGGTTCACACAAAGCCGTAAAATCATCTGAAAAGCGTGGAAGCTGATGTTTACCGAAGCAAATAAAGCCCAGTTGGCAGAATCCGGCTACTGCATCCTTGAAAACGTGCTGGATGCGGAAACGACCCGCACTGCGCGCAATCGCCTGGTCGCCGCAGGTGAAGAGAGTCGGCGGCGCGGCGTGCCGACCTACATGCCTGCGCTCGACCCTAACGACAGCAATGTGCGCGTCTTCAACCTGCTGGATCTTGACCCCGTTTTTGTCGAGCTCATCCAGCACCCTGTCGCCATCGAGGTCGTGCGACATCTGCTCAGCGACGATTTCATCGTCTCGAATTTCACGGCGAACATTGCCCGACCCGGCAGCGGTTCCATGGTGGTCCATTCCGATCTGGCCGTGGTCCTGCCGGAGCCCTGGCATGCACCGTGGAGCCTGAACATTATCTGGTGCCTGGATGATGTGACGGCTGAGAATGGCGGCACACGCTTCATGCCGGGCAGTCATCGCTACACTTGCCGCGCTGATGTGCCGCAGGATATTGCAGACCGGATGGTGTCTTTCGAGGCAAGTGCCGGCAGTATCGTCGCGATGGAAGGTCGGGTCTGGCACACCTCGGGCGTTAATCAGACTGAGGCAGAAGAGAGAGCGCTTTTGTTCGGATACTACTCGCGTTCATTTATCCGGCCTCAGTGGAACTTCAATGTCGGCCTGCGCGATGAGGTCAAGCAGTCACTCTCGCCGCAGATGCGGCAGTGGCTGGGGTTGGATCTGATGGCGAACATGGCGCCATTGAAGGCGCTGCAACATGGTTAGGTTGAGCGATCTGCCCGACTACGAGCGCGAACACCTGCTGGCCAAGAACACGCCACCGCTGGGCCCTGCAGTCTGGGTCGCACCTGATAAACCTTTGTCCGCGATGCGAATCGCGCTCATTACGACCGCGGGCATCCACTATCGGGGTGTCAGTGCCTTTGAGTTAGCGGATGCCACATTCAGGCCAATCGATGGCAACGAAGATGCGAAAGACCTTGTCATGTCGCACAGCTCGGTCAACTTTGACAAGTCTGGCTTCGCAGAGGATGTGAATGTCGTGTTTCCACTTGAGCGATTTCGGGAACTCGAAGCTGAAGGTCTGATCGGCAGTGTTGCCGCAATCAATTACAGTTTTATGGGTGCTGGTCTTCCGCCGGAAGCCTATGAGGAGGGTGCATCGCAGGTGGCAGGTCTGCTGAAGCAGGACCAGGTCGATGCCGTCTTTTTAACACCCGTGTGACCCAACTGTACGCGTGCCGTGAGTGCGCTCAGCTACTATCTCGAACGTGAGGGTGTCGTGACGACGGGTATCAGTCTGGTCAGGGAAAACACCGAGAGCATGAAGCCGCCCCGGGCATTGTGGGTCAGCTTCCCGCTAGGAAGACCGCTCGGCAAGCCAGGCGATGCCGACTTCCAGCGCGAGGTCATCATGGCTGCAATGAATCTTTTTAACCGGCATGCAGGTCCGGTGCTGGAAGATTTCCCTCGAGATCTGCCCGACCTCGAAGCGGACCTTCTCATGGCTTGCCCGGTCGCTTTTCCGAAAAAGCATGACCGCAGTGATAACTGGGTTATGCGATTAACCCGTGAAATGGATTTGATGAAACCCTGGTATGAATTGTCGCTGCGTCGCCGGGAAGGCCGCACGCTAGTGGGTGTCGCCGAACAGTCACCCTCGGAAAACATTGTTGCGCTTGGCGAGCTGCTGGACGCCGGTGAATTGCCACGTGATGTAAAGTGGCTGAAGAGGGCCGTTGAAGATTTGAAGGCCTGCTATTCAGAAGCAATGACAGCCCAGCCGGGTGACTATGATCACGAGGCGCAGCACTTGCAGTTCTGGCAGGAGACTGTGCTGGGAGAAGCTATTCTCGCCCTTTACGAGCAGTATCAACGAGCCGAAGACGACAGACTGAAACTGATTGCAAGGATTCTTGCGCCACGGGAAGCGGTAGGTGCCGCAACCGGACCCACAGGAGAAAAATCATGATTGCAATTCAGCCTATGACACCCACTTTTGTCGCCGAGATCTCGGGCGTTGATGTGCGCAGTATCACCGATGCGGAGTTTGAGCAGCTCTATGCGGCCTGGCTCGAGTTCGGGGTGCTGCGTCTGCGCGACCAACCGCTGAATGAAGACGAACTGCAGGCTTTCTCAGCGCGGTTTGGTCCTTTGGAAGAAATACCTATGGGGCGCCTGTCAGAGAGCGCCAGGGCAAAGATCAAAAACCGCTATGTGACCCAGCTCTCCAACATCATTGTGGATGGTAAGCCGATAGGCGGGCTGGGTAATGCGGAAGCTAACTGGCATTCGGACATGACCTACGTCGACACGCCGCCGCCCGCCAGTGTTTTGCTGGGCGTAGAGATTCCGGCAGAAGGTGGTGATACCTACTTCGCTGACCAGTATGCCGCTTATGAAGCATTGCCTGACTCTCTGAAACACCAGATCGAGCACCTCACCATCAAGCACGATGCTGCACATACCAGCGTCGGCAAATTACGCCCTGGATTTGAGGCTTTTGACGATCCGCGTGATGCGCCGGGTGCTGTTCACCCGGTCGTGACCCGGCACGAGGAGACTGGGCGTCTGGCGCTTTACCTGGGTCGACGGGAGTGGGCTTACATGCCGGGTCTGTCTCTTGCTGAAAGTGAGGCGCTGCTGAATGAGCTCTGGCGTTACGCGACGCCACCGGGTTCGGTCTGGCAGCAGCAATGGCAACCCGCGGATCTGATCATCTGGGACAACCGGCGAGTTCTGCATCGGCGTGATGACTTTGATCCGCAGGCACGGCGGCTGATGAAACGGTGTCAGGTGCTGGCGCGTTCAGCTTGACTGCAGCTGAATCAATCTCCTGATGAATTCGGTGCCTGCCTCGAGCTGGGCGATGGAGATGAACTCGTCAGGCTGATGCGCCTGGTCAATGGAGCCGGGCCCGCACATGGCGACAGAGAAGCCGGCGCGCTGGAACTGGCCGGATTCAGCGGCATAAGGCGCAACCTCGGTGTCGTTCTGCCCTGAGAGCTGTTTGGCGAGTATTACGGCCTCTGCGTCTTCCTGTGAATTGAACCCCGGCACATCTGCCTTGATCTCGATTGCGACGCCCGTGTCGGGGCAGATGGCGTGCATTTCGGGTTCGACCACATCGCGCACAAAGGCCTCGTATTCAGCGAAGTAAGCCATTGGGTCTTCATCCGGTAAGGTCCGAATATCAGTGATGAAGCTGCAGTGGTGGGCCATGATATTGACGGCTGTACCACCCTGGACGGTGCCGCAGTGCAGGGTCGAGTAGGGCGGTTCGAAGTTGCAGTCTGTGCTGGCGGCCGCGGCATTGGTGCGCTGTCGCTCGCCCAGCCAGTTGATCAGGCGTCCGGCTACCATCACAGCCGACACGCCCCGGTGCTGCTGGCTGGAATGGGCTTCCAGGCCCGTGATCGTTGTCTCGAAATGCAGGATGCTTTTATGGCCGGTGACAACGCGCATGCTGGTCGGTTCACCGACGATGACTGCGCGGATCCCCGGCAGCTCATCTTTGATGCGCTCGATCATGCTGGGCGCGCCGAGGCAGCCGATTTCTTCATCATAAGAGAGCGCGAGGTGAATCGGACGCTTTAATGCTGCCATTTCGGGTACCAGCGCGAGCGCAATGGCGCTGAAAGCTTTCATATCGCAGGTGCCACGACCATAGAGCAGAGCTTCTCTCTCGGTCAGAACAAAAGGGTCCGTATGCCAATCCTGGTCATCGACGGGCACGACATCGGTATGCCCTGACAGGACAATGCCGCCTGCCACCTGAGGTCCAATGGTGGCATAAAGGTTGGCTTTGTCGCCCGCTGCGTTCTCCAGTCGGTGCGACTTTACCCCGTAAGCAGCGAGGTAAGCCTCGACAAAGTCAATCAGGTCGAGGTTGGAATCCCGCGAAACGGTTGGGAAGGCCACCAGTTTCTCGAGCATGTCTCTGGGTGTGTAGTGTGGTGGCGTCTGGTTGTTTATCTCTGTCATCGCGCAAGCATACGAGCTCGGCAAAGGCTTTGAAAGCTGTCTGTGCCGGCGAAGGGTAGGTCACTGGTGGGCCCCGGACTCTAAGCCCGGAGAAAGGTAAACTGTGGTGAAAATCACCTTGGAGCAGGTCATGACAGTCAGCATCGAAAAATCCCATTTCACTGGTCGCGACGAGGCGGTCAGTCTGATTCAGGCGCAGGGTAAGTTTGCACGGGATGGCGCAATGGCAGCAGGCGACCTTGAAGACGCGCACTGGCACAAGACGTCACTGCTCATCTACGTGCTGGAAGGTAGTTTTGAGACGCTGGATGCGGCCTCTGGCACCTCGCTAATGGCAGGGCCAGGTGATCGAATTTCCATCCCCGCGAGGACCCTGCATGCGGCGCGATGCCCAGAGCCGGCGACCTATGTTGTGGGGTTTGAGTCTGAGCAGGCGGCAAAATTATTTCGACCAGAGACGCCGGATTCATTGCCAGCGTGCAGCATCGATGACATGGCATGGCTCTCTGGCGGCTGGACCGGAACGCTGGGCCCTATGACAGTTGAAGAGATCTGGATGCCGCCGCTGCACGGGTTCATGGAGACGATGATCAGGCTGAGCGTCGCCGAGGGGGTGACGATGACGGAGTTCATTGTCGTCCGTGAAGTCGAAGACGATGCAGGTCAGCGAACGCTGCTACTGCACCTGAAGCAGTTCGACTCGGAGCAGGCACCCGTCACCGACCAGGTGATGTTTCTTAATGAAATCAGTGAAGACTTCGTCAGCTTCAAGGCGGATGAGGGCAATCGTATTATCGGGCTGAGTTATACCCGTCTGCCTGATGATGGCCTTCGGGTCGATGTTAACAGTGCCGCCAGCGGCATTGTCTTTGCTGAGTTGCAAAGAGCGCGGAGCTAAATTCAGGCAGTGAGCAACAATCGAGTTGTATTGCGGCGGGCGAAAAATATAATGCCTAACATTAAATAAAATGCCTAACCAAAAATATTGTGTTAACTAAAGGAAAATAGAAGATGAAACGTATCTTTTTGCCCCTTGTCTCCATCCTCGCGATCGTCGGTGGGCTGGGTTACTACGTTGTGATGCACACTGCGCCGGGCCAGGACTTTTTGCTTGCGCGGGCGACGGGCGCCCTGGCTGTCCAGACAGAGGCACCGCCTGATGGCCTTCGTGTCCTCGTCTGCGGCAGTGCCGCGCCGTTGCCTACGGTTAGCCGCGAGCAGGGTTGTCTAGCAGTGCTCACACCCGAACACTACTTTATCGTGGATGCAGGCGCGGGCTCTGCCAACACTATTGGGCTCGCTCGACTGCCGGGTCAACGGCTTGATGGTGTGCTGCTGACGCACTACCACTCTGACCACATTGCCGCGATCCCATCGATTAATCTGGGCTCCTGGGCTGCGGGGCGACAGGGTCCGCTTAGGGTCTATGGGCCTGCGGGTGTTGAGCGTATTGTGAACGGTTTCAATGAAGCTTATGCGCTGGATAGAAGTTATCGCACAGGGCATCACGGCCAGGACTTCATGCCCGCGGAATATGGTTTGCTTGAGGCTGTTGAACAGCCGATCGAGTCGGTCATGCAGCGTGGTGAGCTGACGATTACTTCCTTTAAGGTGGATCATTCCCCGATCGACCCGGCAGTGGGCTATCGCTTTGATTACAAGGGGCGATCGGTTGTGATTACGGGTGACACCATTGTTACCGAACGGCTTCGCGAGATGGTAGATAATGCTGACTTGCTGTTCTCTGATGCGTTGTCACTGCCTATCGTGACTGCGCTGCAGAACGCAGCGAAGGCAGGAGGACAGACCCGGCCGGTAAACATCCTGCATGATATTCAGGAATATCATGCCTCAGTGACCGATATTGCTGAGCTGACACGCACCACGGGTGTCGGTATGACAGCGCTCTACCATATGGTGCCTGGCCCAAGGAATGCGCTGATGAAAAACATCTTTGAGCGCGAGATTGAGGACAACATGTTGCTGACTGAAGACGGTATGTGGTTCACGTTGCCGCCTGGCAGTGATGCGATTGTCGTTGAGTAGCCTGTGCCGGTTAAGATATCAGAAACGGAGCTGAAAGCATGGAAGTAACGAACAAAGTCGTACCGAATGAAGAACAGATGCGTGGATTCGTGGAGCCAGGTCACGATGGCCCGATCTATATGTTGAATCTGTTGAAGTTCAAAGCGAAGGCTGAGTACGAAGATGGTCGGCAAACGGATTTGACTGGTGCTGAAGCCTACGCGATCTACGGCACAGAAGTCGCTCGCCATTTGCAAAAGGTTGGCGGTGCGCCGATGTTCTCTGCCAGGGTAGAGAGACTGATGCTTGGTGAGGTCGAAGAACTCTGGGATTCCGCGGCCATTGCCATGTATCCGTCGCGCCAGGCGATGCTGGAGATGATCAGCTCGAAAGACTATCAGGCTTCGGCGGTGCATCGGACCGCCGGTCTCGCAGGCCAGCTAAACATCGAGTTAGTGGAACCGATGGGCGCTTGGTTGATACAGGGCAACTGACACCGAGGCCTAAATTGACGAGGAAAAACGATGTCTGATCCATATCTCTATACCGTCACCAACAACGTTGCGACCTTCAGTATCAACGGGGCCCCCTGGAATCTGATGAGCCTTGAGTACATCGATCGGCTGGAAGAGCAACTCCCCGACGTGCTGGCTGATGACAGCATTCGAGCCATCATATTGACGGCAGAAGGACTGGATCATTTTTCGGCAGGCATGGATCTGAAGCAGATTCCGGAAGGTGTAAAACGTGCGGGCAGTCCTGAAGCGTTCTTTGGTCAGCGTCATCGCGTTCTCGATATGATCGAGCAGGGCGGCACGCCGGCTATCGCCACATTGTTTGGTTACTGCCTGGGCGGTGGCCTGGAACTGCCGTTGGCGTGCCACTTCCGTATTGCGGCGGACACGGGGGCGCAGATCGGTTTGCCGGAGATGGACCTCGGCAGTGTACCAGCGTGGGGCGGTTCGGCACGCCTGCCCCGGGTAGTGGGGCGGAACTATGCGCTGGATATGATTCTGCGAGGCAGAAAGATTGATGGTGCTGAAGCTTACCGAATTGGTCTTGTCACTGAGCTCATCCCGCTGGCGGACATTAAGGCTCGCGCACAGGCGCTGGGTGAAGAACTCGCGGCCCAGCCACGTCAGGCAGTGAAGTGTATGCTGGATGTGATTGTCGGCTTTGAAACCAGGACCCTGGCGGAGTCAATGCAGGATGAGATGAACGCGGTTGTTGCCAACCGGGGTACACCTGATTCGATGGAGGGCATGCGCGCTTTCATGGAAAAACGTAAACCGGTGTTCAATCAGTAATGCCCAAGCCCGTTAGGTTGCCATGAAGCGCTATGAAATCGATTGAGCCTAAAGTGGTCTAACTCAACCTTTGTGAATTTTCAGGATGAATGAGGTCGAACAAAGGGATCTGGCATCCAGCCAGCGCCGACTCCAGCGAGAAGCTGACTTTACCGGTTCACGCCTGAGTTCTTTTCGTGCGGTCGCTTTGCGCCATGGTCTGCCAGGCGCATTGCTGGGCCTTGTCTGCCTTGCACTGCCCGGGTCGTGGTCGATTCTGCAGTCGGGGCTGGCGCAGGCCATCGACAACCCGCTTCGAGTCATCGGCGTCAGCATCGCGATATTTTTCGGTCTGAACCTCTATGCCTGGTACATTGACCGAGCCTGGAGAATCGAGAAGGCTGGGTGGGTGCTCTACCTGGGCGCTGTCTCAGCCTGGGAAGAATGGGTCTTTCGCCTGGCGCTGCCGTACTTTGCTGTAAGCGGCGGAGCCACGCTGATGACCGGCGTCATTGTCAGTAACCTGATTTTTGCGGTTGCCCATTATTTCACCCTGCGCTGGAAGTGGCAGTGGTGTCTGCTCGCGTTCATTGGCGGGGTGGCGCTTAGTCGACAGTTTGCTGAGCAGGAGAATCTGATGCTGATCATCTTTATTCACTGGGTGGCGACTTTTATCAACACACCCAGATTGCCGGGGGGTAGTCAGCGCGACGCAACTGACTCATCCCAGTACTAGGCTAGATTTGACCCCCGATGCACAAAACGAGATGACAAAATCCTTGGAGTCAACACGATTTCTCATCGCCAAAATGGACTGCCCATCAGAGGAGGGTATCATCCGCATGGCGTTGCGGGACGTCGCAGAAATTAGGGGCCTCGAGTTTGACCTGGCCGCTCGGGAGATACGAGTCGTGCACACACTTTCCCCTGAAGAGGTTCTCGACCGTCTCTCGCCGCTGAGACTCGATGCTTCGATTCTTGAGAGCGAACAGATCAAAGAGGACGACACAGTTGTATTTGCACAAAACGATCAGGAGGCCGGTGACTTAAAGCTGTTGCTCCTGATTAATGGGCTCATGTTTATTCTCGAGCTTATCACTGGCGTTATAGCTGAATCTGCGGGTTTGATTGCCGATTCGCTCGACATGCTGGCTGATGCCAGCGTATACGGACTCGCATTTCTAGTGGTGTATCAGAGTAGGGAGCAACAGAGAAAGATCGCCAGGGTTTCAGGGTGGCTGCAGGCGTTACTCGCTCTTGGTGTGCTGATGGAGGTGGCCCGACGCCTGGCCTTCGGCAGCGAACCAGTCTCCATGCTGATGATGACAATGGGCGGCATCGCGCTTGCAGCCAATGTCCTCTGCCTTTCGATTATTCACAAGCATCGCACAGGTGGGCTGCATATGCAGGCCAGCTGGATTTTTTCTGCCAATGATGTCATTGCCAATGCCGGGGTTATTGTTGCAGGTGGCCTTGTTCTGCTGACGCAATCTCATCTGCCTGACCTGGTGGTTGGTGCAATTATCGGTCTGGTTGTGTTGAACGGCGCACAACGAATACTTGCTTTGGTACACACAGGCAGCTAACAGCGGGAGGAGTACGCTATTCGCGTTTGGGTGGGTCTTGCTGTAAGGTCGGTTCAGACCTGATGTTCTTCAGGTGCACACTGAGGCCAAACATGGCAAACAAAAAAAACGCTGATGACGTCTCGAAAGAGCGGCAACGGCAACAAATCGTAGACGCCACGCGTGTCTTTCTTGAATCAGGCGGCGAGATCACAATGATTCCAACCGGGAAAAGTGGCGTCGACTTCATGAAGCCAGGGCAGAAGCAGATCAAGCTGGGCACCAGCAAGTAGTGCCTTATCTCAATTCCCCAAATCCAACATAAGTATCGATATCAGAATATCGTGATTGATGACCGGGTGCTTCGAATTCGCACCTTGTTTGTCGATCAGCAATACTGCGACCCAGATGGTATCGCTGCAGCGCTCGGCATTTCCCGGGCAACATGGCCCCTCGCAGGATCGCTTTGAGATTCCGCTGTTACTCTGGCCGAGTTGATGATGCAGATCGACACCGACGGTAAGCGGGATCTCGAAGTGGGTTGTGGCCTTGGCCTCGGCAGTTTGGGTTTAAGCTCTCGCGGGGCAGGGTGCACCTCCCAAAAAGTGAGTAATGTGTTGACTTTGGAACCTTGGCCTATAAACTCCGCTCAGCTTTGAGCCATGATGCTCACCTCATTTCAAGTAGATCCACCAATCTCTCGTCCTGTCGTTCAAGTAATCATTTGTTTCACGCTACCCGTGCGCGACACAGGGAGGCTTCGATGTCCTCTGTCTTTGCGCTTATATTTTTAAATACTCAGGATAGATTTATGTCTACTACCAGTACAGGAACCATTAAGTGGTTCAACGAAAGCCGTGGTTACGGTTTCATTCAGCAAACAGAAGGCCCTGACGTTTTCGCTCACTATAACGAGATCGTCGGTACAGGGTTTAGAACACTGAAAGAAGGCCAGGCAGTGAAGTTTGAAGTGACGGCTGGCCAGAAAGGTCCTCAGGCAGTGAATATTTCCATTGTCGAGTAATGCGCTTATCAGTGAGCTCGCAATCAGAGAGGCGCCGCTTATCGGCGCTTTCCTCTGTCTGTTGCTAGCTTCAGTAATTCTCTCAACGCATTCAACATCCGTGTTTGGGCAGGAGCTGCCTGCTAATGCTTTCGATACTTCCTCAGCTTACCGAGAAAGTTGGGAGTGTATTCATGGCTTTATGGCAATTGAGGATCAGTGCGAAGCAATTGAGGTGCCAGCCAACGCCCATCTGAAAGATCGGGTTTATGGCTCTCAATTGCCCTGGCGCTGCAATCGTGGATTCCTTCGGAAAGACGAACAATGTTACGCGATAGAAGTTCCGTCCAATGGTTACCTGGATGATCGATCGGATGAGGATGGATGGTCCTGCATCAAGGGTTTCTCAAAACTTGATGGATCCTGTGTCAAGTTTTTCGTGCCCGAGAACGCTTACCTCGATGATTCAACCTTTGATAATCGTTGGGTCTGTAAACAGGGGCATCGTAAGGTCGGTGACAGATGTCTTGCGGTCTCTGTTCCAGAGAATGCAATCTTCGTCGACCGTTATGGTGAACCGGGTTGGCGTTGCATTCGCGGATACAGGGCAATGGGTGACAGCTGCGAGCAGATTGTCGTACCCGCTAATGCACAACTTACTGGGAAAAACTCTGCCGTTGACCAGGGCTGGGAATGTCTGCCCGGTTACCAGCAAGACGGTGGTAGATGTGCCGCCATCAACATTCCTGAAAATGCTGAAGCCATTCGACTGTTCGCCGCTGTGGTGTGGGAATGCAAACGGGGATATCGGCAGGTTCGTGACAGATGTGAAGCAGTAGTGGTCCCGGAAAACGGTTATCTACGCCAGTCTGGCTCAGATTGGGCCTGCATGAAGCCATACAGGCAGCGGGGGAATCAGTGCGTGGCAAGAAAGAACTAACCGGCCCTAGTCGGGTTTGACGGAACGGACAACATAACCACCGGAACGCTCATCCAGGTCTATGTTGAGCAGGCCCTGCGATGCGGCAGCCTCTAGTAACTCGTTGAATGAACCGAAGCCCAGAGCTGCCTCGTTGAAACCAGGGTTGCGTCTTTTCAATGTCTGCTTGACCATCGACCCGAAGACGCGATCGCCTCTTTCCTGAATCAAAGCTGCAGCTGTATTCAGAACAAGCTTTACTCCATCTTCCTTGACGGATTTCTTCGACGTCGCAGTCTTCTTGGGTTTCTTTGTGGGAGTTCGTTTCACCAGATCATTGTAAAAAATAAACTCATCGCAATTGCTCATGAGCAGGTCGGAGGTGCTCGAGCGAACGCCAACACCAATGACCACCTTCGCGTTTTCCCGCAATTTGCTCACCAGCGGTGAGAAATCAGAGTCGCCGCTGATGATCACAAACGTGTCAAGGTGATGTTTGGTGTAGCAGAGGTCCAGTGCGTCCACTACCATGCGGATATCAGCGGAGTTTTTGCCGGATTGTCGAGTGTGTGGAATCTCGATAAGCTCGAACGAAGCTTCGTGCATAGAAGGTTTGAAGTCCTTATACCTGCTCCAATCGCAATAGGCTTTTTTAACGACAACGTTACCCTTCACCAGCAGGCGCTCAAGAACCAGCTCTACATCAAAGGGGGGAAGCTTCTCATCTTTCACCCCCAGGGCGACGTTTTCGAAATCACAGAAAAGGGCGAGATTGTTATCTGACATGATTGCTTGATTCCGGCCGTTGCATGATTGCTATAGGATCATCTTACAGATCATTGGGCGTTAGAGGTAAATAAAGCCATCAACGACTGCCGGTTGCATGCGTCGAGTTGGTAAACCCGCTTCCGTTTGGGGCGTGGCCGCTGAAGTCAAGGTTTCAGCGAGTCGCTGTGATCGATATGCTGTTGAGTGACATGACTAGAGAATTTAACTGGCACGAACTGATCTGCTCTGCTTGGCAGAAGCGACAGGTACTCTGGGAGGACGCCGACGTCGACTGCTTTCGGGTATTCCACGGCTATGAAGAAGGCGCCCGGGGTGTGGTTGTCGAAAAGTTCAACGACGCCGCTGTGATCGACTACAAGAGCGACATCCGTGATTCCCTGCCTGAACTGCATGACGCGTTGCTCAACGTGTTTCCCTTCAGAAATATCATTGCCAAAGGCCACCAGTCCCTTGGTCTCAACCTTAAACAGCGGCTTCACCGATTGCATGGTGACGACGCCAGTGTGGTCTGTCATGAGCAGGGACTTTCATTCAGCATTAACCTGGACGCCGTCCATAACCCCGGGCTTTACCTTGATGCACGTGAGGCCCGTCAGTGGATCGTCCAGAACAGCGCCGATCTCAGGGTGCTGAATCTCTTTGCCTTTACTGGCAGTCTTGGCGTCAGCGCCGCGTTCGGCAAAGCGACCGAGGTGGTTCACCTTGACCGATCGCAGGAGCTGCTGCCGCGAATCAAGGAAAACTGTCGCCTTAATGGTGTTGAATTTGATGTGCGAAATTTTCTGCGGGGCGATATTTATCGCCATCTGCCGCGAGCCATCAGGGCAGGGCAGACGTTCGACGGCATTATTCTTGACCCGCCGCCAAGGGTTTATCCAGCGCCCAGCATTCGCCACAAAGCCCGAGGCCAGGACTTCCCGGTACTGATCGACCTCTGTACGCAACTGCTGAATCCAGGCGGCTGGATCCTGGGCATGCTGCATCACTTCAATTG
>JAYQAI010000061.1:9099-20254 GCA_038136715.1 Gammaproteobacteria bacterium | reverse complement strand
CTGGCGCCCTGGGCAGGAGTCGAACCTGCGACCCTCCGCTTAGGAGGCGGATGCTCTATCCTGCTGAGCTACCAGGGCGTGGCGGCGATTCTACCAGATATTGGCCGCCGCCGACTGATATCATCCGCCCCGGAGTATGAGAGAAAGCCGTGAAATGAAGCGCTGCCTGATCCAGGTTTTCGCCCGCCTGCCGGAGCCAGGCAAGGTAAAAACAAGACTGATACCTGCGATCGGGGCCGAAGGCGCGGCTGTCTTCGCAGCGGAGCGTTTGCAAACCACGCTGGCCGCTGCGTCGCAGGTTAAGGCAGCAGATACAGAATTCTGGTACTCGGGGAGCAACGCCGAATTTCTGGCGGATTGCACCGTGATGACCCACGCGCAGCCAGAGACGGACCTGGGTGAACGCATGCGCCTGGCCCTGACAGACGGCCAGCGCCGCAGCGAGCGTGTTGTGCTGGTCGGCACCGACTGCCCGATGCTTGATGAACACTACCTGGCCAGTGCTCTGACGTTGCTTGCCGATCATCCGGTCGTATTGGGACCTGCCGAAGATGGTGGCTATGGCCTCATCGGTGTCAGCGGGCCAGTGCCTGATATTTTCTCGAACATCGATTGGGGCAACGCCAGCGTCCTTCGTGAAACCTGCCAGCGATTGAACCAGGCCAGCATTCATTACGCGTTAATGCCGCTGATCTGGGACGTCGATCGACCGGCAGACCTTGACCGATACGCAGCCTGGTCAGGCAATGCCAAGCCGCCGCAGGCTCGCAGCGGCAGCGAGGATAGCGTCCTCGGGTGAACTCGGTGCCCATCCAAGGTCAATCGCTGGTGCATTGTCGAGCCGCTTGACGCGATCCAGATCATCAATGAACGAGCCGATTTCCCGCACGAACAGGCCAACCAGATGGGTCAGCCAGTTGGGCATTTCTTTCAGCGGGATTCCAATCTCGGGGTATTGCTTGTTCAGTACTGCGGCGATCTCCCGGAACCAGCGGAAACCGTTGGCGGCAATGAGTCGCTGCCCGACCGCGGCATCATTCTCAAGAGCCAGTCGATGCAGGGCGGCAACGTCACGCACGTCGACGATTTCGAAGCCAAACCGTGGCAGGAACGGGACCTCGCGCTTCATCAATTTCACCACCGCCTCAAGGGACGAACCATAATCGGTCTCCATGGCCGGTCCGAGCACCAGGGCGGGATTCACGGTCGTCAGGCCAATGCCAGCCGCCTCACAAAAATCCCAGGCGGCCCGTTCGGCGACGGTCTTGCTGAGTGCGTAGGGTGTCAGGCGCGGATCATCAGTGTCGCTCCAGTCAGCCGCGGTGTAGACCCGGTCATCTGCGATGCTGCCCATGATGGCAGCGACAGAAGAGGTCAGCACGACCCGGTTGATACCCTGTGCCCGCGCGGCGGCGAGGACATTGAGCGTGCCATCCCTGGCAGGCAGAACAACTTCATCAGCATCTCTGGGCTGTATTGTCGGCACCGGGGAAGCCACGTGAAAGATAGCGTCACAGCCCTCGGCCGCTGGTTGCCAGCATTCCCAGTCAGACAGCGTCGCTGCGCAAAACTCGAGGGCCGTGGTGTCAACGCCCTGGCGATCAAGCGCCGAGCGGATCGCCCCGGACCGTGAGAGATCCCTGATCGAACCCCTGACCGCATAGCCGGCGCGCAGCAGATCGGCAGCGCAATGGCTGCCGATGAAGCCGCTGACACCGGTGATAAGTACTTTGCCTGGCATGTCCCGCTCTCGCCTGAAAAGCGCCAGTGTAGGCGCTGAAGCCGGCAACCGGTAGTGGTAGCATGTCGCCTCCGCAGAGGAGCAGTGTTATGGGTAATCCATTTTTTGAGCCGGAGACACCGACCGGCATACCGGCTTTCGACAAGATCGAATTTGCACACTACCGCGAGGCGTTTGATCGTGGCTTCGCCGAGCATGACGAGGAGATCGCGGCGATCGTTGCCAATCCTGAACCGGCGACGTTTCAGAATACGATCGAGGCCCTTGAGACAAGCGGTAAGACCCTGGGGCGGGTCGCGGCGGTGTTCTGGAACCTGACCTCCTCCGATACCAGTGACGAGATGCAGCAGCTGGAAATGGAAGTCGTGCCGCAACACACGGCACACTTCAACCGAATAACATCCAACCAGGCTCTGTTCGAACGGGTCAAAGCCGTGGTTGAAGGCGAAGAGACGCTCCAGGCCGAGCAACTGCAGTTATTGAATGAAACCCACCGTCGCTTCCTGCGTGCAGGCGCTGATCTCGAAGAGTCGGCCCGGGCCCGGGCCAATGCCATCAGCGAAGAAATTGCCGGCCTTTTAACCCAGTTTGGCCAGAACGTGCTGGCAGATACCAATGCCTACGAACTGGTGCTGGAAGAAGGTGACGACCTGGCCGGGCTGCCGGCGTTTGTTCTGAGTGCGGCACGGTCAGAAGCCGAGAGTAAAGGCTACGAGGGCAAATATGTCTTCACCATTTCGCGTTCATCCATCACGCCGTTTCTACAGTACGCCGAGAGCCGTGACCTGCGAGAGAAGATTTACCGCGCCTATACCCGCTGTGGCGCCGACAGCACTGACAACAAACCGCTGATTCAACAGATCGTGAAGCTCCGGGCCGAGCGGGCGCAACTGCTTGGTTTTGCGACCCATGCCGACTATATGTGTGATGACCGTATGGCGAAAACACCAGAAGCCGTCAGGGGCCTGCTGGATCAGGTCTGGGCACCCTGCCAGGCAAAAGTCGCGGCAGAGGCGGCCGACCTCCAGGCTCGAATCCAGGCAGACGGCGGCAACTTTGAATTGGCCCCATGGGACTGGTGGTACTACACCGAGAAGATCCGCCAGGAACGCTACGACCTTGATGAGGAAGCGGTGAAACCCTACTTCAGGCTCGAGAATGTGCGTGATGGTGCCTTTGATGTGGCGCGAAAGCTCTATGGTATTGAATTCAAAGCGCGGCCGGATCTGCCGGTTTACCACCCGGATGTGACAGCTTATGAAGCAACAGAAGCCGATGGCACCCTGATTGGTTACTTCCTGTTCGATTTCTTCATGCGACCCTCGAAGCGGGGTGGTGCCTGGATGAATAACTTTCGCGAACAGGAAAACGTCGACGGCCATGTTCATCCCGTTATCGTCAACTGCTGTAACTTCCCGAAGTCGGACCCCTGCCTGCTTGGCATGGACGAGGTCCGCACCCTGTTCCACGAATTCGGGCATGGCCTGCATGGCCTCTTGAGTAAAGTGACGTACGCAAGCCTCGGCGGTACGAATGTCAAGCAGGACTTCGTTGAACTGCCGTCACAGATCATGGAGCACTGGGCGATTGAACCGACGGTGCTGAAGTCCTATGCCCGCCATATCGATACGGGTGAGCCCATTCCTGATGCGATGATCGAGCGCCTGCAGGCAGCCGCGACGTTCAATGAGGGCTTTGCGACGACAGAGTACCTGGCCGCCTGTTACCTCGACCTGGCCTGGCATGGCGAGGGCAGCGAGACTGCGGCAGACGTCGAGGCCTTTGAACAGCAGGCCATGGACCAGATCGACAAGATCGCCATGATCGACCCGCGTTACAAGTCCACCTACTTCCAGCATATCTTTACCGGTGAGCATTATTCTGCCGGCTATTACGTTTACATGTGGGCCGAGGTGCTCGACGCCGACGGTTACGAGGCGTTCAAGGAAAATGGCATCTTTGACGCTGATACCGCGACCTCATTCCGGCAGAACATCCTGGAGAAGGGCGGCACGGTCGAGCCGATGGCGCTCTACAAGGCGTTCAGGGGTCGGGAGCCCGAGGTTGCGCCCCTGCTGAAACACCGGGGTCTGAGCTAACCTCAGAGGTCGAAATTCGGGACGAGATTGATCGCGCTCGTGTCGGGCGCCTGTGGCGGTGGCCCCTTGGGCTTTTCGTCATCTTCAAGCAGGTCGGTGCCAGCCATGGCGAGAGTCATGCCCATGGTATTGGGGTTGAGGAGTTCTTTCTCTTCCTGGAGCGTCTCCAGCACGGCGCCGGGTTCATCGAGACCGAAGTCAGGGACGTCAATATCGGGCGTCTCTACCTCGGGTGTGTCAAACAGGTCGCTGCCATCGTTCTCGGCGACGCTGAACTCTGACAGATCAAGCTCGACCACGACGTCCTCAGCAGGCTCCACCAGCAGTGAACCGTCATTTTCAGCAACGCTGTAATCACTCAGGTCGAGTTCGGGTGCCGCTGCAGCGGGCTCCGGGTCGAACAGGTCACCGACGTTGGGTGCGAGGCTCATGCCCGAGGTATCGACCGTCTCTGTGGCCTCGGCCGCCTCGGCTGCAGCAGGGGCCGCTGCCTCAAAGCTGGCGGGTGCGGCGGCAGGCGTTGCCGGGGCGGGCTCTGCCTCGGGTTCTGGGTCAGCTTTCTGGAACACAGGTGGCGGCGCATCGTCAGCGGCGTGGAATACCGGCGCATCGGCTTTCTGAAACACGGGTGCAGCGGGTTCGGCAGGGGCCTCGGCTTTGACAATACGAAGCTTGACGTCAGCGCCGACTTTTTTCAGTGCCTTGCCGTATTTGGCCGCTTCTGCCTTGTCTGCCGTTTTCTTCAGGACGATGGGTTTGCCCGAGAACAGGGCTTTGGCTTTCGCCGGGTCGAGTTTCAGGAGCTTCGCCAGCTGGGCCTGGACAGCCGCAGCTTCAAAACCTTCGACGATCTCACCCTTGAAGACGATGGCGTAAGTTTCTGTGCTCATGCCAGGCGCATATCCTGCGTTGTTTCCCTGCGTCACAACAGATACTAATCAATTTTGGATTGATGTACACGGTTGTTCATCGCCGCCGGCAAAGCGACCGGCAGCGTGTCGAACCATGATGTAACAGCCCTAAAGGCGGACCACGTAGCCGGCGTTCGGCGGGGCGCCGCGCAGCACTGTCTCATAGTACTCGTTCAGCATGTCGCGACCTGACCCCTCGTGAATCGTGATCCAGTGATCCACCTGGCCGAGGAAGGCATCCCAGGCCGCATTCATGGTGGCCTGGAATTTTTCCGGCCCCCAGTCCTGGTTGCGTTTCTGGATCTGCGAGGGTGCAAAAAACATCGCGGGCTGCGCGCCCGGCAGTGATTCGGGCGCTGCGCCATCGCGAGACTCCCAGTGCGTGATGCCAACACCACAACTGCAGACGAGGTTATCGCCGAAGTGATGGTGTACCTTGCCCAGCAGGTTGCGATTCCCAGCCATGTCGACATAGGCCGCCCGGCTGCCGGCATCCAGCGACTCAATCTCGTCATAGGTGAAGACTTCGTTGTAGAGCCTGAGGGACTCGACAAACGCCCGGTTGCCGGCAGACGTGAGGCCAATGCTGTGCGCGCCCCGCTGTTTCAGCATAAAGGCGAGGCTGATCGATGTTTTGCTCGAAGCGCTGGACAGGATGACCTTGTCGGCACCGAAAAAGTCGTTGTCGAACAGGTAGTCGTCGAGGACAAAGCCGGTGATGAAGAGTGGGTAGTAGACCATGCGATGACTGTCGTAGCGCCGGTCGAAACCGTTGTCTGCGGTCATCAGGCTGTACTGGTTGTAAGCGGGTGGCAGGCTCGCGCGGTGTTCTGCGCCGTCAACGAAACCACGGGCAGAGACATTCTCGGGCCTGACCTGCAGGTAGCTCGACATGGGGAAATAACCGTAATACTCGCTGCCTTCGCTTAAACCGGTTTCACCCGCGGCAATCACGGTCCCCTTGCCCCAGACAGGAATGCGGCCCCAGCTGCCCTCCGCCGGGAAGAACTGCCAGTAGCCAATGATGTCACCAGCAACACCATAGGTAATGTTGTTGGCTGTCAGGGCAAAGCTGTCGACCCGGAGCAGGGCCGCGCCGGCCTCAAGCGTCAACTCGCTGGCAGGCGGGATGTCGACAATTCGGGTGGTGCCCAGATCTGTCCGGTCGACTTCGTGACTGTAGCTGCTCATGCGGGCTCCTCAATTTGCAAAAGCATCCAGCCTAACGACGTGGACCAGCGAAGGCAATGCGCTGACGGGTCGGCTACAATGTGGGCTGGCTGGGAGGATCTGAGAGTTTATGAGCGATTCGTTCGATGGCGTTATCGCCTTTGCCTTTATGGCATCCATGATTCTGCTGGGCACCATCCTGCGGGCGCGGTTCCGCTTCATTCAGGCAGCACTGGTGCCGGCAAGTCTGCTGGGTGGCCTGATTGGTTTCATCCTGGTGTCACTGGACCTGTCGTTTGGTTATACCAGCGAGGACTTTGTCGCTTTCGCATTCCATGCCTTTACCTTGAGTTTCATGTCGCTGGTGCTGACCGGGCGGCAGGCCGGCGGCGCAGAAAAATCCATTCAGCCCGGTGGACTCTGGCTGTCGATTGGCTGGACCATGAGCCTGGCGCTGCAGGGGCTGGTGGGCCTGGCTGTCATCCTGGTCTACAACGCGGCAACCGGCGGCGAGATCTCACGCTATCTCGGCATGCTGGTGACCCATGGTTTCACGCAGGGGCCCGGCCAGGCGGTGGCGACGGGCTCGATCTGGCAGACCGAGTTCGATGTCGGCAACGCGGTGAACTTTGGTCTGATTTATGCCTCTATGGGCTTTATCGTCTCCTTTGTCGTTGGGGTGCCGGCCGCCCGCTGGGCCATCGCCCGGGGCATGAATCACAACACGGCGGCCCGTCTGACCGAGGAATTCAAACGCGGTCTGCACGATACGCAGACACGGCTTAGCGCCGGCCAGCAGGTCACACATTCTGCCAACGTGGATTCGCTGGTGTTCCATATCAGCATTCTTGGGCTGGCCTACCTGATTACCGACACTTACCTCACTTACCTGCAGACCAGTTTTGGCCATGTCACCCTGCAGGGCCTGCCGCTCGGCGTATTCCTCAGCCACAACCTGTTCTTCATTCACGGCCTGATTGTCTGCCTGATTCTGCGCTCGCTGCTGAACCGTTTCGGCTGGGGCCATTACATTGATGATGAGACTCAGAAGCGAATCACAGGGTCGTCGGTTGACGTGATGATGGTGGCGACGGTGATGAGCATCAAGTTCACGCTGCTGGCAGCTTACCTGGCGCCAATCCTTGCTGTCTGCCTGGCTGCCGCTTTATCGACGGCGGCGCTCTGCTTCCTGTTTGGACGTATGCTCAATACCGTACCGGCCGAGCGAGCACTGACGCTGTTTGGTTGCTGTACGGGCTCGACCGGCAGTGGTTTGCTGCTGCTGCGAATTCTTGATCCTGACCTGTCGACCCCGGTCGCGCGCGAGCTGGCCTACTTTAATGTCGCGATCCTGTTCCTGGCCGGACACATCCTGATGCTGATGGCGCCGGTATTGCCCGCGCTGAACATGCTGCTGGTCTGCGGCGTCTACGCCGGAACTCTGATTGTCGGTGGTTTGCTGTTGAAGCTGCTATCGGCCCGTACTTGAGGCCCAGGCTGCATCCAGCTGTTCGTGCAGGTTCTCCTCGCTGCCCTGGTTATGCAGGATCCGGTCAGCTTTTGCCGCCCGTTCCTCATTGCTGAGCTGCGAGTTCAAACGGTTCTCGACCGCTTCACGGGGCACATCGTCTCGTGCCATGGTGCGCGCAATCGCGGTCTCACGATCGACAGTGATGACCCAGACCTCATCGCCGATATCATCCCAGCCGGCCTCGAACAGGACAGCGGCTTCCAGCACGATGATCTGGCTGGCATCACTGGCCTGCACCTGCTGGATTTCGGCCTCGGCGAGGCGGCGAATCTCTGGCCAGACAATATCGGTTAACTGCTTCAAGGCGTCGGGTTTGCCAAAGACCTTGCCGCCCAGCACCTTGCGATCAATCTGACCGTCATCGGCACGGACATCTTCGCCGAAGGTGGCAATGACCTCTGCGTGGGCACGGGTGCCCGGGTCGTACGCCCGGTGTCCGAGCACATCGGCATCAATAATGTGCGCGCCCTTGCCGGCCAGGTACTTCACCGCGGTGGATTTACCGGAAGCGATACCACCGGTGAGGCAGATAATCATGGTTGATTCCCCGGTGGTTCAGGCAGGCAGGCGAATGACGGCGGTACCGAAAACACGGGTTTCGCCTTTCTCGTTGGCGACTGTCAGGTCAATTTCGACGGTCCCGGCCGCTTCGTCGATATCGGTGACGACGCCCGTGATGCTGTGTGCCTCATCTGCGATGACTGGCGCCCGGAAGACGGTATCCACCGAGACGACCTCGGCGGGTGGGGCCCAGTTGTGGATCATGGCAACCAGGTAGCCCTGGTTCAGGATGCCGGGAATCATCGCCGCTGGCAGGCCTTCCTTGCGGGCGGCCTCGTGGTCAGAAAACCGGCCAGCCTGCCAGCCCCAGGCCAGTTCGGCAAACCGACTGCCTGTGGCGAGTGAGGTGTCGGGGACGAATGCGGGCAGGTCGACGCCGAATTCAACGTCAGAAATGTGCTGGATACTCACTGGCTTTTCTCCCTCTGGACTGAGCGGCTGTCGGCATTCGCGAGGTGGTTGCCGGCCTCGTCGTAGAACTCGATACGCATGACGACAAACACCATGCGGCCGGAGCGACCGGTCTTGGCGTAGATATCGTGGATATGTGATTTGCCGGTGATCGTGGTGCCGGGCCTGACCGGGCTGAAACACTCGACCCCTTTACCCGCGTCCATGCCGATACCAAAGCGGGGGAAATCCTCCGGCAGCATGCGGCGCCCACTCAGGCTGGCCACCCAGGTCGGCGGCGCCTGGAAGTCCGGATCCTCGGGGTTGAGGAAACGGTCAGCGGTCTCGCCGCAGAGTCGGGCATATTCGACGGTTTTTTCAGGGTCGACGTAAAAGTCGTTCTGGTCAAAATCCAGGTTCAGGTACTTTTCCCGTACCTCGGCGATGTCGGCGTCCAAGTGCTTCGTCCTCCTGTGCTGACGGGTCTCTGCGGGACCTCGGTCTGTTAATCAGTGCTTGAAATTGATCGCTTTGAATTCACCGGCCTGCAGTGCGCCCACCAGGTCGTCCATATCGCGGATATCCTGACTGAACTCCGTGGCGCAGCGGCCGATGTGGCTGACAATATGCGAATCGCTGCCGCCGATACCTTTGTAGCCGAGCTCCTCGGCGTTATCGATGGCGATCTGGTCCTCGTTGTCGCGGCTGCCGCCGTTGTAGATCTCGACAATCCTGACCCCCGCCGGAATACCGAGCTCCTCGGTATGGGCGAACATGCCGACGCGCGGGCGGCCCGGGTGACAGGGCGCAGCGACGGCGCCGTGAGCCTCACAGGTCTCCAGTACCATCGCGAGTGGCAGACGTATGTCGCTGAAATCAAAAGCCTGGGTCAGCGCTTCGGTGACCCCGAATACCAGGACGTGGCCGTACTCAGTCTCTACCTCGCTGCCCTTCATGATCACCAGGCCGTGTTTCTCGGCCAGCGCCGAATAGTCGGATTCGAAGTCGTGCTGTCTGTGTTCTGTCAGCACAAAACCGTCAATCGGGATGTCCTTGCTGCGAATCCATTGACAGTAATTTTCGACCTTGGCGCGGCCATCATCTGATTTGATCGAGTGTGTATGGAGATCGAGTATCACGGTTACTGGGTCAGTGATTCAGAGGCGGCCAGTATAGCAGCACTTCAGGGAACTTAGCGTGGTCAGGCGAGCCCATCAATTTGCTGAATAATTCGCGTTGGCGCGGCGGCTCGCAGCCTTGCTTGAAAGTAACCCAGGGAGTAGGGTAACCGGGACGGCAAGGGGCCGAGCAAATCTGAAATACAGCCTGGCCAGGAATGCAGGTTAGTTAGCGTAGTTAACAAATGGAACACAGTTAGCCAAGAGAACACATATGAAGAAGGTAGACAGACGATCGTTTCTCCGCCTGGGAGCAATCACCGGAGCGTCGGCAGGACTGGCTGGCGGACTGGGGGTCAGCGCTGCCGCCTCGGCCAGCACCGGGAGCTCATCGGCCAGCCCGGCAACAGGGGTCAAAGACTATGTGAGACTGGGCCGCACCAACCTCCAGGTTTCGGATGTCTCCCTGGGGTCTTATCCACTGCAACCCGGGGACGAGAGGATCGTACACCACGCCCTGGATCTTGGTATCAACTATATTGATACCGCAGAGGGCTACGGCGACGGCCTGTCGGAGACCGTCATCGGTAATGCGCTGAAGGACCGACCCCGCGATCAGCTGTATCTTGCTACGAAGATTTTCGCTGGCGCCAGAACGTCCGCTGACACCATGATGTCGCGCCTTGATGGCTGCCTTGAGCGCCTGCAGACGGACTATGTTGATGTCTTCTTCAACCACGCGGTGAATGATGTTGAGCGCCTGCAGAATCCCGAATGGCACGCGTTCGCCGAGAAAGCCCGGCAGCAGGGCAAGGTGCGTTACTTCGGCATGTCGGGCCATGCGGGCAGACTGACTGAGTGTGTCGAATACGCGGTCGAGCAGGACATGTTTGATGTGCTGCTGCTGGCCACCAACTTCGGTGATGATCCGGCTTTCTACGAGCGCTTCACCCGGTCTTTTGACATGGTCGCAAACCAGCAGGGTCTGCAGCGACTGATGGCGGACGCCAAAAAGAAAGACGTCGGCATCATCGCCATGAAAGTGCTGCGCGGCGCCAAGCTGAATGATATGCGCCCGTATGAAAGTGAGGGATACACCTATTCGCAGGCGGCCTGTCGCTGGATTTTGAACAATCCTCACGTCGACAACCTCATCATTACCATGCGCAACCGCGACGAGATCGAAGAGTATGTGGCGGCGTCCGGTTCAGGCGAGGTCACGGCGACGGACATGGAATTGCTGAAGCAGTATGCCAGCATCTCCGATGCGAGCTACTGCCGCAATGTCTGCAACGACTGCGAGGGCGCCTGCCCCTACAACGTACCTATCCCTGACATTCTCAGGATGCGCATGTATGCCACTGACTACGGTGATTATTCTGTCGCCCGGCAGGAATATGCCCGGCTCGAAATGAATGCCAGTCCGTGTGTCACTTGTGACGGCAGCCCGTGCCGCGATGCCTGCACGTTCGAAATACCCGTTGCGGATCTCTGTGGCCCGACACATCAGTTACTGAGCTAGAACGCTCGCCAGTCAGGATCCACTGCAGCGGTATGGATAAATTGCGCCATCTTCATCTCGACCTGGTGGGTGGTCTCTCCGGTGATATGTTTATCAGTGCCATGCTGGACGC
>JAYQAI010000061.1:7257-8999 GCA_038136715.1 Gammaproteobacteria bacterium | reverse complement strand
TCGACCTGGTGGGTGGTCTCTCCGGTGATATGTTTATCAGTGCCATGCTGGACGCTCTGCCGTCCCTCGCCGGTGATCTGGACGACGTTATCGTGCAGGCAGGGTTCCCTGACCTGGTCCGCCTGGATCAGGTACCCCACAACGACGGCGTCCTGACCGGCACGCGTTTTACGGTCTCGGCGACAGCGGAGGAGGGACATCACCACAGACACTACGCCGAGATCAGGGAGCGACTGACAGCTTCAGCGTTACCTCTAGCGGTGCGCGATGCTGCACTGGATATCTTCCACCTGATAGCCGAAGTGGAAGCCGCGATTCATGGCAAGCCGGTCGATGCTGTGGCCTTCCACGAAGTGGGAGCCTGGGATTCCATCGCTGATATCGTCCTCGCGGCACATCTGATTACGGCCGCCGATGCTGGCTGGAGCGTTTCTGCCATCCCAGCGGGGCGGGGCTTCGTTGATACGGCGCATGGCAGGCTGCCCGTCCCGGCGCCGGCGACAGCACGCCTGCTGGAAGGGTTTGAACTCCTTGATGATGGCATTGACGGTGAGCGAGTGACGCCGACCGGTGCTGCGATCCTGAAATACCTCAAGCCCAGGCGCATGGTGCCGCCGGGCCATCGACTGGCAGCGACAGGCTATGGCTTCGGCGTCAAGCGTTTCCCTGGCCTGTCCAATACCGCGCGTGTCAGCGTCTATGAAAGGGTGTCGAGCGATGTCACCTGGGAGGAAGACCGGGTTACCCGTCTCAGCTTTGATATCGATGATCAGACGTCAGAAGAACTGGCGTTTGCGCTGGAGCAGTTCCGTGCGCATCGCGGTGTAGTCGATGTGAGCCAGCAGTCGTTGTCCGGTAAAAAAGGACGCCAGGCGGTCACGGTTTCGCTGCTCGTCAACGCTGACGATGTCACAGCTGTCACTGCGGCCTGTTTTGACCTGACATCGACGCTGGGTGTCAGAAGGGAAGAAATCACCCGCTCAATTCTTCAGCGCGAGGAAGTGACGGTACATGTCGGCGAGCAGCCCTACCGGGTCAAGGTGGCGTTTCGGCCATCAGGGCCAACGGCCAAAATTGAAATGGATGATCTGGCGGCGAGCGGCCTGCCCCTGGCCGAGCAGAAACAGGTCAGGCAGCTGGCCGAAGCCAGGGCGCTCGAAATGGTGGTGCGATGAACAGTTTGCGCGGCAGCCTTGAGCAGTTTTTTGCCGACAGGCCGCCAATGGCGATAGCGGTCAGTGGCGGCGTTGACAGTATGACACTGGCCGTCGTGGCCTGCCGGGTCAATCCGGCGACACAAGTGTTTCATGCGATTTCACCGGCCGTGCCGGGCCAGGCGACGGCCCGAGTGGAGCGCTATGCCAGGCAGGAGAACTGGCAGCTGACAGTGATCAACGCGGGTGAGATGGAAGACGAGAACTACCTGGCCAATCCGGTGAATCGGTGCTATTTCTGCAAGAGCAATCTCTATGATGAAGTGCTGCGCCAGACAGACCTGATTGTTGCATCGGGTACCAATCTGGATGACCTTTCTGACTATCGACCTGGCCTCGTCGCAGCTGAAGAACGGCAGGTCTGTCACCCCTACATCGAGTCGGGCATCGACAAGGCGGGGCTGCGTGCAATCGCGGCAGAACTTGGCCTCGATGACCTGAAGGATCTGCCAGCGGCACCCTGCCTGTCGAGTCGGGTGACAACCGGTATCGGTATTGATGCGAAGCTGCTGCCGCTGGTGGATGAGG
>JAYQAI010000061.1:0-7157 GCA_038136715.1 Gammaproteobacteria bacterium | reverse complement strand
CGGGTGACAACCGGTATCGGTATTGATGCGAAGCTGCTGCCGCTGGTGGATGAGGCGGAGCGTGGTGTCTGGCGGTTGCTGGACGAGCAGCTGGAGATGACCGGCGTGCGCTGCCGGATACTCGAGGCGGCTGTCGCCATCCAGATTGAAGCGCCGGCACCACTCGACCTCGCGCACCCGGCGCTGGCCGAGGCCGAAGCCTTTGTGAAAAATCTGTTTGTCAGTCGCGGCTATGCCAACCAGGTGCTGAAAGTTTCCGTTGAACCCTATAAAAAGGGTAGTGCCTTTCTTGTTGATGTCGTGGAAGTCAATGTATGAGTGATGTCAGGGATGTGAATCTCGATTTCGAGCGGCAGCAGCGTACGGGTCTTGCCGAGGCGGTCTTCTGCGAGGGCAAAAGCACGGAGCAGCTGCGTACGATCTGTGACACCATCGTCGCGGAAGAAAAGTCGATGTTGTTCACCCGCCTGTCGCAGGATCAGTACAATGCCCTCGGCCAATCTCACGCGGGCGTGCTTGATTACGATGCGTTATCCCGGACGGCGTTCCACCGCCATGGCGGCAGTGCGAACCGACTGCCGCTGGCCGTCGTTACCGGCGGCAGCTCAGATGTGCCGGTTGCGAGGGAGGCCGCGCGTACGCTTGAGTTCTATGGCTATGACGCGCTTGAGGTGCATGACGTTGGGGTGGCAGGACTCTGGCGTATCACCGAACGGCTGGAAGAACTGCGTCAATGCAAAATTATTATCTGCGTCGCCGGCATGGATGCTGCGCTGCCCACGGTCCTGGGTGGCCTTGTCTCAAGCGTTTTGATTGCAGTGCCGACCTCGGTGGGGTACGGCATGGTGAACGGCGGCGAAACAGCGCTGCGCTCGCTGCTGGCCAGCTGTACGCCGGGGCTGACCGTCACCAATATCGACAACGGCTTCGGCGCGGCCTGTGCTGCGATCCGGGTCCTGAATACCTTTGCTGATTAGACGATCACGTCGTCAGTTTTACCTCGAATAAACAGCGGCTCGCCCTCGGCGGCATTGTCTGCCGCAATGTCTGCTGCGCTGTCACTGTTGGTGCCAGCGGCGAAGGCCTCCGCGGCAGCGACGAGTTTCGGCAGCAGGGTGGCATCGCTCGACGTATTGAGGAACAGGTTGTCGCGCGATAAAACGAAATGCACGGCCCGGGCGATGACGGCATCGTCGCGGTGTGGCTCATACCAGCTGAACTTGGGTGACGCATCGTCGTCGCGCCAGCGTCGCTTGGCAATAGACTTGATGGTCTGCATCGCCACCCCCTTTTCGGTACACAGCGCATAGAGCGTCTCAAACTCGCTGCGGTACCGGTCTTCCTGCAGCTGCAGGTAGTTGTAGGGCAGCAGCACTGAGGCGAAGTCAAAGCGCTCGAGGCTCTTCAGGTGCATCTCGGCAATCCGAGTGCCATGGCCAGTGACGCCGATAAAGCGCACCAGACCTTCTTCCCTGGCCTGGATGGCGGCTGCAAGAGCGCCGCCGGGCGCCATCACCTGGTCCCAGTCGCCATCCTGGGCGAGGTTATGAAACTGGATCAGGTCGACCTGGTCGATCTGCATGCGGGTCAGGGATCGCTCGATGCTGGCCCGGGCTCCGTCACCATCGCGGTCGCCGGTCTTGGTGGCGAGAAAAATGTCGCCGCGGTGATCCTGCAGGAAATCAGCGAGGCGGAGTTCAGAATCGCCGTAGCTCGCAGCGGTATCAAAGTGATTGATGCCGGCACTGCGCACCATCTCGATGGTCGCGTCGGCTTTCTCCTGGCGCATGCCGCCCAGTGCTGCAGCACCAAAGATGAGTCGTGTGCTCTCGTGACCAGTTCTTCCAAAAGGCAGTGTCGGCAGCATGGTAGTTTTCCTCAGACAGATTTAATGAACTCTACGCACCGCTCAACGCACCAGTCAACCCGGTGTGGTGCGGTGATGTCGCCGACAAAAACATGCTGCGGGTTGTCTGCGTCGAGCGTGACCGGAAGCAGGTTTTTGTGCTTTGAATCCCAGGCTTCGTGAAAGGCAACCGCGGCTTCGTGACTGATGGTGGGGTCACCTTCCATGTACAGGGTGGCGAGCGGAATATTGCGTGCATCCAGTCGCGTCTGCTGGACCCAGTCGACGACTTTCTGCATTTCTATGACGGCGTGAGATGAATAGCGATGGGTCCAGAAACGTGCGGCGCGTTCGTTTTCCGGCTCCCAGCTGTGCTCGCCCAGGAGTTTAGTCAGCCAGATCGGTGACCAGGGCCAGGTCAACAGGAAAGCAAAGGGGTTCCTGACCTTGAAGTTAGGTGCGAGGAAAATGAAGCTGTGCACCTTGTCCTGTGCGGCGACGTAATGATGCAGCCAGATGGACAGCGGCGCACCGGTCGAAACCGCAACAATGATGACTTTTCTGCCGATGCGGGAGGCGATTTCCCAGCTGTCGACCATGGACTGAAGCCATTGCTCGGCAGTTGCTTCCATCGCCCCGGTTTCAAGGCCATGGCCTGCCAGCCGGGCGAAGACAGCGTTGGCGCCAAGCTCAGCAGCAATGCGTTCTGACAGCGGGCTGGTCTCCTGCCGGCTGGCTGAGAAGCCGTGGACATAGAGCAGGCACAGGTCCTGCACCTCGGGACCGTCGGCCCACTCGATCGAGGCTTCGGTACCCTCAATTACAGCGCCGTGGTCGGCCTCGTGCTGAGCCAGCCAGGTCGCCAGCTCGGCTGCTGACAGACCGGCCGGCACTTGGGTGGCTGGGACGCATGGGTCAAGGGTTGGCCGTGGCCCGAACAGCACAATGAGGATCGCCAGCAGGGTGATGCCCGCCAGTACTGTCACTACTAATTCCATCGCGTCGACCCCCTTGTTGACTGATATTCTAGACCCCGTTCACAACCTGACCCTACAGGCCTATTTTTTTTCACGATTTGCCCGCAAACCCTGTAGTCAGGCCCGGATTTTTATTAAGATAGTTCTTTTCCACCGGTACACGCCGGGCTATGGCTGTGGGTCCGTACTGGTGATGTGGAGTAAGACAATTTTATGCGATTGCAGGCAATTAAGCTCGCCGGTTTTAAATCCTTTGTAGATCCTACAACAGTCCCCTTCCCCTCAAATCTTTGCGCCGTCGTCGGTCCTAACGGCTGTGGCAAGTCGAACATTATTGATGCTGTTCGCTGGGTGATGGGTGAGTCTTCTGCAAAGACGCTGCGCGGTGAGTCCATGACGGACGTCATTTTCAATGGTTCAAACACTCGCAAGCCAGTAGGCCAGGCGAGCATTGAACTGCTGTTCGATAATTCTGAGGGCCGCCTGACCGGCGAATATGCGGCCTACACCGAGATCTCGGTGAAGCGGCAGGTGACGCGTGACGCCCAGTCACATTACTTCCTTAACAACCAGAAGTGCCGGCGTAAGGACATCACCGACCTGTTCCTTGGCACCGGGCTGGGCCCCCGCAGCTACTCGATCATCGAGCAGGGCATGATCAGCGACCTGATCGAGGCCAAGCCGGAAGAGCTGCGCAGTTACCTCGAGGAGGCAGCAGGCATCTCCCGGTACAAGGAGCGCCGACGTGAAACCGAGCGCCGCATCAGTCATACCAAAGACAACCTTGACCGCTTGAGTGACCTGCGCGAAGAGCTTGAGCGCCAGCTGAACCATCTTGAACGCCAGGCCCGAGCGGCGGAGCGCTATACCGAGCTGAAAAAAGAAGAGCGTGAGCTGAAGGCCGGCCTGCACGGCCTGCGTTGGAACGCGCTCAGTCACGACATCAAGCAGCAGGACGACCAGGTTGGTCGCCTCACCAATGAGCAGGAAGCGCGAATTGCGGATCAGCGTCGCATCGACGCTGAGATCGAAGCCAAACGTGCTGCCCTGGTTGAGCTGTCGGATGAGTTGAATGAAGTGCAGAAGCGGTTTTACGATCACGGCACTGAGATCGCCCGGATCGAAGACAGCATTCAGTTCCAGAATGAACGGTCGCGTCAGCTTCGTACCGACCTCGATCAGGTCCAGTCCAATCTGCAGAAAGTGCAGGGTGACCTCGCCGCTGATGAGCGCCTGATGGCGCAATACCGGAGTGAACTCGAATCGACGCGCCCGCAGCAGGAACACATGCAGTCGGTGGAAAAGGCTTCCGGTGAGAAGCTGTTTGCCGCTGAAGAAGCGATGCAGTCATGGCAGTCTGCCTGGGACGCGTTTAACCAGTCGGCGGCCGAGAGCCGACAGCGTGGTGAGGTGCAGCAGTCGCGCATTGAGTATCTCGAAGAATCGGTCGATCGGGCCAGCACCCGTGTCGAGCAGCTGCGGGCCAATGTTGAACGACTTGGTGCTGACACCGCCGGCGATGAGATCGCTCCGCTGGAGGACATGCTGCAGACCCAGGAATCGCAGCTTGAGCGGATCAATGCAGAACTCGAGACCCTGACGAACACGATTGAGCAGCAGCGCCAGCAGAACCAGGCCCTGACCGGGTCGCTTGACGAGAATCGCAGTGAGCTGCAGAGCCTCTCAGGACGCCATGCATCACTCGAGGCGCTGCAGCAGGCCGCCCTGGGTCAGCAGGATGACGTCGAAGTTGAGTGGTTGAATCGCCACGGCCTGGCGGGTCAGAAGCGCCTGGCTGAAAATATTCAGGTTGAGGATGGCTGGACGACGGCGGTTGAAACCGTGCTGGGCGACTACCTGCAGGCAGTTTGTGTTGACGGCATCGATGCCGTTTCAGCGCTGCTCGGCGATTTTGGTAAAGGCCATCTGAATTTTGTTGCCGGGGGAGAATCCGGGGTGGGGTCGGCCGGTGCCGCCGCTGCCCCGGATTCACTGCTATCTAAAGTTAGCGGCGACGATTCCGTCGCCTTGTTGCTGCAGGGCATCCGCGCAGCCGACGACCTGGCCGGCGCCCTGGCGATGCGTAGTCAGCTGGGGCCGCAGGAATCTGTTGTGACCCGTGATGGCCTCTGGCTGGGCCGCAACTGGTTGCGTGTGACGAAAGACAAGGATGCCGAGGCCGGGGTCCTGAAACGCCAGGAAGAACTGGAAGCGCTGACCAGCGCCATGCAGTCGCTCAGGGCTAAGGTCGAGGAACTCAGTGCTGAGCTCGAATCCGGTATGGCCGCGCTTGCGGTTGCCGAGACAGATCGTGATGCCCAGCAGAAGCGGCTGGCGGAACAGCAGCGGGCCTTTGGCGAGACGCGTGCCCAGCTAGGTGCCAAGCGGGTCCAGGCAGCGCAGGTAGAGGCAGACATCAGTCGGGCGAACACCGAAATCGAAGAAACCCTGGTGCAGCTTGAGACGGACCAGGGTGGCTTGAAGGAAGCCAGGCACGGCCTCGAATCCGCGCTTGATGCCATGGAGTCAGACACGTTGAAGCGTGATGAACTGGTGAAGCGCCGTGAATCGATCGCGCTGCAGCTGACAGAAGCTCGTAACCAGGCCAGGTCTGACAGTGACGCTGCTCACCAGCTTGCATTGAAAATCCAGTCGCTGAATTCACAGATTACTTCGACGGAACAGGCCATGGCCCGTCTCGGCGAGCAGGCGGAGGTTCTCGCCGGTCGCCAGACCAGCCTGGAAGAAAGCATTGCCGCCAGTGAAGAACCCCAGTCGCAGCTGCGCACTGAGCTGGAGCAGCACCTGGCGAAACGTCTCGAGGTGGAGAATGAACTGGCGGCAGTTCGACAGAAGTCCGAAAGCGTCGAGCACGAGATCCGTCAGCATGAGCAAAGCCGCAGCGGCATTGAAGAGCAGGTGGAAACGATTCGTGCCAGTCTCGAGAAAGTCCGTCTCGAACGGCAGACCCTGGAAGTCAGGCGGTCGACCATTGAAGAGCAGCTGGCAGAGGATGACCAGGTGCTCGAAACGATCCTGGCTGGTCTGCCCGAAGATGCGGTAGAGGAAGAATGGGAGACCAACCTGACCCGCGTTGGCAATCGTATTCAACGCCTGGGCGCAATCAACCTCGCGGCCATCGACGAGTACAAGGTCCAGTCAGAGCGCAAGGAATACCTCGACGCCCAGAACGAAGACCTTGAAAAGGCCCTCGAAACCCTGGAAAACGCGATTCGCAAGATCGACATCGAAACCCGCACGCGCTTCAAGGAGACCTTCGACAAGGTCAACAACAAGCTTCAGCAGCTGTTCCCGAAACTCTTCGGTGGCGGTCATGCCTACCTTGAGATGACCGGTGAGGATCTGCTGGATACGGGTGTCGGCATCATGGCGAGGCCGCCCGGCAAGCGTAATGCCAGCATCCACCTGCTGTCGGGTGGTGAAAAGGCGTTGACGGCGATTGCCCTGGTATTCTCGATCTTCAACTTGAATCCCGCACCGTTCTGTCTGCTGGATGAGGTTGATGCGCCGCTCGATGATGCCAATGTGCAGCGTTACGCCGACATGGTGAAAGAAATGTCGCGCACCGTGCAGTTTATTTTTATTACCCACAACAAGATCGCGATGGAAATGGGCGATCAGTTGATGGGTGTCACCATGCATGAGCCGGGCGTCTCGAGGCTCGTGTCTGTCGATGTTGAGGAAGCTGTGGCAATGGCAGCGGTATAGGTGATTTGGATTGCGCAGCAATCCAAATCACCACCCGAAAGCGAATTCGCAAAGCGAAGTCGCGAAAGGGAAGTGACACCCGAAAGCGAAGTCGCGAAAGGGTTAAGAAGTAGTAATGCAGTATCAGGTCTTTGCGACCAATCGTGTTGATACGGGCAAGGCCCGTGAACAATAGGAGAGCAGGCTGTGGATTTTGACTTGAGACAATGGCTGATGATCCTGGGTCCCGTGTTCATAATCGGGGTCCTGCTGCACGGCTACCTGCGCATGCGCGCAGGCCAGAATCAGATCCGCATGAAGCTCGAAAAAGAGTTCATCAGCGGTTGCGGCGATGACGTCGAGGTAGATGACCTGAACCTGCTTCGCGCAGAGTTACCGAACGGCGGAGCCCGCGTCATTGCTGCCGGGGAACGTGAAGCGGAGGCGAGGGCTACAGAGGCAGTGCCTGCAGCCGAAGAAGTACCGATGCTGGTCGAATCGGTTGACCTGCCCGCCATCAGTGCCGCCGACAACCTGCCTGAAGTTGATGAGCTGCCGGTTATATCAGCGACTGACACGCCTGCCGCTGATATGCCTGTCGCCAAGGCCCCGCCCGCGAAAGCGCC
>JAYQAI010000060.1:0-21375 GCA_038136715.1 Gammaproteobacteria bacterium | reverse complement strand
GTCCGCGCAATCTGCCTGCCAATCTCCTGAAACGGGGCAGGCTTTTCCAGGCACTACAAGAGAGTCGGGATATTTCAAACAACCACACTTACTACCGGGGGTTTGGTACCGCCAGAACCTTGCTTGCTAACAGCTGGCAGGCTTTCGTACCCCCTGCCCTCAGACTTTACCGCCTGAGGTGGCGTGCAGCGAGAAGAACTCAACAGTTATCCCGGGAAAGCTTCCACCGCATCAATCCGGACTTTGCTGACCGCCTGATGCTCAGGCAACGCCTAACAGAACAGGTCAACGCCAACCTTGTCCTGCGTGACCCGGAACCTCTGGACCCACAAACCCTAATGGATGAAATCCAGTCATCAAACACCGGACAGGACCGGGTTGCAGGCGAAGCTTCCATGGTTGCAAGGGACATCTGGGCCGACAGGGACCTCGTTGAGTTTTACTACGCCCTCCCGCTCGACATCAGAACACGACACGGTTGGACAAAGTACCTGGCGCGGAAGTTCTGTGCCCTCTCGCTGCCTGAGTCGGTTTGCTGGCGGAAAGACAAGGATCATCTTGGCTGGCGGCTCACCGAGCTGCTTTTACTCGATACTGAACAGTCAATACAGGCACGTCTACGGGACCTTCGGGGTGTCCTTGAAGCCTACTTCAGCGACACTGAACTGAATCGTCTGGCCTCTCTCTCACGGCCCGAAACGGATGATTACGATGACCTGCTGGACGCACTGACCCTGGGCTACTGGCTGCAGGACACTGATTGACAAACAGCCATGCCAGCGGATTAAGTCTATGGCTTTACACGCCTCTTATGCAATAATTAATCGATGAAACAGAATTTAAAAGTCTACTCTAAGCCGAAACTGACCAATCACGGCCGGATCGTCAAACTGACCCAGGGCGGTTCAGGCATGGCCAATGAAAGTGCAATGATGGATGGCTGTTTTGTCCCGACCAGGAAACCCAATACCATGTGCAACTGAAACAGGCACTACCGCTTAAGGTCATCTCTTCGAACTGGTCTTGACTTCCTGCCTACTGCTTCAATTCTCATAAAAAAGCAGCCCTGATCTGGTAGAAGCTAATTTATGTGGCAATTCACTCCTTACACGCTGCCGATGGCAGTGTCTGCGCTAATCTCCTTCTTCGTCATCATCTATACGTGGCCCCGCCGTTCTTATCCGGGCGCATGGCCACTTTGCCTGCTGTCACTCGGGGTCTCTCTGTGGTCACTGGGTGCGTGCCTTGAGATGGCAGCAGTCTCATTCGAGCACACAATCTTCTGGCTGAAACTCAAATACATAGGCGTCGTGATTGCGCCTGCGTCGCTGCTCTTGTTTGCCCAGGAATTCAGTGGCAAGTCGCTCACTCTGCGCAACTCCGGTTGGCTCCTGATCGAGCCTGTTCTGGTCTTGTGTGTGGTTTGGAACGACGCGCTGCATCCCTATTTCTGGGCAGGTTATGCAGAGAGCGCTGTGGACTCTATCGTCTATTTCGCATTCAGCGGCGGGACGGGTTTCTGGGCCCATGCTGCCTACTCCTACGGATTGACGGTCGTGGGCTTTGGCATCATGGTGCAGACTTGGAGAACCTCCCACGGTCCTTACCAGAAACAGGTGGGTGCCATTATCGGCGCGCTACTTATTCCGTGGTTGTCTAACGCATACTATCTATCTCCCTTAAATCTTTGGCCCTATCTCGACCCCACGCCTATGGCTTTTGCCATGACGGGTATGTTGTGCAGCTGGTCGCTACTGCGTTTTCGTCTGTTTGATCTGGCGCCCGTCGCTCGGGACATGCTGATCGATTACATGGACTACGGGGTTCTGGTTCTGGATGAAGAGTCACGGATCGTGGACGTCAATCCTGCAAGCATGCGCCTGTTAGGCATAACAAGGGACGCGGTCGGTCAAACAGCCAGTCAGGTCACGCCGCAGATCGCGAATTGGACAAGCGATCAGAGCGATAGTGTGAGTCGCTCAGAATTGTTATTGCATAAGACCGGCGCCACCTGCGAAGTCGTGCACTTTCCGCTGCGCGATAATCAGGGCGCAGCTAGAGGTCAGATGGTGATGCTGCAGGACATCAGCGAGCGCGTCAAAAGAGAGGAGAAAGATTCGGTCGATATCCAGACGCGCGAACGTATCCAACGTATGGAGCACAGTCAGGATTTTGGCGAGATCGTTTGCTACGTGCACGAGGTCTTAAGATCCACCAACGACTCACCGGCACGCTGCGAGCTTTATGTTCTTGAACAAGAAGATAGCGCAGAGCAGTGCGTCGTTTACGGCGCAGAAGACAACAATCCAGGTGCCACAGGCCCTGATATTTGCGGGTCTATGAGCGGCGCGTTTAACCACTTCCACAAACAGGGGCAGATGCGCTATCGATCCAACGTCCACAGAACCGATGCTGTTTCCGCAGACTGGTTGCCCGAAGACGCCCGCTCATGTGTTGAAATCCCCCTGACAAGCGGCGTATTCGTTGCGAGCAGCGCGAAGGAAAACGCTTTCTCTGAGCTGTTTGTTGAACGAGCGACACAGCTGGGAAACCTGCTCAACGAGGCACTGCAACGCCTGGCGGATCTGCGGGCAAATGAGCGTTATCTGCTTCAGTTAGAGAACGAGGTTGATCAACGTCGACACATGATGGAGGAGCTGAATAAAGCCAAAGAGCAGGCCGAGTCGGCTCTTCAGGTCAAGGGCATGTTCCTCGCCAATATGAGCCACGAACTGCGCACCCCTATGAGCGCTGTGCTGGGGATAACAGAGATACTACTCGATGAAGACCTCGAGGCTGGGCATAGACAGCAGCTCCAAACCGTGTACGACTCGGCAGACCACCTGCTGAGATTGCTCAATGAGTTACTCGATCTGTCGCGCATGGAGCAGGGATCCATAGAGCTGGACACCGAACCCTTTTCGATGCGTAAGTGCGTGGAAGACGCGATGCAGATCGCCCGCCCGCTTGCCAACAGCAAGTCACTGCAAGTCCAATCTACGGTCGATGACGCGACGGCTCAAGCCTACCTTGGAGACGCCGCACGGATATATCAAGTGCTCGTGAATCTCATCGGGAATGCGATTAAGTTTACGAGCCAGGGGATCGTGCGCGTTGAGGTGACCACAACACCATCGGATGTGAACATTGATGCAGTGCGCGTCGCCGTCACCGATACAGGTATCGGTATACCTCCCGAGAAAAAAGCTGCGATTTTTGACGCGTTTACTCAAGTTGATCCTTCGACTACGCGAGAATTCGGGGGCACCGGGCTTGGCTTGACCATATGCCAGGAGATCGCGCAGCTGATGGGGGCGACGATAGAGGTAGACAGTCAAGTCGGTTCAGGCAGCACATTCCATTTCACGCTAAACCTGACCAGGGCTGCCGAGCCATTTGACGAGGAGCCACCCCAAGCAACCCCTAAAGCGGCGCCCGACGAAGTTTGTCGCGTTTTGCTCGCGGAAGATGTCAAGGTAAACCAAGTCATCGTGCAGACAATGTTAGGTAAGCGCGGACACGAGGTGGTGACAGTCGATAACGGATTGGCTGCCCTGGAGTTGCTGCAGTGGGATCGCAACTTCACTGTCGTGTTGATGGATATGCACATGCCCTTGATGAGCGGCGTTGAGGCCACGCGAAAGCTGCGCGAGTATGAAAGGGAGCATCAGCTGCCACCTCTGAAGATCGCAGCACTCACCGCCAATGCGATGCAGGAAGACCGCCAGATCTGCCTGGAGGCAGGTATGGATTTTTACCTGACTAAACCGTTCAAGACCCACGAATTGCTGGCTTTGGTAGAGCGCGCCAGCTAAGCGTCCGATCGCCGGGGGGCAAAGACACCTGCAACCCGTCGTCGGTTATAGGGTGCCTATTAAGAGAAGCTTTGTTCCTTATCTAACCACTTCTCGCAAATTTACCGGGGGCAATCTTGGCAACCCATTCGCCCCCTCTATCTGCATCAACAGATATTCAAGACGGTCATTACCCCAGAACTTCTCCGCGCCCAGCTGAGATTCGAGCACGAAAAACGGCACACCGAATACCCCGTCCTGTTCGCTGCATTGGATGATGCGCCTCATTTGCGCATCGATTAATGGGTCATCTATCGCTGCCAGGGTGGCGTCTCCGTCCAGTCCAACCGACTCCGCCAGTCTGCGGATCACTTCGACATCCATCACGTCAGCGACGCCTGCGCCATCGAAGTCAAATCGCCTTATAAATATCGCGTCCGCAAATGCCCAGCCCTGGCCCTCGTTGAGTGCATACAGGAATGCTTTGTGCGTGCGCGCCCAGTGTTCCTCCCCAAGCGGAACACCGATTTTCTGTTGGCTGTAATCCACGCCCTCAGGCAATTGGAAGTGTTCTGCCAGGCGATCGAATGGGCTGCGATCAAGCCCGGCGAGCGCTGCCTGGCGTGCGGCATCACCAAAAATATAGGACATCTTGAATAGATTGTCCGTTGGATTATCAATATGCCCGCCGAATATCACCTCAGGCCAAAGCGGCATGAGTTCGATTTCCACAGCCCTGAAGCCCTGCAATCGTCTGAGTCGATATAAAGCAATCGCTGCAAAGGGTGACCTGAAAGAAAAGTAAAATCTCAGCTTCATGGGCGTCTCTCTGTCGCGTTGTCTCTGAACTCACGCTTACTCTATCAGCTCTATGCCGTTGACCCCATGTTTCACGAACATCCACCGCTGAACCATGACTCAGGCGCGTTACGCTTTACGTCAGACCGAGATAATTCGTTGCACTGAAGCCGGGAAATACAGAATGCAGGTCAGTATAGTGATGCCGCGCGGCAAGCAGTTCGCTGATGACGTCGCGATAATCGGTCGTCGGCATGAGGTCACCGTGATGGTTAAGCTGAGAAGATGACAGCCCGGGCCACTGCGAGTAGACATGCCCTCCTCTGATGCCATCACCGGCGACCATCACACAACCCGCCGTACCATGATCCGTACCACCAGAGGCGTTCTCGTAGGCGCGACGACCGAATTCACTCATCACGACGACTGTGGTTGACCTCATCAAGCCTCCCATGTCTTCAAAGAAAGCACGCAAGCCGGAGGCCAGGTCGTTGAAACGTTCGGTCAGCATCGCTTCCTCGTCGGCGTGCGAGTCCCAACCGTGAATGTCCAGAGCAACCGCTTGTATACCGATATCGGCTTTAAGCATGTGTGCCAGATCGCTCATTTGTTGTCCAAAGGTTGACTTGGGGTACGCTTCTGATTGATCCGAAACCGGGACTTGCTGCAATAAGTCGATGCTGGTGAATGTCGCCTCAGCCAGCGGGCCGAGCAACTCGTCATTCGCACACATCGCATTGATCCGCTGATCGATGCCGGGCAACGGATGAAGCAACCCGACGTTATCCAAGCTGGAAACCGATACGACCGACTGGTCGGCATGACGCATTGACGCTACCAATTTATTGCCCATCGCAACACCTGCCACTGTTGAGGCAGGTTGTGAGGAGGCGATGGCGCGCGCCAACCAACCATCGGTGGTGGACTTATCACCCGGCGTCCCGTTGTCCAGAAAGTCCTGAGCATCAAAATGAGAGTGTGAGCTCATCGGCGCACCGCAGGCATGCACCATGGCCAGATGCCCTTCATGATAAAGATCCTGCAATGGTGTCAGTGCATTGTGCAACCTGAAAAAACCGTCAAGATCGGCAGCCTCCTCGGCTGCCTGACGAAGCGTCGGCCGCAGGGCGGCGTAGTGCGGATCCGAAGCCGGAATAAGCGCATGTAACCCATCCATGCCGCCTCTCAAAAAAATCGATACAAAAACACCTTGATGATTTGAAGCATAAATATTCATAACATTTTTCCCTTTAGCACCATTGGAACCACGGCGACGCGAACAACAGGTTTGCTACATCACGAGCAACCAGGTCTTCTGAACCCTTTGGCAGCTCACCGCTGCGCTCGCCGGCAAAGTCAATCAGCAAAGCGTAGCTGTCAGCATCGATAACCCCCTGGACCAACGCGTCAACAAGCTGTTGCACAATGTCACCCGGGCCTGATCGCCCGGTAACCAGTTCTTCCGGGCGAATCAAAGCGGCACGCTTCGGCCGCGACCTGTCTGGACGATAACCGAGCGCCAGACTGGCGAGGTTCCACCTGAGCAACAAGCCAGAGGTTGACGCCCAGGAAGCCGCGTCGTCGGGGTAGCCAGTTGGTGGTAAGTAATCAAATGGCAGTTGATCAAGGGTTTTCAATGCTTTCGCCGACATTTGCACGCCGCGGGCGTCAAGCTGCGTCCCGGTAGTTCGTAGCATCGAGATAACAAAGTCCAGCGGGCGGCGGAACTTCACCAGATGAGCCGATTGAAATTCAGCAGTGCCGCACAAAGCCAGCAGCATCGCCTTGATATCGCCATCTTGCCCCCAGGCAGATTCAACCGCTTCAATTGAGGCAGACGCCGGTTGGTCGCCAAGAAAACGTCGGCACAACTTTTCTGAAATGAAACGGCGCGTCGAAGCATGATCAACTAATTGATCCAGCAATCGCTCGCCCTCTGACAGACCTACACCTGAAGGATATGATTCACCCAGGACGGTTTTCTCACCAAAGTCGTGCCACGCACTTTTGAATTGAAAGCTGCCGATTGATTCTGTGTCTTTGGAGACTGACCAGCCTGTGAGTACACGCGCAACGGCCAGGACATCGTCATGCGTATATCCCCCCTCTACCCCAAGGGTGTGGAGTTCCATCAGTTCACGGGCGTAATTTTCGTTCGCTCCGTGTTTCTTGCTGGTCGCGTTATCAAGGTAAACCAGCATCGCCGGGCTTTTTGCACTGGCATGCAGAAGCTCGCGGAACGTGCCGAGCGCATGGCGCCTGATGACCTCACGATCATCTATCGTCTTCAACACCCGAAGCGCTGAGTTTGCGTGGTTGATGTTAAGGTGGTTTGTCCAGAAGTCGACCATCGTCTCAAAAAGCGGGTAACGACTTTGCGCCGCCCGAAAAATAGCAGCGCCTTTCAAGTCCTGCGCAATTTTCTGACTCTTGAGTTGACCGCTGCTGACTGCCGCATGGATTTCAGCTGCCGAAGTAAAGACCGATGGGTAAGTACGGCCGATGAACGCTTCGACAGCAGGATCGTTGCCACCCTCTTCCAACTGCAATGCAAGCCATGTGGCATCCCCCAGCCGCTGCACAGCCTCGACATCGGTCGGTTGAATACCTAAACAAAACCGGCGCAGCACGTTCAGAGACGGATCTTTAGGCTGGGCAGACTCGAGCAGGCCGGCAAACGCCGGTTGACTCCAGAGCGTGAGTGCAGCGGTTACCGCGCTGCTTTTCTTGATGAATGAACGCCGTCCAATATTCAAATCGACAATCTCCTGTGCATGACCTCACCCATGGAAACCTTGCTGCCCGGCAGGGCTGGCTCCCCTTCTACTGAATCAACGACGCCAGGAGCAAAAGGTTGACACGACACAGAACAAATACGGCATGTGGGCAAATCTGAAGGGTCGCACAGCAGAAAGGTGCCGATTTCAGAAACCGGGGGTCTGCAAGGAGGTCATCTCACCGTTGATGTCCGTTTCACTGAGCGCCGATCTTTGGCTATGATCGACGTACCACTTGCGAGATTAAGCCATGAATATCAGATTAACCGTTGCACTCATTTTCGCTTCCGCATTCCTTCTGTCTTGCGCTGCGCCCGTCAGGCAACAAGAAAGAGCGGGGTTCATTTCTGACTATTCGAACCTGAAGGAGGCAGAATCCAACGCTTTCGTCTATGACGGCCCGAATCTGAACCGTTATACCGTGTTTTATTTTACCGAGGGTAAACTATTGTTCGATCCGGCCGAGGGCGACGCCGAGATCACAAAGGACGATCTGGAAGAACTGATGGCTTACTTTCGCGAGAAAATGATCGAGGAAGTCACAAAGGATGACGGGTATACCGTGGTCGACAAGCCTGGAGAGGGCGTGGCAACCGTCCGCTGGGGGCTGACGGCTGTTGATGCAACCATCGGCGTGCTTAATGTGTCAATTGCTACCAAAATTACCGGTGCAGGCCTTGGCGGCGCGGCGATGGAGGGCGAAATCGTTGACTCGATCACGGGCGAGCAGATTGCGGCTTCAATACGCTGGGGCAGCGGCAGCCGAATACTCCGCGCAGGGATCACCAAACTGGGTGATGCCAAGATTCAGGTGAATGACTGGGCCAGGGCGTTGCGTCGTCGTCTTGACGAAGCCCACGGCAAGTCATCCTGAACCCGTACCAAGCAGGAACGCCAGACCCTGGTGTGACTCCTTCTGGCAAAATTTTGACGTTTATTCGCGATTTGAAATTTCTTTTTGCAGTCTGCATTCAACTTTAGGCGTGTTTGCTTGCAATTTGCAGTAGGTCGTTAGGCGCGTCCCAATGCAACGACACCGCCTTTCGTCGTGCTTTTAAATCATCCGGTTTCCCTGCAATCACCCAGGATGCAGACATAGAGCGACGCGGACCGAGAAAAGCCAACACCTGATTTCGTCTGCGAGACACTTTCCCACCAGTGAGGCTGACCCCAGGCACGAAAATTGCATGCTTCTTTATTATTAATTACTTCCCAGTCCGAAATGCCGCTGCGGGCTGTTTTGATCAATTAGCGAGGGTCACAGTGAGCTCACCAACTAACTCTGAGGCGTTAACAACTGGTCAGGCCTTCACTTTCCCTATTTCGAACCAGGGCTCCTGCCTTTCGGTTTTATTCATCGCCGTCGCGATGCTGGTAACTCTGATAACCACGCCCGTACAAGCTTCTGAGTCGAATACGTTGGTTCAGAGCAGTTTCCCTGACACGTCAGCAGGACAGCGTGTTGAAGATAACCTGCTCGGCGATGAGGATAACCTGCTTGGTAGCGATGACCTACTCAGCGATGACCTGCTTGGCAGCGAGGACGACCTGCTCGGCGATGACTTGCTTGGCAATGAAGACGACCTGCTCGGCGATGACCTGCTTGGCAGTGAAGACGACCTGCTCGGCGATGACCTGCTTGGCAGTGAAGACGAACTGCTCTCCGAGGATGAATACCTCGAGCAGACCATTTCAGCAGTCCGGAACGCGGGTGACACCGCCGCCGCTGACCACCTCGCACTGTTTGCAGAAGAACGATATCCCTCAGCAAATACCTGCAAGGTCTGCCATCCCAGGCACTACGACGAATGGTCCGTCTCGCAACACGCCTATGCTCAGTTGAGCCCGGTTTACATGGCCATGCAGCGCACCATCAACGCCGCAACCAGCAACACGAACGGAGATTTTTGTATTCGCTGCCACAATCAAGTCGGCATGAACCTCGGCGAATCCACGGCGATCAGCAATCTTGATCGACATCCGACGTCTCGAGAAGGCATTACCTGCATTGTCTGCCACCGCGTCAACATGGAATACGGGAAAGTCTCGGGTCGCGTCGCACTGGAGGAAGGTGGCCTGCTCACCCCGGTTTACGGTCCGTTAGGCGATGCTGAACTCAAGCGCGTGCTGGACAATCGAGACCAGTATCGCGTCGTGACACAAGAGGACGAATCAGGGAGAAGAATACATACGGAGGTTGGCCACTTCACTCAACTCAGCGAAAGCTCCTTTTGTGGCACATGTCATGATGTCAATCTGTTCAATGGCTTTCGTCTTGAGGAGGCATTTTCGCAGTACAAGAACTCACCGGCTGCGGCCAATGGTGTCAGTTGCCAGGATTGTCACATGGGCAAAGTGCAAGGTGAGGTCAGCGGGTATGAGCACGGTCCCGCAGCAGTTGTGGGCGGAAAAGAAACAGCCTCGCGCAAACTGACGAATCATTTCTTCGCGGGGCCGGACTATTCGGTAATACACCCGGCCATTTTCCCTCATAATGCAGAGGCGGCCGAAATGGCTACCATGCGAGAATGGCTGGCCTTCAACTATAAAGAAGGCTGGGGCACCGACGAGTTCGAAGATAACCTGCCTGATGACTACGAATTCCCACCCCGGTGGCGCGCGATTGACGATCGTTATGACGCCCGCGAAATTTTGAATCGACAGTTCAAGCTGCTTGACTGGGCTGAAGATAAGCGTTTCGAGGTACTGCGAGCGGGTTACAAGCTTGGCGATATTCGTGTCACCAAGCACTCCCGCAAAGGCCTTGAGTTTGAAATCGATGTCAGCAATGGGACCGACGGACACCCGGTACCAACAGGATTTGACGCAGAGCGCCTGGTCTGGCTGCAGGTTACCGTTAAAGACGAATCAGGCCAGGTGGTCTATGAGTCAGGTGACCTGGACCCAAATGGTGATCTTCGAGATTCACACTCCCTGTACGTCCACAATGGTGATCTGCCGCTCGACCGAGAATTGTTCAGCCTGCAATCCAAGTTCATTACGCGGAATGTACGCGGCGGCGAGCGGGAACAAGTGCTGGCGGTAAACTACTCCAACGACCCCCTGCCTTTCGTACGACCGTTCACTCGTTCTCTGGCGCTGACCGGTCAACCCGCCGGTGCCCGCAAGCACCGCTTGACAATACCACCACTGGCAACGCGGACAGCAAAGTACCACGTTAAGAAAAAACAGCTCACGGGTGCCGACAGCTACTGGCTCAACGTGCAACTGAAAACCGCAATGATTCCCGTTAACCTGCTCGACGCCATTCAGGGTGTCGGCTTTGACTACAACATGTCAGCGAAAGAGATCGCTGACCGGGTCGTCGCGGGTCACCAGGTGCTTTGGGAAAAAGATGTGTCTATCAGTATGGATAGCAGTCAGGCCAAGCTCCTGGCACAGCAAAACGACACGGACAACAGACGGTAATCCGGCCAATGGTTCCAGTAGTGACAAACCATCCGGCGCTTCTGTTACGAGCGATCGCCTTCTCCGCATTTCTCGCTGTCGCAGCGCCCGTTGCCGGCGCTGGCAGCGGCAGCAGTGCGCTTGACTCAGAACCGAGGCCCTACCTTGGCGACGAGGAACTCCCGAAGCGAACACCTCCCCTACTTGAACTGGGGGCTGATTTTCTTGGAACCGGCAACCTCGACCCCGGGTTTCGTATTCCTACGGGTGCCGTCTGGCAACCCAGTCTCTGGGTCTACGGGACTTTCAGGAGCAGCTGGCAGCATTACGACGCTGGTGACGGCGTTGCAGCTGTCGACGAGTGGGCCAACCGCCTCGACTTGTTTGCGAACCTGCAGTTAACGGGCACAGAGCGCATCGTTCTGGGTCTCACCCCGCTGCACGAAGACGCGACTTTCAGCGGCATAGTTGATCGAGGCGATGGCCAGGAAACAATCAATGCCATCAACTCAGACATTGAAGTCCTTTTTTTCGAAGGAGACCTTGCTGAATTGTTCCCCAACTTAGACGTCGATGATTCCAGTCAGAACGACATTGGGTTTTCAATCGGTCGGCAGGCGATTGTCTTCCAGGACGGTTTTCTCATCAACGACATCCTCGACGGCGTTGGGTTCAGCAAGAACAATATCGCCCCGGCTGGCGTTGCCTGGTTAACCAACTGGCGATCGACGGTCTTTTACGCCTGGGACAATGTCCATCGCTTCAACGAAGAAGACGAAAGCGCCAAGCTGTTCGCCTGGTTTAATCAACTCGATACCGTGCGAAGCACTGTGAACATCGACCTTGCGTACGTTTCGTCTGACGATTTCGGAGATCTTCTGGGCTATGCGATTGACAGTACACAGCGTTTTGGCCTGATTAACACCACTTTCAGGATCGCTGGCTCAATTGCCGATGAGGAAAGCGCGTTCGCAGGCGATGGCACGCTGCTATTTTCAGAGCTCTCCTGGACCCCCGTACACACCCACAATATTGCTTATGTGAACGCGTTCATCGGCCTCGACAATTTCACGCCTATGGCCAACGGGCCGACACAGGGCGGCCCCCTGGGGCGCACAGGGCTGCTCTTCGCAGCCCGTGGCATCGGCAGCTTCCCACCCGCACTCGCCGGCAGCGTTAGGGAATCATATGGTATTGCGGCCGGTTACCAGATGTTCTTCGGTCAGCAGTACACCGCACGAAGGCAATTGATTCTGGAAATTGGCTCCCGTACGAGCGACGACGATCTGCTTGGTGAAGAAGACCAGTATGCGGTTGGCTTTCGTTTCCAGCAGGCTCTGGGTCGCAGGGTTGTTTGGCAACTTGATGGTTATATTGCTGACTCTGACAGACGCGGGACCCAAAAAGGTTTTCGTACAGAGTTACTGGTAAAGTTCTAGAGCAGCTGAGGCGATGAGAGGATAGCGATGAGCGAGTTAATCCTGCTGATAGCGATAACAATCTGGCTGGTGGCGGGACTGCAGGCGGCTCTCTTTCTGCTAAAAGGTTGGTTACAACTATCGGGTCAACGTGAGCTCAATGACGCTACGCTTGCGCTCCTCAATGAACGCCTTGAGCATGCAGCCATGACCCGCAATGCCGAGCAAAACATCCTAGATCATGGCTGGTCTGGATTCCGAAAGTTCAAAATTGCGAGGAAAGTACCGGAAGGCGGCGACATCTGCTCGTTTTATTTCGTCCCGCACGACGGCAAGCCAATCCCGCCTTTTCAGCCAGGTCAATACCTGACCTTTAGCTTAAGAGTGCCAGGCGAGCCAAGACCGCTCGTCCGCTGTTACTCGCTTTCAGACAGCCCTTTGCAAAGTGACTATTACCGAATCTCTGTCAAAAAAGTCCTGCCGTCGGGTCGGTGCTCCGGCCATCTTCATGATAATTTGGCCGAGGGTGACATCGTCGATGTGAAAGCACCCGCTGGCGCCTTCTACCTCGATACAACCAAGCAAAATCCTGTCGTGCTGATTGGCGGTGGCGTTGGTATCACACCGGTCCTTAGCATGCTCAATACGATTGTTGAGTCTGGTTCTAAACGGGAAGTCTGGTTTTTCTATGGGGTTCAGGACAGTGCCGGGCACATCATGGCTGAACAGCTGCGCCTGATCGATTCAGAACATGAAAACATCAGGATGCACATATGCTACAGCAATCCCCTGGCAACCGATGCGAAAGGCACGGATTATGACCACGCCGAACGCATCAGCGTCGACCTGTTCAGGCGTCTGCTGCCATCAAACAACTTTGATTACTACATGTGCGGTCCACCCCCCATGATGTCTTCAATTGTCGAGGACTTGAAGGCCTGGGGCGTCCCGGATGCTCAAATCCATCTCGAGGCCTTTGGCCCTGCATCAGTTAAGGCACAGAAGAAATCAGAGCCTGAACAGACAGAGGCCGCTACGAACAACGAATTCGAAGTAACATTTGCGAGATCGGGAAAAACAGCACTTTGGACGAGTGCCGCAGGCAGTCTGCTGGACCTTGCAGAAGAAAATGGCGTCAACGTGGATTTCGGCTGTCGTGCAGGAAGTTGCGGTACCTGTGTGACAGCACTGAAAAGTGGAGAGGTCAGTTACCTCGACGAGCCCAGCAGCAAACCCGACGCGGGTACCTGCCTGGCTTGCGTTGCTGAGCCCATATCACCACTCGTCCTCGACGTGTGACGCTTTATCGTGAACAAATGCCGCCCCATGGATTAGCCAATTAACCAGAGAGGTCTGTTATGAAACTTCCTTTAAATATCGCACGCCATGTGCCAGTGCTGTTGTTCTGCGCAGCGGGTTTCTGGAGCATCGGGGTTGCCGCTGGCGACCTGCATATGGACCCACAGCTCGTCCAAGGTGCGGATGCCTGCGGAGAATGCCACAAGGAATCGGTTGCAGCCTGGAAACTCTCTCATCACTCAACAACTTTCAAAGATATGCCCCGGAGTGAGGCTGCGGCAGATATCGCGAAAAAGATGGGTATCAAACGAATCAAATCAGAGAGTGACTGCCTGAGCTGTCACTTCACCAGTGCTGTTGTCGAAGAAAAAGTCAGGCCTGTCGCAGGTATATCCTGCGAGTCTTGCCATGGTGCCGGGGCCAACTGGATCGATGTTCATAGCAGTTTTGGCGGCAAGGACGATACCGCAGAGACAGAGACCGCGGCACACAGGGAACAACGTTATGCTGCATCAGAGGCCGCAGGCATGATTCGGCCAACAGATCTTTATGCGCTGGCCGCAAACTGCTATAGCTGCCATACGGTACCGAACGAAAAACTGGTCAACGTTGGAGGCCACCCTGCCGGCAGTAAGTTCGAACTGGTTCGCTGGAGCCAGGGAGAGGTTCGTCACAATCTCTGGTACACCAAGGACAACAACGAAGCTCCTCTCGAAAGACGCAGAATGCTTTATGTCATTGGCAAAATGATTGATCTGGAATACGCACTTCGAGGCGTTGCCAAAGCGACTCAAAACGCCGGCTACGCAAAGTCCATGGCTAAACGCGCGCAGACAGCGATTGCCTGGCTGAAAAAAATAAACCAAACCCAGAACATCTCTGAGATCGATGCGATTCTCGCTGACATTGCGACGGTCAAATTAAGGCTGAACAATGAAGAGCAGCTTATGGCTGCAGCAGCCAAAGTCGCGGCACACGCCGAGTCTTTTGCTGACAATCGGGATGGTGAAGCGCTCAGCGGCATTGATAGTCTGCTACCTACGGCCGACAAATACAGGGGGGCAGCTTACTAGAGCTGGTTCATGCCTCCTGGAGTATGACTGATGGCAACGATTCATAAACCACAACGATGGGATGAGCCTTTCAGTCGGGATATGACCGACGCTGACATTGATTTTGTGCTGAGCCATTCGCCTTTCAGCGAAATGGACGCCAGCCGCTTTCCTGACAGTTTTCCGTTGTCCGGGATTATCAGGAATGACTCCCGCCTACTTGAGTACTCCGACGGTGAGATCATCGTTAGAGAGGGTGATTACGGTAACTCAGCATTTGTCGTCATGAGCGGTTACGTCGAGATCGTTCTGCCGCCCGGGGTGCCGGAGTCTATGCTTGGGCGGAGTGAGCAGCGGCGCAAAGGGTTTTTTGGCGCTTTGAGCCAGCTCTGGCGCAACCCAAAATATCCAGAGGTGAGAGATTACCGGGAAGAACACTCTCAGACCGCAATCACTGAAGACGGCGATGCAAAAATTTTCCTCGCCGATTTGACGGCTGAGATCCCTGCGACTCGAACCGTCCGACTGGGCGCGGGCAACATGATCGGCGAGATCGCCGCTCTCGCGCGTACCCAGCGGTCCGCAACGGTCATTGCCAGCGGCCAAACCAAAGTGCTTGAGTTACGCTGGCAGGGTCTGAGAGATATTCGCCAGCGTGCCAGCGAATTTCGCGAGATGGTCGATAAACTCTACCGGGAGCGGAGTCTCGCTAATCACCTTCGTTCCATCCCGCTGTTCAAGCATCTGGATGAAGCGGCGATCGAGGTTATTACGCAAGCAACCATCTTTGAGACCTATGGCAACTTCGACTGGTATGCCTCTTACAACAAAGCGACAGCCACCGCAGACTACAATAACCTGATTGACCAGGAGCCTCAGATTCTTTCTGAAGGCGACTATATTGACGGGCTCTTACTCATCCGGGCGGGATTCGCCAGGGTCAGCTATCGAGCCAACAAGGGCAATAAAACCCTGAGCTATCTTGGCAAAGGCTCCGTCTTTGGATTGCGCGAGATGGTCATGAGCAAAGGTCAAAGTGCTGAATCTTCCAATTGCAGCCTCAGTGCTTTGGGATACACGGACGTCCTGAGAGTGCCTACCCGCGTAGTTGAAGATCTGGTTTTGCCCAATTTAAGCGTTGAAGTCATGCAGCAGTACTGGCTGGGCGATCCATCTGAAGTCACTCACCGCGAGAATAGCGACGCGAAGTTAATCGAATCTACGTTGCTCGAGCATCTCGTCGAAAGACGATTTATCAATGGCTCCGCCACCATGATGATTGATCTTGATCGCTGCACGCGATGTGACGAATGTGTGCGTGCCTGCGCCAGCGGACACAACAATAACCCGCGATTCATTCGTCACGGACCTATTCACGATAACTACATGGTCGCAAATGCCTGCATGCAGTGTCAGGACCCGGTCTGTATGATCGGTTGTCCGACAGGCGCCATCCACCGGACGCTCGAAGGCGTCATCAAGATAAACGATAACAGTTGCATCGGCTGTGCCACCTGCGCCAATGCCTGCCCGTACGACAATATAAGAATGGTTCCAGTGCGTGATGCGACAGGCGCCATACTCCGAGACAATGAGACCCGTGCACCAATAAACAAAGCGACAAAGTGCGACCTCTGCGAAGGTCAGCTCGGCGGCCCGGCCTGCCAGCGGGCCTGTCCGCATGACGCACTCGTGCGCATGGACATGGGTGATTTTGGCGCCCTAACCCAGTGGGTACAGCGGAAGTGACGGCTGCGGGGTGATGCAATTTTCAACGCGCCGAAAAATCAATGGCACCTTACTTTTCATTGCAATCGTCGTCAGCTGGTTCTGGCTGCGTGATGCTGAAGGCAAACTTCTTGTATCCCAATACCTGAGCGGTTGGGCGCTGCTGGCCGCAACGGCTCTCCTCGGCGCCTATAACCTTCGGAAAAAACTCTCGGTCCTACCCGTCTTACCCAACGCCCTCTGGCTGCAGTTACACCTGTACCTCGGCGTGTTCAGCATCTGGCTTTTTCTTGAACATATTGAGTGGCAGATACCTAACGGCCCCCTAGAAATATCGTTAGCGGCTTTGTTCGGCCTCGTTGCAGTCAGCGGTCTCGCAGGCATATGGCTATCCCGCGTTTTACCAAGCCGGCTACGCGCCGAAGGCGAGGAGGTCATATACGACCGAATACCCGCATTTCGCAAACAACTCCGGGAAGAAGCTGAGGACAGCCTGGTCAAACTGGTACGTGAGCAGCCTGAGACAACATTGAAGAGCTATTATCTTAAGCGGCTGAACACATTTTTTTCTTCACCGGCAAAGTTTTACACCTATTTGTTTCGACCCCGTGCATATATCAACAGCGTAATTGGCGAGTTAAAAAGAGAGGAACGCTATTTCAACGAAGAGGAGCGCGTTTTTTCCGAGAACCTCCAGGCTATGATCACGAAAAAATTCGAACTGGAACTTCACTATGTTTATCAGTCTGTCTTGCGTTACTGGCTGTTTGTTCATGTACCAGTGACTTACAGCATGTACATTCTCGTGCTGTTCCACCTGGTTGCCACCTACGCATTCCGCGGTAGCCACTAATGACCCGACTATTACAGACATTCGATATAACAGAAAGTCAATACGAGAGGCCTAATCAGGCCTGGATCTGCGGGCACCGCAAGGAAGGACGGGAGTGCCTGCAGGGTCCAGATAAGAATGGTTTGTGCTTAACAACAGCGGAATGTGAACCCCGTCGCGATGGGGACCGCTGGTACTGCACCCGCACTAAAGCCGAGGGCGGAAGCTGCGATCAGGGACCGAACCCTGATGGCAGTTGCTGTCGACCAATCACACCTTGTCAACCAACCAGGAGCCTGAGAAGCAAGCGTGGCTTATTCAGCATCTGGCTGGCGACAACTATAACCAGCCTGCTGATTCTGATGTTTGTGGCAGACAAGGAATGGCTGCTCAACCCCGGGGACTTGAGCGCCAAGCACGCGAGCCTTGAGGACTGCGAGACCTGCCACACAAATTTCGGCTCACCTGTCGCAAACTGGCTGCATCAAACCGTGACGCTGGCACCTGGTGATGACGACGGCGCATGCCTTAGTTGTCACGATCTGGGCGAATCGAGTCTGATGGCCCACAGTCTGGAATTAGACAAGCTCGTCGAACTGACCACGGGGCAAGGGCTGTTACTGGCAGGACTCAACCCCGATGACCGGTCAATCCAGACCGTCGAGCAGCGCCCGGAGAACTTTTCAGCACCCAGCTGTGGCGTTTGTCACCGGGAACATAAGGGTACCGAGAACACAGCGCTGACTCAGTTTTCCGATGCAACCTGCCATACGTGTCATCAGGTCAAGTTTGACCGATTTGCCAACGGTCATCCCGGTTTCGATAACTATCCTTTTGAACGACGGACTCGAATACAGTTTGATCACTCAAGCCACATTAGCCGGCATTTTATCGACGCGGAACTGGCCGACATGGCGCCCACAGGCTGTCTTGACTGCCACCAGACAGACGCCTACGGAAAGACGATAGAGCTGATTGGTTACGAGGCCAACTGCAGCGGTTGCCACAATGATCAGATCAGGGGTACCAACCGCGCAGGCTCCAAAGGGATTACTGTCATGGCAATACCCGAATTCGATACAGACAGCTTGCAGCAAGTCGGCATTGATGTCGGCGCGTGGCCAGAGGGTGGCACCGAGAGTATACCTCCGATGCTGGATTTCATGCTGTCCAGCGAACCGTCCTATCGTCAAGCAAGAGCAGCAACACGAAAACTCGACCTTTATGATCTGAGCGATGCGACACCGGAACAAGCTGCCAGTGCGGCCCTAATTGCCTGGACGTTAAAGCAATTTTATCACGACCTTATCCGCCAGGGCCCCGACTACCTGCAGAGACGGATAGAAACAGCCACGGGCGATACGATGAGCCATCAGCGGATGGTGTCCCTGCTTTCGTTGCTGCCAAGAGCCACCCTGGCTCAGGTAGAACAATCTATCTTTCCGGGCCTCAACGCAGAGGTTAGAAAATTTAGGGCAACACCCGGCTTGATGCTGACGCCATCGATAGACGCTATAAACAACGAAAAAACCGAGCCCATCAGGGCAATGGAAACGACTGCCGCGGACATAGAGTATTCCGACGTCGTGCTCAGCGATGATATCGACTTGTCAGATGATATCGGACTGACGGATGACATTGACCTCTCCGATGATATCGACTTGTCAGATGATATCGAGCTGGCAGATGACATTGACCTGTCCGGTGATATCGACTTGTCAGATGATATCGAGCTGGCGGATGACATTGGCCTGTCCGATGATATCGACTTCCACAACGATATTGAAAGTCTTGCCAATCTCGACGCCAGCGCTGCTTCAGAAACGCATTTCGACATGTCATCGATTGACAATGAAAACTGGGCGGTCAAAGGCGGTTGGTACTGGGACAGTCTTGCGCTCTTCTATAGGCCAACTGGCCATGCCGACCCTTTTCTTGTCAACTGGATAGATATCGCCGGTACGGCGCAGACCGATAGTGCATCACGCATTAACGCCGCGCTGGCAGATGATTCGGCAGTGGGATCCTGTTCAAAGTGTCATAGCACAGACGCATTAGAGACAGGAGGTTACCGGATGAATTGGCATGGCCGAAAAGCGGATTTGACCCAGAAGCAGTTCACACACTTTTCACACCAAACTCATGCAGATCTGATGTCTGATACCGGCTGCCTCACCTGCCATCAGATGAATCCCAACGCGGACTATACCGCTGCTTTCGACGGGATGCGCATCGACCAATTTGAATCCAATTTTTCGCCGATAGACAAAGCCACCTGCAGCGGATGCCACCAACCCCCTGTAGCTGGTGAGAACTGTCTGCTCTGTCACAACTATCACGTTGGTGAACGCCCGGGCGCAATCTCTGACATCAACGATCAGTTGTAAAGACTCCGCGTTATTGGTGCCAGAAAGCTATCTGGAAAGAGTGCGCTTATAACCAAAGCTGATATCGGACCCGCGCGAAGAGTCATATCGCGTCTGACGACTCTAATGGGCTATCATAAGGTCTGAAAAGCTAACGTCCAATGCCGCACGCGTCTGAGATAGACAAAAAAGACGATGGACAACAGCCTGGGACGTTGGGCAAGCATCCTGTAATTTCGTGCGAGAGGAGTGATCCATCCCTGCACGTTGGTAAACATAACGCCGAAAACTGGCACGCTTCTAATGCAAGAGATAGAAACTCGCACAGACCAAGACTACGACCTGGCCTATGTCCTCGGAGAGGTCAACCGAAAACTGCTCTTACTGCTGGTGATCCTGACTGTAATTTCGATGACATCCATTGTTGTGCGGGCATACAGTGAAGGTTGGTTGCCGGTATACAATTTTTACGCCCTCGCGACTTTCACCTCAATCTGTTTTTTCGCCTTTAGAAAACAATTTTCATATCGGATAACCAGCTGGTACCTGATCAGCTTTTACATTTCCGTGGGCATGATCGGCACCATCGCTTTTGGACATTTAGCGCCCGTGGCGGTGATGATACCGATAGGTATAGCCCTCTCTGTGTTCTTCACAAACACCCGAACGACAGTAATCCTGACGGCATTGACCTTGACGGCCTGGATCACCGTAGCAGGATTGCAGATCAGTGGTGTCTTAAGCACCCAGCCACACAACCTTTTGAGTCCGACACTGACTGAATGGACGATTCGAACCATACTTTTCGCCTGGTTCGCGGCCAATTTCGTGATTCCGTACCAGGCAGCTATGCAGCACTACAAAGAAAATTTTCTGCTGCTAGAGAAGCAAAGTACGGAACTGCGGGAAAATGAACAAGAATTTCGGGACTTATTCGAGACGGTAGTAGATTGCATATATCGGACTGATCTCGAAGGACGGATCGTCAACATATCCCCATCATGCAAAGACCTGCTGGGTTGGGACGCCGACTTTCTCATCGGTAAGAAAATGGCTGATTTCTACGTTGACGCTGCTGATAGAGAAAAATTACTGCATCAATTAAGCACTTCAGATACTCAAAGCGTCCAGTTTGAAGCGAAATTGAAACACGCCATGGGTGAACCCCAACTCATCTCCAGCCACGTCAAATACTGGCGAAATACGGCAGGTGAAGTAAGGGGCGTGGTCGGCGTTGCACGCAATATTGAAGCGCAACGAAAAGCAGAAGATCAACTCCAGCTGGTTCAGAAAACAGAAGCTCTGCGGCTTGTTGTCGGCGGGGTAGCGCACGACATCAACAATCTGCTCGCCGTGATCACCGCTAAAGCCGAATCACTTTCAAGTACAGCGGAAAGTAACTCTCAACACGCCGATGAGATTGTTCGAATTACACAACAAGGGTCCGGTTTAACGAAGCAACTGTTAGGTTTCTCTCAACCTGGCAACCTAAAGCCCAAGTTACTTGTCGTTTCGAGCGCCATAGAAGATATGCGGGAATTACTGAGAATAAGCGCAGGTGACTCGATAGAACTGCAGTTAGAACTATCAACTGACAAAACTGCCATTTTCGTTGACGAGGTGCAGCTTCAAGCGGCCCTGGTGAACCTGGTCGTCAATTCGCGACATGCCATGCCTGACGGCGGGACCATCTGTGTCACTGCCAGCACTTTGCATGTCGATGAAGCCCAAAAAGACGAAGATATTGAAAAAGTCAGAATTAGTGTCACCGATACCGGCACAGGCATGACGCCAGAGGTGAAGGCACGAGCACTGGAACCTTTTTACACGACCAAAAGTACGGGCCAGGGGTTTGGTCTGGGTCTGAGCGTCATTGACAACTTTGCCAAGCAGTCGGGTGGGA
>JAYQAI010000059.1:0-21553 GCA_038136715.1 Gammaproteobacteria bacterium | reverse complement strand
ACCTCCGCGGCCTGGCGCATGATCTCGACTTCGGCCGGCAGCTTGATCGACAGCCATTCGTAGACGAGCTGTTCTGGCGACACCAGGCGATCTGTCCAATTCTCACCCAGTGCAGCCACCAGTGCCTGGTACTGGGCGTGGCTCAGGCCATCCCCCTGGGCGTTGCTGATCGATGTGTTGACGGCCAGGCGCGGGAAGTTCTGCTCAAGCACAAACGCTGCGGCATATTGTATGGCTGACTCACCTCTCGGTACCGGGATGACGGCATCGTGGATGGCGAGATCAGTCAGCGCCGTGGCCTCGCCAATGGGAGAAAAGACGCGGGAGTGAAAGCCAGACTGGTCGAGATAAAAAAGAAAAGCCGCGGTGCCGCTGGCTTTCTCGCCGCCAATATGATCCGCCAGGGGGTCATTATCATTCTCCCGGTAGAGAATCAGCCAGGCAGCCTGACCACTCGCTATCATGGCCTCGGGCAGCAGCCTGGAGATTCTTTCTTTTCTGATTTCTGGCCAGGGGGAAGGTCCGGTGAATTCATGATCGCCGGCCGTCGCAAACTGTGCTGTGCAGCTAGCGGTGATCAGGAGGCAAAGAAGTCTAATTTGCTTCATGTTCAGTCTGGCCGATTCTATCGATGGGTCTTCAGCTGACAGCCTCGATTGCCGCCCGCATCGTCGCCTCAGTCACCGCCCTGCGATCATCACCCCAGGGCATGGGCATCAGCACCGGGTGCTCGACCCCTGCATCGACGTAACTGCGAACAAAATCAGTGACTTCATCTTCGCTGCCAATGAAGTCGATGGCCTGCACCATGCGGTCAGAAACCGCAGCCACGGCCCCGTCACGATCTTTCTCGGCAAACCTCGCGCGCAGCGTTTTCACTTCATCTTCGAAGCCGGCCTCGCTGAACATGCGGGCGTAACCATCTGCCATGGCGTAGCCGAAGAGGTCGCGCCGGGCAGAGTTGGCCCGCTCCTCGAGCTTGCCGACAGCGGCGTGGACATAGGCATAAATCGTAGCGTCGCCCCCTTTTCGGACCTGCGCGACAGAAGGGCCGACGTGGGACGCGGGAATGTAGTTCAGCAGCACGCCGTCCGCGATTTCGCCGGCAAGTTTCAGCATCTGCGGGTTCAGCGCAGCCATGATGATCTTAGGTCGACGTTCGCCGAGTCTGACGCCGAGACGGAAACGTTTCACAGAGAAGTAATCACCTTCGAACGTGACAGACTCCCCGCTCAGGCACTCGCGCAGCAGGGCGACATATTCGCGCATCAAACCAATGGGTTTGTCAGTGGGTGTCACGCCATGGGGGGTCAGAATGCCGGGCGCTGAAACGCCAAGCCCCAGAAAGATATCGACATCCGGGTTCAGGGCCTGCAGTGTTGCGGCCGTCATGGCGGTGAGACCGGGTGTGCGCAGCTGTACAGGCACAATCCCCGTGCCGAGTGCAAGGCTGGGCGCTGCCTGGGAAACCGCACCCAGCAACGTCATGGCGTCCGTGCCGGTGGCCTCGACGGTCCAGAAAGACTCATAGCCCATATCCTGGGCGGTCTTCGCGATATCGGTGACGGCAGCGGGGCCGAGGACGGCGAGACTGCCGAAGGTTACGCCGAGCGGGGTTTGAGCCATGATGATCTTCCGTGCAAAAGGCGCCTAGTTTACTGCAGCTGTTCGATCTTTTCCCGGCGGACGACAACTCGGGCTGCAGCCATGTTTGGCTATAGGTCAGTCGGTTATGTCGATTTCCCGGCCGCGCCAGTCACAGCTGTCGCAGAAAAGATCAATGTCATGGTGGTTGGCGACAGTCTGTATGAAATTGAACCAGACGTCGTTGGGGGCCCAGACACTGTGCATGTCCTCCAGCGCTGTGTTGACGGGTACATCTTCGTAGATGATCCGGTAGAGGAAGCTGAACGCCGATGCACGGAGATTAATCTGGCAGTGCACCAGGGTGTTCTGGTCCGGATCGAGTTGCATCAGTGCGGCAAGTTGCTGGAAGTCCCGCAATGTCGGGTTCATGAAATCGACCGGGATATGGGCATAGTCCATCCCAAGGTCCAGCACCTTTCTGTCTTCAGCGACGATTGCCGTATCGTTGTCGCTGTAGGCCAGATAAAAAATGCGTTCTATGCCTTGCTCGGCCAGCAGTTTTAATTGTTCAGAGTCTGGCTGACCTGAGCTTGCAAGGGTTTCGCTGTACTGCCGGAAGTTGGTGATGTCTGAGCTCTCTGCGGCGAGCAACTGGCTTGATAGCAGCAGAGTGAGCGTCAGAACGATAAGCGATTTGTTCATGATTTTTTGTAGGCCGGGTTGAGAGGAGGTCAGCCTCCCATCAGCTCAGCCTCCTATCAGGTCAGCCATAGTGCGCGCCGGGTTGGTGCCATCCCAGCTTTCGGCCGCCTGCTGAATCATGCCGAACAGACCGACGATACCATCGTTACGTTCGATTAATTCCAGCATCGCGCCGTTGTGGGCTGACGTGTCGAAGTAACAGATGTTCGTATTGGCACCCATGTCCATGACATTGTCGAACTGGGCAGAGAGAGCCGACTTGTCTTTGAAGTAGTCATCAGACCAGATCCCGATGTGATGAAAAGCGGTCTTATCCGGTGCTATCAGGTCGTGGTAGACATTGGGTTCGCTGGAATTCACTTCAATCAGTTCGATCTGACCTTCCCTGCTCTGGGCCCAGGCGACCCGCATACGCAATACGCCATCGCCGCCGCGATACTGGAAGCCCTCCATGGTAGCGCTGTCGACCTCATTGATGAAGAAGGGACCAACACCGACCACGTTAGCCCAGTAATCGATGGCCTTTTCCATATCTGGCACATGCCAGGCGTATTGAAACGGGTGTCCAGGTACGGTCAGTGGCGACATGGCGAGGCTCCTTTGTAAAGCGGGTTGTCCAGACGCAACTAGATTATCGCAGGGGTGTCAGCGCGTCGAGATACGATGAGGATGGGTGTAAATATTGAAACTGTCCTGTTTCAGGAATCCGGCCAGGGTGATCTGGCAGGCATCCGCCACCTCGACCGCCAGCGACGAGGGCGCGCCCACGGAGGCCACCACTTCGATACCGGCCATCGCCGCCTTCTGCAACAGCTCGAAACTCGATCTGCCACTGAGGAAGAGTGTATCGCCTTCGAGTGGCAGGGCGTCGCTCTTAAGAGAGGCCCCCAGCAGCTTGTCGAGCGCATTGTGACGACCAACATCTTCCCTGAGCAGTTTGCACTGTCCTTTCCGGTCGAACAGCGCAGCGGCGTGTAGTCCCCCGGTCCTGCCGAACTCTCTCTGCTGGCGGCTCACCGCGTCAGGCAGGCGCTGCATGAACTCGGCGGTTACGCGGACCGAATCTGAGGTGTCGATTGGTTTCAGTGCGAGCAGCGTCTCCAGGCTGGTTCGGCCGCAGACGCCGCAGCTGGAGGAACGAGTGAACTGGCGTTCGATTTCCTGTCGTTTGAAGGTGATCTCGCTGGCCAGGGTTACCCGGGCAGCGTTGTGCAGACCAGTCTCACTGTTGGCCGGTGCGGAATGCTCGATGCTGACGACATCGTTAAGGTTGCTAATGATGCCTTCTGAGTAGAGGAAACCCAGTATCAGTTCATCGTCATTGCCCGGTGTGCGCATGGTGATCGATGAAGTATCTTGCACGTGAGTGACCAAGTCCTCGGTCGTGATCACAATGTCGAGCGGTTCTTCAACGCTGACATCGTCGGTGCGGGCGGCGCTGCCTTCAGCTGTGACCCGTATCAGATCAATGCGACGATGCTGCGCCTGGGACCCCCGGGCGATGAAGCCCGGCATAACGCGATCATTGCTCATGATACCGGCAGCAGATCGATCTGGTTCTGCTGACGCTTTTGGTTTGCTTCCTGCCAGACCGAGCGGTGGTTTGCCGGTTCGACTTCTACTGCGGTCACCTTGTATTCAGGACAGTCGGTCGCCCAGTCGCTGAGTTCCGTGGTGACGACATTTGTGCCCGTCATCGGATGATGAAATGTGGTGTAGACGACGCCGGCGGCAACCCGCCCGGTGAGTTCAGCACGCAGTGTGATTTCTCCCATGCGGCTGCGCACAGCGACCCTGTCGCCGGTTTTGATGCCGCGCATTTCTGCATCAGCCGGGTGTATTTCGAGGACATCTTCTTCGAGCCAGCGGGTATTCTCGGTGCGGCGGGTCTGGGCGCCGACATTATATTGACTGAGGATTCTGCCGGTTGTCAGCAGCAGTGGAAACTTGCGGTTGGCTTTCTCTTCCGTCGGTTGATAAGGCGTGGTCACGAATCGACCCTTGCCACGCACAAAGGTCTTCTCATGCATGATGGGTGTTCCCATGGGGGCGGCAGCATTGCACGGCCACTGGACGCTGCCGTTTTGGTCGAGAAAATCGAATGAAACGCCGGCGAAAGTCGGTGTCAGCTCAGCGATCTCGTCGAGGATTTCGGCGGCAGATTCATACTGCATCGGATACCCCAGGGCATTGGCCAGTGCCTGGGTCACCTGCCATTCTGCCATGCCGGTTCGGGATTGCATGACGGGCCGGACGCGATTGATACGCCGCTCGGCGTTGATGAAGGTGCCGTCCTTTTCAAGAAACGATGTGCCGGGCAAAAAGACGTGGGCAAAGCGAGCCGTTTCGTTCAGGAACAGGTCCTGTACGATGACACATTCCATCTTCGCCAGTGCTGCCTCGACGTGCTGGGTGTTGGGATCAGACTGGGCGATATCCTCACCTTGAATGTAGATCCCCTTGAATTTACCGGCACAGGCTTCGTCCAGCATGTTCGGGATGCGGAAGCCCGGTTCATCGTGCAGGTCAACACCCCAGTGGCGGTTGAAGACCTCACGGACCGCCGCATCACCAACGGGACGGTAACCCGGCAGTTCGTGTGGGAAGGAGCCCATATCGCACGAGCCCTGAACATTGTTCTGGCCCCGCATCGGGTTGACGCCGACCCCGGCGCGGCCGATGTTGCCAGTGGCCATCGCGAGGTTCGCCATGGCCATGACCATGGTCGAGCCCTGGCTGTGTTCTGTGACGCCAAGGCCATAGTAGATGGCGCCATTGCCCGCAGTTGCGTAAAGCCTCGCGGCTGCCCTGATCGTGTCCGCATCTACTCCCGTGATTGCCGCGACTTTCTCGGGCGCATTCTCCGGTGCAGCGGCGAAGGCGAGCCAGTCATTGAAGGCATCTGCCTCGCAGCGCTCTCGGATGAAGTCATTGTCGAGCAGGCCCTCGTTGATAATGACATGTGCGAAGGCGTTCATCATGGGCACATTCGTGCCGGGTAACAGTGGCAGGTGATGGCTGGCCTCGATGTGTGGTGACCTGACGAGATCTATCTCGCGCGGATCAATGATGATCAGCTTCGCCCCGGCGCGAACGCGGCGTTTCAACTGGGACGCAAACACCGGGTGGGCATCGGTCGGGTTGGAGCCGATGACCATGATGACGTCGGCTTCCTGGACGGAATCAAAATGCTGTGTCCCGGCAGAAGTCCCGAAAGTCTGTTTCAGACCGTAGCCGGTGGGGGAGTGGCAGACCCGGGCGCAGGTATCGACATTGTTGTTATTGAAAGCTGCCCGAACCAGTTTCTGTACCAGCCAGACTTCCTCGTTGGTGCAGCGTGACGAGGTAATACCGCCAATAGCAAAGCGGCCGTGCTCCGCCTGGATCTGCTGCAGTCGCTCAGCGGCAAAACCGATCGCTTCCTCCCAGCCCACCTTACGCCAGGGTGAATCGATATCATCGCGGATCATGGGTTCGGTGATGCGTTCCTGGTGGCTGGCGTACCCCCAGGCGAAACGGCCTTTAACACAGCTGTGGCCATGGTTGGCCTTGCCGTCTTTTGCCGGCACCATGCGGATGACCTGATCACCTTTCATTTCAGCCTTGAAGGAACAGCCGACACCGCAGTAGGCGCAGGTTGTATCGATGCTGCGATCAGGAACGCCGTGCGCGATCACGCTCTTTTCCATCAGTGTTGCCGTGGGGCAGGCCTGGACGCAGGCACCGCAGGACACACATTCTGAGTCAAAGAAATTATCTGCACCTGTGGCCACCCGCGAGGCAAAGCCGCGCCCGTCGATGGTCAGGGCGAACGTGCCCTGGACTTCCTCGCAGGCGCGGACGCAGCGTGAGCAGACAATGCACTTCGACGGGTCGTAGCTGAAGTAAGGGTTTGATTCATCTTTTTCTGCCTCGGTGTGACTGGCACCACCGGCGTACCTGACTTCACGCAAACCGACCTGGCCTGCAACATCCTGCAGTTCACAATCGCCATTGTCGGCGCAGGTGAGGCAATCGAGTGGATGGTCCGAGATATAGAGCTCCATAACGCTGCGGCGCAGTTTCGCCAGGGCTTCGTTCTGGGTAGTGACTTTCAGTCCTTCGGCAACCGGTTCCGTGCAGGACGAAACAAAACCGTTTCGTCCTTCAATCTGCACGAGGCACATACGGCAGGAACCGAAGGCATCTATTGAATCCGTGGCGCAGAGTTTGGGGATCGGTATGTCTGAGGACAGGGCCGCACGCATGATCGAAGTGCCAGCCGGCACGCTGACGGCCTCGCCATTGATTTCGAGATTGACGCCTTCCCTGGCGTCTGCTGCCGGTGTGCCGAAATCCTGATCTGCCAGTCTCATATTTCCTCCAGGCCAAAGTCGCGGGGAAAGTGCTTCAGCGCTGATTCTACGGGAATGGGTGTCATGCCGCCCATCTGGCAAAGGCTGGCATCGCGCATCGTGTCGCAGAGGTCATGCAGCAGCGTGATGCGCTCGGGCTCGGCGCCGTGGTCCCTGATCTCATCGATCAGCTCGCCGCCGCGGACGGAGCCGATGCGACAAGGCGTGCACTTGCCACAGGATTCATGTTCACAGAAGGTAAAGGCATAGCGCGCCTGCTCAGCCAGATCGGTTGTGTCGTCGAAAACGATGATGCCGCCGTGACCAATACCAGCGCCGACCCCCGCGAGTGCGTCGTAAGTGAGGGGGGTATCAAACAACTGCGGAGGCAGATAGGCGCCGAGTGGCCCGCCGATCTGAACGGCTTTTATCGGTCGTCCGGAAGCAGTGCCGCCAGAAAAGGTTTCAAGTAGTTGGCTGATCGTCATGCCAAAGGGCACTTCGACCAGGCCGCCGTATTTCACGTTGCCGGACAGCTGAAAGGGCATGGTGCCGGTAGAGGCACCCACGCCAATCCGGCTGTAAGCTTCGCCGCCGTTGGCGACAATCCATGGCACGGCGCAAAGCGTGATGACATTGTGAACCAGGGTAGGCTGGCCATGCAGACCAGCAACCGCCGGCAGCGGCGGTTTGGCGCGGACGATACCGCGTTTACCCTCCAGACTCTCGATCAGGGCCGTCTCCTCGCCGCAGATGTAGGCACCTGCGCCAACGAAGAGTTCGAGTTCAAATTCTCCCAGCAGCCCCTCGGCTCCGGCGCGTGCAATCGCTGTATTCAGTATGACTGCGGCACGAGGGTACTCTGAGCGCAGGTAGATATAGCCTTTAACAGCACCCACGGCTTTACCGGCGAGCAGCATGCCCTCAATCAGCAGGTATGGGTCGCCTTCCATGATCATGCGGTCGGCGAAGGTACCGGCATCGCCCTCATCAGCGTTACAGACAATGTATTTTTCTTCGGAACCCTGATCGGCGACGGTCTGCCATTTGATATGAGCGGGAAAGCCGGCACCACCCCGACCACGCAGACCTGACCGTTTGATCTCTGTCAGGATCTCGTTGCTGCTGTAACTGAGGGCATTGAAGCCGCCGTCATCCCGGTAGCTGGCAAGATCGAGCGGATCGGCAAGACCACAGCGCTTGAAGATGATCTGGTGCTGATCACCACGAGATGGAAAGGTATCGGCTGGCGGTATGGCATCCTCGATCTCAACCAGCTGGTCGAGATCGCCGGCGCTGACACCGGTATGGATGGTGTCGCCAACCATGACGTTCGGACCGGCATCGCAATAGCCGAGGCAGTAGACAGGTTCAAGTGCAACGCTGTTGTCGGTCTTGGTCTGCCCCAGAGAAATGCCCAGCGTCTCTTCCAGTTCTGTCGTTAAACGGCGGCAGCCCCGCGCCTGGCAGGCCTCTGCCTGGCAGACTCTGATGGTGCGCTGGGCAACAGGCGATGTTCGGAAATCATCATAGAAACTGATGATGCCGCGGACCTCCGCCATGCTGAGGTTGAATTGAGTTGCGACTGTACGCTGAGTTGGGGTATCGATATGGCCAAACTCTCGCGTAATCGCGCGCAGCGCGCTGATGACGCCGCCCGTTTTACCTGTGAACGGTTTGATCAGCGTATCAACGTCCATGGTCTTCCTGAGAGTTGGCCGGTGATTGCATTCTAGCGGATTAACGTTGAGATCAAAGGCCAGTCATGGATTGAGGCTTCAGTTCTCTGACCAGCTTCGACTGTCTGCCATGGACTGCGCATAGTGCCTCCGACCAAACCAGAGAAAAATGACGCCGATGATGCCGAAGAACAGCGTCATTGTGATCATGGAGTAGCGTACGCCATCCTGACCGGGGAACACATATTCATTGAACGCACCGGCGAGCGGTGGGCCGAACATCATACCGAAGGCGCCGGTCAGCATGTAAACCGCCGCGACTCTGGCGCGCAGATGGGGCGGTGTAATCACGGGCAGCGCGCCGGATGCAATGCCAAACGGAGAGTTCACCATCATCAGTGCCGGGGCATAACATACCAGCGCCCAGAAGCCATTGGGCGCGATCTGAATCAGCAGCACGCTCGGTATCGTCAGCAGTCCGCCGAGCATACCGGCGGTGATGTTCGCATCATCATGGCCGCGGTCTGACAACCGTTTTGCCAGCCAGGCGACAGCGAGTGGACCCATCGGGCCGAAAACCACAAAAATCCAGCCGAAGGTCTGTGATGCTTCCGCTGCCGGCATGCCGTGGACCCGAACCAGGAAAGAAACACTCCAGAAGACGAAGGCGTAGCCGGTCAGCACCAGTGAGACAAAGCCCATGTGGTGAAAAAAGATGGTCCAGGCATTGTCTCGATAGAAGCGGCCCAGGGTCATTTCGCCTTCCTCCTCGTCCAGGCTGACAGATGGCCGGCGACTGGGTTCTCTGATCAGGAGGAAGAACGCCGCGAGGAACATGCCCGGCACGCCGACATAGACGAAAGTCTGCTGCCACGGCTTCAGCGCGCCAATAAACGGCAAGACCAAGGGCTCGGCATTCTCTACCAGGTCGAGGACAACACCCCCGATGATGAAGGCGAGGCCGGTGCCGATGATGGGGCCGGTTTGAAAGATGCTGAGAGCCAGCGGTATATCCCGGCGCGGGAAGTAGTCGCCGATCAGCGAGGTGGTCGACGGTGACAGGGTGGCTTCACCTATCCCGACCCAGATCCGCGCGAACAGAATCTGCCAGAAGTTGCGGGTCAGACCGCAGGCGATGGTCATTAATGACCAGAGAAAAATACCGATCGCAATGATGTGCTTCCGGCTTTTCCTGTCGGCGAGTGAAGCAATGGGTAAGGCGGCAAAGGCATAGAACAGGGCAAAAACTCCATAGAGCCAGCCGATCTCGGTATCGCCGACACCAAGGTCTTCTTTCATCGGGTCGACGACGATCGCGACCACCTGGCGGTCGATAAATGCTATCAGCGAGGCAAGGATCAGAACGAAGACAACGAACCAGGCATATCGTCGGTCCGGGTACGGCAGGCTGCTCTGATCTGTCGCTGCGGTGTCAGGATTGTTCATGACGCTTGTCCTCTGGCGGGCTGCATTTAAACGCGGTCTGATGCGGCATGAATCCCGCGTCGGTTTCACGACTCTTGGCGCGAACGTACTGACTGTTCCAGACACCTTCACCGGTGGGCATCTCGCCGGTGGCTTGCCAACGTGCTGCATCCTGCTGCTGTTTCATCACATTCTGCTGTCGCTGCTGGCCCCAGGCCTGCACCTCATCAAGAAAACCGGGGTCATCGGCGAGGTTATGAATCTCAAGGCGGGTCTCTTCAAGCAGGGCAATTGGGTAGGGCAATATACGACAGATGGGTTCCCCGGCCTCGAACGTTGTTGGCGCGTGCTTGCATGTCAGGCGCCAGTTCATGGTAAAGGGGAAGGGCAGCCAGTCCGTGCGCACATATGCATCGAGCGGCACAGCATCACTGCGTTCGTGGTTAGCGGGGCCGGTGACTATCAGGCCAAGATCAGGCGATGTTCGAAACAGGAACGGCAGGTACCAGGTAACGATACCACTGCCGAAGTGTGAACTGCCGGCGAATGCGCTCCGGCCGCTGTGACGGATGTTAATCGCCTGGTTGAGATCGCCACCATTCCAGGTGAATTCCGATTCAACCGGGTTCAGCAGTTCCCAGCCCATGGTATTGCCTGCGACCAGCGGGATGCAGCGATAGACGTATTTTTGCGGCACGGCGTCCATCCATTCCCGTGGCGCAGAGCAGGGTCTGATCCACTCGCTGACATTTTCGGTCACGCCGGGTACGACGCAGGCCTGAATCGTGTTCGGCGGCACGGGTAGTGGACTGCTCATGTTCTTCTGCTTTCCCTTATCGTTCAGGCTTAAGACTTGTGCACGCCAGTATAAGGTTTTGATATGCTTGCGACTCAATTTTTTGTAGTGGAGACCAGAAATGGCCGGGAGACTAGAGGGAAAGGTTGCAGCAATTACCGGCGGTGCCAGTGGTTTTGGTGCGGGTGCTGCGCGCAGATTCGTCGCTGAAGGCGCGAAAGTCGTTATTGGTGATATTCAGGACGAGGCCGGCCAGGCTGTGGCCGATGAACTCGGTGATGCCTGTGAGTTTGTTCACTGTAATGTCACCATTGAGGATGACGTGGCGAAGTTGGTGGATACCGCTGTCGAGAAGTTCGGTCAGCTCGATATCATGTACAACAATGCAGGCGTGGTGGGTGCTGTTGGACCGATTGCCACAACGCCGGCAGACGAATGGCACAAGACTATCGACATTCACCTGAGCGGTTGTTTCTACGGCTGCAAGCACGCTGCCCGGGTCATGATCCCGCGCGGCACAGGTTCTATCGTCAGTATGTCGAGTACGGCTGGCATCATGGGTGGACTGGGCCCTCACGCTTACACAGCGGCGAAGCACGCCATTATCGGCCTGACCAAGGGGGTCGCCGCGGAACTGGGCCAGTACGGCATTCGCGCCAACTGCATCAGCCCGGCAGGCATGGCGACGCCGATGGTGGCAGCACTCTCGGGAGATCCCAGTGACATTGCAGGCACCGAGAAGAATCTCGCGATGACTTCACCATTGAAAGGCCGGCCGGGTCGAGCCGAGGATGTCGTGAATGCCTGCCTCTGGCTTGCCAGCGATGAGTCCGGCTATACCTCAGGCCTGACGTTGACCACCGATGCCGGTGTGACCGTCGGGGCTGGTGGCGAGCTTCCCTTTGGTGAATACGAGCCGTTCATCGCCGAGGCTGGCAAGCGGGGTATGGACGACTAACTGTCACCGGTCCGGGCATTCAGTTGATCCAGAAAGAATGCCCGGATCTCTTCCACCTGCTCAACGGGTGCCTCTGCTGCGCCGAAATGCCCACCCCGTGACATAACACGATAGCGCTGCAGGTTACTGTGCGCTGCCAGCACTTTGCGCGGCATGTGAACGACATCTTTCGGAAAGACCGTATAGGCGGTTGGAGCCTCTAGCACCGGCTTTCGATCGTGCGCGAGCGGCCAGGGCTTGTTGAAGTGTTCGTAGTAGAGCCGCAGTGACGAATTGATTGCGCCGGTGCACCAGTAGATGGCAGCTGTGGTACAGAGGTGGTCCCGGTCAAAGACCGATTCGATGTCGCCGTTGCAGTCACTCCAGTTGCGGCGTCGCTCCCAGATCCACGCGGCGGTCCCCATGGGGGAATCTGCCAGAGCCATTCCTAGCGTCTGCGGGTCAGTCCGATGAACGGCGATATGGCTGAAAATATGAGGCTGTGATTCAGCATTGCGCTCAATCATCCACTGCTCGTCTTCAGCAAACTGGTCAGGTGTCAGCTGACTCCGGTCAACGCCGGGTATCAGGGTGAGAGCCACCTGGGCGCCGACAAGCTTGTCTGCGTGTGCGTGCGCCAGGTGCGCTGTGATCAAAGCGCCCCAGTCGCCGCCGTAGGCACAGAATTTCTCGTGGCCGAGGACCTCCGTCATGAGCGTGACCCAAAGTCGGGCGATAGTGGCCACATCAATGCCGGATCGGGTCAGTGGCGTCGAGAAGCCGAAGCCCGGCAGTGACGGCACATAGACATTGAAGGCGTCTGCCGCATCGCCGCCATGCCGTTCAGGTTGAGACAGCGGGCCAATCACATCCTTGAAGTCCCAGAACGTCCAGGGCCAGCCATGACTCAGCAGCAGTGCCGGTGCATTGGGATCAGCAGCCGGTGCGTGCAGATAGTGAATCGGTACATCTTCAATGATGACCTGGTAGTGCGACCACTGGTTGATTGCGCTGGCTGCGTCCTGCCAGTCCCACTGGTGCTGCCAGTAGTCAGCCATATCCCGCAGCCAGGCAACGGGCACGCCATACTGCCAGCTGTCTTCGCCGATCGGTTCAGGAAAACGTGTCCTGGCCAATCTCTCTTTCAGGTCATCAAGTCGGATCTCTGGCAAGTCGATGTTGAAGGCTTCAGGTTTCACTTTTGGCTCCGCTGCTGGAACGAGTCATTTTAGCAGTTGCTGGCGAGACTGAAATTGATGGTACTATTTGACAGATATTGGTCCACGAAATAATAAGTCGATAAGGAAGGGGGCAGGGCAGATGCAGTTACCAAGTTCAGAAGAGTGGCGCGAGCGCTGTGCCGGCGATGGTGAGTTCATGCTCGCGGCGCGTCACTGGGATGGGGGTGTTCAATTAAAGATTGGTGATGAGATCCTGGGTATGGCTGTGGTCGATGGTCAGCCGTCAGCTGGCCCGGCGGAAGGCCCCGGCACTATCGCATTTGCAGGCGATACCATGACCTGGCAGAACGTGCTGGCGGCGGTGCCTGAAAGGTTCAACAACGATCTCATGGCGAACATTTCTCACGCTCAGGGGCTGGCACGAGAGGCCGACCCTGTCGTTTTTGCTCAGTACTTCGCCGCCGTGGCCCGTTCAGTAGAACTGCTGCGCCCGCCGATAGAACGTGGCGAGACCATGCCCCACGACAATCGACCTGCCGGTACGCTGGACGCGCCGGTGGGTCGCTATGTTCATCTCAACATCGATGGTTTCGATCACCGGGTCTATTACGAAGAGGCAGGGCAGGGTATCCCGGTGCTTATGCAGCATACCGCGGGTGCCCACAGCGCCCAGTGGCGGCATGTGTTTGAGGTGCCTGAAATCACCGAGCGATTTCGCCTGATTGCCTATGATCTGCCTTGTCATGGTAAATCGGTGCCACCGGCTGCCAGGGACTGGTGGGACGAGCAGTACCTGCTGCGCGGCGATTATCTGCGCTCCATACCCATCAAGTTATCGGCAGCGCTGGGTCTTGAGCGCCCGGTGTTCATGGGCTGTTCCGTTGGCGGCCTGCTGGCGCTGGATCTTGCTCACAAGCATGCAGACAATTTTCGTGCGGTGATTTCGGTTGAGGGTGCGTTGAAGATCGAAGGCAGCCTCGAGCATTTCGCGGAACTCTGGCACCCGCAGGTCAATAACGAGTACAAGGCCCGGTTGATGGATGGTTTGATGTCGCCGGCGTCGCCGAAGCCGTATCGCAAGGAAACCAGTTTCGTCTATTCCTGCGGCTGGCCTCCCGTGTTTCTGGGCGATCTTTTTTACTATGTTGAAGACTACGACCTCAGAATGCAGGCGGGAGAAATTGACACCAACCGTGTTGGCGTTCACATCCTGTCAGGTGAATATGACTACAGCGGCACATCTGAGCTGGGTCGTGCCGCCCACGAGGCTATCCCCGGCTCGACCTGGGTCAACATGGAGGGCGTCGGGCATTTTCCTATGTCAGAAAATCCCGCCGCTTTCATTCAGTACTTGAAACCGATACTCGAGCAGATATCCTGAGCAGCTTCTCACCCGGTAAGGAACCCGATATGGTCAAGAACATCCTGCAGCCGACTGGCGACCAGGTCCGTGCTTTTCGCGATCGTGCGACTGGCGAACCCATCCAGATGCTGAATCTGCTGAAGTTCGCTGACAAGGCGGTTTATGAAGATGGGCGGGAGTCCGATCTGACCGGCCGGGAGGCCTATCAGCTATATGCCGAGGGTTTCTGCCGGGTTATGGGTCCGCTTGGAGTCACTATCCTTTACTCGGGCGATGCCCGTGGTTTTCTGATCGGTGAAGGCGAGGGCGAGTGGGATGCGATGGCGCTGATCCAGTACCCCAGCACCCAGGTGATGCTCGACATGTTCCGCAACGAAGAATACCAGAAAGCCCAGGCCCACCGTGCAGCAGGGCTGGTTGGCCAGCTCCTGATCGAGTGCGGGCCTGGATTCGAGTTTAAATAGTTGCGGATCTAAGAGAGATGAGAGATCACGAAGTCGACCGGATTCCGGAAAACAGCAGCAGCCCACTCGAACTCGATGGCATCAAGGTGTTGCTGTGTAATTCCCGCGGTACCCACTATGCGATTGCGAATAACTGCACCCATCAGGACACGCCACTGGAAAAAGGTCGGATCAGGAATGGCTATGTTTCCTGTCCGCTGCATGGCGTTCGTTTTAATCTGGAAACCGGTGAGCCCATGGGCGAACTGACAAGGACCGCGGTTCAGACGTACCCTGTCACAGAAGCCGGTGAGAAAGTCATCATCTCGATGGGGTGAGTCCAACGAGCCACGGCCTGGCTCAGCGATATTTAATTCTTACATCTTGACGCGAACAATTCCGGGGCATAGGCTTTTTTCGTCAAGTTTAGAAGCAATCATCGTTATGTCAGAACAACGCATTGTAGAGATTTCAAGCTACCCCGAGCAGCAGACCCGGGATTCCAAGTTAGAAGGCTTCCGCTATACCTCCCGCGAGTTTTTCGAGAAAGAGTGGGAAGGCATGTGGACCAAAGTCTGGTTGCTGCTGGGTCGCGAGTCAGAGATTCCTGAACACGGTGACTGGCAGATGGAACCGGTCGGCGCTGAAGAAATTCTTATGGTGCGACAGAAAGATGGCGGCGTTAAGGCTTTTTATAACGTCTGTCAGCATCGCGGCAACCCGCTGGTTGAAGAAGAAAAGGGACACGTTCGCCGTTTTGTTTGCAAATACCACAGCTGGGCCTTTATGCCCGATGGCGAGCTCAATTTTGCGCCGGATCGCGAGGATTTTCCTGAGGGCAATCCCTGCGGCAAGGTCACCCTGCAGGAGCTGCGCTGCGAAACGTTTGCGGGTTTTGTCTGGGTTAACATGGACCCCGACTGCATCAGTCTGCAGGAATACCTCGGCCCTATCTGGGATGAATGGCAGGCTCGCAGCATCCATACCTGGAAGCGGACCATGGCAAACACCATGTGGCTGCCCTGTAACTGGAAAGTCGTGCTGGACAACTTCAACGAATCCTACCACGTCCCAACCGTACATATGGGTGCAACGACGGAAACCAACCGCAAGGAAATTCGGGGCAACATCAATACATACTTCAAGGAAACCAAGTTTGACCTGTCTGATGAGGGTCATAACCGTATGGTGATGGAAGGGGGATACGGCAGCGGCCAGACTGACAAGGAAGGTAATATCCTTGAGCCGCTCGCCAGCCAGCTGCGTTACTGGGATCTTGACCCCGAAAACTTCAAGGGGAACCCCGAAGATACTCGCGCGGCGCTGCAGGAGGCCAAGCGCCGACTGGGACCAGAACGTGGGTTTGAGCACTATGACCGCATCCCCGATCAGCAGCTGACGGATGCCTTCCATTACACGTTGTTCCCGAATTTTGCCGTCTCAGTCTGGTCAGATGGTTTTCACTTCCTGCGCGCGAGACCCCATCGCAGTGACCCGGAACAGTGTCTGTTCGACAACTGGTGGTACTCCAGTCCTGCGGGACTTGAGTCTCAGGTCGAACGAGGCATGGGCTGGGGCGAGCCAGATTGTGAAAAGCAGGAGCTGACGTTTGGCGAGGATTCCATCGGTCCCGCTATCGAAGATGACGTCCGGGTATTCGTGACGCAGCAGCGAGGCTTCCGCTCCCGTGGCTTTAAAGGGGTCTACCTCGCGAGACAGGAAATCCGCATTCGCCGCTATCACGAGATGATCGACGACTACATCGAAGGCCGTATGCCGAAGTAGGGCGCTCCTCAGCCGTTAGTCACAGATCCATGTCGGTGGTTGCTTAGCTGCCGGCGATGGTTGCCTGTTCCTCTTTGACTTTCATCAGCATGATCGCACCGATGATCATCAGCGCTGCCAGTGAGGCAAAGCCAATACGTTGAGATTCGAACAGGTCGGTTGCGGTGGCGACCAGCAACGGTGCCAGAAAAGCAGTCACTGTTGCGGACAGAGCAAACAGACCGAAGAACTGCGTAGCGAGCTCCGGTGGTGACAGCCTGGCCATCAGTGTGCGGGACGATGAGAGCCCGGTGACGAAGAACATAGCAAATATCTGGTTGGTAGCTAAATAGAACAGTTCCGGCAGCGTGGCGAAGTATGGTGAGCCCCAGACGGGCTCAGTACCCACCTCAACGAAGTAAAGAATAGTGTCAGGCTGCACCGAAACCAGGATCAACAGCACCATCGAGCTGGTCGCGATAGAGATCCGCAGTGCCCGCATTGACCCCAGCCGATCATCCAGCAGGCCGCCGATATAAGCGCCAAGCATGGCCGAGCCGCTGGTGCAGAGCCCAAAGATCAGCAGGGTAGTGGTATCCCAGCCGAAGGTGCCGGACGCGTAAACGCCACCAAAGGTCAGTACACCGACCATGCCATCGATAAAGAACAGTCTCGCCAGCAGGTAACGGGCAACATTGGCATAGTGGCGCACGTGTTTGAGAGTCTGGACAACATCATTCACGCCCTCTTTCGCCAGCTGCCACATGCCGGACTTTGAGGCCTGCCCGTCAGGCGTGAATAGCAGTACCGGCAGCATGAACAAGATCATCCAGGCACCGGCTATCGGTCCGACAATGCGGTTGTGCTCATGGGCCGCCTGGTCGATGCCAAACAGTGGTGCTTCAGGCAGGAAGGCCCAGGGCTGCGTACCCGGCATTGAGAAAGCAAACAGCACGAACAACATCAGCAGCAGACCACCCACATTGCCAAGAGAAAAGGCCAGCCCGGAGATAATCCCGATCTTGTTGGCGGGCGCGATCGAGGGCAGCATGGCGTTGTGAAATACCTCCATGATGGTGAAGCAGACCTTGATTACGAACAGGATGATGAGCGCGGAGGTCAGGCTCATACCACGACCCCCGGGCTCGACCATCCAGAGACTAAAAGCACCGGCAGTCATGATCGCGACAGTGCCAACGAGCCAGGGTTTGCGGCGGCCGTCTTTGTCGGCAATCGCGCCAAGAAAGGGTGCCGTCACAGCGAGCACGGTGCCGGCGGCCGCGGTGATGTAGCCGATCAGTGCCTGCCCCTTGACAGGGTCGCCTACCACTGTGTTGCTGAAATAAGGATAGAAGATGTAGATGATCACCATGATGTAGTAGGGATCACGGGCACCCTGGCCAAAGGTCCAGCTGTAGTAGCCCAGCGGGGAAGCGGCAGGGGTACCTGCCAGAGAAATGGCACTGCTCAAAGCGTTAGACCTCGATGGATTCGCGCAGCTGGAACTTCAATACCTTGCCGGTGGCATTCCTCGGCAGGGCATCAGTAAACACCACATGCGTCGGGTGCTTGAAGCGGGCAAGCTTGTCGGCGCAATGAGCACGGATGTCGTCAGCAGATAACCCTGCACCGTCCTGCAGTGCGACCACGGCGCAACCGGTCTCACCCCAGCGTTCATCCGGTACGCCAATCACCGCGACTTCGCGTATGTCCGACAGCTCGTACAGCACGTTCTCCACCTCGGCGGGGTAGACGTTCTCACCGCCCGAGATATACATGTCTTTCAGGCGGTCCTCGATGTAGATATAGCCGTCTTTATCTTTCGAGCCAATGTCACCGGTGCGTAGCCAGTCGTCGACAAAAGCATCTTCGTTGGCATCAGGCCTGCGCCAGTAGCCGGGTGTGACCACCGGGCCGCGGCACCATATCTCGCCGGACTCACCCGGCGCAGCCTCAGTGCCATCTTCTTTCATGATCTTGACCTGAATATGTTTTAGCGGTTTACCAGCCGCGCCGACCTTGGCCGGCACGTCGTCATAGCCAAGCACGACACAGCTGGCGACATTTTCCGTCATACCGTAGCCCTCCTGGATCGCGATGCCGCGGTCATGCCACCACTTCACGAGCGCCTCGGGCACGGCTTCAGCACCGGCGAGGCACACCTTGATGCGAGAGAAGTCTGTTTCCGGGTTCTTGGGATGGTCCCTGAGAGCGTTGTACATGGCTGGCACGCCAAGAAAGTGCGTCACACCAAGGTCAGGATCGCTGAAAGCATCGAGCGTGGCCGCGGGGTCGAAGGCCCGCATGATGACTGCGACGCCGCCATTGAACAAGGCCGGGCAGGTAAATACCTGCAGACCGCCGATGTGGAAGAGCGGCATCGCGGCGAGACTAACCATGTCCTTGCTGCAGTACATACTCGCGGAGGCGTTGTACTGGGCCCAAAGCATCATGCCGTGGGTAATGATGACGCCTTTCGGCAGACCTGTGGTACCTGATGAGTACATCAACATGCACTGGTCGTCGGGGGTGAGCTCGACCATGTCGGTGACCCTGTCGCGATCCGCGATCACTGACTCAAACTCAGATTCATCACCGACCCCGGAGGTGCCGATGACGTGATCGACGTTTACCGTCAGGGCGTCAACGGTCGGCCTCAAGTCGTGATCGTAGATCAGGACCTTCGGTTCAGCATTACCAATGATGTAATCGAGTTCGCTGGGTGTGAGGCGAAAGTTTAGTGCGAGGTGGATCGCGCCAATGCGCCAGGTGGCGAAGATTATATCCATGGTGTCAGCGGAGTTGAGCGCCAGCACGCCGACGCGATCATCTTTTTTGACGCCGATAGACTGCAGCCAGTGGGCAACGCGGCCAACCCGGTCGTCCATCTGACCGTAGGTCTGGGTTCGGCCCGACGGCAGTTCGACCGTGGCCGTTCGGTCAGGCGTGTTATGGGCGTTGAAGCCAATCCAGTCGACGATCATCCCGTGCATATTCTTGTTCTCTTTTGGATGATGGAGAAGAACCTGCACCTTATCCCGTTGTGGATCGTTTGACTACTCGCTAAAGGTTTTCCTGGTAGTCCGCGGCGATGCTGTCGTCGATCATTCGCTCGACCTCTTTGTCGAGATTTTTGCGGGCGGCGAACATGGCCCCGAAAGAGACCCGGTGAGGTGGCTCCCATGACTCAGGTGACCAAAGCGCAGAGCGTATAAACGCTTTGCCGCAGTGAAAGAAACACTCCTCAACGCTGACCCTGATCACGAGTACCGCGGGCTTGCGGCGCGCAGCGAGTTTGTCGAGCAACGCAGGATCAGCAGAGAGTTGTGCGGTGCCGTTTATCCGCAGTGTTTCGTTGGTTCCCGGTAGACAGAACAAGAGACCGACGCGGGGGTTCTTCAGGATGTTCTCGTGACCATAGGCCAGCTTATTGCCGGGGCGATCAGGAATGAGCAGGGTCTTGTTGTCGACAACTTCGACAAACCCGGGCGCATCGCCTTTCGGAGAGGCGTCACAGCGTCCAGCATCATCAGCCGTTGACAGGATGAGAAAGGGACTTTTTGCGATAAAGTCGGTAGCGAAGTCATCGAGATGATCGATGTTCTTATCTTCTATGGCCTCGACCTTGTCGCCAATTACGGCCCTGAGTGCTTCGACACTGTTGATCTCTGACATATGCTCCTGCTTGTTCGGCAATAGGAAGATTCCAGGTGAAATTCAGAAACAGGCCTGCATGGCCCTGGCTTTCTGTCAGGCCCAGGCATAGGGGCAGGAGATATCCCTGAACTTGCTGGACATCATACGGATATTGAGAGTTCGAATACACAAAAGACACGGTTTCCGCAGCCTGTGGTACGCTTTCCACTAAAAGCAGGGAGGCAAGAGATGGAACACGCACTGCAGGTCAAGATTCTCAAGGAACTGATGGCACAGCTGGACGAAGACAGGAATGTGGATGCCGGCGTACGTTACACAATGCCGACGACCTCTTATGTCTGCCCGGAGCAGGCTGCGATGGAGCGAGAGCAGTTCTTCCAGAATCATCCACAGCTGATTGGCCTGTCAGGTGACCTGCCTGAGCCCGGCACATTCTTCACCCTGAATGATTTTGGCACACCGATCCTCGCGACCCGGGACAAGAACGGTGAGTTCCATGCTTTCCTGAACGCCTGCCGCCACCGATCAGCCGAAGTCGCCTCTGAGCCACGCGGCAAACGCAGTGTATTTATGTGCCCCTTCCACCAGTGGAGCTATGCCAATACCGGGGAACTGCTTGCAATACCCAATGAAGCGCACTTCGGTGAGATTAATAAGTCTTGTCATGGATTGCTGAAGTTGCCGGCCATTGAGCGTGGTGGATTGCTTTGGGTGCACCCGAAGGTGGATGGTCACCTGGACCTGGATGAACTGCTGGGAGAACTTGCTCCCGAGCTGGATTCGTTTGGTATGCAGAAGCAGAAATTCGTCGGCAGCAAGACGATAGACATGAAGCTGAACTGGAAGCTGGCCAACGATACCTTTGGCGAAACCTACCATTTCGGCAAGTTACATAAGAATACCCTGGGCCAGCTCTACCACGGCAACAATCTGCACTTCGAAGAGTTTGGTCGACATCATCGATTCGTGACGGCTTCGCGCGGCATTGATGCGCTTCGAGAGAAACCGGAAGCGTCCTGGCGGATCGAAGAGGGCACTTTCGTGATGTATCACCTGTTCCCGAATGTGCAGCTGTTGACGAGCCCCTCAAACTCAACGCTGATCCGAATCTATCCGCATGCGGACGGAGCAGGTCGCTCGGTCACCCAGATCAGTTTCTATTGGTCGCAAGAGGCAATAGACGTTGCCGATGCAGACACGTCGGAATTTGATGCCAGCAAGGTCTATGAGTTCAGCGATAGCGCGCCGCGCCGGCCAAGTCTCGAAGCGTCACTCGAGGTCTTTCACAGCACCATCGAACAGGAAGACTATGTCATGGGTGAGATGCAGCAGCGAGCGGCCGAAGATGGCCAGCTGAAGGAAATTCTATTTGGCCGGAATGAGCCCGCCCTGCATCACTTTCACAATAACTATCGCGAGGCACTGGGTCAGCCGCCCCTGCAGGCGGTGAAGTAACGAGTCTCACCTGCCCGGTGATGGCAAGCTGCGGATCCGGGCAGCGAGTGGTTTTTGGGTGCGGCAGATTCTGATTTACTAGGCCCCTGTTTCACTTCGCAAGGATTCATCATCATGGCTAAGTCGGGATCCTGGCTGGCAGGGGCAGCGGCTTTTACCGAGCTCAATCGGATTGATGGCTGGATGAAAAAGCATCGGCGCCATAGTCAGGCATCGCGTGACTATATTGC
>JAYQAI010000058.1:20605-21727 GCA_038136715.1 Gammaproteobacteria bacterium | reverse complement strand
CTGGGATTACCCGGACGTGAATCGCAGTTACGCTGCGCTTAAGGATCATATTGCTTTCTACCCTGGGCTTATGGGTTGCACCGTTGCCGGGGAGGCGGTAACCCCGCAAGCGGGTGGGTTTTACGGTGGCTGGATTACGCGGGAATTAGTCGGGCCCTTCAAAGGTGACCCGGGCACAGGGCATTGGTAGGCCCCAGGTTCCCCGTGTCCGATCTCGGATTGATCAGCCGCGCAGCGTCGGGGGATACAACCCGAACGTCGCTGGCGCAGGCTGAACTCGCAAGTTCGTTCGCAATTTGCAAAGCGATCTTTCTTTTTGCAATAAATCTTGCAATTTTGATCTTTCTGCAACTGCGGTTTGATTTGTTTTACCGATAACCTTCGCCGCAGCCCTCTAAAAACGACACTTCCTTAAACTTGGCATGCTATTAGCTTAATAGCAATTAGCAACGCAAAACACATTACAAATTGCGTGACAACACAAAGCAGTCAAAAGCTCTAAGGAATGAGTAACCATGAATACAAAAAAACTAGCAATATTTATGCTGGTGTCCAGCGGCCTCGGTGCGAGCACTGTCTTCGCAGCAACACAGGGTAGCCTGGATTCAACCAGTACAGGGTCTTCGGACATCACGATTACAATCAACGACTCTGTGAAAATCACGGATGTGGACGATGTGGCATTCCCAGATTATGGTGCGAGCGACACGGGTGCAGTCAATCAAGGCGACGCTTTCTGTGTTTATCGCAATGGTGGTGACGGTTACTCGATCACAGCATCTAACCCCTCCGGCAGCGAATTTGCCCTGGTTGGCGCCACTGACGGCGATGTTTTGCAGTATACGGTGGCACTCTCTGAAAGTGATGACGCCTCAAGTGCTTCAGCAATCTCTTACGATACGGCAGTAAACTTCACCAGCGGTAGCGTCTTTGTTGACTGTTCCGATGAGGCTGACGGTACGAACACCGCGTTTGATATTCGCTTCGCTGAGCAGGAACTCAGAGACTCTTCAACACAGGACTACACAGGCACACTGCAACTGCTGTTGTCACCCATCTAAACTCTCGAGTCGGGTTTCAAAGATGCTCGGCATGAAGACACTTGGTTGGTCGCTCCTGTTG
>JAYQAI010000058.1:18438-20505 GCA_038136715.1 Gammaproteobacteria bacterium | reverse complement strand
GACGAACGCCTGCTCGCGGAGATTTCCCATAAGGATATCTATCAAGGTGACATCTACGAGTTGCTGCAACACAACGTTCAGGAGACCCAGACACACGACGGCATGTTCAAAGGATGCCAGGGTTCTCCTGACAACTCCTACCTGAAGGTTCAGATCGAAGCGTCAGAGTTCACCAACGTGCAGCCTGGAAGCTACAGTGGCACTTTTCAGGTCAACGGTGTTGGCGGCGTAGGTTTAGCCACTGTGGATTCTGAGGTATTCAGCGTCGCGGTGACGGTTGCCTCAAATGACCCTAATGTTCAAATATCGCGGATTGATAATATAGTCTTGGGTTCATTTAATGGCGCTGCTGACATGACTGCTGACGAAGCGTTTTGCGCCTACACAGAATCTGGTGGCTACCGATTGACTATTACTGCGCCTAACCAGGACGTGAGCGGAAACTTTTTCCTGGCCGGGGACAATGGTGATCTGTTGCCTTTCCAGGTCGAATTCAGTCAATCTGTCACAAGCCCTGCGTTTGTAACCGTTGGCTCAAGCAGTATCATAGGGCTGACGGGTAGTACTTTGCTGGACTGTGGAAACGCTGACAACGCTGTTTTTCGAGTAAGCGCGTCAGAGCAGGACCTGCGTGCCGCATCGAGTGGAAACTACGTCGAGACGATAACAATATTGATGGAACCTGAATAGATGACGCGGATTTTTGGTACAGTCTGGCTGACCCTTGCAGCTATCATGCTGTTGATCCATAGCCATGCCTATGGGGTGACATACAACAAACTGGGCAAGCGATCGATGGGCCAGTCAGAGATCTCGATTTCGATTGTCAGGAGCGCACTTGTCGACTTACCGCAGTCTGTCGCAGATTCGTCTGTCGCGGATTCGCCTATCGCTCAAAACCTGATGAAAGATCTTCAAAGCAACGGCGACGCCCAATTTGACGTCTGTCTCGAGGGTGACTCCACGCTTACGCTGGGCACGTCGGAGGAGACCAGCCAGGTCTCGCTGAACACGGTGAGCGGAGGCTCGGTCGACATGGCAGTGGTTATCACCAGGAAAAAGACATCGGCCGGGGTGGGAACGGGCTGCGACAACAACTACGATGTCTCACTTGCGTCGGTGTCTGGCGCCGACGCTTTGATGAACGGTGAAGTTACGGTGGGTAGGATCAATCTGCTTGTGACCCCGGAATAGTGAGGAACCTATGAAGCTGATAGCCTCTAAACGATTGGGTTTGGTGTTTGCGGGTTTGCTGCAGCTGTCGGGCAATTCCTACGCGGAACTCGTGGTAGACAAGAGTATTATTTTTTTCGACGATTTGCAGTCGTCCCGAGAGGACGTGGGTGTCAGCAACAGTAACAATGAAGAGCGTTTGTTTGTCAGCGTCGAGGGCTATGAGGTAGAAGCTCCGGGCACCGAGGACGAGCGTCTCGTGCCATTGCAACAGAACCTGAAACCAACGTTCATCGCGACGCCAAACAAATTGGCAATCGATCCTGGTGGCAGCAGTATTGTCAGATTGCTGAACCTCGACCGGTCCGGGGAACAGGAGCGCGTGTACCGCATTAACTTTCTGCCAATCACCAAACCACTCGAGCTCGAATCCCCATCGGAGGGCGATACAGTGGCACCTGCGCTGGAGATCGTCATCGCATACCAGGTGCTAGCTATCGTCTTACCAGCGTCCGCCGAAGCTAACGTGGAGGCAACCAGAAGCGGGACTAATGCCGTTTTCACTAACACCGGTAACGCCAACTACCTGTTAACCAGGGGCACGCAGTGCAACCCCGCTGACCCCGAGATGTGTGCGGAACTGCCCTCTCGTCGCGTTTATCCCGGTAACAGGTTCGAATTCGACTTGCCGTATGATGGCCCATTCAGCTATACCGTTCGGTCATCCAGTGGAAATGTGGCGAAGCAGTTCCCATAATCCGCTCGCTCGCGCTTTTCTAACCTGCTTTCTAGTCTTTTGTTTAATCAAACCGGCGCTGGCTTACAACAAGAGAGTCGCTGTCGTTGGCAGCTTCTCCGAAACAAGTAAGCTCGAGACACTCCTGAACCAGCTCG
>JAYQAI010000058.1:11436-18338 GCA_038136715.1 Gammaproteobacteria bacterium | reverse complement strand
TATGACAAGCCGGACTGATGATTGGGTCCCGGAAGGTTTCGAGGACCTCAATCAGGCAGTCGTCAACGAGGTCGACGTCTATTACGGGGGTTACTACCTGACTTCTGTTCTGGCTTCATTCAGTCGGACCATGATCACTTTTCTGGCGCCAGAACAGCTCGCGCAGACCGTCAGGGATCTTGAGACGCCTGAGCAGTTCGAGGCTTTACTGGCAGAGCCGCTCTATGCCAATCCCGAGCTGATTTGTGGATCTCGTTACAGTATTGATTGCGGCAAACTGCAAACGGAGTCCGTTGAGGTTATCTTCGACATGTCGAAGTTGCGAGCAGACCTGTTTATCGGCTCGCGGTTCCTGAAGCTCAGGACGCTGGATCAATTGGAGTACCTGCCGGCATCTGATGCTGGCTTTTCTATCCTTGACGATTTTTCTCTCAACTTCAGCGGCGACAATGGCGACGACAGCGATTGGCGCTACAACCTGTCGAATATCACCATGCTCAGCAGTGGCGAACAGCGGGTGCTTATGCGCAGCAACTACGCAGACCAGGAACTTAAGGTAGAGCAGCTGGCTTTCCAGCGTGAGTTCAGGGGCAGAGATTTGCGCGTGGGCTGGATGCGAGAAAACGCAGGGAACTTTCGATTGATGAAAGACCGGCTGTTTCGGGGCGTCGCCTACCAGAGTTCTTTGACAACGCGTAGGAATCTTGACTTTGCGCTAGGCAGTGAAGTCAACCTTTTTTTGGATTCCCGAAGTCGCGTTGAAATCTATAAAGACGGCAGACTTCAGGCCAGCGATTATTACGATATTGGCAACCAGATTATCGACACCAGCAATCTGCCGGACGGGTCATACCCGATTGAAATTCGGATCATAAATAACGCCAACGAAGAAAGAGTTGAAGAGCGGTTTTACTCAAAGACATCACAGCTGCCGCCGGCAGACCAGATGCTCTATTTCCTGCAGGTTGGCCAAGATCTGCTAGAAGAGGAGGGTTCAACCCTGCCGAAGGAAACGGGAACCGAGTTCTTGCGGGCAGGCTTGAGCAGGCGGGTCTCAGACACGCTTGGCGGCTACGCTGGATTGTCGGTTGACCAGGACAGTCAAATGATCGAGACAGGCTTTTTTAAACAAGGTGAGAAATTCGAGCTCCAGGCCCTGTTCGGTTACGACAGTTACAAGGTCAGTGCCTTTGATATCGCGCTGCGCTACCGTTTCGATTTTGGGGACCTGCGCCTTAACAGTCGAAAAATCTCTGACGAGAAAGTCCCCTTTGGGGAGCAGTCTCAAATTGGGAGAAGCATCGAGCAGCAGAACCTTAATCTCTCGGTAAGATCACGCATCGGCAACTTTTCTTTCTTTTATCGCAGGAACGTCAGAGATGAAGACGGGGCAGAAGAAAATTTCGGCCTGAGATGGAACGCAAACAGATTGTTCGGCATCCGCGGCCTCAGCACCCGCTTCGAACTGTCAGAAAACGACGGTTCGCAACTCGCCGTCCTGAGTTTTGACTACCGTATACAAGGTCGGTCGTTCGACGGCAGTGTTAGGAGTCGCTGGCAGCAGGAGGACGAGTCAGGCGGTCAGAAAGTCAGGGAACGTCGAGAAGAATATAATGTGACCTGGAAGAAGGGCGAATCAGGGGAGAACCAGTATCGTCTGGGGTTGAATGCGAATATCGATGAAGAGAAAACCTACGAAGCCCGCCTTCAGGCCTCGACGCATCTGGGCAAAGCAGAAATAACCGCCCAGTACAAAGATAGCAACAAGCTGATTAATTACAACGGCTCGGTTAAATCCAGCTTGGGCTTTACACGTGGTCAGCTTGCGCTCGGCGGGAAAAGGCAAAGCAACGCGGGTTTTCTTGTCAATGTTGAAAATCCTGGTCTGGAAAAGGTGCCAGTCGACATCCTCGTCAACAACCAGAAAGTTGCTGAAATCGAGGCTGGCAGTAAATTGTTTGTGCCTGTGAGCACCTACAGGACACACGAACTCAGATTGCTGCCCGCTGGCGATCAGCTGGCACAGATTGAACAGAGGCCGATCAGCAAAACATTTTACCCGGGTAACGTGATCCCTGTAGAAATAACGATCGACTCCGTCTTTGTGGTGATCGGACGGATTTCTGACTCAAGCGGTTCAATTGTAGACAATGCACTCGTCGAGAACGCCGCGAGTCTGGCGCTTACCGACGACAGTGGTTTTCTGCAAGCGGAATTGAAACGCGGCAGCACTGAGATTGTGCTCAAAAAGGGCTCGCGGCGCTGTATCACCCCGCTTGCCAAAGTTGACATCAACGAAGATGTTGCTTACCTGGGTGCACTGACGTGCGCCTGGACGAAAGAAACCGAGTAAACCAGACTGCTGACGAAACAAAACCTGCCAGTCAAAATATATTGGCAAAAAAGAAGAGCGAAGGTGGCAACGAGACCTGCCTATGGATATTGACCTGGATACTGGCCGACTTGTGGTGTTCTTGACCGGCATCACTTTTTTCGTGCTGGCAGAGCAATTGATGAAGGCGCGCACACCGACGGGTCCCATCATTCACCGTATAGCCTTGCACGCTGGCGTAGCGGTATTAAACACGGTGATGGTCAGAGTCCTGACGTACGTGCCGCTCCTGCTATGGATTGTCTACATAGAACAGATGGGTTGGGGGCTGGCGCGATGGCTCGGACTCTATGGGTGGCCCGAGTTTATCCTTTCTATCATTGTGCTGGACCTTTTCGACTACTTTTGGCATCGAGCGAACCACCGCATACCCATACTGTGGCGCTTTCATAAGGCTCATCATGCTGATAACGATATGGATGTCTTCACCGCCCTGAGATTCCACCCGGGAGAGTTGTTGATATCTTCGGGGGTTAAGGCCGTCTGGGTTCTCATCTGGGGGCCTTCAGCGTTCGCCTGGTTTTTGTTTGAAGTACTTGTGAGTCTTTGCGCACAGATGCATCACAGCAACGTCGATTTTCCGGATGACATCGAGCGCCACCTCTCAAAAGTGCTGGTGACACCGCGGTTTCATGCGACGCACCACATGGTCGACAGGCGATATGGCGACCAGAATTTTTCAACGATTTTCAGCTGCTGGGACCTCCTGTTTAAATCCCTGGCACCTGCTTTACCGGCAGCTCAAATCAAGCTGCAGGCCATGGGTTTACCCGAAGGGAGAAACGAAACACTATCAATTAAGGAACTTCTGCTGGAACCACTCAGAAATAGAAACTTGAATCTGACGCGGGAACAGGCGAAGCTCAGCGATTGACTGGTCAACAGCGACAAGGAACTGCACATGAAAAAACTGTTTTTGATACTGGCACTAACCCCGCTCCTGGCATTTGGAGGCGGACACGGTAGCAAGTCTGCTGAGCATGGCGGTAAAGCTGGTGAGCACGGTGGTAAAGCCGCCGCGCACAAAGAGCATGCCGGTAAGGCTGCTGAGCATGGTGGTAAAGCCGCTGCGCACAAAGAACATGGCGGCAAGGCTGCTGAGCACGGTGGCAAAGCGGCAGAGCATGGCGGCAAGGCTGCTGAGCACAAAGAACACGGCGGTGTTAAAGCCGAATCCAAGGGCAATTAAACGCCGCACCGGTGTCAGGCAGTATCCTTATGTTGCTTCGGCTCCTGGGTCTTGGGGTATTGCTTGTCCCGGTGTTTGCCCTCGGGGAGCCTGGCTCCCGAACTTTCTACGTCGAAGACATCAAAGGCGCGATGACTTCGCACCTGGCAGAGGTCGTCAGCGAAGCGGGTGAGTTTCATATTCATGACGAGGTAAAAGCTGAAGACCTCGTCCTTCGATTTGTCCAGATTCATGATCCTGTCCGGCAAATGGCAGGCGGTGTTTACTTTGCCTGCACTGACTTTCACGTTGATGGAGATGAGGCACAGCTTTACGATCTGGATTTTTGGCTGCGTGAAGTTGACGGCGAGCTCAAGGTATTCCAGACAAAGATTCACAAAGAGCCAAGACGTGCATTGCTATATGGCTGGTACAAACATCCGCGTTATACCTTCGTAGGCGACGACATACAGTATCTCTACGAAGATTGATCGCCACAGTTTATTTTGGGTGGTCAGAAAGCCAGCGATGTTTCAGGCTGATAGCTTCGATGGCTCTGCCGAAGACCCGGCTTCAAGGCGATTATTGTGCTTCAGTTGTATTTCTTGCGCGAGCGATCCCATTGGAATAGATGCCCCGGACGACTTTGGAGGCCGTTTCTTCGTCAGCACCTTTCGGCTCAAAAGTACCGGTCCAGTCGACGGTGCAGCTGCCATCATCGTAGGGCGTGATAATCACTGTGGATCGATAGCCGGAGACCGGCAGAGGACAGTCGTCATTCAGAATTGAATAGGCAAAGGTCAGCGATACTTCGTCGAGAATATCAAGCCTCTCAATAACCTTTCCCCCATTCATCGTGATCGTGCGCACGGCACCAACCCCGTCACCCTCCATCTCGAAGGCCTCAATCGGGCCACCCACCTTAATGCCACCAAAGTCGCTTAATATATCCCAAACGGCTTTCGCGCCAGCTCTAACAGTTTCGTTTACATTCACTTCAGTCATGGATTTCACCGTGTTTGATTTTTGGTCCTGGTCCCGAATTACAGCGGTCTGTACATCGGGTGACCGGATTGCCGGATTTGCAGGATATTGAGCGCAAAATCTTCCGGCGTCATTGCCTCTATAGAGTTTGGGAATGAGTGCGACCAGTCAAGAATGTAGGTACGTTTGGAGATTCGCCACTCGCCTGCGCGTTTTTCAAACTCATCGAGATAGCGCCCTCCATACATGTTGTCAACGAGATTGCCTTCTGCGTCCTCATTGGTACCAACAGCGATGCCATAACACTCTCCTTTGGCCCGGTCTCCCTCAACCCTGATAATGACACTGGTACACATGTGCCAGCGCCGTATCGCCTCTTCCTCATGTGGCATGACTGTTTTCACCCAGTCAGCGCCATTTCCCTTGAAAAAGCCAAAATCAATTTCTGCATCTGGCCAGAAGCAGGAGTCCTGTCCCGGCGTATCCAGCCAGTCCTGGGTTCGGCCATAGCGGGCGACCAGATCCTCACACGCCTTTATATCGAGCAGTTCCTGTAACTTATCCTGTTGTGTGTTATCCATACTGTCAGCTCCTGGTTGATGCCACGTCTGCAGTCCTCGGGTCATGACGGCGGCTTGTTGTTGGGATGGTTTACATAAGCAGCGTACTACCTGCCTCCAACGGCCGCAATGGAAGTGCAGGGCAGACCGCAGATCCGAAGCCCTCTCTTTGGAATTTTTGCCGAAATACCGCTGATCGACGGTCAAAAACTTGAAATGACCACCCGTCAGTTATATAAATGACCGATAGTCAATTATTTCTTGTGCGTTTAAAGCGCAATACCAAGGGGAGAGCAGGGCAGGCGTCAGTGAGTATTGTCGTGGAAATAAACCAGCGGGCCAGAACGGCAGAGCAAAAGGCGTTGCGTCGGCAGGCTGTATTGGAAGCGGCTGAAACTTACTTTCATGAAGTCGGCTACGAGGCATTTTCTATGGCGCAACTCGCCAGAAGAGCTGGCGTGGTCAAAGGCACGCTTTATCTCTATTTCAAAACGCGGGAAGAGCTTTTTCTCACGCTTTATGAACAAAGCCTTGTGAGATGGAGTCAGGTTTTCAGGGATTGTTTGTCCGACCCCCTGACAAGCGCGGCATTTGCTGAAGCGTTGTATGCAACGACCATGGCCGACGGCACCTTCGTGCCGCTGCTCATCAGGCTTGAGCATGTCATTGAGCACAACGTTGCCATCGACAGGCTGATTCAGTCCAAAAGGATATTCATACGTGAGGTTGAAGCGATCGCGGATCTCACGTCAACCTCACTGGGGTTGGGCAAAGGACCGGCCCGAGAAATCGTAAAAACCATGGGCGTTCTGTTAATCGGCGCTACGAGGTCTGATCAGGGCCCGTCGCTTGATGGCGAAGTGCTTCCGGGTGATGTTGAGGCGCTTGTTGCCAGCTTTTCATCCAAACCGCTCTTCGTGAAAAATGCTGTCCGTATTATTGAAGGCATTCGTGCGGAAGCGGACGCACTAACAGTCTGAGCAAATTCGATAAAGGAGAAAGCAGTCATGAGCACAGCAGAATATGGCAACGTTACCGAACTGGGCATCCAGAATCTAAAAGCGTTGCTGGAACTGCAGAGGAGTGAGTTCCGCGCTGAAGGCGAGGTGACTTATGCCACACGGGTCGACCGACTCCAAAGGCTGAAGGCACTCATCGTTGAAAACAAGAAAGAGTTTGCTACGACGACCAAACGTGAGTATGGCAATGAGCGATCCTACGAATTCAGTTTGTTCTCTGAGTACGCCTCAAAAGTTGAGGCCATCGACTATTCAATCAAGCACCTGAAAGACTGGATGAAACCAATCGCTCGAAGAGCGAACAAGCCCATGAACTTTTTGGGAGGTAAAAGTCAGGTCCGGTATTTCCCCAAGGGTGTCGTAGGAATCATTTCACCCTGGAACCTGCCGTTCGGTTTGACCGTCGCGCCGCTGACGAGCGCACTGGCTGCCGGTAACCGGGCGCTGCTGAAGCCCTCGGAATTGGTCCCTGAAACGGCAGCCCTGTTTTCTGAAATTGTGCCAAAGTACTTCCGGGAAGATGAAGTTGCCGTTGTCACCGGTGGAGTCGACATAGGCCAGCGTTTCGCAGAGCTGCCTTTCGATCATCTGTTGTTTACAGGGTCAACCAACGTCGGCGCCAGAGTCATGCAGGCAGCATCAAAAAACCTCGTCCCGGTGACGCTGGAACTTGGCGGTAAATCCCCGGTTGTTATCGGTCGTAGTGCAAACCTTGACCTTGCGGGAACACGCCTGACATTCGGGAAACTTCTGAACGGCGGGCAACTGTGTCTGTCACC
>JAYQAI010000058.1:0-11336 GCA_038136715.1 Gammaproteobacteria bacterium | reverse complement strand
AGTGAAGATATGCATGTCATGCATGAGGAGATTTTCGGCCCTGTGCTCCCAATCATGACTTACCGGGACATCACAGAGGTCCCGGACAAAATTGAACCACGCCGGAACCCCCTCGCGCTCTATTACTTTGGTAAAGATAAGGAGGAGCGGGAGTACTTGCTGAACCACGTGCCAAGTGGTGGTGTTTGCATCAATGACATTACGTTACATTACGTGCAGGAAGACCTGCCATTTGGCGGTATTGGCGCTTCTGGCATGGGTGCCTATCATGGCCCTGAAGGATTTAGAAACATGAGTCATGAAAGGGCAATCTACAGTCAAACAATGATCGACGTCCTGCCAATCATTGGCGCGCGCCCCCCCTTTGGTGACAAGTTCCGAAAGACCATCAGCAAGGTTCTTGGATCAATCTGACGGGTAAACTCGGCCACTGCAGTTGAGCATTGATATGAAAGATTCCAAATACCAGTCCTCAATCGACGCGTGTGCCGCGCACTATGGTGATGAAGCCGAAGCTGTCAGGCGCTATCTGCTTCAGGGTGAACAGGAAGCCTACCAACTGGATAACCGGGGCAAGATACGTTTCACCCCCGAGGGCGATCTGCATCCGAGTATTCGTGAGGCCTATGCCAACTTCGGGTTCTACGTGTTCACGGACGTTATCGGCGATGCGGAGATGTCCGACATTCTTGAAGACCTGGCTGAATTGCGCAGCAGGTTCCCAACAGAGAAGGGTGCAAAAACCGACTCGAAAGGACGGCCCGCGCTGGGTACAGACCGAAAGTCTGGCGGCTTACTGTGGAGCAAACCGCTCAGTGACCCCATGGGAGGAACGCAGATCGCGCGTGGCCGACATCAGGTCAAACTGAAGGATCTGGACCCAGGAGAGGGCGCGCCGAAAGAAGCGCCATTTATTTTGTCGGGGTCTTTACAGTTTTCGGATGCGGCCCTGCGTCTTTATGCGCACCCGTTATTGCTGGCTGTGGCTGCTGCAATAAACGGCGATGATTTCGCACCGTTCAATGAAGTGCTGTTCATCAAAGATCCAGGGCTAGGCGCGGCCGAGGCCTGGCCCCAGGACGGCGATACCCATTGGGACAATCCGAATTTTGATGCCGACATCCACGGCTTTAATTTCATGGCTCAGGTTTACGGCAGCACGCCAGTCAACGGCGTCTGGGTCGTCCCCGGAACCCACAAGTTGGGTAAGCTCGATATCACCAAGATGGTTGAAGCCTCAGGCAGTGAGCGCATTAATGGCGCAATCCCGATCGTCTGCGATCCCGGTGACGTGGTGATCTGCAATCGACAGTTGGTCCACGGTTCGTTTGCGAACAGCGGGTTTGAGCCAAGGTTAACCATCAACTTTGGTTTTCATAAGCGAAGTTCAGTACTCGATGTGCGGGGTGCTGGAATACATAGTGAAGCGATTGTTTACACTGATGAAGTGATTCAGGAACGTGCCAAAGCGATCGGTTATGGCATCAGTGCCAGGCAACAAAGATACCCTCAGGAAGCGCCTTTTGAGTATTTGCCGCTTTCCAATTCGCATCTCGATTTGACTTGGAACGAATCTGCCAGAGCAAGCCTTAAAGACTATAACGCCCTGGATTTGAGTATCTAACCGTCTGGCGCCAGTCGAATCATTCCCAGCATTATCGTAACCAGCGATTCGCGCCCTGAGAGTGTGCGAGCAGGTCGTTTCTCAGGCCGCCTTCTTCCAAGCGTTAGCGGCTGTACCCCCTGACGATCCAAAGCGGGTCGCCAGAAACAGGAGAATGGTCCAGGGTCTCGACTCCCACCATTCCGCTTTTTTCCATATAGGCGGCAACAACCCGACACCGATCTTCAGGTGGCATTACATGGAAAGCATAAATGGCTTTCGTCGGAAAGAGTCGATGTGACATCGCAACAATGCACTGCCCGCCGACGGTCAGGCAGCGATTTATCTCGGTCATGACCTCCACGGGTTTGATGAGATACTGAATAGAAACAGCGATCAATACTGCATCGAAAGCGTTGCTGGCAAACGGCAACGTCGGCGAGTCATTCAGGTCCTGCACGCAAAAATCATTGAGCCTCGGATTCGCCTGAAGCTCGGCATTGTTCATGCCAAGGCCAGAAACATGCGCGTAATCTATGTCTTCAGGCAGATGAGAAATCCATGATGACATGAGGTCAAGTACGCGGCTCCCGGATTGGATCTGCTCACGATAAAACTGAGTCAGGCTGTTGATAGTGCTGTCGTCGATGTGCGTAACGAATCGAGGTTCGCGGTAAAAGTTTTCGTCCGCTGATTCATCTTGGCGTTGGAAGAATTGTTCAGGAAAGTCCGTGTTCATCGTGATTGTTTCCAGGGTTCAATAACTCTCGGTGGTGTACTGACTGTAAGACCCATGCTGTCTCTGTTCATGAATCTATCACGTGAGCCCGCTATATCGCAGGACCTTGTTAGCGAGGGTCGATCCACTGTTTGGCTGGGGCGTTGGGTTCCTCTCGGACGAACCGGGGGACAAGGTAGCCCGGCAATGTGTTCTGGAGTTCCTTGACGATGCTGCTACCGAGTTTTTCATCGACGTCAAAGTGAGCGGCACCCGCAACCCGATCCAGCGCATGAAGATAGTAGGGAAGAACACCGGCACCAAAAAGCGTCTTTGACAAATGGTAGAGCGTGTCGGCGTCGCTATTGACGCCCTGCAATAAAACAGTTTGATTTAAGAGCGTAATGCCGGCTTCCCTTAACCTGGCGGTGGCTGTTCTGACGGAAAGATCGATCTCATTGGGGTGATTAATGTGCAACACCATGACGGTCTGTTTTCGGGACAGGGCCAGGCTCTCAAGCAGCGACGCAGTAATTCGCTGAGGGATGACCACGGGCAATCTGGTGTGAATCCTGAGGGTATCGATATGGGGAATCGCCTCAATACCGCGCAGCAGCGCTGCCAGGCGACGGTCATTGACCATCAGGGGATCGCCGCCACTCAAGATTATTTCAGAAAGACTGTCATCCTGGTTCAGGAAAGTCAGGATATCTTGCCAACTGTCTGAACTTGCCTGATGTTTCTCATAGGGAAAGTGTCGCCGGAAACAGTAACGACAGTTGATGGCGCAGGCGCCGCTCAAGGTCACCAGTGCTCTGCCGGCGTACTTCTGCAAGATGCCCGGGGGGGTGTCGCTGAGAAGGCTCTCGCCAACGGGATCTCGAGTAAAACCGGGTACCACCAGATTCTCTTCCCGGCGAGGCAGTATTTGCAGGAGTAACGGGTCTCGTGGATTACCCGGTTCTATTCGAGCCAGATAAGGCCGGGGCACCAGCAGAGGAAAGTCAGTTTTGATGTCCTCAAGCGGCAAGCTCAACGCGTCGCTTAGATCGGAGGCCCTGCGAATGGCGTGCTGCAGATGCCATTGCCAGCCCTCTTTGTTGTCTGGAGTAACGTCCTTAACCTGCAATCTGTTTGTTCTTGGGGTTATCATTGAGTGACTGTGACATTAAGACTCGTGCAGCTAAGGCAAACTATTCTAGCAGCGAATTCAAATCCGGTGAGTCTCTTATACCTCGGGATGTGAAGAAGTTGACGATCTGGCATTTGACCGAGGATCGATCAGACAGAAGAGGAAAAACTATGGCGACCCATCGCGCCAGTCTTTCGACCCAGATGTTCTATGGCAGTGGCTCCATTGCTATCGGCATTAAGAACAATCTGCTGGGAACGTACCTGTTGATCTACTACAACCAGGTTCTGGGCCTGGATGCGGGTATTGCAGCTCTGGCAATGGCGATAGCCCTCGTCGTTGACGCGGTGTCTGATCCTCTCGTTGGAATCTGGTCAGACCGCGTTCGCTCACGCTGGGGCAGACGTCATCCATTTATGTACGCAGCGATCCTGCCCTTTGCTGGCTCCTACTATCTGCTATTGAGCGACCCTGGAGACATCTCGGATCAGGGATTGTTTCTTCGGTTGCTGGTCCTGTTGATTATTCTGCGAATTTCGATGACCTTCTACGAGGTGCCCCGTGGGGCGCTGGCGCCCGAGTTGTCGAAGGACTATGACCAGCGTAACGCCCTGTCAGCCTGGGCCATGGCATTTGGTTGGCTAGGTGGTGCGGGTATCGCGTTTGTTGCGAACCGGTATCTGCTTGATTCCTTCGTTGACCGGGAAGGCTATCAGCTTCTGGCATTCTGGGGTGGCCTGGGAATATTTTTGGGTAGCGTCATCTCCTGCCTGGGAACGCATAGAAACATTCCAGACCTGCATGCCCCCGAACCCAGGTCGGCAAACTACCGCATTTTCCTGCGAGAGGCCCGGGAGACGCTCGCCAACAGGTCCTGGCTGGTACTGTTTTCTGCTGGTTGCTTCTACGCGCTGCTGGTCGGTCTGGAGCAGGGTGTGGGCACCTACTACAACGAATACTTGTGGGAGTGGAAGCCGGAAACCATTGCGCCTTTTGCCATCTTTCAGGCGCTTGCTGTGATTGTTGCGGTTGCTCTCGCACATCCCATAGCCAAAGGGAAAAACAAGAAACACATCGCGGTCGGGATCTTCCTTTTCACGATCGTCGTAGGCCCCTTGCCGGTTTTTCTCAAGCTCATTGATTTGAGCTTCGGTCTATCGTTTTTGCCAGTGAATGGCTCGGACCTGCTCTGGTGGATCCTCTTGATCCACAGCGGCAGCATGGCTGCGCTTGGTGCGCTGGGTTTTGTCTTTATCGGCTCCATGGGCATGGAAATCGTCGAGCAGGCGCAGCAGCGCACAGGCCGTCGCGAAGAGGGCCTGCTGGGCACGGTTAACTCCTTTGTTCACAAACTGGTCGGAGCCGGCGGCGTGCTGATATCAGGTATCATCATTTCGTTTGTCGGCTTCGATACCCCGGGTATTGATCGTTCAGCGCTCTACGGAGGAGAGGCGATTATTCAGTTTGGCTGGATCCATGTTGCGATTGGTTTCTGTCTGCCGATCATATCAACGCTGCTCGTTCTGCTTTACGATATCGACCGGAATGTCCATCACGATAATCTGATGGACCTCGGTTACAGCGAGAAATGACCAGATGATGCCGGCTCCCTTCCCGCGTTAAATTTTTTGAGCTTACTGCAGGCCGAGAGCTGCAATTTCATCGGTCGCCACTCTCGTCGATTATCTGTGGCGGTGGTGAAAACTTGCCCCAGATCTCGAGCTCTTCATAAACGTCAAGCTCGAGCTGTCGACGGAGAAACTTGTCGACATGAGGCGTCGTATCCTGACCATTCAGGAAAGCACTGCAGGCTTTGTTGATGGCTGCTAAAGACTGGCGCAGTTGGTCTCGGGTGGGCTCATCTGGAATGGCGTCCCAATTAACAGACTGATCGATAAAGTCTGTTTCCCGGAAAACTTCCAGAACAAAATCTTTAGGTTTCATAGGATGATGGGTGCAGTTGGCCCGGGCTCGATTGAGCCCGGGCCGTGCAACTTCAGCCGCGATGGAACTCGCGGATAACCTCACCGGGGCGATTGCCGGTGTGGTTACAGTTTCTGACGACGACCTCACCCGCAACGATGGTTGCATCGTAGCCCGTACTCTTCACGGTAAACCGCCCGCCCCCATGGGGGAAGTCATTGACGTACTCAGCGTGGTGCGTCGAGAGATTGTCGTAGTCAATGACGTTGATATCGGCGTGCCAGCCCTCGGTCAGGTTGCCCCGTTCCTTCAAACCGATGATTTCTGCTGATTTGCCGGTAATCCTGTGGATGGCGTCTTCCAGGGTGTACACGCCGCGGTTCCGCGTCAGTTCACTCAGCAGTACCGTCGGCGAATCTGTGTCAGTGAAGAAACCAACATGTGCGCCCGCATCACCCAGCATGGGCACGACGTGCGGCAGCCGCATGTAATTCCACTGGTTTTCGAGGTTGCCGCCGAACATCCAGAGGTTGAAGTACTCGCGGCCCTCGGACGCAATCAGGCGATCGATGTAGATCTCAACCGGGTCTTTACCTTCAGCTTCTGCAAGCTGGGCCAGGCTGGACTTCCGATCGAAGTCCAGATCAGGGACTTCGCCGTGCCCAAAGGGATGCAGCATATGCGCCATCTGCTTGAGATCACCGGCTTCGATACCATCGGCAATCAGTGTCTTGCGAACGTCTTCTTTCTTCATGTGCGCGACACGATCAGCAATCGTCGGCAGAGCCATCAGCTCGCGCCATGCGGCTGATTTTCGGGTAAAGGGTGAAAGCTGTGCCAAACCAAAGAATGCGCCGCTGGGCCTGGTGTGACAGATGCTCGCGATGCGCTTGCCGTCCTGATTACCCTCTTCCAGAAATTTACGCCAGTGACCAACACCACCATCACCTTGAGCACCGGTGCCGCCTGAGAACAGAACCTGGCAGCCCATATCCATGGCGTCTCTGAACATCTCCAGTTCGGTTTCAAACCGCGTCGCCATATCATTGGCTGACTGGAACATGGCGCCAACACCGCCACCGGCAATGACGGCCTCCTGGATGGCCTTGGTTTCACGCAGATCAGCCCAGGTGCCCGGGGTACAGCGGCCATCGGGCACTTTGTGCTGCAGGAAGCGTGATGTTGAAAACCCGACTGCGCCGGCTTCCATGGATTCACGCACCATTTTCGCCATGTATTCAAGTTCAGCGTCGTCTGGTTGCACACCTTCGTCCATGGATTTGTCGCCCATCGCTTCATAGCGAACGGAAGAGTGACCAACGAGACCAACAACATTCAGTGCGGGATTGAGCGCCTGGACAGAATCAAGGTATTCGCCATAGCTCGTCCAGTCCCAGGGGAGGCCATCCATAATTGCGTCAGCTGCGATGTCTTCGACAGACTCCATGAGTTCGGCGAGATAGCGGCGGTTTTTTGGCCCACAGGGCGCAAAGGTGACGCCGCAGTTGCCAATCATGGCTGTCGTGACGCCATGGTAGGAAGTCGATGTCATCATTGGGTCCCAGCCGATCTGGGCATCGAGGTGGGTGTGCAGATCGACAAACCCAGGCGTTACGATCTTATCGGTGGCATCGATTGTTTCTGCGGCGGTATCGCCGGCCAGATCGCCAATGCGCGATATGCGCCCGTCCTTGACCGCAAGGTCAGCTTTGATCGGTGCTGCACCTGTGCCATCTACAACAGTGCCGCCGGTAATCATCAGATCATGTTCCATCGATATCTCCCCTCTCATGCAAAGTTAGTCGTCCACTCGCAGAATATATCAGAATGACGATGGGCACTACGCACGTCATAGCAATGGATTTGTCGGGTGAATGGTTGCCCGGCTGAGATGGCTGGCCCTGGGGCCCGCCTCGGCCAGGGCCAGAACCTATCAGTATCTGCAGAGTTGGTTTAGCTGCCGCTCGCCAAAAAGAGTCCGTCCCATCAATCGATGACCAGGCCGATTGCTTCCAACAAAGGAAGTGCCCCTACCGGGCCAATGCGAGCCCCTGCGAGGTCGATTTCTCGAATGTCCAGACCGCTGATGAGGGCACCGCGCAGATCGGTGTCTCTCAGAATCATGCCAGCGCCCTCCGCCTGGTGCAGTTCACAGTCTGACAGGACGGCGCCGGTGAGATCAGCGCGTTCAAGTTGTACATGGCTCATTCGAGATGCTGAAAAATCAGTCCCGGGCATTCGAACGCCCGTCAGGTTGGCATATGCCAGATTACAATCTGCAAAAGTCGCTTCCGACAATTCTACGGTGCCGCCGATAAGGTGGCAGCTGGTCGCTGAGTTCAGCTGACAGCCGGTCAACTGACAACCTAAGAATTCCGACTGGTATAGACGGCTCCGTGAGAGATCGGCAAGTGTGAGATCGCAGTGATCAAACCTACACCCTCTCAAGTTAGCGAATCTGAAGCTTGTGCCAGTTTCGGTGTCTGTATCGTAGAAACGGCACCGTGCAAAGCGAACTTCTCTGCACTCAGCACTTGAGAAAGAACATTCGACGAATGTGCAGTGGTCGAACTGCATGTCTTCCAACCCAGTGATCGATAATCCCTGCAGCGTTGCGTGTTGCAGCTGAGTGCCTGGCTTCAGCAGGTTCAAGTCGTTGATCACTGTCTTGTTCTTCTCGGGCATCTGCTCAACTGTCGTCCACCTAACGGTTCTCCAGTCTACACTCTCTGTAACGGGTTGAGCTGCATAGAATGCCCCCGGGATGGCGCTGGCGGTAAGACTTATCCGACGACATGGGGCGCAAAGCAGGATCGCTTGGTGGGGGTATCTGGCAAATGATCAGTAAACGTGATTAATTCGGCTTCTCCGTCGTCGTTCGCCGTATTTCCTGCCATTAACATGCTCAAGAAGTCCCTCAAAACCGTAACTGCACTGTTGCTGCTGGTGTTGATACTAGTCGCCGGCACAATACCTGCAGCTATTTTCTGGATGCCCTCAGACCTTATGCCGGTCGATAACTCAAAGGCGTTAGCGCTCGACAACATCAATTATGTGGACGTTCATACAGGTCAGGTCGTCAGAGACCAGCAACTGCTGATCAAAAACGGTCTCATTGAGGCTATTCTGCCCGCCGGTGCCGAGGCGCGCGAAGGGTATGCAAGCCTCGACGGCAGGGGAGGTTACGTGTCGCCTGGCCTCTTCGATATGCACGTGCATGTCCATGATCGCAAATATCTGGCGATGAATCTCGCGCTGGGCGTTACCTCTGTTCGCTGTTTGCGGGGTTTGCCCATGCATCTGCGCTGGAAAAGAGAGCTGGCTGAACAGCAGTGGCTGGGTAGTAATCTCTATGCGTCTTCGCCGGTGCTGGATGGCGAGAAATATAGCCACGCGCTGCAGGAAGTAGTGACCTCATCAGAGGTCGCTCGCCGACTCGTCGCACGGTATGCCAATCAGGGCTACGACATGATCAAAGCCTATGGGTATCTCGACGCACTCGTCTTCGACGCCATTATTAATGAGGCAGCAGCACAGGGAATTCCCGTAGTGAAGCATGGGCCTGACGCGGTTGAGGGTTTGTCGATATCGGCGAATGCGGGGTTGCAGTCGCTTGAGCATGTTGAGGACATTTTTCAGGGACCGCTGAATTATAGTTTTGACCCCGATGCTTTGTCGGCTTGGGTCGAGGCGTTTAAGACGATTGACCCAGTGGTTACGCCAACGCTCGCCACGTTCAATCATCTGACGCGGCTCAGCACTGAAAAGCAGGCGTTTATCGAAACACTGCCGCTGCAAGTGCTCAATCCTGTTTGGAAATTGATTAGCCGGGAGTTTACGGTCAAGCGGTGGCTGGCGGCTGATCGACAACAGGCTGACTGGAATATTAAAGAGCAGGCGTTTTTACTGGCCATAGTCAAAGAACTGGATCGACAGGGCGTGACGCTGCTGCTGGGCTCTGACGCCGGCACTATGTTTATGCCTGCGGGGATGTCGACCCATGTAGAGATCGAGCTGATGCGACAGGCAGGGTTATCTGCGATCACTGTGCTGCAGGCCGGCACTGTGAACGCTGCGATGGCTCTGGGTGTGGGTGAGCAAGTGGGCAGCATTGAGCCTGGTAAGATCGCCGATCTGTTGCTGGTTGAGGGCAATCCATTGGAGGACCTGGCGACACTGAGTCGACCGCTGGCTGTTGTAAAAAATGGCCAGTGGCTTGGTGCGGCGGAACTGGCCAGCCTGCGTGCCTCGGCTGATCACCCCGCCAATTGGTATAGCAGTATCGGGCAGCTGCTTGAAGATCTTCTTCTGCGCGCGCTCCAGCGCGGCTGAGTAAGCCATGAGGCTGTTCAGGACGGACACTGTTACAATCAACGGATGGAGAGATTCACAATCATCGAGGACCTCGGGATAGGTTATCTCAAAATTTCCGGCGCTTATTTGGGAGCAGGGGCTGACGACGCACTTTTGCGCGTGCTTGAGAATATCAGCGCGGCCGGTTTTATGTTGCTGAAGTACGTGATCGTTGACCTCTACGACGTTGATTCAATGACATTAGCGGATTCGGATGTTGCTCGACGTGCGCATTGGGAGAAGCGATTATTTGCAGCGCTGGAACAAAAAGGCGAGGGTGCGCTGAAGACGGCGGCAGATCTCAAGCCAATCGTTATTACGCCAGGCGATGAGAACGTCAGGGCTACCTACATGGAACGACTCCGTCGTCAGCCGTCGGTTGGGGCTCCCGGCATGAAAACGGCTAGGGGGGACATCCACGCGACACTGCAAGACGCGCTCGAAGCACTGGGATTAAGCGATGCGGCTTCGTCCATTCTGGAAAAAGTCGAATCAGCAGATCACATCCCGAAATATCAATAGGTCAACCTCGGACCGCCATTCCACCATTCCATCAGGGTAAAGTCCCCAGCAATACAAATTGAGCTGGGTGAGGCTGCAGCCCCGTGAAACCCGAATCCCTGCGCAATACACCGTTCTTGTCTGATTGGTCGTGCCCCCACGAACCAATCAACTGTCGGGCGAGAAGTGGAACGCCGTGCTTATGAGAACGAAAATCGAACTAAAATTGACACGCAATTGCTCGGTAAGTTTGATAAAGCGACACACAAAATAACGGCGGGAAAAAATGAAAAGAATTCTACTTGTTGTTCTCTTTCTGTTTAGCAGTCAGGTGAAAGCTGAGGTGGCAGTGTCGAACATTTGGTCAGCGATGCCGGGCAAAGGGGCTCAATTGCTGAGTAACGGTATGGAAGCCAAAGCCATTCATCAAAAAATGGGTGCCGAAGTGAGTATCCTTTTGGATCAGGATGGCGATATGCACTATGTGCTCGGATTTTCGGATTGGGCCGCCTGGGGCAAATTTGTTGATGCAATGGCATTGAATAAAGAATGGCAAAGCTTCTGGCAACGTGCCGGGGAAGAAGCGACTGCAGAGCTTGATCGCACCTTCATGCTGAATGTTCCGATAGTTGCCAAGGCGCCCCCTGTCCACAGGGTCTTCAGGTGGGATGTGCCGCAGGGCCAGTCAGAAAACTTTGTCGCTTTGTGCCTTGAATCCCAGAAAATTCATGAGAGGCTTGGCGCCAGTGCGGGTGTGAACATAGATGAGATAGGCAACGTGCATTACGAATTGAGTTTCGAAAATTGGGCTGCCTACGGAGAGTTTTCCGAAAAGTTGGCGGTCGATGCAGAGTGGCAGGCGTTTTTTAGCAACGCGAACGCTGATCCTGTCGCGGAACTGGTCAAGGTTTGGCGTCTTAACAGGCTATAGATAAATTGGTCTGAGCCCGAATTCGCCCACAGGGTGGTTTCTGGCTACGTAGATGTCTCGTCGGCTGGGGATTTCGGCAGTGCGAGGTGCAGTACGGCAAACGCTGCCAGTGCAGACAGCACCGAGCCTAACAAAATACCCAGCCGGTCGCCGCTGAAGTAGTCACCGCTGCCAT
>JAYQAI010000057.1:0-22343 GCA_038136715.1 Gammaproteobacteria bacterium | reverse complement strand
GGGGTGCCGCCGCCGGCCTGGGCCTGGGCCTGGATACCGAAGCCATCCCAGCTGAGGCCTGCCGCATCCCTCTGTTCTTTCAGGCTGGCAAGCGCGGCAGCAGCGGCATCATTCGGGCCCATCAGCGGCATCCAGCCGTCGCCGAGACGTGCACAGCGCGTCAGCAGTGCGGGTGCGCCTCCGCCAAACCAGATGGGCACTGGGGTTGATGGCCTGGGGTTGATGCCGGCCTGGGTGACCTTGTGGAATTCGCCCTCGAAAGAAAAGGCGTCCTCGCGCCAGAAACGGCGCAATAGCTCCACCTGTTCAGACTGGCGCCGGCCCCGGCTGTTGAAGTCCTCGTTCAGCGCCTCGTACTCGACAGCGTTCCAACCAGTGCCCACGCCCATGCGGAACCGATTTTCGGACAGGATCGCGAGTTCTGCGGCCTGTTTTGCCACCAGTGCGGTCTGGCGCTGCGGCAGAATCAGCACGGTTGTGACGAGTTCAATACTGGATGTCACCGCTGCAAGGTATGACAGGAGCGTAAAGGGCTCGTGAAATTGCACATCCTTATCGTAAGGGCCCTGGAAACCGCCGGGGCGGTCACGCTCTGCGCCCAGCACATGGTCGTAAATCAGCAGGTGATCGGCGCCGAGAGATTCCGCGCCGGTGGCGAAGGCGCGGATCGCTCCCGGGTCTGTGCCGATCTCGTGATGTGGGAAGACAATGCCTGTTTTCATGGGGTGATCCTTTCTTGGTTGTTCACGCGAGAATAGCGCTCGACGTCAGTAGTCAGTGCTGACCGAGGTGTTCCAGGGCAGTGTGTACTGGTAGCGCAGATTCATGTCCTGCTCATTGTCGAGGGTGTCAACACCGTACTGAATTCGGCGCGGGTCGTCATAGACAAAGGTGCCGAACAGGCGATCCCAGCAGGAGAGAATGTTGCCAAAGTTGGTATCGGTCCAGGGGCGCTCGAAATGGTGGTGAAATTTGTGCATGTGCGGTGTCACGATCACTGAGCTGAGTGCCCGGTCCAGTTTGTCGGGCAGTGCGATATTGGCGTGGGTGAAATAGGCGAAGAAGGGTGTGATGATCCTGTAGAGGATATACACCGCCGGGTGAATGCCGAAGAGAACTATCACAGTAATGATCAGTGTTTCCCGGACCAGCATGTCACCGGGATGATGGCGCGTGCCCGTGCTGGCATCGACGGTTGTGTCACTGTGATGTACGAGGTGCAGTTTCCACAGCCACTTGTACCTGTGCAGGCAGACGTGGATCAGGTACTGGCCGAAGAAGTCCAGCACGATGAGTGAGAGCATAACCTCCAGCCAGAGCGGCAGGTCAACCAGGTGCAGCAGCCCCAGGCGGTAATCGTAGATTGAGATGATCTCGAAGGCGATGTAAGCGGCCAGACCGGTGACGAGGCCGGTGGTGAGGACGAAAACCAGGTTGAAGGCGATGTGTTTGAAGTGGCCATAGTTGAATCGAAACAGCGGTATCGCCGCCTCGCAGCTGACGGCCAGTGCCAGCATGCCAAAAACCAGAATAAATCGAAGCTCGTCGTGCGCCAGTAGATAGGCGAGAAAAGATTCCACGTCATGTCCCTCGAAATCAGTGGGCGAAGTTTACGATGATTCCGGTTTCGCCGACAGCTCAGCCCGCCGAGCTGACCGATGGGTCGAAGAATCCGAGTGCACGGTACATGTCAAAGCCTGCAAGCCGGCGCACTTCCGGTGAGAGCTGCGCGAGCCTTGCTGCTGGCACGGCCAGGTACTGGTTCTCTTCCTGCCTGACCCAGCCGAGGGAGTAGGTCAGGATTACACCGTAGCGCCAGTCCTGAGAGCGATTTGCACCGGCGCCGTGAAGCAGGCCACCGGCCCAGAAGAGCACCGATCCGGCGGGCATCTCCGCCGCCTTGATTTCATCCGCTGTCGGAACTCTTTTCTCGTCCCAGCGATGGCTGCCGGGCACCAGCAGGGTGGCGCCGTTGTCAGTGCGGAAGTCAGATATTGCCCACATGCTGGCAACGATGATGGCAGGGCGAGGTTTCGGAAAATAAGTAAATGAATCCTCTTCGCGGTGCAGAATCTGTTCTCGCGCACCTGGGCCGACCTCGAGCGCGGCTGAAACGTGCAGTTGATAGCCGAATTCGCTGTTGGGCAGCAGGAATGCATCACAGACGTCACGTGTGACGGGGTGCGCAATCAGCGAGTCAGTCAGTTTAGGTGAGCGGGCGATGAGGGCAGTGACCCGGCGGGTCCGACCCGGATAGAACTCTTCGGGATCATCGTCTTCGATAATGCGGGCCGCTGCCATATGGGGAGCAAGGTCAGAGCAGATCGCGGTACGTGTGTCATCTTCGAGCAGTCCTGTGACAACGACACAACCGGCTTCGTCAAAAGCAGCATTCACCTTTGCGGCGGGTGTGCCGGCAGGGAAAGTGGGGATGTCCATGATCGGTCAGTGTTCCTCTGAAAATGTTGCAACCATAGCACTCATCCGTCTTGCGTGTGAGAGGTCGACAACCACGGGGTGCAGTGGCCAAAATGAAGGGAAAACCGCTGTGGTGCAGTCACAGCGATGATGAGAGCGATATTAAGAAAGCGGAATGCGATGCTGACAAGAGTTTACGAGCGGATCGAAGCCGAAGTTAGTCTTTACCGGCATAACAAGCGAAACCGGCAGGGTGTGGTCAGCCCCGATGCGCAGATTTTTCACATCGTTCGAGATGTGCTGCCTGCTGACATATACGGCGCAGCTCTGGCCAGCCTCGACGGCCTCGGTGCCAACTGGTATCGCAGCAACACGCCCTGGCGGGATGGTGCTGCGATTGGCGGTCACGAGCTGCGGGACCTGCCCGGTACTGGCTGGCTCGAATATCTCTCATCGGAAGCATTTCTGGCGCAGGTCAGATCGGCAACCGGCATTGAAAACCTGCAGTATGTGCCGGATGAAGACACGAACCGTCTGAGCCTGCTGCAGTACCTGGGGTCTGAAGCAGCAACAGGTGATGGCATCGACTGGCATGTCGACGGCAGCATTTACCTAGGCCAACGCTGGGCCGGGATCCTTACGTTGATTGAAGAAACTGATGAGGCGTCTGCCAAACTGGAACTGTCGCCGAATGACGAAGTCACGACGCTACCCAAGGCAGATCTCCCCAACTCATTGGTGCTGTTTCGTGGCGATCACGTGCAGCACAGAGTGCGACCGATGAACCCCGGCGAGCACCGAGTGGTGTTGAGTCTGCTGTTTTCTGACTGGCCGGTGAGGACCATGAATCCCTTCCTCAGACGATACCAGTCAGGCATCAACCAGATTTTTTACGGTAACCCCGATTGATGACCTGCGGTCGCCAGTCCCCAGTACTGCTGCCAATTCAAACCTTTTTGCGGCAACATGCGTCCGACTATTAAACACCATACCGGGGATTGGAGATGGGTCGGGTAAAACAGATAGCCGCAGCATTGGCGGCTGTGATGGTTGCCAGCGCTGGCGCTGGGGAGGAGATAGATGTATCCAAGTCCGCCGCGGTTGATGGTCTGGTGGAAATCGTCAATCCCCGTGGTGAAGTCACCGTTGTGGGCTGGGACAAGGCTGAGGTCAGCGTTTCAGGTGAACTCGATGACTTGACGGAAGAGTTTCAGTTCGAGGTGGATGACAACAGCACCACGATTGAAATTGAGATACCGCGGCGCTCCGCGAACTGGGGTGATGGCTCTGATCTGATGATCCACATACCCAGAGCTTCCCGCGTAAGTTTCGAGGGCGTGTCCAGTGATGGTAACTTCCGCCAGATCGAAGGGGGTTTGCGGGCACGTACGGCGAGCGGTGACCTCGAAGCAGAAGAGATTGCCTCGCAGCTGAATCTCACCAGCGTCAGCGGTGATGTGCGGGCAGAAGAGTGCGACGGGCAGGCCCGTGTCTCGACCGTGAGCGGAGAAATCGAGCTGCGGCTGATGAGTGACAAGGTCGTGGTTGATTCGGTGTCTGGTGATGTGGAGGTGGAACTCGACGAGTTCACTCGCCTGCATGCAACGGTCGTCAGCGGTGACCTCGACATTGAAGGTCAGCTTGGGCCATCAGGCGATATCGAAATGTCCAGTGTGAGTGGCGATATCGACCTTGTGCTGCGAGGTGAGCTGAACGCGAGGATTAATGTTGAGACCGGCCCGGGAGGCGATATCACCAATAACCTGACGGATGATGCCGTAGAAACTAAGTTCCCGGCCGCCAGCAACCTGGATATCCGGTCGGGTGACGGCAGCAGTCGTATCAACATTCGTACTGTTTCCGGCGATATTAATCTTGGCGGGGCTAACTAGCGGCCAGCGGCTTTTGGGGGGCTGGCACTACGGTGTTTTATTCAGTTCCGAGATTTGTATGATGACAACTGGTCAGACTGAGCGAGCTGAGGGCTGTTAAAATAGCAGCTCTCTCTGGCGTCTCAGGGAGAAAGTGTGACTCCGGTTCTAGAGCCACAAGCGTGGGGAGATAAATTGCTGAACGAATTGCGGCGTCGGCGTGTGTTTCGCGTTGCGACGCTTTACGTCGTGGCGCTCTGGCCCATTATTCAGATTGTCGACATCGCCTCACCGGCACTCGAAATATCAGACGCCGTCATGAAGTACCTGCTGATCGCTTTTTTCTCGGGTCTGCCGATAGCGCTGATTCTTGCCTGGATCTTTGATCTCAATGCCGATGGTGTAGCGGTGACCGGCGATGGCGAAGATGGCAAACAGCCGCTGATTGGTGGGCGTATCGAGATTATAATTGTCGGCGCGCTGCTGGTTGTTGTTGGCGGTCTGTTTGTGGTGCAACTGCAGCTGGATGCGCCGGCTGAAGAAGTCACACCCGAGCCCCTGGCCGCCGTGGACAGCAAGTCCATCGGCGTGCTGCCCTTTGCCTCATTCAGCAGCAATCCGGCTGACGAGGTGTTCGCCGATGGCCTGACCGAAGAGCTGCTCAATGTTCTTGTGCGTGTGAAGTCACTGCGCGTTGCCGCGCGGACTTCCTCTTTCGCTTACAAGGGCGTTAATCGGAATGTGACTGAAGTCGGACGTGAGCTGGGTGTCGCTTTTATCCTCGAAGGAAGCGTCCGCCGAAATGACGTCGACGATACGGTGCGAGTGACAGCCCAGCTGATCGAAACCGAGACCGGTCTGCATCTCTGGTCAGAGACTTATGACAGGCAGCTCGTTGATATTTTTAAGATCCAGGACGATATCTCAAACTCGGTGGTTGATGAGCTGCAGATTACGCTGTTGGGTGAAGAACGGAGGAAGATCCAGTCCCGGGCCTCTGCCAACCCGGAGGCCCTGGTGGCCTACAGCATGGGGCAGTCTGAACTCGCCCTCAGGAATGAGCAGTCCTTCAACGATGCGATCCGTTTTTTCCAGCGCGCGGTGGATCTCGACCCAAACTACGTCGATGCCCATGTTGGTCTGGCGACCGCCCATGCCCTCAAGGTCAGTTACAAACTGAGCAGCAAGGAAGAGCAGCTGCCGCTGGCTGAGGCCGAGATCGACAAGGCATTTGTGCTCGATCCTGAATCGGGTAATGCCTGGGCGACGCTCGGCCTCATCGAAATGCAGAAGGGTCCGATGGATGAAAACCCAAAGATTCGGGAAGCACTGGAAAAAGCCCTTGAGTACAACCCGAGCCACGCAATGGCGCACATGTGGTACGCCAGTCTGACAGATTCCTTAGATGAAAAACTGGCGAGATATCGCAAGGCCTATGAGCTCGATCCCAGATCCCCTGTCATCGGCTATAACATTGCCAATATTCTGATGGAGCAGGGACGTGACAGAGAAGCGATGGAAGTTTACGGCCAGATCGTTGAATCGGATCCGACTTACTACGGTGCCTATGTGATTGCGGCCAACGTCAATCTGAAACGCGGGCGCCTGGATGAAGCCATTCGACACTTTGAGGAGGCCTATGAGTATTCCCGCGATCTTGATACGGGAGTCAGCCTGGTTAGCGTCTATACCGATATCGGCGACTTTGAGGCCAGCCAGGCCTGGCTGGCGAAAATCAAAGACAGCTTTCTGCAAGGTTTCGTGGGTTACTACGACTGGCTCGAGTATTTTTCGTATGCGGCTGTAGGCCGGGGCGCCGAAGTCGAACATCTGCTGCAACACAAGGTCAGTCTTGCGCTAAACACACCCGATGGCGATGATGACCTCTATGAAAACGGCGCCGCGGCAGCTTATATGCTGGGTGATTTCGACACGACGATTGCACTTTACGAGCGCGTTCGAAGTGAGCTGACGCTGGATCACCTGGAGAAAGGTAACAGAACGAATGCCCTGACCGGGGCCGCACATGCCTACCTGGAACTTGGGATGCTCGACGAGCGAGATGCGCTGCTGGCAGATCTTGAGAGAATGATGCTGGAAGCGGAGAAGCGAGCGAATGGAACGCCCAGCTTTATTAGGATTCGTCGGGCGGAGGTGTATCTCCTGAAAGGTGAAAAGCAGCTGGCAAAGTACAACTTCCAGCGCGCGATCGACGAAGGCTGGCGCCAGCTCTGGATCATCAACAGCAGTCCGATCAGGCGCCTGATTGAGGACGATGAGGACTTTGATGTCATCATCGCAAGCCTGGAAAATCGCCTTGAGATGATGCGTGAACAGTTAACGCTGGCGAGTGCTTTCGACAGCCGCGTAAGTGAGGATAAAAATGACGACAGTGGTGCATGAGCATGGCAGGTTTTCGGTCGACAGTTCGGCGGCAAGTGCACTCTGGGCATCTGCTGGCACTGTCAGAGACGAGCTGGGCTGGGAGCTGAAGCCGGAAGGTTTCTGCAAGGATGAGATCTGTGTTCCGGTACCGCCCGGTCGCACAGCGGAATTTGTTGACAGTGATGCCATCAATCTTGCGGCGCTTTGGCAGCATCTCGGTAAACCGCTGGCAGCCAGTGATGCGGCCGATGTCTGGTCGCTTGGTGAATCCGCCGATGACCACAATGCTGCACTGACCTCGCTTGCAGCGCCGGACTTTGAACTGCCTGACTTCAAAGGCAGGTTGCATCGACTGAGCGATTTCAGGCGCAAACGTGTATTGCTGATTACCTGGGCATCATGGTGAGGATGCCGCCACGATCTGCCAGGTTGGCAGACACTGTTTGAAAGCGTCCAGGACCAGGACTTTATGATCGTCTCTGTGGCGATGGACTCTGATGTCGAAGCCGCGAGGCCATGGGTTGAAGAGGCCTCACCGACTTTCATCACACTGGTCGACCAGGAGCACCGGTTGTCAGCGCTCTACAACATGGTGAATGTGCCGCAGGCAGTCTGGATCGACGAGGCAGGTCGTATCGTGCGACCGACCGAGTCCGGGGGTTCAATCGATATCCTGCGCGAATTTGATCCGGCGCTTGGCGGTTTCCCCGAAGAAGCCCAGGCCCGGGCGGGCAAGGCCAAGGAAACATACCTTGGCGCTGTTCGCGACTGGGCCATCAATGGCAGCAACAGTCAATTCGCGTTCTCGCCAGAAGAAGTCCAGGCTCACCTTGAACCCATGGGCGCCCACCAGGCAATGGCGCATACCAAGTTTCGCCTCGGGTTTGAGCTGGCTGCGCAAGGCAAAAAAGAGGAAGCTGAGAGGGTCTTCGCTGAGTGTCGAGAACTGCATCCGGATTCCTGGAACATCTTCCGTCAGACCACGGAGAAACTGGACATTGGTATCGCTGCCGGTGAAGCGTTTTGGGAAAAAGTGATGAGCCTCGGTGACAAGGCCTATTATAAGTCCATCGACATGGACGGTCTGTGAGGCATCTGGTTTGAGGCACATTTTCCTTCTGCTGGCTGTGCTGCTGCCGCCGGTATCACTGCAGGCCGGTGATCAGGTTCTGTATGAGCGGGTTGCGGGCATATTGAAAGAAACACCGCTGATTGACGGCCACAATGACCTGCCGATTGCGTATACCACGCGGGTCGCAAGTCACATAGATCGCATGCCCTTTGACAGCGATCTCACCCAGCTTGAGCGACCGACACATACGGACCTGGCGAGACTGCGCCGCGGCCTGATGGGTGGTCAGTTCTGGTCCGTCTACGTGGGTATCAAAGAATATCCCGGCACTGCCGGTGACGCCGCCCGGGTGCTGCGGCAGATGGATGTTGTCTACCGCCTGATTGACGCCTACCCGGACGACCTTGAACTCGCCCTCACCAGCGACGACATCGTCAGGATCCATCGAGAAGGCAAGATCGCTTCACTCATGGGTATGGAAGGCGGGCACGCCATCGAGAATTCTCTCGCTACCCTGCGCATGCTCTACAAGGCCGGTGCCCGTTACATGACGCTGACCCACTCTAAAGGGCTGCGCTGGGCCGACTCAGCGACAGATGAAGCGAGGGTGGGTGGTCTATCGGCTTTCGGTAAGGAAGTCGTGCGTGAAATGAACCGGCTGGGCATGCTGGTGGACCTGTCTCATGTGTCGGTCGAGACCATGCATGACGCATTGGCAGTGACTGAGGCGCCCGTGATGTTCTCGCACTCCAGTGCATATGCCGTCACCGCCCACGAGCGCAATGTCCCGGATGAGATTCTGTTCAAGGTCAAGCGAAACCGCGGTATCGTCATGGTGACGTTCTTCCCGTCTTACGTTTCGGAAGAAACACGGCTGGCCTGGGCCGCGCTGCGGGAAGAAATCAGCGACAAGACGGACGATCCGGCTGAGCGTCGGCGGCTGTTCAGCGAGGGTCGGGCTGCGCTGCCCTGGCCCGACCTGACCGATGTGGCAGATCACATTGATCATATTCGTAACGTGATCGGCATCGACTATCTGGGCCTGGGTGGTGACTACGATGGTATGCCGCCAGGGCCTGTCGGGTTGGAAGACGTCTCGACCTATCCTGCGTTGTTCGTTGAATTGCTGAAACGGGGTTACAGCGATGCTGATATCGCGAAGATTGCCGGCGGTAATATGCTGCGGGTTATGGCTGAGGCCGAAGCCGTGGCGCAGCGACTGCAGTCAGTCAGGCTGCCCGCAGACGCACTGATCGAGGAACTCGATCGCGCGCCCTGATCTTCAAGGGATCAGGGTGTCGATACCGTGACCCATCAGGATTTCGTCCAGTTTGCGTGACACGGTCGTGGTTACACGCAGTCTCTCCACTACCGGCCAGGTTGAGCGTTTACCTTCTGCGAACAGCGCTTCGGATTCCTCAACCGTCAGAGTTTCAAAAAACGAGGCCGGACGCAGGTAGCGCGACTCCGGCATGATATTGATATCGGCCTTGTACTCCTGGGTCGCCACACTGAACCAGTTGCGGGCCAGCACGCTGAGGGATGCGCTGTTGCTGACACTGCGCATGACCAGGGGGTAGGCGGTCTGCAGCCATTGTCTCATCATTGACTGTTGCAGTTGGACCCAGGGACCCCACGGTGTATCGGCGCCGAGCTCACCCAGGTTGGTGATCAGGGGATTGGCATTGCTGCTGACGAAATAGTTGATGCCGTAGTGGCGGGTCAGTCGTTTCGCGGGCTGTTCATCCGTGATTGAACCATCGACCCAGGTACGGGATGGAATGTAGGGCTGTCGCTCGCCTTTGTGATTCTTTGCCGCCAGCGTCACCGCCGGGAAGCGGCCCGGGATAGCGCAGGAAGCCAGCACGGCCTCGCGAATCATGGCATTCGGTGCGGTGATGGCATTCAGCAGGCGGGAACGCTGGTTGGCTTTCTGTGGTGCCACAGGAATGTTGATGTGCAGGTTGGAGACTTCAAACGCTTCCTCGAAGGTCAGGTCCGGCACGAGGTTGCGCAACAGGGTTTCGAGATCATACAGGTCAACTTCGCGTCGACCTTCTGTCGGCATCTGGAAGGAGATTTTTTCAGTCAGACTCTCATCAGCAAACAGCTGCGTGCGATCGTCTTCAGTGTGGGTCCCGAGCAGTGCGGCAACAAAGGCGCCGGTGCTGGCACCTGAGATGACGCGCGGCAAAAGCCCCTGGTCATGCAGGACTTTGCAGACGCCCAGGTGGTATGCGCCGAGTGAGCCAGCACCGCTCAGCATCAGTGCAGTTCGACCGAACCCCATGCTGGCCCGGCGGCACAGATCGAGTTTATGCCTGGTGTCAATCTGGCTGGACTTGTCGAGCGCTTCCAGTGCCAGCGCAATTTCGTCGACGTAGGCTGTGATCAGGTCTTTCGTACCGAACTTCGCGTGGCTGTATAGCTTCGGTGCACCCATCCCGGCCATGTTGCCGTGGATGCCTTCCTTCAGGTAATAGAGCAGGCGCTCCGCGTCGCTGGTTTCGCGGATCTCTTTGAGTTCCTCGAAGCGGCGACGAATAATCCTGTAGTCATAGATGTCGGACTCATCGGTCCGCTTCCATTCAGCTGCACCAGAGGCTTCATCTTTGACCAGCGCGTCGGCTACCCACTCCTCATAGGTCGAAAACACTGGCCTCCCTCGTCGGGTTAGAGTCGGACTAAATTCTGCAGACATGGTCTGTTCTCTTTGCATGGTAAACATCAGGTTTCGCTGTCATTCAGGGTGCGCATGTAGGTTTCCTGGATAACCATGGCATCGTAGCTGGCGCGGTGGCGTTTCAGATCCATATCAGCCAGGACCTGGTCTTTGGTCTCGTGCCATTGTTCCATCTGGGCAGGTGAGAGGATCATTTCAAGGGAGCTGACATTGAAGTCCATCTCAATGCCCGCCGCGTGGAACAGCTTGGTTAACCAGGGTTTGTCGACCACCCAGCCGTCGCTGTAGACCGTCTTGCCAATCAGGATATGGTTCAGGAACGCAGCGACCTCCTCCAGTGGTTTGCCGTAAGTCTCGAGGATGTCACGGGACACCCGATGTACTTCTTCAGCGGACTCATCCCAGTGGGTCCAGTCGGGTGCAGGCGAGATCAGCGTGCAGAATTTAGTGCCGTCATCGAGCGCCAGGCCGATTTCAATGGGATAGCTGTGACCGCCGAAACCCGAGGCCTCGACGTCGATAATAAGTGGTTCTTTTGGCTGCACCAAAGCAGTCATGCCTGTCCAAAATGTTCTGTTGGCTTTGCAGCAATTCAAGTGCCAACACTGCAGGTGCCGCATTTTGCGGCTTCCAGCCCATCCGTTGCAGATTGTGTGCACCGCAATCTGGCATGTTCACACTGCGCGCACTAACTTGGGTCTCGCGCTGCACGAAACAGGGTCATTTCTTCCGCTCAAGGGTCATCGCCGCGCGGCTGCTGGCATGACTCTGCAGATCAATCCCTCTGGGTTAAAATTTCGACTTTAGGGCTGATATCGAGGTTGTTATGGCAGGCAGGTTAGTACTCGCCTTTGGTGCACTGTTGCTCATCGCACTGCTCGGTGCGGGAGTCTACGTCGGCGTGGCGTGCCCGTGTGAGCGTATGCCGGGTGTCGCGCTCTGGGGTGACGAGGTGGCTGAACCGGTGGAGAACTGGGCTTTCGTTAATAACACCGGACTTTGCCAGCTGCAGGTTGATGGTGGTCTGCTGCCGCAGTCGCTTAATCTCAACTGTATGTCGACGGATGGCGCGCTCTACATCAGCTGTTCACGATGCGCCGGCAAGCGCTGGTCAACGACGGCGTTGCACAACCCTGAAGGCCGAATCAGGGTCGAAGGCCAGGTGTATGCGATTGTGCTGCGGCGAGTTCAGGATGCGGCCGAACTGGATCGTGCCTGGGGAGCACGGGCTGAAAAGCTGCGTGGCTTTGGCCGAAGCGTGAACGCCGCCAGGCCTGATCACTGGTGGACCTTCGAGTTAAGTTCGAGGTAAGACCGAGGGGCACTTCCCGTTACTGGCGAACGTTTTGACTTATTCGCCGCCCGCCACAACGCGCAGCACGCTGCCGGCATCGGAGTCCGTCAGCAGGTAAATATTACCGGTGGGAGAGACCCGTACGTCTCGAATTCGTTCACCGAGTTCACTGAAGAGGGACTCCTCCTGGGTGATTTTGCCGTTTTCGATCACGAGGCGGCGTACTTCACGATCCACCAGCGCGCCGACGAGCAGGTCACCCTCCCATTCCGGGAAAACCGGCCCGCTGTAAACGGCAAGTCCGGAAGGGGCGATGCTGGGCGTCCAGACATGCAGTGGGTCGGTGATGCCTGGATACTGCTTGAGCGGTGAAACATAGGCGCCTGAATAGTTCTCGCCCCAGGTCACAGCTGGCCAGCCGTAGTTGGCGCCGGCCTGGATCAGGTTGACTTCATCGCCCCCCTTGGGACCGTGCTCATGCAGGTAAACCTCGCCTGTGCCGGGGTGCAAGGCAAGCCCCTGCGGATTTCTGTGACCGTAGGAGTAAACCAGCGGATCGCCACCGCCGTTAACGAAAGGATTGTCGGCCGGCGCAGTGCCATCCCGGTTCATGCGGATCACCTTGCCGAGATGGCTGCTCGTATCCTGTGGGGCTTCGCGGTACTCGAAGCCGTCGCCGGTTGTGACCATCATGGTGCCATCGGGCAGAAACAGGATCTTGCCGCCGTAGTGCTGTGGCGTATCTTTGGTGGGCGCAGCGCTGTAGATGATCTCGCTGTCGGCAAAACCTGTATCGGTGAGCGTTGCGCGCATGATTGTGGTGCCGTTTGCTTCGGGTGAGCCTCCAGCGTAAGACAGATACACTTTCTGATTGGTTGCAAAGTCAGGATCAGGCAGGGCGTCGAAGTAACCGCCCTGGCCGGCAACATACGTTGGCGGAGTGCCTGTTAGTGCCTCACCCGTTTCGCCATCAGCGGTAATCCGGTACACCTCGCCGGCTCGCGTACTGACGAGATAGGAACCGTCAGGCAGGAAGCCAATTGACCATGGGAACTCAAAACCCTCGGCGACGATTTCAACTTGATAGTCTGCGGCAGCAGTGGATGCCTGCAGACTGAGCAACAATAGGGCGAAGAACTTTTTCATGTCAGGTGTTTGGTTGTTTGTGAAAGGCATCTATTATAGCCCCCTGATTCCTAATTCATGTGACTAAACTGATGAAAGTAATTGCCGGATATATCCTCGCTGTGCTGGTGACCTACATCCTTGGCGCGGCATTTGTCAGCCAGGGCAACATTGCTGCAGTCATCAGTATGGGGTTTGAGGTGACTTTTTCTCACCGTATTGAAGCGCTCCTGCATGACATCACGCATATGTACGACCTCTATCTGCCCCTCGTTGCCATCGGCCTGATGATCGCGCTGCTGGTTGCTGCTGCCATTATCCGGTTTGTGCCCTATCTGCGCCTCATTGGTTATCTGTCTGCAGGTTTTGTCGGCATGATCGCGCTGCACGTGATCCTGAAGGCTGTACTGGGGCTCTCTGGTATCGCGCCAACCCGCGAGTTGCTGGGGCTTGTTTTGCAGGGTGTTGCGGGCGGTTGTGGCGGTCTGGCATACCACTACCTGACGTTGCCCCGCATACCGCGAACCGGCTCATAGTTGAACTTCAAGGGCAATGTCGTCCGGATCAAGCATCGCTGCGGCGAAAAAAAGCTACCAGGGCTAAACAGCCGATTCTCTCTGGAGCCTGTGATTTGCGCTTTTATTTGTTTTGGGTAATCCCCGTTGCCACGCTACTGGCGCTGGCCCAGGGTTGCAGTCGTAATACCCTTGAAGATCAGCTGCAGGCTTATCAGCAAAAACTGGCGAGAGTGCTCGACCAGGAATTACCAGAAACAACAGCGCTGGAATGGCAGCCTTTACCCAGGGCACGCCTGCTGCGGCTGACCTTCAGTGATGAGTCCATCAATTTGCTGGAATTTGTCCACTTGTTGGAATGTGACCTGAACGCTCTGGTGGCGGATCATAATTCCAGCCTTGGGCGGCAGGCGCCATCTTCCCAGCAACTCATCTATCAGCTGCGATTTCTCGCCAGTGTTGAGCGCTGCATCGGGCAGATTGAGGCGGATCACCCTGAGCTGGCGGAGACTCTCGCTTCAGTTTCCCGCAGAAAACATCAGCAACTGCCCGGTTATATCTGGCAGGCAACCCTAGGGGGCCGAGAATTCCGTTCGTTCTGGCAGCCTGAGATGGGGCAGGTTTATGCCGCCGCAGAATTCTCCGAACTGGACGTTGCCCTGGCACGTCTCAAGTACCTGGTGGAGAAGTGGCTGGCCGGCGAGTACGCGGAAGATCCGGACGATTTGGAGAACCTGCTTGCGACGGTGCGCCGCGGCGACGGTGGTCGTTTGCTGGCTGCCTGGCTGCAGTTAGAGCAGGGTTTAAATGCCGCCACTGCGGTGCTGCAGGGAAGAGGTGACGGCAGTCCCCTGTGCTATCCGGATATGCGTACGCCCCAGGCCGATATTTTTAAGAACGTGGTCATGACTGATTTTGTCGGCACGCTGCAGCCGTTGGTGGCTCGAATGAATCGACGGTTTTACGACAGCTATCAGCTGGTCCAGTCCCTGGAGTCGGCCCTGGCGGCCGCGGCGCCAGCGCCCTATGAAGCATGGCGAGCTCAGAGAGACGCGCGGCTTGCGCGGGCGAAGGAGTCTGTCCCTGCGCATGTGGCAGCACTCGAACCGCTCATGTCGCAGTGTGGTTTCCTGCCGGGTTAAACGGCGAGGGTTTCAATCGGCGTTTCTGTCGGGGATTCTGAGGTAAGCGAGGCACACTGCCGAGACAACGTGCAGCGCCAGCACGGCCACGTAGGCTGGCAGGTAAGTACCATAGCTCTCGTAGACCAGCGTGGTCAGGGGCAGACCCAGCATATTGAACGGCAGCATGATCGGGCCCATCAGGCCGATGACACGTGGAAAGTCGCCGCGACCAAAGATAGTCGCTATCAGGATATTGAAGATTGGGCTCTGGGCACCGTAGCCGAGCCCGAAGACGGCTGCTGCGATGAGCATTCCTGTATAGCTGTCGAACAGCACAATGCCGACAACGCCAGAGAACTGCAGCCCGACGAAGATGAATACCACTGCCTTCTTGTTGAAGTGATCCATAAGGACGCCAGACAGCGGTTTGGCCGTAGCACCTGCAGCCGTCATAGCGGCGATTACGCTGGAGGCCCGCATCGCTGTCATGCCGGTATCGGTCAGGTGAGAGTGAACGGAGAGCAGCACGGCACTGATGCTCATAAAACCGGCGCCGATCACCAGCGCTATCAGCCAGATACGACGATCCGACAGTGCCCGTCTGAAAGTCCAGTCTTCCGGTGCGCTGGGTGCGGCGGCTGGCTCAGGTCCTGGCGCATCACCGTCCGGATGCAGACCTTTCTCCTCGGGTGTCTTGACGATTCCACCCCAGATAATCGGTAGGCCGAGCGCCGGCACGCCGACAGCAAACGCGATGAGCGCCGTGCGCCAGTCATAGTTCACCATGATCCAGGTAAATACCGGCACCAGGATCGCGCCAGAGAGCGTGATACCAAACTGTGACACGCCCATAGCGGTGCCGCGACGCCGGACAAACCAGTTTGCGACCAGCGCTGCATTCGGCAGCGGCCCTGCGAGTGCGAAGCCGACGGATGCGATCAGGGCAAACCCCAGGTAAAAATGCCAGAGCGCGCTGGCGCGAGAGACAGCCAAGAGGCCAAGGCTGAGCAGGATGATACCTGCGGTCATGATAGGCCGGATCGGGTAGCGCGCGATCGCGCCGCCCAACCACGGTCCGAGCAAGGCGCTGACAACGAGTTGCGCGGTCATGCCGATGGAAATGAGAAAGCGGTCTGCCTCCAGCGCCTCAGTTAAAGGTTTCAGCAACACGCCGAAGATATAAAAGCTCGAACCCATCACAATGAACTGGATAGCGAAGGTGTAGGCCACCATCTGCCACCCATAAAAAACTTGGGGGCTGCGCTCAGGCAATGGACTTCATCTCAGGCATCCTTGTCATGGGATTAGATTCAAACTGTCCTGACCTGTCGGGTCAATGCGATGCGATAGAAGACCGGCACAGCCACCAGGGTGAGCAGGGTAGCAAAGAGCAGGCCGCTCATGATGCAGACGGCCATCTCGCGGAAGAAGTCATCTGTCAGAAGGGGTGACATGCCAAAGATAGTTGTCAGTGAAGCGAGCATGACGGGACGCAGGCGGCTGATGCTCGCCATCATCATGGTGTAGGTAGTCATGTCGCCCTCGGCCAGTCGTTTGTCGATTTCGTCGACCAGGACGATGCAGTTCTTGATCAGCATGCCGGCGAGGCTGAGGATGCCAAGGAATGAAGGGAAGGTCAGAGGCAGGTTGGTAATCAACAGTCCCAGCGCTACCCCGCAGACAATCATGGGTACGGTCAGCCAGATCACAATGGGCTGCTTCAGGGCGCCAAACATCAGCATGGTGATGAAAAACATCATGCCGAAAGCCATGGGCATGCGCTGCAGCAAACTTTCGTTGGCCTCATCGTTAGCTTCGAACTCACCGCCCCATTCGAGCTTGTAGCCGGGTGGCAGTTCTATGGCTTCGATATCCGGCTGCACCCGCTCAAAGTACTGGTTGATGTTGTGACCTCGCGGTGCGTTCGCCCGGGCAGTCAGGGTCCGGAGCCGGTCGCGGCGGAATATGGTTGTGTTGGCTGCATCGAGTTTGAATTCACTGACGATCTGCGACATGGGCACATACTGGCGTTGTGATGGGCTCCAGATCTGACGGTTCATGAGTCCGCTGAGATCAGCTCGCTCAGCGTCCGGAGCACGGGCGATAATCGGGATCAACTTGTCGCCGTCGCGCATCAGGCCAATGGTGATGCCCAGCGAGTTGTAGGCAAGCGAGCGCGCCAGGTCGTTACGCGAGATGCCGGCAAGCCTTGCATTGTCCTCATCGAATGTCGGCACCAGCTGCAGTGACTGCTGTCGCCAGCTGGTCTTGCGATCGATCAGATTGTGGGAAAGATAGATTTCCAGCGCCTCCTCTGACAGCCGGCGCAGCACCAGCGGGTCCGGGCCCGAGAAGCGTGCCTCGATCTTTGAGCCCCCAGACGGGGAGAATTCAATGCGGGAGATTCGTACTTCCGCGTCAGGCCTCGTTGCCGCGATGAGTTCCGATGTCATCTGCATCGCTGCCCTGATGCCACTAAGGTCTTCAAGCTGTACGATGATTCTTACCAGGGCCGGATTCGGCTGATCCTGGGCGACTGTGGCAGCGAATCGCGGATGCCCTCTGCCGATAAAACTGGCGACGGTGGTGACACCGGGAATTTCAAGAATCTGTTTCTCCAGCGGTGCAGTATCGGCCGCAGTGGTCAGGATGTCTGTGCCTTCCTGCAGGCGATAGTCGACGAAGAACATCGGCGTGTTGTTGTTGGGGAAGAAGCTTGTTTTGACAAACTTCATCGAATAGAGCGCAGCACCGGTGATGGTGACGATCAGCAACGTTGACAGCCATGCACGGCGCAGGCCAAAGCGAATCATGACTCGGTAGGGTGTGAAGTACCAGGCGCTGTACAGCTCTTCCTCCGTTACGGCCTCGACAGGTTTCAGCAGGTAGCTGCCCAGTAGTGGCACGATGGTGATCGCCAGCAGCCAGGAGAGCAGTAGCGAGATCGCCACCACCTGGAACAGTGATACCAGGAAGTGGCCGCTGTTGTCATCGGAAAGGCTGATCGGGGCGAAGGCGAGGATGCCGATGATCGTTGCACCCAGCAGTGCAAACTGTGTTCTTGAAACCGCGTCTGCAGCGGCGTCTACCGGTGACTTGCCACGCCGGACGCCGGTGAGCATGCCTTCTGCTATTACGATGCCATTGTCAACCAGCATGCCCATGGCAATCATGAGAGCGCCGAGCGAGATTCGCTGCAGTTCAATGCCCACCAGATTCATGACTTCGATGGTGCCGAGCACCGTCAGACCAAGAACCAGGCCGACCACGGTGCCCGCACGCCAGCCCATGAACAGATTCAGCGCAATGACGACAGTGGCGACCGAAATTGCCAGGTTCTTGAGGAAGTTGTTGATGGCGAGTCTCACGACCTCGTGTTGCCGATAGAGGGGTTTGATGTCGATGCCGAGCGGCAGCGTGGCCTGCAGTTCAGCGAGCTTGCGGTCCACGGCCTCACCGACCTTGACGACGTTCTGTCCTGGCGTAACGGAGACGCCGATCACCATGACGGGTTCACCGTTCAGTCTGACCAGCTCCGGTGGTACCTCGACCGGGCTGCGATTGACACGGGCGATGTCGCTCAACTCAACGATCTCAGTCGACCCGGGCAGGCCGATTTTCATCGAGCGCAGTGCTGCTTCGGAGTCGAGTGCGGACGGCGGCGCGATGCGAAGCCGCCTGCCGTCGAACAGGGTAGAGCCTGCGTCCACCACCTGGTTTTCGGCCCAGATGCTCCGTCCGAGATCCTCAATCGAGAGGCCAAACCGGGTCAGTTTGGCGTGATCCAGTTCGAGATACACGGCCTCATAGGGTGCCCCCATGTTTAGAACCTTGGCGACGGAAGGCACGAGTTTTAATTGCGTTGTGATTTCCTTCACCAGGTCCTGAATTTCTGCCGGCGAATAGTCCGGTGCGGAAACGGTGTAAAGAATGCCGTAGACATCGCCGAAGTCGTCCTCGACGATTGGGGTGTTAGCGCCAGGTGGCAACCGCATGGTGGCCTCTGATACGCGCCGTCTTAGCTCATCGAAAACCTGCGGTGTCTCCTCTTCGCCAATGTATTCCAGCAGCCTGACCTCTATCTCGGATCTGCCCGGCACCGACTTGGACTCCATGAAATCGATATAGGGCAGCTCCTGCAGGGCATCCTCAATTCTGTCGGTGACTTCAAGTTCAACCTCGCCCGCGGAGGCGCCGGGGTAAGTCGTGATGATGTAGGCCATCTTGATGGGGAAGGCCGGGTCCTCGAGTCTTGACACATTCTGGATGCCGTGCAGCCCGCCGACGAGGCAGACCAGGATCAATACCCAGCCATAAAGCGGGTTATCGACAGTAAGGCGTGCGAGGTTGGGCATGATGGTTAAAGCGGCCTAATTTTCATGCCAGCCTGGAGCTGGCTGGCACCGGTGACGACGATCTGCTCGCCTGGTTCAAGACCGCTGATTACGGGTACACCAGATTTCTGCGGTGCGCTGGTGACAACCTGGCGCCGGGCCACTGTCTGGGTTGCGTCGTCATAGACCCAGACGGTGAGTGAGCTGTCAGCGGCCGGTACCAGAGCGGAGGCCGGAACTAGCAGCTGGCCGTTGCCGTCACTCCGGGTTCGAATCCTGGCGGTTGCTGTCATGCCGGGCAGGATGTTCCAGGCAGCAGGATTATCCATGAGGAAGGACACTTCGTAGGTCTGCGCAACAGCTGCGGCTTCGCCTCGATTTTCGTAGTAAGTCATCTCAAACGATTCGTCGGATGCGAACGGGAATTCGACCCAGGCTCGCTGGATTTCGGCTGGGTTCCCCGTCGCAGCCAGTCTCTCCGGGACATTGAACACGACCTGCAACCGGGTCAGGTCGAGCAGCCGGACCACCGACTCGCCGGGACGAATGTTGACGAACTGATCGAAGTAGCGCCTCGCTACATAGGCGTCAAACGGCGCGCGTATGGTGGCATCCGAGAGGCTTTCCCTCGCCTTCGCGAGGCGGACCTTCTGCAGTTCGTAGTTCGACAGGGCGTCTTCAACCACGGATTTAGCGATGCCGTTCTCGGCCAGGACCTTGCGTTTGCGGTTCAGGTCCTGGGCAGCCAGGCGCAGCTGAACCTCGGCTTCCTGGAGGGCGAGTTCAAAGGTCTTCGGGTCGAGGGCCGCAATGACGGTGCCTTCTGTGATGGCTTCGCCTTCCTTAACGGGCAGACGAGCCAGTGGGCCACCGACCTCGAATGAAAGATCGACGGTCTGCAGCGCCTCAATTCGTGCGGGAAACTCATTGAGGTTATCTTCTCCCTGGAGCGCGACAGTCATGACACGGGCAGGGCGGATATTCTGCGGCTCAGGTTCAGGCGGGGTTCGATCGCCGCAAGCTGCGGTGAGCAGCAGCAGGATTGGGAGTAACTTCCGCATGTCAGAGCACCCTCGCCTGCTGTTGCAGGTAGCCCAGAATCTCTTTGTTGCGTTGCTTCGAAAACGGGTTAATGTCGAGAACGTCAAGAAAACGCAGGCCCTCACTGGCAAGCAAGAGCATGGTCCCTGTCATCTGGTCTTTACTGCTCCCAAGGACACTGTTGAAAGTCCGCTGCATATATTCTCTTGCGGGATCCAGCAGTTCGCTGTCTTCAGCGGCGACAGCCAGCAGGGCCAGCGAAGCCCGGCGCTCGCGACTGGTCATGCCGGCCACCGCCTCGAGAATAGCGCTGATTTCATTTCCGTCTGAACTGGCGGCCTGTTGCTCCTCAAAGCGCGCCTGGTTGAGGTCGATCAGTACCTCGAGCATGCCGCTCAACAGGTCAGACTTGGAGCCGAAGTGGTAAAGCACGCCACCTTTTGACATACCGGACTGAGCGGCCACTGCGTCGATTGTCAGGTGCCGTGCCCCTTTTTCCTCTACCACCTCGAACGCAGCGTCGAGGATGGCGCTCCGCTTGTTGTTTTTTCGCATCGGTGTCGATCAATAAACTATACCGTCCGGATGGTACAGTAAACTCTGTTAACCGGCAATCACCGGAGGGTTGTCGGTGTCAGCAACCGGCGCGGATCGCCTTGCTGCAGCTGCGCCCACGCCTGCTGAATGTGCTGGATTGCCGAGTGGTCGACGGCCAGTTCACCCAGCAGGTCTGTTCTGCCCGGCAGCGTCATCTCTGCTGACAGTGAATCGTCGTTGGCCAATACAGGGTCAGAAAAGGTTGCTGCGATGCGCGGACTCGTCAGGCACTGCAACCAGGCGGCAACAACGATTGCCAGGCCGTCGGGTGATCGTCCAGCCGCCAGGCTGGCTTGAAGTGACGGAAAGATCCGGACCGGCAGTTTCTGTGAGCCGTCTGTTGCTACCTGGGCGCAGCGATAGGCAATGGCGGGGTTGGCGAAACGCTGCAGGATACTGTCGATATAAGTATCGAGGTTGAGCTCGGCGGGTACCGTCAACAGCGGCGCAATCTCTGCTGTCATGAGGCGGTGAGCGAAACCGGCCAGCGCCTTGTCCGCCATGGCCTCGTGAATGGTGTCATAGCCGCAGAGCAAGCCCAGGTAGGCCAGTGCGGAATGTGTGGCGTTCAGGAGTCTGAGCTTGGCCTTCTCGAAACCCGCTACGTTCCGAACCAGCTCGGCACCCGCCGCTTCCCAGGGTGGCCGCGCCGCCGCGAAGTTATCCTCGATCACCCATTGCCGGAAGGGCTCGCAGATGACGGGGGCCTGGTCATCGAGACCACTGGTGGCAAGCCGGTCAATGTCATCCGTTGTGGTCTGGGGAACGATGCGATCAACCATGCTGCTCGGGAAGGTAACGTGATCACGGCACCAGCTGGCCAGCTCGGGGTCCAGGCGTTCTGCAAAATCGAGAACAACCTGGCGCGTGACGTCACCGTTGCCTTGTAGATTGTCGCAACTGATGATGCTGATTGGACCGCCACCTGAATTCCTGCGCCTTGCAAGACCGGCAAGGATGACACCGGGGGCAGTCCCGGGCTGGTCCGACTGTTGCAGATCCTGTTTTACCGAGGGGTTGCTGTCATCAAGCCTGCCCTCACTGGTGTGACAATAACCTTTCTCCGTGATGGTCAGGGTAATCACTTTGATCTCTGGTCGGGCGATTGCCTCAATCAGTTCAGGGCGTTGCTGTTGCAGGGTCAGCATGTCCTGGATGGAACCGATCACGCGCAGCGAGTGACCTTCATCTTCACGTTCACACAGGGTGTAAAGGTAGTCCTGCGGCTGCAGTCGAGATCTGGCCACCTTGCTCTGCAGGCTGGCACCAATGATGCCCCAGCGAGGATCCTCACCGAGGATGTCATCGGTGTAGACCGCCTGGTGCGCGCGATGAAAGTTGCCCGTGCCAACATGCAGAATACCTGGATGCACGGCGGTGCGATCATAGCCCGGCGCCTGGACAGATGCCGGGAGAGATTTCAGGTTTGCCTCGCAAAGTTGAGTCACAGTTTGTAGGCAGCCTTGGCAAGGTCGTAGGCCAGTGCGCCCGCGAGTTCGAAGGCCTCCGCCTCTGTGAGTCGATGTTCGGCGACCAGTCGCGCGAGGAAGCCGCTATCAATACGGCGTGACATATCGTGTCTTGCGGGAATGGAAAGAAAAGCACGGGTGTCATCGTTAAAACCAGCTGTGTTGTAAAAGCCGGCGGTCTCGGTGGTCTGCTCGCGGAACCGGCGCATACCCTCGGGGCTGTCGTGGAACCACCAGGCAGGCCCCAGTTTCAGGGCCGGGTAATGACCTGCCAATGGCGCCAGTTCCCGGCTATAGGTGGTCTCGTCGAGTGTAAACAGAATGACAGTCAGGTCCCTCTCATTGCCGAACCGGTTCAATAGTGGCCGGAGGGCATCAACATAACGGGTCATCATCGGAATATCGGCACCCATGT
>JAYQAI010000056.1:0-22503 GCA_038136715.1 Gammaproteobacteria bacterium | reverse complement strand
TATAACCAAGCGCTTCCAGGTTTCTGACGCGCTCACTGCACGGGGTCGCGCTGAGGCCGACCTGCCTCGCAAGTTCAATGTTGCTGATGCGGGCATTGGACTGCAGTGCATCGAGAATCTTCAGGTCGATTCTATCTAGTTTTTTACCCTGCTTGTTTGGCATTTTTTAGCGTTTTCAATTGCCATAATACGTTTAGTATACCTATATCCCTTCTTTTCGAAGAGATAAAAGTGAGACTCACTCCGTTACCGGAAAGTATACTTTTCTCTGTCTTGAACGTCCGAAGAGAACAAAAATGCTTGTCGGTGTGCCCAGGGAAATCAAAAATCACGAGCACCGTGTCGGCCTGCTGCCGGCGGGTGTGCGAGAACTTGTCCACCATGGCCATCAGGTTATCGTCGAAACCCATGCAGGGGCCGACATTGGCTTTGATGACGAGGCTTACATCGCTGCCGGCGCCACTATTGTGGAGGCTGCCGAAGCCGTCTTTGAGCAGGCTGAAATGGTGATCAAGGTAAAAGAGCCGCAGGCGATCGAGTGTGCCCGGCTGCGCGAATCCCAGACGCTGTTTACCTATCTGCACCTGGCACCTGATCTGCCACAGACTCGCCAATTGATGGATAGCGGGGCAATCTGCGTTGCCTATGAAACTGTCACCGACGCTCGGGGCCATTTGCCACTGCTGGCGCCAATGTCAGAAGTGGCGGGGCGCATGTCGGTTCAGGCCGGCGCCATGTGCCTCGAGAAGTCACACGGCGGGCTGGGTATGCTGCTTGGTGGCGTTCCCGGGACTCACCAGGGCAAGGTAGTCATCCTGGGCGGCGGCGTGGTGGGCTACAACGCAGCGCACGTTGCCGTCGGCATGGGGGCCAGCGTATCGATTATTGATAAAAACCTGGACGTGCTGCGACAGCTCGACGCGCACTTTGGTAACCGCGTCCAGACCCTGTATTCGACCCAGGACACGATTGCTGCTGAAGTGCTCGCTGCAGATCTCGTTATCGGCGCTGTCCTGATACCCGGTGCGTCTGCACCGAAACTGGTTACCCATGAGATGGTAGCCGCCATGAAGAAGGGGGCCGTGCTCGTTGACGTTGCTATCGACCAGGGGGGCTGCTTCGAAACTTCGAAAGCAACGACGCACGATGAGCCGACCTACATTGTTGATGATGTCGTTCACTACTGCGTTGCCAATATGCCAGGCGCAGTTGCCCGAACGTCTGCAGCAGCACTCAATAACGCCACTTTGCCATTCATTCTCGATTTGGCGGACCAGGGGCCTGTCGAGGCCATGAAAGCCAACGTGCATCTGCGCCATGGCTTGAATGTCTATCACGGCCAGATTGCCAACGAGTTTGTGGGTGAGGCGCACGGCTTGGATTACGTGCCGGCGGAGACACTTCTCGCAGCCTGATCAGCCCGCCACCCGTTTCTGCTTTTTCGGCCGCGCCAGAACCAACATGGCGCTGGTCTTTAGCTCAGAATGCCCGGGTCGGTGCCCGTCAGTTTCAGGTGCATTCGATTTCACCCGGATTTGCTTTGGCTCTCGGCCAGAATGTAAGGTTCGGCCCGAGATCTTATGTGGCGGCTGATGCTATTGAAGCCTTCTGTCTGGACAATCATTGTTGGGTCACTGCTGCTTGTCGCCTGCGACCCTGAGGTTGATAAGGCATTGCCGAGCGCAGCACAGGCGCCGCAGAGCATGTGGCTGCATGACGACCAGCACGTCGACCCCTATGCCTATCTTGGCGACACCGAAGACCCGCGGACGATCCGCTATCTTGCTGCTGAACGCGAGTACGCGCGCGAGAAGGTCGCTGAATGGGCTTCTGACCGTCTTCAGCTTGAGCGCGAACTGAATGCGCGTTTGCCGGTCGAGCGGCGCTCCGCCTCTGTAGTGATTGAGGGCTGGCGTTACTACCGGGAAATCGTCGCTGGTGCACAATATCCCAGCTACTACCGCCGGCGGACTGAGGCCGATGAACCGCAACTGCTGCTGGATACGCAGGCCGCAGCCGCGGGCAGTCCTTTCTATACCCTGGGAGGATTCGCTGTTGCCGACGACGACAGCTTTATCGCCTACACGGAAGATCGCTCCGGATCACAGCACTATGTGCTGAATGTGACCCGCCTGCTGGGTAGGGGTGAAATTCTGCACAGCATCGCTGAGGTCGGCCCGACCCTGGCCTGGTGGCAGGGCAAGCTGGTGTATACACACCCGACTCAGCACCGGGTTGAGATGCTGAATATCGGTACGGGTGAACGAGAACTGCTCTATCAGGAGAGCGCCGGAGACAGCATGCTCGCGGTTCGACTGGCTGCAGATCGCTCACGTCTGCTGATCGAATCGCTAAGTCCAGCCCGGACGCACCTGCTGCAGGTTGATGCAGCCGGGGAGGTCAGTTCGATCGCAGTGCCCACTGAAGGACACCACTATCGCGTCAGGATGTTCGACGATCATATCTATGTTCTCACCAACTTCCGGAATCCCGACTTTGAGCTGGCAAGGGCGCAGCCTGGGGAGTCCAACCCGGCGATATGGCGCACCCTGGCGAGCGGACCGGGTTCAATCCAGGATTTTGCCGTCTCAGCCTCCGGTCTGGTCATTAAACATCGTAGCCAGGGACAAGACCTGATCTCTCTTGTTGATAAGGTGACTGGTGCTGCGAGAACGATCATTCGTGCAGAGCCGGCCGAACAACTGACCGTGATTGCTTTACATGAAAACTTGCTCAGCTTTGAGCGGGAGGGGCTCCTGCAACCCAGCCGGAGATATCAGTATGACCTCGAAAACGAGCTGGTGGTTCCCGGGGGTGCTGAGGGGGTTGCCAGCGAGGTTGCGACAGTGACTGAACGCAAGATGCCGGCCAGCGACGGCATCGATGTGCCCGTCACGATACTGCTGCCAGTGCAAGCAACAAGTGGCCCTGTGCCAATGCTGGTCACCGCCTATGGCGCCTACGGCATTAGTTTTCCGTTCAGTTACGATCCCGCGCTCAGGCTGCTGCTTGAACGCGGCGTCGGCGTTGCCGTGGTTCATGTGCGGGGCGGCGGTGAACTGGGTGCGGCCTGGCACACGGCAGGTAGCGGCAAGAATAAACAGCGTGGCGTCAGCGACCTGATTGAAGCGTCGCGTTTTCTGGTCAGGGAGGGCCTGGCGGAAGCAGGAATGCTGGCAGTCCGCGGCGTCTCAGCGGGAGCAACCCTGGCCGCAGCGGCAATTAACCAGGCACCCGGGCTCTACCGGACAGCGGTGTTAAAGGTGCCTTATCTCGACCTCGTCAATTCCCTGCTTGATGTCGATCAGCTTCTGACCGCATCAGACAGGGTTGAATGGGGTAATCCTGAGGAAGAATCCGATTACAGGCAACTGAAGGCCCTGTCGCCTTATGACAACATCGCCGCTGCGCCATATCCAGACACCTTGCTGCTGGCAGCACGGCAGGACGAAAGGGTCAGTTACACCGAAGCTTTGAAGTGGCTGGCGCGGCTGAGGGCCATGGATTCCACAGCGCTTAAACTCCTTTATCTGGAAGACGCTGCAGGTCACGGCGGCAGCAGCGATCAATACCAGCGGAGACGGCGTGATTCTCTCGAGCATGTCTTTATCCTGCACATGCTCGACGTGCCCATTACGCGCTAGCGTCGTCCTCTGCCCTAAGTTTCTTCAGGTGGTTGAAGAATCGCAGGAGCACCTCGTAGGGCTGGCATCCGAACACGAACAGGTCCCGGGCAGTGAAGGTAGGTACGCCGGTAACACCCTCGCTCCAGGCGCGTTCCCAGTCACGGGTCACATTCGGGCTGAAACTGCGCTGTGTCAGGGCCTCACGTGCTTCTGATTCGTTCAGTCCGACTGACCCGGCAATCGCCACCAGTTCATCGATTTCGCCGATGTTGCGGTCATCGACGAAATAAGCCTTAAACATAGCATCGTGAAACGCGCCGCCGCCCACCTGAGTGTCTGCCCAGGCACCGAGTTCCTGGGCCAGGCGACTGTTGTCGAGACGCGTGCGCCGGTTGTAGGCCAGGCCGGATTCCACCATCTGCGATTTGAGATAGTCGCCGGTGGCTTTCATCTGTTCGGGATCTCTGTTTTTGTACAGGTCCTTCATCAGAATGCCTTCAGGTGGCGTATTCGGATGCAGGGGGAACGCCACCCAACTGGTCGTGACACCATGATTCTCTTTCAGCTTTTCAATACTCACGGTACTGAGATAACACCAGGGTCAGATGTAGTCTGAGAAGATTTCTATATGAATAGGTTTGTCGTTCATGCGATCAAGAATACGCCAATTGCGCCGCCGAACCTATCTTTTACAACGAATCAAGCGCAGATGGCGGCCGCTTTCTGCGTCGATCCATCAAGAGGATCGACAGCGCATAGATCACTATCACCGGGTCCAGCAGGTAATCCCAGAGATTATCTGAGTCGAGGCAACGGCTTAGCCAGGCGACATAAGCCGCTGCCAGCATCAAGGCAGGCAGCCATTTTTCACGCCAGACGCAGGCAGCAAAACCGGTCGCGACCGCAATCGACAGAGTCACCGGCGAGTACCCCAATGAATAGAGGTCATACGGGCTGAAACCGAGTGCCGTGGGGTAGAGCACGAGCGCGATGACCGCAAGAGCAACCGCAACCTGTCGATCTGCTGGTGGACGGGTCGTGCGGTCGGGACCGCGGAGCACGGCCAGGTTGATGGTTGCCAGCCAGATCATACCGGCGACCGAGACGTCACCGGTCAGAACACGGGCAAAGTGGGTGATGCTGAATTCTGGCAGGGGCAGCAGGCTGATGATGAAGCTGCCAGCAAACAGCCCGCTAAGTATCTCTTTGCGCTTGATCCAGCGGCGACTCAGTGTCAGTACGATACTGGCCACGACCAGCGCTGCCCCGATGTGAGGTAAAACCTGGGGGATCACAGCTGGCGCGTTCAATTCGCGCGTCTCAATAACTGGGCACCTATGAGCGCACAGGCGGCAATCGGCAGGAGGGTGGCCAACATTGGCGGAAAACCAAATACCAGGCTCGCCGGAGACAACAGGTCCTGGACAAATTTGAACAGGATGCCGATCACGAGTCCGGTTACGACTCGCATACCTGTGGTTGTATGCCGCAACGGGCCAAAGATGAACGAGACCGCGACAAACACAAGGCTGAGTGTTGCGATCGGTTGAAACAACTTGAGCCAGAACCCCAGCTCAAATTTGGCGCTGTTGAGCCCCTCTGATTGCAGATAGGCAATCTTTCGACGCAGCTCCATCATTGACATCTTGTCGGGTTCAACCAGTATCTCGGTCTCGAGAATTGCGGGTGTCAGCTCTGTCAACCAGCGCAGTTCGGGGGTTCGCTCATTCGTTGCCGCAGGGCCGCTGAGCAATGTTGTCGTCACGTTACGCATGAGCCAGTAGCTGTTGCTCTCGGCTTCTACGTAGCTGGCTGTTTCAGCCCAGCTGCTCTGCACAAGCTGCTTGCTGTCATCCATCACGTAAAAGTGGATGTCCCTTAGCTCTCCTTCGTGGCTGACAGAGTTGAAGTGCATGTAGGTTTCAGCCTCACGGTACCAGAATCCTCCCTGGGGCGTGATGTCTTGCTCAGTTGCGTTTTCTTTCAATACCCGCGCTGTACGCTCAAAGTCAGGCAGCAGGGTTTCGCCGACGATGACACCGATAACAACCAGTGCCAGCACGGGTTTCGTGGCGGACCAGAAAATATGGAAGGTCGAAATGCCGGCGGTGCGCATGACGATAAGTTCACTGTTATTCGCCAGCAGACCGAGCCCCGTCAGGCAGCCAATCAGTGCCGCAAAAGGCAGTGTTTCGTGAAAAATCCTGGGCACACTGTACAGCACATAGCGGATCACCTCGGTGACCGTGTAATCACTGCCAAGATCTTCCATTTGATCAAGAAAGGTGAACAGGACGAAGAGCGCGATTAGACCGAATGATGCGAGCAGGATCATCATCGCGACACTGCGACCAATGTAGAGATCGAGCTTGTTCATTTGTTCCGGGCCCGTAACTCGGTGGAGCTGAGGTCCAGCCTGAATTCTGATTCGGGCACGCCATCGCACAGTGTGCGCAGGGCGGGCAGCAGGGAGACTGTGTCCAGCGTCTTGAATTCATCGCCGTTGACGCGGCCAAAAACCAGGAATCGGTTGCCCAGCGAGGCCATAAGGGCAATGGCTTCATCGCGCGCCCCAGTGCTGGCGTAATATTTCGCCTCGGCAATCCTGGTTATTGTGTCAATACCAACGACAAAGGTTGTGCCGGGAAAAATGGACGCCTTTTCGACGAAGGTCGGGGCGTCGGTAAACACCAGGTCAAATCCTGCCGTGCTGTCGACCCGTGCCTGCATGGAAAAGTAGTCAAGCGGGGCCTTGTCGACATTTTGGATCGACACCTCAAGTGCGACTGCCCCATCGACATAAGTCTCGGCGACTTTGAGCATTTCGCGGTGACCATCGTGCATTGGATTGAAGGCGCCCGGGAATACAGCTGCCGGGCGAGACTCAGCGGTGCTGTGCCGTTCACCGGCAAGCAGCTCTACCCAGGCTGGGGGAGCGTCAATGCGGGACAGTTTGCCCGTTACCCTCTCATCACGTTGCCACTGTGAAGGTGCTGCAATGTCCAGGGCCTGGGCCATCAAGCAGAGAATGGCATCGGTGCAGAGCGCTTCCTGCTCTGCTCGCGTCATATTTTTGCTCATCTGTAACGACAGGGCCGTCGTGTGCCCTCTGGATTGGATAGCGATGTGGCAGCGATCTTCGCCGCGTCGCTCTCGATGGGTCGCGATCGCTGCCGTGCAACCGAGACCAAATCTGGCCTGCGAACCACTGACGCTGCAGGCTCGTATGTAAGATTGCATCGCCATTGCGCTAGCGGTAGCCGGGCTGCAGTCCGAGGGCTGGGTCGAGCCTAGAAAATCAGCGAGAGTATCCCCATGATAAGGAACGTAGGCATCAAGCAGTGTGCTCGATGCACCAGCAACACTGAACAGGGTGCTGATTGCGCTGGTACCGCCGCCTGTAATCGCGAGACTCCAGAGGCTGTTTTGCCTGTAGAGGTTTTCGATGAGTTGTAAGTACAGCGCGTCCTGCTCCCGGGGAAAGACTGGGTTGTGAGAAATTTTACCTTAAACTGGACTCAATCAGGATGACCTGTAAGAGAAGAGACAAGATGCGACCATTTTTGCGACTGACGTCGGTTTTGACCGCCATTTTGCTGGCTGCGGCCAGCCAGGCTGAAAACAAAGGCCTGCCTGAGCTGACGCCGGAGGAACTGGAACGATATCAGTTCGAAATTGAGGAGTCGGAGGTGACAGTGACCGATCTGTCACTCGGTCAGCGTTACGTGCTCAGCACCCAGCGACGTGAGGTGGCAGACCTTGCTGCCCGTCGACTCGGCATCATTAAACTGAAAGGTGACAAGTCAGACCTCAGTATTCTGCAGAACATCGTTGAGAAAAAGCTGATTCGGCAGGAAGACGTGCGTGGCTGGCAGGGCCTGGGCATTGTCTTTGGCGATGTGCTGGCTGCGGAATTTGATCTGCACTGGGTCAGCTATGCCGATGATGTCGGCACCAGCAAGGCGCTGCGTTGGCGCAAGACTGAAAACTATGTTTTTCCTGTCACCATGTTCTCCAAGCGTAAGCAGTTTAATGAGAAAATTGATGTGTTTGCGGTGTTCGATAAGATCGAGACAGATATCGAGCGCTTCAAGACCTTTGAGGAAAATCGGCCCCGATTTGACGCCGAATCCCGGATCGAGACTCAGACCCTTTAGTGGTTGTCTTCGAAGTCGCACACTCAGTTAGTGTTCCGGAGTTTAAATAGTGTGCTGCAACCGTTAGAATGCAGCCGTTTTTTTAGCGGACTACGCCATGTTTGTTGTTGATTGGATCAAGGCGATCCTGAAGTTTTTCCTGGTGGACTCTATCGTAAATGTCCTTGGTGATCTGTTCGAGCAGCCACTCCTGATGTGGGCCTTTATCGGCTGGGGCTGGCTCAGCATCTGGGTCATGGTCTTCAGCATCTACGACACGATCGGGCAGCTGTAAAGCCGCCCGTCGGCGTTTCTGATCTCTCGTCGGCGAATAACCGCTACACGGTTTCAGGCTCTTAGGAGTTCATCGAGCGCCTGCATGACCTTGTCGCCGAACGCATCGGTGGAAACCAGCTCAACATCCTCACTCGACCCGGACAAGTCAGCCGTCGAGTAACCCGCCTCAAATACACTCTTCATCGCCTGCCAAACCATGGCGGATTCGTCTTTCAGGTTAAAGCTCATTTCCAGCATCATGGCTACTGACCCGATCATGGAGTAGGGGTTGGCCATATTCTTGCCGGCGATATCCGGTGCCGAGCCGTGGGAGGGCTCATAGTAGGCCTTGTCAGGACCTAGACAGGCGGACGGCATCAGTCCCAGGGAGCCAAGAATGCCGCCACCCTGGTCAGAGAGGATGTCCCCAAACATGTTCTCCATCACCATGACGTCGAACTGACCTGGATTCAGGCAGAGTGCAGTCGCTGCGGCATCGACCAGCTGATGGATAACTTCGACATCCGGGTACTCCACCTGCACCTCAGCGAGCACCTCATTCCAGAGCACGCTCGACATCAGCACATTGCTCTTGTGGATGTTGTGCAGGCGTTTCTTTCGGGACCGCGCCTGTTCGAACGCGACCAGCAGAACCTGGCGGATTTGATCTTCCGTATACTCCAGCGCCTCATTCACATAGCGTTTGCCTTCGCTGTTGATGCCACGATCTTTCGAGCCGAAATAGAGCCCCCCGACCAGTTCACGGATGAGCAGAATGTCAATCCCGTCACTGATGATTTCCTTCTTCAGAGGTGAGAAGTGCGCCATATCAGGGCTCAGGTAAATCGGCCGAAAATTGGCAAAGGTATTATATCGAGCCCTTAGCGGCAGGATAGCGCCGCGTTCGGGTTGTTCTTCTACCGGGATCTTCTGCGATTCCTCGTGAGACAGTCCGACCGGGCCCTTCAGAATTGCATCGGCGTCATCACAGATCGCTTTGGTCTGTTCCGGAAAAGCCTTGCCATGTTCGAAGTAGGCGGCAGCGCCAAACGGTGCCTCGATCAGTTCAAATGAAACGTCGCGGTGCTCTTGCAGCACACTGAAAACCCGTACCGCCTGTCGCATTATTTCGGGGCCAATGGCATCTCCGGGCAGAACGGCAATCTTGTAGGCGTTGGTCATAGCAAGTCCGATAAGCGAAAAGCCGCGGATTCTATCATGGATAAATCAGGTGAGGTGCGCGCTCCTGGCGCCAGCGTGCTTCAGCGAGTGACAACGCTTCCTCCAACTGGGCGTAGCCCTGGTTGTCATCATCAACCCATTTCCTCAACGCAGGCCCACCGTTGATGACATCAATAGGTGTTCGTTCCAGTTCGTATTCATACTCATGGTAGCGCCACAGATTGTAACTGTGATCCTGCCGTCGTAAGGCTTTCAGCAGCCCGGCGATCAAACGGTAGGGTTTGAATTCAGCATGGCGGTAGCCCGGGAAATCCGTGTGAAGTTGCAGACCGGCGCACAGCTCGCCTGCGTGTTTGTGGAACGTGGGCGAGAACCAGCAGTCCCGGATGAAGGCATGTTCGAGCCAATGCGGCACAGCCTCCTTGATATCCGTCAACATATCTCGGACGGGCAGTTCCGGGGCCCCAATCACTTCGAGTGGCACGGTTGTACCCCGACCCTCTGACAGGGTTGTGCCCTCCAGCAGGACGGTACCGGGAAAACACCGCGCCATGTTGACACTGGCAGCGTTCGGGCTGGGGTTGATCCAGGGCCGGTTTGCCGGCCAGCCATAACCTGGTGCAACATCAGGGTTGTAGCCTGGCATAGTGACCACTGAAAGAGGGATCTCGCCCCCAGCATGGTTTGAATGCCGCGGTATGGTATGCGCGAACCAGCGCGCCAGTTCGCCAACCGTCAGGCCATGGCGGGTAGGCAGGGGCGCGCAGCCGACAAAGCTTTCTTCGCCGTCTTCCAGGTAGAGCCCGTCAATGGGCCGACCCGCCGGGTTGGGGCGGTCCAGCACCCAGATTTCCTTGCCGAGCCGGGCGCAGACCTGACAGAAGTAGTACAGCGTAGTGATGTAGGTATAGATGCGACAGCCGACATCCTGCAGATCAAACAGAATAATGTCGAGATCGGCGAGCATGGCATCTGTTGGTTTCCTGTGCTCTCCATAAAGACTGATGACCGGGATGCCGTGCACTGGATCCCGGTAGTCATCGGACTCGATCATATTGTCCTGTTTGTCACCGCGCATACCGTGCTGTGGGCCAAAAGCTGTCACGACAGGGCAACCGATGCTGATTAAAGCATCAAGCGAGTGACGATTATCGCTAGTAATAGAAGCGGGATGCGCAACCAGGCCGACACGGCTGGCTTTCAGGGTTTTCAGGCGAGCCGGGTCAGCCAGCAGCTGATCAATACCGAAGATTGCAGTCATGGATTCACTATAAGTCATGACGCTGCACAAGCACATGTTGACAGCGATCATGAAAGTCAGGTCTGTCACCATGACGCAGAGCGAGGTAGTCCATGTGATTTTGCCTGTCGGCGAGCACAGCGGCCGGACCGATGTGGCAGACGGGGGCGAGTTCGTGTGGCCAGTCTGCCTCAAGCCATCCAGGTCCGGATCTGATATCTCGAGGTTGCCAGACCGCCTCGCGCATTCCTTCGCGATAGCTGTCGAAGCGAAAGCAATTCCAGCGACCTGAGGGACAAATGTTTATTTCGATATATTCGTTGCTGTCGGCCTCACCAATAAACAGCTCGCAGCAGGTGCTGCGCCAGAGTTCGTTGACGCGTTGCAGGCCCTCAAACTTGGGCCAGACCAGATCCTTCGCCGGTTCCGCCTCATATGTCAGGCGAAATCCGTCGTCCTGTTGCTCGAGGGTACAGACAACGCGACGATCGCCTTTGAACGCGCACAAAACAAATTCCATCAGAATAGTCGACTCGCCATTGTTTACTTCGACCACAAAGCTTAGTGTGTCGCGTCTCTGTTAGGTAGTTCGAATGAGGAGATGTGATGCCTTCATACGATTATGATCTTTTTGTCATCGGCGTCGGGTCTGGCGGAGTGCGCGCTGCACGCATGAGCGCCGCCTACGGCGCACGCGTTGCGACGGCAGAAGAAAAGTACATGGGTGGAACCTGCGTCAATGTCGGCTGCGTACCCAAAAAACTGTTCGTTTACGCCTCCCACTATGCCGAGGACTATGAACAGGCAGAGGGGTTTGGCTGGAACCGCGTCAAACCGGAGTTTGACTGGCCAACCTTGCTGGCAAACAAGAACAAAGAGATTGAAAGGCTGAACGGTATTTACCAGGGCTTGCTAGACAATGCGGGTGTGACCCACTACGAGGGCAGGGCAAGAATCGTTGACGCTCATCATGTCTCCATTGGCGACGAGGTCGTCTCAACCGACAAGATTCTGATCGCGACCGGAGCCTGGCCCGTCGTACCCGAATTTCCGGGCAGCGAGCATGTGATTACCTCGAATGAAGCCTTCTACCTTGACACGTTACCGGAACGAGCGCTCGTAGTCGGTGGCGGTTACATCGCTGTGGAATTTGCTGGTATTTATCACGGGCTGGGCGTCGATACCACATTGTCTTATCGCGGTGAGTTGTTCCTGCGTCACTTCGACATCGATATTCGTAAAGCGGTCAGGGACGAACTCGACAAGAAAGGTCTCAAGCTGGCCTTCGAATCCAATGTAACGTCGATTGAGAAGAATCCGGATGGATCGCTACGGGTGAACTTCGCCGAAGGTGCCTGCCTTGAAACTGATCTCGTTCTGTATGCGACGGGACGGGATCCAGCGGTCGAGGACATTGGCCTTGAGAACGTCAATGTTGAGAAACACCCGAACGGTGCGATTGTTGTTGACGAGGAATTTCGAACCAGCGAGCCGAATATTTTTGCGCTGGGTGATGTCTCGGGCCACATGCAGTTGACACCAGTCGCCATCGAGGAGGCCATGTGTTTTGCCAGCACCCAGTTTCTGAACGTGCCAAAATACATGGACTATACCAACATCGCCACTGCCGTTTTCTGCCAGCCAAATGTCGGCACGGTAGGCCTGACAGAGCATGAGGCGCGCGAACATCATGGTGAGCTGGATATCTATCGTTCAACCTTTCGACCCATGAAACATACACTCTCTGGCAGTGATGAAAAATTCATGATGAAGCTGATCGTAAGCCGCCAGACCGACAAGGTTGTAGGTGTACACATGGTGGGTGCTGATGCGGGAGAGGTTATTCAGGGGGTCGCTATTGCTATGAAAGCAGGCGTCACGAAGGCTCAGTTCGATGCCACCGTGGGCATCCACCCCACAACGGCTGAAGAATTCGTCACGATGCGTGAACCGATTGTCCAGGCCTGAATGCATTGGCGTTGACGGTTGCCCAGGCGGCTGGTTTGCTGTCAGCAGTCGCGGCGAGTTTCAACTGTTCGCAGCCTTTAACGAATTGCTGGACTGGGCAGGCACCGCGCAGATCTATATCGACATCCCTATTGGCCTACCTGAGACCAGGCCCCGGACTGTGGAAGCGTCCGCTCGGGCACTGCTGACAGGCAAGGGCAGCAGCGTGTTCAGTATTCCCTGCCGAACCGCTGTTTACGCCGACGACTACGAGACCGCCTGCCAGCATAACCTGGCGGCGTTCGGCAGGAAGCTGTCGCTGCAGTCTTGGTACATCTGCCGCAAGATCAGGGAGGTTGATACCTCAATTCGGCAGATGCCGGCGTTGGCGCAGCAGCTTTGCGAATCTCACCCGGAGCTGACATTCCAGTTGTTGAACAGCAACCAGCCATTGCGGCATTCGAAGAAAACGCAGGCGGGCATCGATGAAAGAATCAGCATCCTCGCCGATCAGTTGCCGGATCCGCAGTCACTCTACGACGAGGCGTCAGCCCGGTATCGTCGGAGCCAGCTGGGTCGGGATGATATTGTTGATGCGATGGCGCTGATGTCATTGGGTCGACAGGACACCATGATTCTCGAAGACGACAGCGGCGTTGATGAGTTCGGCACTCCCATCTGCATGGTGCTTCCTCGTGCGGCAACAGTCTGATTTTGCTATTGTCTCAGGCTTTCCGACTGACTGAGGCTTTACGTTGAACGGCGATTGGGTCGCACGGCTCGCAGATGTTCTAAATCTGCTAGATTCATTTCTGGGTTCAGCCCAGTACTTTCCGTTCCTGCTGCTGGGAACCGGTATCTTTTTCACAATTTACCTGAAGTTTCCGCAGATCAGGTTTTTCCCCCATGCCATGCGCATTGTTCGTGGAAAATATGACAAGGACGATGCAAAAGGTGATGCCACGCATTTTCAGGCGCTGGTGACCGCAATCTCCGGTACCGTCGGCACAGGCAACATCGGTGGGGTAGCGCTTGCCATTTACCTCGGTGGTCCCGCAGCCCTGTTCTGGATGTGGATGACCGCCTTCTTTGGCATGACGACCAAGTTTGTCGAGGTGACGCTCTCGCACAAGTACCGTATGACGGATGCTGAGGGTCATATTGTGGGTGGGCCCATGTACGTGATGGAACGTCGCCTCAACATGAAATGGCTGGCCGTGATCTTCGCTATTGCCACCGTGGTCAGTTCCTTTGGCACCGGCAGCCTGCCGCAAAGCAACAATATCGCCCAGGGCGTGGCCGGAACGTTTGGTGTGCCGGAGTGGATTACTGGCGGCGTCCTCGCAGTATTGCTGGGGCTGGTCATCGTCGGCGGTATCCAGCGGATCGTTAAGGTCGCTGAAAAACTCGTGCCGTTCATGGCTGTTGTCTATGTGCTTGGTGCGCTTGGCGTGATCCTGGCCAACCTGCCGCAGGTTGGCGCCTCTTTCATCGCTGTCTTCCAGGATGCCTTCACCGGGTCAGCGGCGGCGGGCGGCTTTCTTGGTGCATCGTTTGCCTATGCGTTTAATCGCGGCGTCAACCGCGGCCTGTTCTCCAATGAGGCAGGGCAGGGCAGCGCGCCGATTGCTCACTCAGCGGCCAGGACAGATGAGCCTGTCTCAGAAGGCATGGTTTCGATTCTCGAACCCTTCATCGACACCATTATCATATGCACCCTGACGGGGCTTGTGATCCTGTCGTCAGGAGTCTGGACCGAGAAGATCGATAACGACTTCCAGCGCTTTGATATGCAGTACCTCGCCGGCAGCTACAGCGAGACAGCAGCGGCGGACAGGGAAGCCCTGTTCAACCATCTCAATTTTGGCGAATCACGAGTTGAACAGTTTAATGGCGAGATAGAAATCATTGCTGGCACGGCGATAACCACCGGGTTCACGCTGCTGCACAATCGGTCCATAGCTGAAGATGTCGTTTATCTGAAAAAAGGCCAGCCCTGGACCGGCACCCTGACAGTCGTCGATGGAGAATTACAGCAAGAGGTGGCGGTGCGTGGCCGATCTTTGATTCACTCAGTTGACCTGACCTCGGAGGCGTTCACCCGTGGCGCGTTTGGCGAGTATGGTCGGTATGTGGTTTCGATTGGGCTGATCCTGTTTGCCTTCACGACCGCGGTGGCCTGGTCGTATTATGGCGATCGTGCCATGACCTATTTGTTTGGCGTGAAATCCGTCCTGCCGTATCGAATGCTTTATGTTGTCGGCTTCTTTCTCGCAGCAATTGCCGACACATCGCTGGTCTGGTTGGTGTCGGCGATTACGATCGCTTTGATGACTTTACCGAACCTGTTCTCCATCATCCTGCTGCGACGGGAGATGAGTGAGACCGTTGACGCCTACTGGGATCAGTTCAACGACGAACACCCGGAAGGGAGATAAAGCTTGGAGAACGGTTTTTCACTGGTCCGAGAGCGACCGGTACCCGCACTCAACCTGACGGTTGAGGAGTACGATCACAAGTCGGGCGCCAAGCATTATCACCTGCGTGCCGACAATGTCGAAAACGTCTTCATGCTGGCCCTGCGTACGGTACCTGAAGATTCGACCGGCGTCGCGCATATCCTCGAACACACCGCACTCTGCGGCAGTGAAAAATTCCCGGTCAGGGATCCCTTTTTCCTCATGATCCGGCGTTCGCTCAACACCTTTATGAATGCCTTCACGACCAGCGACTATACGGCTTACCCCTTTGCCAGCCAGAGCCGTAAGGATTACTTCAATCTGATGGAGGTTTACCTCGATGCTGTGTTCTTCTCGCGACTCGACCGCCTTGATTTTGCCCAGGAAGGCCACAGGGTTGAGTTTGAAGTGCCGGATGACCCGGATTCGCCCCTGGTCTACAAGGGTGTTGTCTACAATGAAATGAAAGGCGACAGCAGTTCGCCGCATTCCATGCTGTACCATGCGATCCAGGAAGTGCTTTATCCCGTGTCCACTTATCACTACAACAGTGGCGGAGACCCTCGCCACATTCCTGAACTGACTTACGAGGGACTGCAGGCGTTCTACCGAAGCCACTACCATCCTGCCAACGCTATTTTCATGACGTTCGGCGATATTGCGGCGACAGAACAGCAGGACAAGTTCGCTGAGCTGGCACTTAATCGCCATCCTGGGGGTGAAATTCCGCCAATAGCGGTCAAACCAGAGCAGCGGTACCAGCAACCGGTCGTGCATGAGACCAGCTACGCGGTGGACGACGCCGATCTAACCGGCAAGACTCATATCGTCATCGCCTGGCTGCTCGGCCAGAACACTGACCTGGAAATGCTGCTGCGTGGCCACCTGTTATCCGATGTGCTGCTGGATACCAGTGCATCACCACTGCGCCATGCCCTCGAGTCGAGCGAGCTGGCAACAGCGGTGTCGCCGATGAGCGGTTTTGAAGAAGATCACATGGAGATGAATTTCATGTGCGGCGTTGAAGGCACCGAGCCTGAGCATGCTGAAGCGATCGAAGATTTGATCCTCCAGACACTGGCGCAGGTGGCAGAGGAGGGTATAGCGCTTGACAGGCTAGAAGCGGTGGTACACCAGCTGGAACTATCGCAGCGAGAAGTCGGCGGTGATGGAATGCCTTATGGTCTGCAGCTGATCTTTTCCTGCATGTCAGCGGCGGTGCACCGCGGTGACCCGATTGCCCTGCTGGATCTCGATGCGGCGATTGCTAAGCTGCGCTCGGATATCCAGGAACCGGATTTCATTCAACGCCTGATCCGGGAGCAGCTGCTCGATAACTCACACCGGGTGTGCGTTGTGATGAAGCCTGACCGAGACCTGGGTTCGAGGCTCATTGCTGAAGAAAAATTACGTCTCGAGCAGCGCCGGTCTCAGCTTGACGCTGGCGGCGCCAGGGCGATTATTGATCAGGCTAAGGCGTTGGCTGATCGTCAGCAAATGACTGAAGATGTGACCGTCCTGCCCCAAGTGACTGCAGCAGACATTCCCTCCACTCGACATTTCCCCTCGGCAGCGATTAATCGACAGTTGAGCCGACCAGTTAGCATTAACCAGGCCGGCACTAATGGTATTGTCTATCATCAGGTCGTCAGACCCCTGCCATCGGTTGCCACTGAGCAGCTGGCGTATCTGCCGGTATACAACCAGATGGTTACCGAAGTCGGCTCCGCCGGCCGTGGCTACCTCGAGACGCAGCATCTTCAGCACAGTGTTACTGGCGGCGTCTCAGCTTTCTCATCCCTGCGGTCATCGCTCGACAACCCTGATGAGCTCCAGGCCTGGTCGACGATTTCATCCCGCACTCTGGCGCGGAAGGGTGGGGCGCTGGCCAAGCTCGTCAGGGAAACGGCGCTGACGCCGAGATTTGATGAGCTGGAGCGCCTTAGCGATATTGTTCAGCAGGTAAGCCTGCGCCGTATCAACGGTATTGCCTCGAGTGGCCATCAGTACGCCATGATGGCAGCGGCGTCTCGACTGCGTCCCGCATCAAAGCTGAACAACTATCTGTCGGGTGTGCCAGCCGTTATGCGGCTGCAGCAGCTTGCCCGACAACTTGAAGACCCTTCAAATCTTGATGCGCTGGCAGCGTCGCTGGAAGACCTGCATGCCGCCTTAACGGCTATGCCGGAACAACTGCTCATCATTGCAGACCCCGAGCATATTGAAACCTTCGTCCAGGACGTGGACAGCGCCTGGCAGACAGTACCGAGTCCCCGCAGTGCTGGCGATCAGATTCAGCCGGGTTTCAGCGTTGAGGGCCCCTTGACTGATACCGTCGATACGGCCTACGTTACAACGACTCAGGTCAATCACTGCGCGGCAGCCTATGTCACTGTGCCTGAAAGTCATCCTGATTCTGCTGCCCTGTCTATCCTCGGTGGCGTTTTGCGGAATCACTTTCTGCACAGTGAGATTCGGGAGAAAGGCGGTGCTTATGGTGGCGGAGCAGGTCACGACAGTACTAACGGCGTCTTCCGGTTCTATTCTTACCGCGACCCGCGGCTGCTGGAGACCTTCGAGATTTTTGAAGCTGCAGTCGACTGGATACAGTCTGGCGAAATCACCGACGCCATGTTGGAAGAAGCGGTGCTGGGCGTCATCAGCAGTGTCGATGCGCCCGGATCCCCGGCAGGTGAAATTCGCCAGGCTTATCACCATGCCCTGTTCGGTCGATCATCTGCACATCGTGAAGCCAGTCGACTTCGCTATCTCGACGTCCGCCAGGATGATATCCGGCGGGTGGCACGCCAGTATCTGAACACAGAGGCGGCAAAAGCTGTCGTCACCAGTGAGAACCGTCTGACTGAAATTGATCATCAATTTAGCATTGTCCGTGTCGCGGACTAGGAGGAAGTATGGGGGAAGTCATTCAAATTATTGCAGCTGATGGATTCCAGCTGTCTGCCTATGAGGCGGCACCCGCCGGTACGCCGAAGGGCTGCGTTCTTGTCATTCAGGAAGTCTTCGGGGTTAATTCGCATATTCGTGAAGTCTGCGATGGCTATGCCGGGGAAGGTTATCTCGCCGTCGCGCCAGCGATATTCGACCGGGTAGAGCCAGGTATCGAACTGGGTTACGAACAGGATGACATGATGCGAGGTGTTGGTATCGCTCGGGGTCAGCTGGACATGGCGCAGACAATGGCGGATCTGCAGGCGACGGTTAACTATCTGGGTGAGCACGGCAAGGTTGGCGTCGTCGGCTACTGTTTTGGTGGTCTGCTGACCTGGCTGTGTGCCGCCGATGTCGAAGGCATCGCCTGCGCCAGCGGCTATTATGGTGGCGGTATTATCGAGGCAAAGGACCTCACGCCTGCCGTGCCAACAATCCTTCACTTCGGCAATCTCGATGCACACATCCCAATCAGCGATGTTGAGGTGATCGATGCGGCCCATCCTGATGTGCCAGTCTACGTTTACGACGCCGATCATGGTTTCAACTGTGATCAGCGCGGCAGCTACGAAGCCAGTGCCGCGAGCAAAGCAAAAGAAAGGACCCTGGCGCTGTTCGCAGCGCATCTTTGAGCTGGATTACCGCAAAGTTTTCATGGCCTGAGGCGATGGCCCGATGGAGTATTTTGACACATATCAACCAAGTTGATTTTTCGCGATAAATCAATGCTGTACTTGACAAAACAAAAGTCAGTTCAAGCCGCCGATAAATCGTTGGGTTCCCTTGACAATCGTTTTTCTGTTGCTCATCCTGTCGGCCTTGATTGGAGCCCCGTTTGCCTCAAAAAAGGCGCTAGTGGCTCCAATTGCATTCAGTAACATAAAAAGAAACTATCCCAGTAGGTATTAGCATGAAAAAGCACCCGATGAGACTGGGCACTCTGCTTCGAGCACTGTGTCTTCTGTCTTTCATTAGTGCCGGCAGCGCGCATGCCGCAACGCTTGAAGAAGTACTCGGCGTACGTTCCTCAACTACCGTCGATGGCGCTAAATCACAAGCGAAGATCGACGAATTGACGGAACAGACACGTGACCTTTTGACACAGTACAAGCAGGTCATGAAAGTCGTCGATGGTCTTCGCGTCTATAATGAGCAACAGCGTCGCCTGATCTCCAACCAGGAGAAGGAACTCGCTGAACTCGAACAGTCTATCGACAACGTAACGGTGATCGAGCGCCAGATTGGCCCGCTGATCGAGCGTATGATCGAGAACCTTGAGAAGTTCGTCGATCTCGACATTCCGTTTCTGATTAACGAACGGCGTGAGCGTATCGATTTCCTTAAAGACACACTGGACCGTGCCGACGTGTCGGTTGCTGAAAAGTTCAGTCAGGTGCTTCAGGCCTACCAGGTCGAAAATACCTACGGCACCACGATTGAAGCCTACACTGACACCATCGAACTCGACGGCAAGTCCCGTCAGGTTGACATGCTGAAGTGGGGCCGCGTGGCACTGGTCTTCCAGACGCCAGACGCTGAAACCACAGGTGTGTGGGATAACAATGCTCGCAACTGGGTCATCCTTGGGGATGAGTTCCGCACCGGCGTGCGCGACGGCCTGCGCATCGCTCGCAAAACCCAGACGGCAGATCTCGTACGTTTACCCGTGCCTGCTCCAGGAGAATAAGTCATGAAAAAAGCAAATATCGTAGTACTCGCATTTGCCCTGGCGTTCTCCGGTTTCGCCACTGCTGCCGAAGAAGAAATCGCGGCGAAGTCGCTGGCGGAACTGCTTGAGTTGGTGAAGGAAGGCAAGGTCGTCAACAAACGCGAGAACGAACAGCGCGAGCGAGAATTCCAGGCTAATAAGGCCAATCAGCAAAGCGAGGTCAACAAGGCCCGACGCATGCAGCGGGAAGAAGAAGCTGAAGCAGAACGGCTGGAGGGTATTTTCGAAAATAACGAGCAGGACATTGCTGCCAAGCAGGAAATCCTCGCTAAGCGACTTGGCTCACTGCGTGAGCTCTTTGGTGTCCTGCAGCAGGTCAGCGGTGACACCCAGGGCGTATTCGAGGGCTCTATTGTGTCTGCTCAACTGCCCGGGCGAGGCGACTGGCTCGGCGAGTTCGCACAGAGCATGGGCAAGAGCTCTAAGCTGGCAACCATCGAAGAAATCGAACGTCTGTGGTTTGAACTGCAGCGTGAGATGACTGAAAGTGCGAAAATCACTCGCTTCAATGCGACGGTAGTCAAAGTGAACGGCGATGAGGTGGAGCAGGAAGTTATTCGCGTGGGCTCCTTCAACCTGATCTCCGGCGGTCAGTACGTCACTTACGATATTAATACCGGTGACATCAAAGAGCTGGCGCGCCAGCCGGCCGCACGCTTTGTTTCCTCTGCAGCCGATCTGCAGGGTGCTTCTGCTGCATTTACACCGTTCGGTCTGGACCCGACTCGCGGCCAGTTGCTGGCGCTGCAGGTACAGGTGCCGACAATCGAAGAGCGTGTCCAGCAGGGTGGCACACCCGGTTACGTGATCATCACACTGGGTATCATCGCGCTGCTGCTTTCACTCGAGCGCTTCATTACACTGACGCTGGTCGGCGGCAAAGTTAAGCGCCAGGCTGGAAACGCTGGTACCGCTGATGGCAGCAACCCGCTTGGACGCGTCCTCCAGGTGTTCCATGACAATAAAGACGTAGACTCAGAAACGCTGCAGTTAAAGCTGGACGAGGCTATCCTCAAGGAACAACCATCGATCAACGCTCGCATCGCGTTCATCAAGATCATTTCGATGGTCGCGCCACTGCTCGGTCTGCTGGGTACGGTTATCGGTATGATCGTGACCTTCCAGGCGATTACGCTGTTCGGTACTGGTGACCCCAAGACGATGGCCGGCGGTATTTCCCAGGCATTGATTACAACGGTGCTGGGCCTGACGGTCGCGATACCGACCGTGTTGTTGCACTCCATCGTTGATTCACGAGCAAAAGGCATTCTGCACATCCTGACGGAACAAAGTGCGGGTCTTATTGCAGAACACGCGGAATCAGCAGGCAAGTAACCTATGGAAGCTATCTTTGTAGCCATCCGTACCTTTCTGGAAGCCGGTGGCGATGTGTTATACCTCATCGCCATCGCGACTTTCTGCATGTGGGCGCTCATCTTTGAACGTATCTGGTTCTTTAACACGGAGCACAAGCAGGATGTTGGTCGCGCACTAAGCTATTGGGAAGGTAGACCGGAACGGACTTCATGGAATGCGAAAATGATCAGGCTGCGCCTGATTTCTGAGGTGAACCAGCGCCTCAAAGCCAATATGGGCTTTATCAAGACGCTGATTTCACTTCTGCCTCTGTTGGGATTGCTCGGCACAGTAACCGGTATGGTGCAGGTGTTCGAGGCAATGACCTATTCAGGCGGTAACGCCCGTTCCATGGCAGCAGGTGTCTCTGCCGCAACGATTCCTACCATGTCAGGCATGGTCGCAACACTTTCGGGTGTGCTGGCCAATACTTTCCTCACTTCAAAGATGGAGTCGGAGGAGAGCTACATGGAAGATACGTTGACGATGGATCACTAAACGATCGAATTAATCGAGAGTAAACATGCGTAGACCCACAAAACAGGAAGAAGAGAAGGTCGCCGACCTGACCCCCATGCTGGACGTTGTGTTCATCATGTTGATCTTCTTCATTGTGACTGCCACCTTCATTAAGGAAACCGGTGTTGAGGTCAACAGACCTGACACCCAAACGGCAGAACTAAAAAAGACCGTTTCTCTGCTGGTAGGCGTAGCACCTGACAGCGGGATCTGGATCGACAAGAAAAAAGTCGACGTTCGCAACGTCCGACCCATGATGGAACGCCTGCATGCTGAAAACCCGAAAGGGGGCCTCGTCATCCAGGCTGACAGTGAGTCGAAGGTTGAGAAAGTACTGGCTATCATGGATGCTGCAAGGGCGATTGGTATCAACCAGGTAGCCATTGCGGGCGAAGAGAACTAGGAGGGCAATATGGCTATCAGACTCAGTCTCTCTGTCATTGTTGGGGTAGTGGTCACACTGGCATTGTTCTATCTTATGCAGGCGCTTATCCAGGGTGCTGACAGCGCGTTGACTGAAGACAAAATCGGCAACCTGGTCGACTTTGTTCGCGTCAAAAACGATCCAGAGCTACAGACGAAGGAACGCAAGCCGAAGAAGCCGCCACCCCCGGATGAGCCGCCCCCTGAAACCCCGCCGCAGAATTTCAATGTCAACGTCGACAAGACTGGTTTCTCTATGTCTAACGTCGATACAGCGATTGATATCAATGTCGGCAGCGGTGGTTTCGGCATCAGTGACGGCGAGTACCTGCCGATTGTCAAGGTTCAGCCTCAGTATCCTCGTCGCGCGCTCAGTCGCGGTATGACAGGCTGGGTGATCGTTGAATTTACCGTTACAGAGCAAGGCACGGTGTCAGATCCGTTTGTTGTCTCTAACTGCGGCTGGATCAAGAGTGCAAGAAATCCAGGTGAATGTTTCGACAGCCCGAATGGTGTGTTCGACAGTGCGGCGATGAAGGCAGCATTGAAATTCAAGTACAAGCCAAAAGTGATCGATGGCAACCCGGTAGAGACCGCTGGCGTGCAGAACAAGATTAGCTTTACCTTGGTAGACGACTAGGAGGCTGGAACATGATGC
>JAYQAI010000055.1:11864-23929 GCA_038136715.1 Gammaproteobacteria bacterium | reverse complement strand
ACAGTTCAATCGCTGAGTCGCGGCAGCAACGCCGCCGGCAAATTGAAGCTCAGTCTCTCATCAGTCACAGGGCTCGCCAGCTCAAGCCTCACCGCTGCCAGTTGCAAGCCGCGCGCGTCGCTTGCACCGTACTGGCGGTCCCCCACGATGGGGAATCCGGCCTCGGCGAGGTGATAGCGGATCTGGTGTTTGCGGCCGGTCTCGATGATGACTTCCACTAGTGACTCGTTCGTGCCCTGCCGAATGGGCCGGATATGACTGATCGCGTTCTTGCCATCGACGGGGCTGTTGATATCGAGTGCCTCGGTGAATTTTCCCGTGACGACGGCATGGTAGATCTTGCGCACACTGCGTTGCTCAAACTGGGCTGCCAGGTTGGCGGCAGCCTGGCGATGGTGGGCCACTACCATGATGCCCCAGGTAAAGCGGTCGAGCCGGTGCACCAGGAACGTGGGGCGGTCGAGTTCGCGTTCGACCGCGCGGTCGATGGCACAGTGATCACCGTAGCGCGAGCCGCTGGACATGAGGCCAGCGGGCTTGACCCAGACGCTGAACGACTCGTGATCAGCCAGCAGGGCAGGGGCGGGTGCTGCAGCATTGAGTACGCGCGCTGAGTAATACAGTGCGACCTTGTCGCCTGGTTTCAATGATCGTTTGGCTCGGCGCAGACGCTTCGGTCGACCATCGCTCTCTATCCAGGCGGCCCCCTTGGTCATCGCATCTTTGACCCGGGAGCGGGGCAGCCCGCTTAACTCGCTGAAGAGATCTACCGCAACAATCTCTGATTCGACGAGCGTGTACGGCACCTCGATGTCGGTGGTCATTACCAGGTGTCGACGAAGGGTTTCTTTTTACCCGTGCGCGGTGCCGGTGGCGGTGCGGACTTCAGGCCCGCAAGAATCCACTGGCGGGTTGCCTGCGGGTCAATCACCTCATCGATTTCAAACGCGGTGGCAAAGTTGACGGCCTTGCCGCGCTCATACATCTGGGCAACCCGCTTTTCGTATTCGGCGAGCCGCTCTTCCGGATCTTCGATGGCTTCAAGTTCCTTGCGGTAGCCGAGCTTGACCGCGCCTTCAAGACCCATGCCGCCGAATTCGCCGGTGGGCCAGGTTACGGTGAAGGTGGAAGCCTTGAAGCCGCCGCCGGTCATGGCCTGGGCGCCGAGACCGTAGCCCTTGCGGATCACGATCGACATGAGTGGCACAGTAATACTGGTGGAAATCACGAAGAGCCGGGCGGCATGGCGCACCAGGGCGGTCTTTTCGATCTCCGGGCCGACCATGATGCCGGGGCAGTCCACCAGGGATACCAGCGGAATATCAAAGGCGTCGCAGAGCTGAATGAAACGCGCTGCCTTGTCAGCAGCATCGCTGTCGATCGCACCCGACAGATGCACGGGATTGTTGGCGAAGATACCGACAGGGCGACCTTCAATACGGGCAAACGCGGTGATGATGCCGATGCCAAATTCTTCGCGCAGCTCCAGCACCGAATCATCATCGGCGATGGTTTCGATCACCTCGCGCACGTCATAGACGCGCAGCCGGTTTTCCGGCACGGCGAAGCGCAGCTTGCGCTGGTCCTGGCAGGTCCAGTCGTGAGTTCTGCCCTGAAAGTAAGACAACAATTTTTTGGCTTTGGCGACGGCTTCGGCTTCATCTTCGACGGCTATGTCGACGACGCCATTGGGTACCTGCACGCTCATCGGGCCAACGTCTTCCGGCTTGAAGATGCCGAGGCCGCCGCCTTCAATCATGGCCGGGCCGCCGATACCGATATTTGAATCTTTCGTCGCGATGACGACATCGCTGGTGCCGAGCAGAACGGCATTGCCGGCAAAGCAGCGCCCGGTGGTAATGCCGATTCTGGGGACCAGACCGGACAACTTGCCGTAAAGCTGGAAAGCTAGACAGTCAAGGCCGGCGATACCGGCGCCGTCAGTATCACCGGGCCGGCCACCGCCACCCTCGGCGATGAGGATGATGGGTACTCGCAACTGCTCCGCGACTTCGAACATCCGGTCTTTCTTGCGGTGATTCTGCAGGCCCTGGGTGCCCGCCAGCACCATGTAGTCGTAAGACATGACGACACACTGGGTTTCCTGGTTGGGGAACAGATCGCCGTTGACGCTGCCGATACCGGTGACCATGCCGTCACCGGGGGTGTTTTCCATCAAGTCCTGCACGGTGCGGCGGCGGCGCTGCGCTGCAATCGCGAGCGAGCCATATTCGACAAAAGAATCGGGGTCGCAGATGTCATTGATGTTCTCGCGCACGGTGCGGTGACCGGTCTTCCGGCGCCTGGCCACCGCTGCGTCGCGGTTTTCGTCCAGCTTGTAGCCATGCCGGGTCATGGCCTCGGCAAGGTCTGGCCTGATGTGATCGAGATCCTGTACAGCCGCCTCACTGGCGAGCGCGGCATCCACTTCTCTTTCATCAATAAAGAGAATCGGGTGATCTTCAACGATGGCATCGCCGGCATCGGCGGTCACCATGACCACCTCGCCGGAGACCGGTGCCTGGATCACGTGTTCCATTTTCATGGCGTCCATCACGACGAGCTCCTGGCCCTGGTGCACGAGGTCTCCTTCACCTGCGTTCAGCTGGATGATGGTGCCCTGCAGTGGCGCCGGGACCGGTACCGTGCCCTCGGGACCTTCAACGTTGGATGACAATGTTGCGGGTGCTTCATTCAGCGCAGCGCCACTGTCACCGGATTTACCGAGCGCGAGTACAGCCAGTGGATCTTTTGAATTCAATTGTGCGCCGGCAAGACCCTGTTTGGTTTCTACTGCAGTCACCGCGGGTGCTGACTTTGCCGCCAGCTCATCAAGGTGCTGGTCGATATAGCGGGTAGTGATTTCACCCTGCTCGAAGTCAGGCTCACCGATGAGTGCATTAAGAAAAGGGATGTTCAGCTCGAAGCCTTCGACCCGGAACCGGTCCAGTGCCCGGCGGGTTTTCCTCGCGGCGGTTTCAAAGTCGCTGCTGCCTGAGTGCACGATCAGTTTGGCCAGCAGTGAATCGTAGCGGGTTGAGGTGCGATAACCGGCATAGCCGAAGGTGTCGGTGCGAATGCCAGGCCCGGTCGGTGGTTCAAAGATGGCAAGGGTGCCGCCGGTTGGCTTGAAGCGGCCTTTCTTGCCGGGTGTTTCCATGTTGATGCGGGCCTGGATGGCATAGCCCCGGCTCGGCACGGGTTTCGTCAGGTCCAGGTCGGCGAGGGTCTTGCCCTCTGCAACAGCGATCTGGGCGGCCACCAGGTCAAGCCCGGTGATGACCTCGGTAACGGTGTGTTCAACCTGCAGGCGCGCATTCGCCTCGATGAAATAAAACTTCTCGGGATCATCAGCATCGACCAGGAACTCGAAGGTGCCGAGGCCGCGATAGCTGGCGCTGGCAGCGAGATCCACCGACGCGGCAAGCAGCGCGGCGCGGGTCAGTTCCGGCAGGTTCGGGCTCGGGGCGATCTCAATCACCTTCTGGTTCTGGCGCTGGGCACTGCAGTCCCGCTCCCACAGGTGGATGACCTTGCCGGTGCCGTCGCCGATGACCTGAACCTCGATATGCCGTGCCCGTCGAACCAGCAGCTCGACGTAGACCGCATCATTGCCAAACGCCATGTTGGCCTCAGAGCGGCAGCGCTCATATTGTTTTTCAATGTCCTCGCGGGCCTCGATGATGCGCATGCCGCGACCGCCACCACCGGAAATCGCTTTGATCATCATGCCCTGGTCGGGGTGCTCATCCCAGAAGGCGAGAGCGGCCTCGAGGCTCGTGTCTTCATTGGTGCCCGGCAGCAGTGGCACGCCTGTTTCGAGTGCCCGGGCCCGGGCGCCGGCTTTGTTGCCAAAGGTCTGTAATTGTTCGGTGGTGGGGCCGATGAAAGTGAGGCCTGCTGTCTCGCAGGCTGCGGCGAATGCCGGATTTTCGCTGAGGAAGCCATACCCGGGGTGAATCATACCGGCACCGCTCTGCTCGGCCGCAGCGACAACCTGCTCGATATCCAGGTAGGCCGCGGCACCGGTACCCGGCAGCATGACCGTTTCATCAGCGATGGTGACATGCAGGGAATGGGCGTCATCTTCGGGATAGACGGCGACGGTCTGGTAGCCGAGGTCACTGGCTGTTTGAAATATCCGCACGGCGATTTCACCGCGATTGGCCACGAGCAGCTTGTTCATGCTTGGGTTCTCTTTTTTTTACTTCTTTTTCAGCCTGCTGGCAGCGGGGCTGGCTGACAGGGGCAGGCCTTCGAATCTACTGGATTGCGGGAGGACTGTCATCTGTGATCAGGCGCATGAATGGGTGCAGCGATATCGCCAGTACAGGTATGCTAGGCAGGCATACAGTGACGGAGAAAAGAAATGAGCAACATCGACACAGGCACAGATCATCTGCTGGCATCGCTGGATGACGGTGTGGCGGTGCTGACACTGCATCGGCCGGAAGCGCGCAACGCCATGTCCGGCGAGATGAATGCCGCCCTGCAACGCTGCCTCGCTGACTTTGAACTCGACCCGGCGGTGAAGGTCATTGTGCTGACAGGAGCGGGCAAGGGTTTCTGCGCCGGCGGTGATGTTAAGGGTATGGCGGCAAGTGGCGATGGCACTGTGGGTGACAATACCATTGATGGCGCGATTCATCGCCAGCGACTGCACCAGCGCGCCACGGCGGGCAAGCTGTTTAAAATGCCGAAGCCAACGATTGCAGCCCTGCCCGGTGCCGCGGCCGGGGCTGGATTGTCCCTGGCGCTGGCCTGCGACATGCGGGCCATGGCGAGTAGTGCGATCATGACGACGGCGTTCGCGAGAGTCGGTTTCTCTGGTGATTATGGTGGCACTTATTTCATGACGCAGCTTGTCGGCTCGGCGAAGGCGCGGGAGCTCTACTACCTGTCAGAGCGGGTTTCTGCAGAAGAAGCGTTACGTCTTGGCCTGGCCAACTGGGTCTTTGAACCCGATGAGCTGATGGACAAAACCCTCGAGATCGCCCGGCGACTTGCCAGTGGGCCGACGGTGGCGTACCGCTACATGAAAGAGAACCTGAATCGTGCCATGAACGGTGAGGTCGATGACTGCCTCGATCTTGAGGCGACACACCATGTACATTGCGGCCAGACCGAGGATCATCGCGAAGCCGCTAAAGCGTTTGTGGAGAAACGAGAGCCGCAGTTCAAGGGCAGATAACCCGGCACTCGAAACATTCACTGATCCTTCCTTTTTCGGCCTGCTGATACTGGCTTGCCCTGGTTTATCATGCAGGCTTCCGGAAAGAGGTAGCGAGATTGGCAATAGCATATCTGAATGGCGAGTGGATGGCGCCGGAAGACGCGCGCGTTTCCGTGTTCGATCGCGGTTTTATGTTTGGCGATGGCATCTATGAAGTCATGGCGGTTTATGGCCACCAGGTCTTCACGCTGGACCAGCACATCGCCCGGCTGCATCGCAGCCTCGACGCCATTCGAATCAAGTCGCCGCACGATGACGCCGGGTGGCGCGACCTCATCCTGGAAGCTGTGGAGCGTGGCAACGAGAGTCCCGCTTATCTCTACCTGCAGGTCACCCGCGGGGTGAAAGCGCCGCGCGACCACGTCTATCCAGCCGCAGCGGAACCGACGGTACTGATCACGGTCATGCACGCGCCGGTACTCGAGAGAAAACACATCAGGCCGTACCGCGTTGTCACCAAGGAAGATTTCCGCTGGGGTCGGGGCGACATCAAGGTCACCAGCCTGATTGCCAACGGGCTTTTGAAGAACGAGGCGGTCGACGAGGGCTTCGATGACGCCATCCTGATTCGCGATGGCTATCTAACCGAGGCAACCGCAGCGAACGTATTTATCGTCACCGACGGTACGGTTGTCACCCCGCCGAAGAGCAATTACCTGTTGCATGGCATCACTCGCGATCACCTGGTGAAGTTACTGACTGAAGCTGGTGTGCGGGTCGAGGAGCGGGCAATCGCCGAGCAAGAACTGCTGGCGGCCGACGAGGTCTGGATCAGTTCGACCGGCCACGAGGTCTGGCCGGTAGGCGAGGTCAATGGTCAAGTGATCGGAAACGGGGCGCCGGGCGTAGTATGGCAGCAGGCAGACGAGCTGTTTCAGCAGTCCAAACCGCACTGATTGCAGTATTAAAAATTTCAATCGAAGCGAAAGAAAAGATTCATTGGACGAATCGCTGCGTCAGGCCTAATCTGGTCTCACTTTAACCCATGTGATGAAAGGAGAAACCCGTGTCACTGAAAGATTCCAAGACAGAACAGAACCTCAAAGACGCTTTTGCCGGTGAGTCACAGGCCAACCGTCGTTACCTCTACTTCGCAGCAAAAGCTGACGTCGAAGGCTACAACGATGTCGCTGCCGTCTTCCGCTCCACGGCTGAAGGCGAAACCGGTCACGCTCACGGTCACCTCGAGTACCTCGAAGAAACCGGTGATCCGGCAACTGGCCTGCCCATCGGCAACACAGAAGACAACCTGAAAGCGTCTGTTGCTGGCGAAACCCACGAGTACACAGATATGTACCCGGGTATGGCAGCCACCGCCCGCGATGAAGGTTTTGATGAAATCGCTGACTGGTTCGAGACTCTGGCCAAGGCTGAGCGCAGCCACGCCAATCGTTTCCAGAAGGCTCTCGAAGCGCTGGACGGCTGATTCAGTCGGCCTGAAAGCCTGAGGCTTTAAACAGCCAGGAGAAAAGCAATGAGCGAACGACGTGAGGGAAGTTTAGAAGCACCGACACGGCACCCCATCGACTGGAAGTCTGACGACTTCTGGGACGAGGGTAGCCTGTTCGACGAGCTGGAGCGTGTGTACGACATCTGTCATGGGTGCCGGCGCTGCGTCAGCCTGTGCGATTCTTTCCCCACGTTGTTCGATCTCGTTGATGAGAGCGAGACCATGGAGGTCGACGGTGTCGCCAAGGATGACTACTACAAGGTGGTCGACCAGTGCTACATGTGTGACATCTGTTACATGACCAAGTGTCCGTACGTGCCGCCGCACGAGTGGAACCTCGACTTCCCGCACCTGATGCTGCGGGCGAAGGCACAGCGCTTCAGGAATGAAGGCGCACCAATGCGCGACAAGATCCTGACCAGCACGGATACCGTCGGCAAGCTGGCGACGATCCCGGTGGTCGACGTCACTGTGAACGCCCTGAACAATAACGGGCTGTTCCGGAATGCGCTGGAAGGTGTGCTGGATGTGCATAAAGAAGCACCGGTGCCCACGTATCATGCCAGGACGCTGCGCAAGGCATTTCCTGAAGGCTCGAACGAGCCAAAAGCAGTGGGTGGCACGACAGGCAAGGTTGCGTTCTACGCGACCTGCTACGGCAACTACAATACACCGCACCTGGGCGAGGATTTCGCCGCGGTCTTTCGCCACAACGACATTCACATCGAACTCGTGCCGAAAGAAGCCTGCTGCGGTATGCCGAAACTTGAGCTCGGCGACCTCGACGCGGTCGATGAACTGAAGCAGAAAAATATTCCCGTGCTGGCAAAGCTGGTGGATGAAGGTTACGACCTGATCGCGCCGATACCCTCCTGCGTTTTGATGTACAAGCAGGAACTGCCGCTCATGTACCCGGACGACCCGGACGTGAAGAAAGTGCAGGCGGCGTTTTTTGACCCGTTCGAGTACCTGTTCATCCGGCACAAAGCTGGCGAGTTAAAGACCGACTTCAAACAGGGGTTGGGCGACATCAGCTACCAGGTGGCCTGTCACCTGCGGGTGCAGAACATCGGGATCAAGACCCGGGACGTGCTCAACCTTGTCCCGGATACAGAGGTGCACGCTATCGAGCGCTGCTCGGGCCACGACGGCACGTACGCCGTTAAAAAAGAAACCCGCGAGAAGTCACTGAAGATTGCTCGACCCGTGGTGCGCCAGGTGGATCAGAAAGAACCACAGCATTTTGCGTCGGACTGCCCGATGGCCGCCGTGCATATTGCCAACCTGACAGACAAAGTTGATGCAGCGGAACACCCAATGAGTCTGCTGCGCCAAGCCTACGGCGTCTAATCGTCGTATAAGTTTAGGGGGCTGGGATATTCGACTCGCCGTTGGGTTCCTCCTTTTTCGTGTCCATGAGGGGTAAACCACCGACCTGACGGAGCGCCCCGTCCCCATTCTTCTCAGGAGTAGAACGAGAGATGCTGGAAAGAAAAGATTTATGGAGTCTTGAAGAGTACGCCGAAAAGCGCGATGCCTTCAGGGCTGAAGTGCTGGCACACAAGAAGAACCGCAATGTACTCATCGGCGGTCACGTCCTGCTGGTATTCGAAGACGCGCTGACGTTGAAGTACCAGATTCAGGAGATGCTGCGCATCGAGAAGGTCTTCGAAGCAGCCGGTATCCAGGATGAACTCGACGCCTACAACCCACTTATTCCGGACGGTGACAACTGGAAGTGCAGTATGTTGATTCAGTATCCGGACGTGGAGGAACGCAGGGTGCGCCTCGCAGAATTGCTGGGGATCGAGAACCAGGTCTGGGCCACGGTCGGTGACGGCAACAAAGTGTTCGCGATCGCGGATGAAGACCTGGAACGGGCCAACGAAGACAAGACGTCAGCCGTTCACTTTCTACGGTTTCAGTTTGATGCTGAGACGACTGCCGCTATCAAGGCCGGCGGACAGATCACAGTCGGCATCGATCACGAAAACTACCCGTCAGATGACGTGGTACTGGCCGAGGCATCGCGGGCGTCCCTGGCGGCGGATATTACCTGACACTGTTACCTGACTGTGTTGAGGCCGAGTCGCTCCTGGGTGTAACCCGCTGAAACGGCCTCACACCAGGCCTCATTCGCCAGGTACCACTCAATGGTCTTGCGGATGCCCGATTCAAACGTCTCCTCTGGTTCCCAGCCCAGTTCCCGCTTTATTTTGGCGGTATCAATGGCGTAGCGAAAATCATGACCGGGCCGGTCGGTGACGTAGGTGATCAGGTCACGGTAGCTTCTGGCGTCACTGGGCGGTGCCAGTGCCTGCAGGATATCGCAAATGGTGTGCACGACTTCCAGGTTGGTCTTCTCATTGTTGCCACCAATATTGTAAGTCTCGCCGACCACACCCTCTGTTGCGACGAGGTACAGCGCCCGGGCGTGATCATCGACATGCAGCCAGTCCCGCACATTGCTGCCATCGCCGTAAACCGGCAGTGGCTTCTGATCGAGCGCGGTTTTGATCATCAGGGGAATCAGTTTCTCGGGAAACTGGTAGTGGCCGTAGTTGTTGGAACAGTTCGTAACCACCACCGGCAGATCGTAGGTTTCACCCCAGGCCCGAACCAGGTGATCAGAAGAGGCTTTGCTGGCCGAGTAAGGTGAGCGCGGCGAGTAGGGCGTCTCTTCGGTGAAGAAGCCGTCAGCGCCCAGACTGCCAAACACCTCATCGGTCGAGATGTGGTGGAACAAAAAACCCGGGTTGTCGGCAGCGATGGCCCGCGCCGCGTTCAGCAGGTTGAAGGTGCCGATGATGTTGGTCTCGATAAATTCCCCCGGCGCATCGACGCTGCGATCGACATGGGATTCAGCCGCGAGATGCATGACTCTGTCCGGGGCAAAACCTGCCAGAGTTTCGTTCACCTGCACTGCATCACAGATGTCCCCCTGCACGAACTGGTATCTCGGGTCGTCGGCAACAGGCGCGAGGGATTCGAGATGGCCGGCGTAGGTCAGCTTGTCGAAGTTCAGCACCTCGTGTTCGGTCTCTTTGATGAGAAAACGTATAAGGGCTGAGCCAATGAAGCCGGCGCCGCCGGTGATGAGAAATTTCATAGCAGATTTCGTCGTTGAGACAGTAAAGCAGTTAAAGCGTCAGGATAGCAGCATGGGCCACTGGCACTAAGGAAATAATTTTGCATCTTTAAGGCAGGGGGCTGCTTCATCTTTGTCCGAGAGCAGGGGCGGCAATCCTTCCGCTGGCCAGTCGATTGCAATCTCCGGGTCGTTCCAGCGGATACCGTATTCATCGCCGTGGGCATAGTAGTCGGTGCATTTGTAGACGAACTTGGCGGTGTCGCTGAGTACGAGAAACCCGTGTGCAAAACCGGGTGGCACCCACAGCATTTCTTTATTCTCAGCGCTGAGGACTCTGCTGACGGCTTGTCCGAAGTGCGGAGAGGACTGTCTGATATCGACAGCGACATCAAAAACGACCCCGTCGACGACGCGAACGAGTTTCCCTTGTGGGTTCTCGAACTGGTAGTGCAGTCCTCTCAATGTTCTTTTGACAGAGTGGCTTTGATTGTCCTGGACGAATTCAACATCCGGCAGCCAGGTCGATCGAAAAGATTCGAAGAAGTGGCCGCGGTCGTCCTCGAATACCCGGGGTTTGAAAACCTTGACGTCGGGAATCTCAAGTTGCTCTTCTATCATGGGGTGTCGCTTGTGAGAATTTGCAGCAGATATTGGCCGTAGCCGCTTTTGGTCAACGCCTGCCCCAGCTTTTCGAGCTCTGACGCATCGATAAAGCCCATTTTATAGGCTATCTCTTCCGGGCAGGCGATTTTCAGTCCTTGTCTCTCTTCAACGATTCGAACGAAATTAGCAGCGTCCAGCAAGTGTGTATGCTGACCGGTATCGAGCCATGCAGTGCCTCGTGAGAAGACCTCCACGTCCAGACTGTCGGCCTGCAGGTACGCGAGATTGACGTCCGTAATCTCAAGTTCCCCTCTGGGTGAAGGTTTAAGGCTCTTTGCGATATCAACGACAGCGTTATCGTAAAAATAAAGGCCTGTCACGGCGTAGTGGGATAAAGGGTTATCTGGTTTTTCCTCAATCGATACTGCCCTGCCCTGGTCATCGAATGAGACAACGCCATAGTCCTGCGGGTTGCTGACATAGTAGCCAAAAACGGTGGCGCCGGCGGTCTGGCTGGCGACACGGCCCAGCAATTCGGTCATCCCCTGCGCGTAAAAAATATTGTCGCCAAGAATCAAGGTGACGTTGTCATTGCCAACGAAGTCATCGCCGATGATAAATGCCTGGGCAAGCCCGTCTGGTGACGGTTGCTCGGCATACTGGAGTTCTATGCCCCATTGGCTGCCGTCGCCGAGTAACTCTTTGAAAAACGGCAGATCTCTTGGCGTGGATATCAGCAGTATCTCCCGTATCCCGGCAAGCATCAGTGTCGACAGCGGATAGTAAATCATCGGTTTGTCGTAGACAGGGAGCAGCTGCTTGCTCACCGACACGGTGAGTGGGTGCAGGCGGGTGCCGGACCCGCCGGCGAGAATAATTCCTCTTCTCATACGTTTAACTTATTCCCAGACACAGTGAACAGGCGCCAGATTACAACCTGGGCATGGGATGAGCAAAGACACCAGGCAAGAGTCAATGTTAGCGATTTCGGATAAACTAGTCGCATGAGTTTGAAAGAAAATGAAGAATTCGAAAGCAGTTTCGTCCCAGGAACAAGACTGGGGGAGAGGCTGGTGGCGTGTCAGGCTATCTCTGAAGCCGACCTGTCGAGGGCGCTGGAGATTCAAGCAGCTGCGGGAGGCTTGTTAGGGTCTATTTTGATCCGTGTCGGTGCCCTTGCTGAAGACGTACTGCTTCAGGTCGTATCGGAGCAAACCGGGCAACAAGTAATCGGTACTGATATCGATTTGCCTGACTTGCACGACCTTTTCAAGAATATGGAAGACAGCCCGATCGTATTTGATTGGTATCTGGACCACGCTGTGATTCACTGGTGGGTCGACGGGCAACTGTTATGTTGTGCGAAGAAACCAAACTACTTTATCGCGGATACTTTGAGGTATTTTTATCCTGATGTCGCGATCGAATTCTGCCTCATATCGAACCAGGCGATGGAGGCGGTTCTGGACTTCATCAAGAAAGAAAAGTCAGTGGATGATCTCATCAATCAGTCCAACGACAATCGGGCGCTAAGGGAACTCGCGGAAGAAGCACCCGTTATTGAGCTCGTCAACAACATTCTTTCACAAGCGATAAATACAGATTCATCGGACGTACATGTGGAGCCAGACGAAGAAGGGTTCGCGGTCCGATTCCGGACAGACGGAATTTTGTACACACGGTTCCGG
>JAYQAI010000055.1:0-11854 GCA_038136715.1 Gammaproteobacteria bacterium | reverse complement strand
GTTCCGGCAGCCGCTTGAAAGGTTCCCTGCTGTGGCCAGCCGAATAAAATTGATATCCGGTCTCGATATCGCTGAGCGCCGTCTACCTCAGGATGGCCGGATTACAACACGAATCTCGGGGACTGAAATGGACATCCGGGTATCGACAGTGCCTGGTGTGCACGGCGAATCGATTGTCATGCGTCTCCTGCCCAAAGAAAGAGAAGTCGTACAGTTATTGAATTTGGGTTTCGAGGCAGATCACCTGGAGGCCGTGAGCTCCGCCATTGAAGAATCCAACGGCATGTTTTTGGTGACGGGTCCCACAGGTTCCGGTAAGTCAACAACGCTCTCCGGTGCGTTGGCCGCAGCCAATGACGGCCGGAAAAAAATCATTTCAGTCGAGGATCCTGTCGAATTTGTCGTGCCAGGTGTTACCCAAATTCAGGCGCACGCCGAAATCGGTTACACCTTCGCCAAAGCATTGAGAGCAATTCTCAGACAGGACCCCGATGTCATTATGGTCGGCGAGATAAGAGACAAGGAAACCGCAGAGATTGCGATCCAATCGGCGATGACGGGTCATATGGTTTTGTCTACCGTCCACACTAACGATGCCTTATCAGTATTCCCAAGATTAGTAGATATGGGTGTTGAGCCATTTCTCGTGGCAGCGCCCATGAAACTGGTGCAGGCGCAACGGCTCGTTCGCAAGTTGTGCGACCACTGTGCTGAACCGGCACCGATGAATGAAGAGATTGTGAGCGACTTGATGGCGCTCGATACCGCAGACGAGCCTGCGTGGCGGCGGGCAGTTGGTTGCGACCATTGTCTTGGCGTTGGCTATCGCGGCAGAACGGGTATTTACGAGATTTATCCTGTTGCCAGAGAGGTTCGGGACCTTGTGTCAGGCAATGCGAATATCGCCGAAATTCGCGCTCATTTATTGGCGGCAGGCCACCGTAACCTGTATCAGGATGGTTTGATGAAAGCAGCTCGCGGCCTGACTTCTGTTGATGAGGTCGTCCGTGTCACGAGCGGAATTGAAATTTGATGAACATGCAATACGAGGCCCTTAGAGTTGGCGACGGGCGTGTCGCCCGGGGCGAAATAGAAGCCGCCACCGAACGTGAGGCGATCAGGCTGCTGGAGGCAAGCGGCATGGTCGTAACCAACATCTCAAGCAAGGTGGAAAGTCGTCGACGCTGGTGGCGTAGAGACGTTAGTCGTGAGGAGGTCGCGCTCGCGTTTTTTGAACTTTCCACGATGCTCCAGTCTGGCGTTTCGGTAGCTGAAGCGATCGATTCTCAATCCCAGGCGCAATATCACCCTCGACTCAATCAGTTCTTCAACTCAGTAAGCAATAGTCTTCGCAGCGGAGAGTCGCTGTCGAATTCTATTCAACGATCGGGGCTTGACGTCCCTGACTACCTGATTCAGCTGATCAAAAGCGGCGAGTTATCTGGTGAGTTACCTGCCTGTTTGCGTCGTGGTGTCGAGCAGATGGAATATGAACTGGATTTGCTGTCGCAGTTTAAGTCTGCGCTGATCTACCCGGCTGTTCTGGTGCTCGCCGGCGTGATCGCAGTAAGTTTAATATTTATTTTGGTTGTGCCGAGATTTTCTCACCTGCTGGAACAAGGCACTGAGATGCATTGGCTTGCTCACGCGGTATTGGTGAGCGGCTTATTCTTCAGTGATCACTACCCTTTTCTCCTGATGGCGATAGGGCTCGGTGTCGTGGCTTTGATTTGGCTCGCTAAACAATCGGAATCAAAAAAATTCTTGCTGAACCGATTGGCAGGTCTCCCAGTCGTTGGCGCCTGGTTAATCGAAACCGAGATAGCCCGCTGGGCGTCAATGATGGCGGCACTGACGGGTAGTCGAGTAGAGTTGTTGACTGCCCTGAAAATGTCCGCAGTGGGTGTTGGAATCGATGGAATGCGCGGCAGCCTCGAGCGGGTCGCTGAAAATGTGCGTCAGGGTGAGGCGATGTCGGCTGCCATGGAGAGACAGCATGTTCTGACAGTGACCGCAACGAATCTGATGAGAGTGGGTGAAAAGACCGGGAAGCTGGCACCCATGCTTGAAGCTGTTGCGAGATTATATGATGTAAAATGCAAAGCCAGGATGAATACGGTACTGGCACTGATTGAACCACTTTCGATACTTTTGATTGGTTTGGTAATCGGCGTCCTGGTTCTCGGCATTATCCTTGCGATAACAAGTATCAGCACGGTAGAAATTTAATGAAGACGAGAAATATCGCAGGATTTTCCATGATTGAGCTCATGGTCGTTATGGTCATTCTCGGTTTAATTGCGGGGTTGGTCGGTCCTCGTTTCTTTGGTCGGTCTGTAATTGCCAAGGTGCAGACAGCCGAAACGCAGATAGAAATGATCCGGAGCGCAGTCAACTTATTTTACTTGGATGTAGGAAGATTGCCGGCCTCAGAGGAAGGCCTGTCTGCGCTGGTTCGAGCACCCGCCGACACAACTTTCTGGCAAGGACCTTATCTGGATGGCGAGGTGCCACTCGATCCCTGGCAAAACCCTTACCAATATCGTCTTGAGCGATCCGGTGTCTCCGAATTCTCTCTTTTTTGTTACGGGGCAGATGGTGCAAGAGGCGGGGAGGGCCTGGATGGCGATGTCGGTTATCTCCCCGATTCGAATCAATGACGCCCGTCAGGGGAGACGGTTTTTCGTTGGTTGAGCTCACCGTCGTGCTGGTCCTTGTTGGACTAATCTCCGCCATGGCGTTGCCCAACCTTGCGACGGCTTACCGTCGTTTTGAGTTTCACTCGGCATTGCAGCAAGTCCATCTCCGGCTCGCGCAATTGCCGCTTGAAGTTCGTCTATCGGGGAAGCCCATAACGATTGCTGACCCGGAAGATGTTACGACCTATCTTGAACCGCAGAAGCAGTGGCATATAGAGGTGATAGAACCGATACGCATCAGCTTTTCGGGTGTTTGTCTTGGTGGTGAAGTCGAATTCCACCTTGAAGATTTTTCTGAGCGAGTAGCTGTATCCGCCCCTTACTGTGATGTGGCAGAGAAAGTTTCTGATGGAATCTAGACAGCAAGGATTCACTCTAATCGAAGCTGTCGTAGCCCTGCTTATATTGACGATGGCCATGACAGCCGCCTTCAGTTGGGTAAATGTCAGTATCGCGACACTACTCCGCAGCGATGAAATCCTCACGCGACACCTCCTCGTCAATCAATTGCTTGAAGAGCTTCCTCGGATTGATTTTGAACAGGAGCAGACCGGTGAAATTCGCGGTGACGGTTTGAATCTTCGTTGGGAAGCTGACGAAATGCTGTCAGCGTCAGGCGTCAATAATCTCGGCGCGCTTGGCTACCATGACCATTTCCTTTATCGAGTTGGGATACGCGTTTACCGGGGCGATACGCTTATCGCTGAATATGAAACCCGGGCCCTGAACTCACGGTTAGTTCGCCAACCGGAAGTTGAGTTGTGAAAAAAGCTCATCAGTCTGGTCTCTCACTTTTGGAACTCCTGGTCACTTTTGTCATCGTGTCAATGGTCTCGGTGCTCATCGCTCAGGGCTTCGGTTTTGGCTTGTCCCTGTATGACAGGATCGAAAGCCGCAATCATAAAAAGAATAAAGAGGCTTTGATCGCCAGTTGGTTCAGTCAGGTCAATGGCAATCTGGTTGCTTACAGCGACGCGAATTTGAGCCTGAAAGGCGAGAGTGACTTTCTGACGGCTGTGACAGCGAACCCACTTTTGGGGGATTCCGGCGTGCCCACCAGAGTTGAGTGGCTATTAAAAGACGAAACTCTTCACTACATTGAAGGTGACTCGGACTTAGTGATGATGGCAGTGCCAGGTGCTGCGAATTTCGTTTACGAAAACGTTGCTGGCACACTGTCACAGCAATGGCCAATGAATGAAACCGACGTAGGTTTGCCTGCGAAAATCACGTTGAAGTCAGGCGACGATCAGTTGCTCGCTTCGGTGCAAAGAATGCGTCTGGAGCCTGATCTTTTGCTGGAAAATTCTCTGAATGAAAACCGCTGATCAACAGTCAGGTTTCGTCTTGGTGGGCGCGATCGGTTTGACGCTGATCTTCCTGTTAATCGCCGGACTGCTCGGTGTTTACGCGGACAGGCAGTACGAAACTGCCGCCGGCGTCAAAGCTTTGATCAACGACAGTCTCGATCAACAGTCGACGGTGCAAACTCTGATTTTTTTGCTGGCGACGAAACAGAGCGACATGCATGGCCTCCAGGCGGGTGGGCTGAACGCGATAAAACTCGATGGCAGGCACTATCAGGGGGTAGGTGAGCAAATATTCAGCCTGAATGACTCAGGTGGGCTGGTGAGTGTGAACAGTATGGCAAACCGTCATCTCGAGCGTTTGCTAGGTAATTATGAAAGCAGTGCGCTCAGGCGGCAAATGCTCATGAATGCACTCTATGATTATATTGATGATGACGACAAAGCCCGCCTCAACGGCAAAGAAGCACCTGCGTACAGGGCCGCAAAAATGGCACCGCCAGCCAACAGTATATTAAAATCGGCGCAAGAACTGGTTAAGGTTTTCGGCTGGTCTGAATGGCTCACGGCGCATCCTGATTCTAACTTACAAGGTTGGTTGACCGGCGACTGGCGCCCGTTCCTGAATATCAATACTGCGCCGGAAGCATTACTCCTCAAAGTGCTGCCTCTTAACATGGCTGATAGATTGCTTCTGATCAATAGAAGGAATGAAACGCCTTTTTCAAACGTTAGTGATGTCAATGCGACGTTGAATATGCGCGCACGCCTCGATGAAGACTACTTTTCTTACTGGCCGGGGAACAGGTTTCGACTGAGATTATTTTCATCCGGAAACAATAAATTGAGTACAATGGAGATTTCTTTCACGCCGATGAAAACCTCGGCGCCGTGGGAAATCGAGTACTGGTATTTAAGTGAACGTCGTTTCGACATTGCAGAATCTGTTGGGCCCATCGCCGAGGATTACTTCCTTGGGCGGATGCCTGCAACTGAGCAATAGCGCCTATTTTCAGTTAGCGGCGGAAGTAGAGGTTGATTTCGACTGGCCGGATCACGACTATTGGATTCTTTCCCGCGAACTCACGATCTTTGAATGTTTGGATTTCTCCGACGTGCCCAAGCGCTTGCGCGCAAGAGCGTTGGAAAAAAAAGTCACCATGCTGTCACCGTTTAAGGATCCCGGATATTACGTGGCGTGGACTGAGAGCTTCGCGCAGGTCTATCTGTGGGATGAAGCCTTAAGGCAGCGGACGTTAGACGAGTTGGTTGCTTCACATGCCAGCCACGCTGAACACCTCAGGCGGCTGAAGCCGGTGCCGGAGCCGGTTCTCTTTAATGCGCCTTTGGAAGGCAAAACGTATGTTGAGTGTGTCGTTGGTGTGGATGCGCAGGTTTGGCAGGGCGCCAGATTGGTGGCTTCAAAATGGTTACCAGAGCCTGAAGACGCAGCAGCAAAAGTTCTGTCGCTCCCGCCCGGTCCCGTAAGAGGCATTGATGAGAGCTCGGACATCACAGAACAAGTCTGGTGGCGATCGATCGCGTTTGTCCTGCTGGTTGCGCTGGTCTTTGAGTTTGGCAGCTGGGTTGGTCTGCGAGTGGCGGTAAGCCAGATGACGCAGGAAGTTAGCGAAGGTCGAAAAGAGCTTGCGGGCCTGCTGGCTCTGAAGAATCAGGCCGAAGCCGTCCGCAAAGACAATGAGCAGCTGACGGCCTGGGTAACACCGCCGCGTCAAATCAGCCTGCTGGCGCAGGTCGATCGGCTGCTTCCCGACACCGTGAAGATAACGGCCTGGAACTACCAGAACAGTGAACTTAACCTCACCATCTCTGATGAAAATCTGGACAATCGGGCCTACGTCGAAGCGCTCAGCATAGCTGAGACCTTTGAATCGGTAAGCGTAGAGCCAGGGCCACGAAACGAGTCAGCAATTGTGCGGCTGCAGGTTTTGCGATGAGCAAGCCTTTATCAGCATTGATCAGCAAAGTGCGGCATTGGGTCGACCTGGCCGCCATAGAAATGCGCGATAACCCGCGGATGCCCAGGATGATCAAGATCACCGGTGTGATTGTTGCGCTTTACCTGGTTCTGGGCGTCGCGGACCAAAGAGAAAAGCTGGAAATCGTCGCCGATAGACTCGCCAGTGAGCAGGCCAAGCTGGCAGGTGTTGCGTTTGAGGATTCCTGGAACGACAGGCTCGAGCATGAAAAACAAGCGTTTGCGCAGCTCGCTGCGAAGTGCTGGGACGCGCCGTCGGCAGGAATCGCCAGTGCCGATATGCAAACAGTCCTGCAACGGTTGTCGGCAAACTTTGATCTCCAAAGGCTCCGCCTTTCAGTGTCCGTGCCTGAATTGCATGACCTGGAGCATGGGAAATTCTGGCTGATCAGGGCCCAGTTGCAGGCCAGGGTTGAACGGAATGTGCTGCCTGTTCTGATGGATGCAATGGAAACAGCGCCGAATCAGTTTGCCATCGATAATTTGAATTTCGTCGACAGCCGAGGCAGCAACCTCAACGTTGTGTTGGCAAGTTGCTTCAGGCAATCGACATGACGCCAAAAGTTTTTATCACTGGTTTTGCCGCGCTGGCTTTCGTTTTGGGTATCCTCTCGACCGGGACCAACCCCATCGATACCCGAATTGCATCATCTACCTGGCAAGCGACCCGGGTAGACAACGAACCGGTCGGTGCATCGCTTGAAAGTATTGCGACCCGAGGGCGCTGGCAGATTGCAGCGGCGGAGACTGCTACGGCAGAAAGGGTCGGTGCGCCTTTGTCAGGCTTTATCGTTATCGCAACAGTGAATGCACCGCAGGCTTACGCATTGTTGCAAAAGTTGTCGGCAGGCGGGAAACGTGAAGCGGAGACCGTGACTGTAAGCACGGGTAGCCGGGTGGAAGGCGACTGGACTGTGACTGCCATCGAAGATGGCAAGGTAACATTGTCAAATGGTGCGGAGATCAAAGTGCTCGAGCTGTTTTCGGAAGGATAAAATGAGAATAAAGTTGCTGCGTTTTAAATCATTGCTGTTGTTGAGTCTGCTTTGGGGTTGTCAGGCGACCGAGCCAGCCGGCCAGTTAGCGATAGAGAAGTTGAGAGCGCCCAAACCCGATCTTCCGCAGACAGATTCGCAAGTCGTAGACGCAGAAGGTGAAAGTGATCGAACAAAAATAATTGCCGGCGTCCCATCCGGTTTCAAACCACGCGTCTCGTCAGTCGGTGAGATCAAGAACGTGCCGGAACTGCCCGAAGGCATGTTTAGTGGCAGTTACAACAATATGGGGGTCGCAGCTTTCATTAACGAAGTGTTTGGCAATCAATTAAATTTGTCGTTCTCGATACAGCCGGAGGTACAGGCGCTTGAAGAATTAGTGACATTGCGGCTGTTGGAGCCGGTCGACGCAACTCAGTTCTTTCGTGTTGCCCAGGAAACATTGAGAAGTTATGGCGTGTCACTGACAGATCAGGAACAGCTGATTTCATTCGGGTTAAATGCCGTCGGTTCAGCCAGGGAAGTGCCGCTGGTGATCAGTGGCGTTGCTCTGCCCGATGTGCCCGAAACACATCGACCACTGTTTGTGTTTCGGCCGATTAATGTAGTCGAGGCTAATATGTTGCAGAGTTGGTTGCGGAAAGCGCTTCGTGGTCTAAAGGTGCAGATAGAGGTCGTGCCGCAAACCAATGCCATTCTAGTGCAGGGCAAACGCAGCGAGGTAGAGCAGGTGATGTCGATGGTCAGTGTTCTGGATCAAGCGACGCTGCGAGGCAGTTACTCGTACCTCATAGAGCCCGTATATTCGGATGCGGAGGGTTTAGCGAAAGACCTGATAGAAGTCCTGAAATCGCAGGGTTACAACGCGAGCTCCAGACCTCCTGCAGGGAGCATCATGATACTCCCGATGGAAAGCAGTAATAAGCTGGTCATCGTTGCTGCTAGCCAGGCGGTTCTCTCGCATGCCATTAACTGGGCGGAAATCCTGGATCGTTCAACGACCAGCGGTATTGAAGATGGTGTCTTTAGCTACCGCGTCAGAAACACCGATGTTGAACACATTGTGTCCCTGATGAGCGCGCTGGCGTCTGCTAAATCATCAAAGAAGCGACGTAAGAAAAACAAGGACGACAATGATGCGGGCATTAGTGGTGCTCGATTCATTGCCGATACAAATCGCAATGCACTAGTGTTCGGGGGCAGCGGCAGGGATTGGGTTGAGTTGTTACCTGCAATCAAAGCCATGGACGTGCCGACGCCGAGCGTGCTGGTTGAGGTGATACTGGCAGAGGTGACACTCAACGATCAGGATGAATCGGGCATTGAATTTCTCGCACGTTCTGGTGAAGTCACGTTTTCCACCCTGAGTGCGCTGGGCCTCAGCGGCAATGGTTTAACGGCGACATTTAATCGAGCCGGCGAAACGCGGGCGGTGCTGAATGCCTTTTATCAAAGCGACAAAGCCAATATTCGTTCCAGGCCGCGGTTAATGGTGAAGAGCGGCCAGGCTGCCTCGATTGATGTCGGTAATGAAATTCCCTACGTCAAATCGACATCGCAATCTGTACAGGACGCGGGCAGCCCGATTATTCAGAACGTCGCTTATCGTAAAACGGGCATCGTTCTGCAGGTTGAGCCTGTTGTCCATTCCTCGGGATTTGTTGATATCCGTATTTCCCAGGAGTTAAGCGAAGCTGCGCAGACATCCACAAGCTCCATCGATTCACCCACGATTTTTAATCGAAAGATCGAAACGACAGTAACGCTGCGCGATGGTGGGTCTGTCCTGCTGGGTGGTCTGATTTCGGAATCGAGTGCTGACAGTAACAAAGGTATAAAGGGATTAGGCCGGGTGAACTCTTCCGTAATGACTCATCATCGATCGATCGAACGGAGCTAGTTATGATGGTGATTCCCTATATCATCGAAAATCCCGACGAAGCTGCAGAAATCAGCGAAAAAGCGCTGGAAATGCTGGAATTAAACCGTTGATCGGACGTTAAGATTGGCAGACGGATACAGTCTCTGTGACGGAAAAAGATTGCCTTTTTAGGTGTTTACAACCATTACTTCAGACTTTAATATATCCGCGTGCTTGAGGTTATGCCCCAATCCAGTGGCATGGAGACCTGCAAGTAAATTTGAGCGCCGTGCATTGCGCGGCAAAAATAATCTTCTAGACACAATAATTGGAGTACTAGAATGCGTAAAAATCTTATTACTTTGGGGCTGGTTTCCGCTTTCGGGACTAGTACTGCAATGGCGATTGACCTCACCAACGCCAAAGACACGCCGGATGTATTCGCTCTCGATTCTATCGTTGCGACAGACATTGATGCAGTCACCGAGGCAATCAACCTTAACTTCGGGGGCCCGGATGCTGTGATTGACAGAGCTTCAGTTGGAGTTGGTGTCGCAGCTGGCAACCAGATCTTTATCCGTGTTGATTTGGCCAATGGCGTGTTTAATGGTGATGTCGCCACCAGCGCTTTCGGCATTGATGAAACGAACACAAATCAGAATACAAATACGACTACAACTACAACTGCAACTGGCGGTGGAGGTACTACTACCACTACCACTACCATTACCACTACTACTACGACTACCACCACCAGTACCGTTGTATCTGGCGCAGCAATCGCGCAAGGTGGTCTGGACGGTGATAGCTTTGTTATCTTTGACATCACCGGTCCTGGCGGTGGTATTGAGCAGACGGACTTCTTGAGGCTCAACGCGAGTGTAGGCCATGTCGCTGCCGGCCCCGCAACGGTAAGTGTCAGTTCCTATGAGACGCTGGCTAACGCAATCAATCAAGAAAATGGTCTCTCAAGCTCTAGTGGTGCCTACGCCACGACAGGTGATGGTGTCGCAGATGACAGCACTGCGATCAACGCGACCGCCGAAGTTTCAACCTTGTTCACCACATTTGACGACGGGTCGTTAACGGCTGCAATTGGTTCAGTGACCTTCGACTCGACTGTAGGGACTACTGGCGTGCTCGTCGCGGCTACTGGCGCAGCTCACACGGTTGCGGACTCGCTCGACCCCGCAACATCTGACATCACCATCACAGGCGACTTCAGTTTTGGCGACTGGGAGATCAATGCTCAAGCTGACTGCGCCGGCGCAACTCTAGTCGCGCTCACAGCGGCAACAGACGCAGGCAGTGCCAGCGGTAGTGATATTTCCAGTATCGAAGGGGCTGACGGCTTTCTCTGCGTCACAGCCGATGGCACTGAGGTCATTAATGAGGGCTCATACACCTACGCGCTCGAGTACGACACGGTGGCTACCGCTGTATTTCCTGCGGCCGACGGCGCAGGCACTGTTGGCAGCATCTCCCACAACGGAACCACGGTTCAGGTACCGTACATGACGACATTTGCGAGCTACAACCAGCGATTCGTAATGGTCAACCGCGGCGCTACCGATGCAGACTATACGTTCACGTTCACGACAGAAGATGGCACCACAGCGACAGCAGGTACAGCAGCTACTGGTACTATCCCGGCTGGTGAGACGCTCGTTGTGAAAGCGACTGACATTGTCACTCTGACAGGTAACACGCGAACGGCAGGAACGGTTGTGATCGTCGCACCGGACGCTAACATCAGCGTCGCCGCTCAGCAGGTGAACGTGGCTGATTCAGGCACGGATACGGTTATCCTCAACTAGTAATACCAGGCTAACATCGTGGTATGGAAAGAAGGGCTTCGGCCCTTCTTTTTTTTGCGTAAAATAAAAACCAGCGCAGCGTTCCTCATTATTTTCTTAACTTGCTGACATCTATGCAGTTTCTTCAAAAGGACACATATCACATTTCAGAGGCCCGATAGGAGAAAAGTTCATATGGCCGATCAAACACTGAAAAAGGCAACACAGGCACTCGCAGCAGCGGATGGCAAAGGTGTGCTGAAATATACTCGTAAATTGCTGGCAGCTGACCCGACAAACTTCGATTACCTGCATCTGCAGGGGCTAGGTTACCGGTTGCAGAAGGATTCAAAGTCAGCGAATAAGTGCTTTCAGAAAGCTCTTGCATCAAGACCTGAGGGTTCAGCCACGTTGTTTTGTAATCTCGCGTTTGAAGCCCTGGCAACGAACAGAAAAAAAAGCGGCAGTGTTTTCAAGGCAGAGGAATTTCTCGATCGTGCGCGGAAACTTAATCCACAACTCGCTGAAGTAGGCGAACTTGCCGCGCACCTCGCCATGAGAACCGGGGACTATGTAGGAGCTGTAGAACTATTAAACAAAGCGCTCGAAATAAATCCCAGGAATAGTGATCTGTTGGTTCGGCTGACAAAAGCATACAGAGAACTGGTGCGGTTTCCGCTAGCTAGCCAGTGCCTCGACAAGGCCGAGGCGATTGCGCCCAACTCCCCTAAGGTGCGCTACGCGCGGGCAGAGACCCTGGATTACGAAGGCAGAACCGAAGAAGCTTTAGTCGCCTATGAAAGCGTCAAGGCTTTAGACGCAAACACGACAGAAATCATCGACCAACGTACGCTTGGAGTGCTGCGCACGCACGGGAAAAAAGGTGCCCTTAAGGACCGCTGCTTGGACGTGATGGAAAAGAACCCCAAAGCGCTGCAGGCGCATTTAGCGCTGGTGACTTTAGGCGAATATCCGGGCGGGACGGAGGCTGCGATTGCATACATTGATGAACAGAGACCAAACCGCAAAACAGGAAAACGGCCGACAGGTGAGTATTTTGCGATTGCCCAAGGCTACGAAAAAGAGGGTAATCATGCTAAAAGTTTTGAGTGGTACTTGAGGGGCAACGAAAGTAAACATTCAAAACGTCGTCAGCCCTACGATGTTCAAGAAGTCAGGGACTATCACGCGAGGATA
>JAYQAI010000054.1:0-24483 GCA_038136715.1 Gammaproteobacteria bacterium | reverse complement strand
TCGGTAAGTGTCCAGGAAATGTAAACCGGTTTACCCTGCCCATGCGCGACGGCCGTGGAGGCAGCATGCAATGCCTCATCCGCCGACGACATGGTCTCGCAGATGAATAGATCAATGTTGGGCAGCAGCGCTTTCACTAGGTTTTCGTAAACCGGCAGTGATTCGGCCGCTGGTGGCACGAGGTCGGGCCTGTAACTCTCGGACAACGGCGGCAGTGACCCTGCCACCTGCACGGTTTTCCCACTATCATTCACCGCTTTTCTTGCGAGCTCGCCACCGAGTCGAGTGAGATCAATGTATTCCGCCTCCCGGCCCGCCTTTGCAAGGTAACTTGGGATGGTCGAATAAGTATTCGTAATAATCATGCGAGCACCCGCAGCGATGTAATCCCGGTGAATCTCCACCACCATCTCAGGCATTTCGGTGAGCACACTGGCGGACCAAAGGCCCTGCTTGGCATCCTCATAACGCTTGGCAATTTCGCCGCCCATGCCTCCATCCATCACGATCACTGACACAGACTCTCCCTCCCCAACTTCTCTCAAAATTTCATAACTTCACCGCTGCCAGGCACAAAGGCCCTGCACATCGTCTGCGCGAAGGTCCGAGGCCTCGATCATCTCGCGCTCACTGTTGCGACAAACCAGCACACGATCACCGAAACCTGCCAGGTCGAGCAGTATCTGATCAAGGTGTCGATACTGCACATCATGGCCCTCGCCGGCGTAGGTGCGAATCGTCACCTCCGCGGACGGGAACGCATCATGCCAGACTTGCAGTTCGACATCACCCAGAACAGCATCCGCCAGACCGCTGTAAATAAATACCGGCACCTTGACGTTTGACGTATCAATCTTCCCTTCACGGCAATACAGTCCTGACTCATGCATTAAAGGTGCCGTATCCGCCATCTGGCCGCGCACAAAGTGCGCCCGCGCCGCTTCGTCGTAGGCAGTGTCCTGGAAACCTGCTACCTGGTGCATGGGGCTGCTCGCCGGGAAACCAAAATACTGCATGGGCTGGCGCAGCAGCGCGAGGTAGCTGCTGGTCGGCGAAGCATCGCTACAGCGCTCAGACTGACCGAGCAGGGGCGACGTTGCCGCCATATGCACGGACAACAAGCGATCAACATTCAGCGACGCTATTTTGGCAGTGTAAGGCCCGCCACCGGAGATACCGAACACCGCAAACTTCTCGATACCCAGGTGCGCCAGCACTGCTTCAACGTCAGCCGCGAAATCCGCCATCTCAAGCGACGGGTCATAGGCCGTCTGACCGAACCCGTTCCGTTCTACCGTGATGAAGCGAAGCTTCAGATCGTTGCGCATGGTCCTGAGAAAGTCGAGCAGACGAATCACCCGCACCGACGTGCCGAGTCCACCAGTAAACACGACCGGCCGCCAGTCCGACTTACCATCGTCGACATAGTGCACTGTCCTGCCATCTGGCATGACAAGCTGCTGCACGGTCGGACCCAGCGGATCGAACTTTTCAGGCAGCTGCTGTGGATCAAACGATGCCGATCCTCCAGCGCTGAATGGCAGGGCGAGAAAAATCAGAAACAGCGTGGCTTTCATAACAAGTTCCTGGGCAGGCCAGACAAAACTCTAGCATGGTGGCACTCTGCGGGGCTTGCTATATTGCCCTGCGAATCTGCTACTGGAGTTCCGTATGAATCGTGAGGTGATTATCTCCTGCGCCGTCACCGGGGCCGGCGACACGGCAAGCCGGCATCCTGAGCTGCCCATCACGCCAGCACAGATCGCGACCGCAGCGATTGAAGCTGCCAAAGCCGGTGCGGCGATAGCGCATTGCCACGTCAGGGACCCCGAGACCGGCCAGGGCAGCCGGGACCCCGAACTCTACAAAGAGGTCGTCGATCGTATTCGATCCAGCGAGACTGATGTTGTTATCAACCTGACGGGCGGCATGGGGGGCGACCTCTACATTGGCCAAGGCGAGGCCCCCCTGAATTTCGGCAATGAGACAGACCTGGTCGGCGCCCTTGAACGCCTTGTGCATATCGAGCAGTTGATGCCAGAGATCTGCACGCTGGATTGTGGTTCTTTTAATTTTGGTGAGGGCTCGCTGGTTTACGTATCAACACCGGACATGCTCAGAACCGGTGCCCGCCGCATCCAAGAACTGGGCATCAAACCAGAGCTGGAGGTCTTCGATACCGGCCAGCTCTGGTTTGTGAACCAGATGATTGAGGAGGGCCTGATCGATTCACCGCCCCTGATTCAGCTGTGCCTGGGTATCGCCTGGGGTTCGCCCGCCGATACCGGCAGCATGAAGAACATGGTGGAACACATGCCAGCAGGGGCCAACTGGGCGAGTTTTGGCCTCGGGGCAGACCAGATGCCGATGGTGGCACAAGCTGCTCTACTGGGCGGTCATGTAAGAGTCGGCCTGGAGGACAACCTCTATCTGGAACGTGGCGTGCTCGCCAGCAATGCTCAACTGGTCAATCGCGCTGCACAGATCCTCGACCTGATGGGTTGCCGCATTCTCACCCCGGCAGAGGCCCGGGTAAAACTGCAGCTGAAGTGAGGCAGCAGTGAAAAAGATCGCCATTATTGGGACCGGCGTCATCGGAACGGGTTGGGCCGCACGATTGCTTGCCCATGGTCATAAGGTTTCGGTCTGGGACCCATCCGCGCAGTTCGGCGAACGCATGACCGCCAACATAGCGCGACTCTGGCCAACGCTGGAAAGACTGGGCACCTCGGCTGATGCATCACCCCGGAACCTCGAGATCTGCACCACGCTCGAGGACGCCTGTGCCGACGCAGATTTCGTTCAGGAATCTGCCCCTGAAGACCTCGAGATTAAGCGCGAACTGCACACGAGGATTGACCGCGCCGCGCCCGCCGACGCGCTGGTCGCTTCGAGCTCATCAGGCCTGCTGCCGACAGAAATACAAAGCGCGACCCAGCATCCCGGACGGTTTCTGATCGGCCACCCGTTCAATCCCGTCTACCTTTTGCCCCTCGTTGAAATTGTTGGCGGCGAGCAGACAGAAGCGAACAGTATAGAGAGCGCGAAAGCATTCTATGCCAGTCTCAGCATGCACCCGCTGATCGTCAGGAAAGAAATCGAGGGGTACCTTTCGGACCGTCTGCAGGAAGCCCTGTGGCGTGAGGCCCTGCACCTGGTGAATGACGATATCGCCACCACAGAAGAGCTGGATGACGCCATAATTTACGGGCCAGGCCTGCGCTGGGCAATCATGGGCACCTGCCTTACCTTTCACCTTGCCGGCGGCGAATCCGGCATGCGCCACATGCTGCGACAGTTCGGTCCAGCGCTAAAGCTGCCCTGGACCAAACTCGAGGCGCCTGAGCTGACAGAATCCCTCATCGACAAGATGGTGACAGGCACCGCAGCCCAGGCTGGCGACCGCAGTATTGAAGCGCTTGAGAAACTGCGGGACGATTGTTTGATTGATATTATGCGGGCACTGAAAAACTACCAACAAGGTGCGGGCAACCTGCTGAAACATAGTGAGGACAGGACATGAGCAAGCTTGCAGATAAGTTGTCGCGGGGTGACTTCGTCGTTACCAGCGAATTGACGCCTCCCAAAGGCATCAACACCAGCACCATGCTGGAAAAAGCCGTAAGCCTCAAAGACTGTGTCGATGCATTCAATGTCACTGATTCTCACAATGCGCGTATGAGCCTATCGCCACTGGCGGCAGCGCATGCGCTGATTCAGGCGGGTATCGAGCCAATTTTGCAAATGACCACCAGGGACCGTAACCGGATTGCGCTGCAGTCCGACATGCTTGGCGCTGCTGCTCTGGGCGTGACAAACCTTGTCTGCATGGGCGGTGATCCGCCACACCTTGGCGATCATCCCGATGCAAAGCCAGTGTTTGACTTCACGACGCAGGAACTGATCCGAGCCGCTAACCAGCTGAATCTTGGTGAGGATTTCAATGGCAACGCGTTGAATCTGTCACCTCAGTTTAATGTCGGTGCGGTCGTCAACCCGGGCGCCGACGATCTGGACAAAGAAATCGCCAGGCTGCAGGAGAAGGTCGATAACGGCGCGACCTATTTTCAGACCCAGGCCATATTCAATGCGGAGACATTTGCCGACTTCATGGATAAAGTCGCCGTCTTTAACCTGCCTATGATTGCCGGCGTACTGCCAATAAAGTCAGCAAAGATGGCGCTGCACATGAACACAAACGTACCCGGCATTGATGTCCCGGCACACCTGATCGATATCATCGAGACGGCAGCAGACGTCAAGGCTGCCAGCAGCGAGATCACAGCCGAGATCATTCGGTCGATTCAGCCTATGTGTCAGGGCGTTCATATCATGGCGATCGGCTGGGAAAACCTGATTCCGGATATCCTCGAGAGGGCGAAACAGGGTTGAAATGACACCAGCTGTCGACGCCATGAGGCTGCAGGTATGACCCCCAACGTGCCGGACTTTGACACCTACGCGGTGACATCAAAGCCGGTGGCACTGGCCATTAATGACACGGTGCTTAACGTCACATGGGACGACGGCCACATCAGCCAGTTACCATTTCTCTGGCTGCGCGAATACAGCCCTGACCCCGGCACCCTCAACCCCGCGACCCGTGAACAAAACCTGACGGTGAACGAACTGCCTCGTCACCTCCGCATCGAGGCCGCAGAAATCAACGTTGACGGTGCTATCTCGCTAACCTGGCAGCCAGAAAACCTCCGCGTCAGTTATCACCCCGGCTGGCTCCGCGCCCACTGCCCGCAGCGACCCCAGCCCAACTATGCGTTACCGGAGCGTGTGCTCTGGACAGCCGCGAACCTCATCCAGCCGCCAACCTTCAAAGGCAGCGAGATTAAGTATGCCAGTGAATTCAGCGGTTTCGTCGAGGCTCTGCATACCCACGGCATGGGCCTGATCAGAGGTCTCGACGTCCATGAAACAATGCTCGAGTCTGTGGTTGAGCGGATCGGCCCGATTCGCACCTCAAACTTCGGCCGTATTTTTGAAGTGAAGCTGATACCCGGCAGCAATTCCAATGCGTATACCGCGCAACCCTTGCGCGCGCACACGGATCTTGCCACCCGTGAGTACCATCCCGGCTTGCAATTCTTCTTCTGCATGGAAAACAGCGTCGATGGCGGCATCTCAGTCCTGTCAGACGGCTTCGCTGTTGCCGCGAAAATCCGCAAGGATCATCCTGCCGCCTACCGTTTCCTAACCGAGGTGGCGGTGCCTTTCGTCAACCGGGACAAAGATACGGAATACCGTACCGAAGTTCCTCTGCTGGAAACCGACCGGACAGGAAACCTGACCACCGTCAGGTTTACCTACTGGCTGCGCGACACCATGCACGGCGATCTTGATACGCTGAACCAGTACTACGAGGCGTTGTCCCTCTATCACCACTACGCTGACGACGAAGCCTTCCAGATCCGGGTTCAACTGCAGCCAGGTGACTTGCTGGGGATCGACAATCGCCGAACACTGCACGGCAGAACGGGGTTCGACGAACGCTCCGGTTCTCGCTGGCTGCGCGGCTGCTACATGGAGCGGGAGGAAGTCGAATCCAGGTTGCGGATCCTTGATCGCCAGCGGCGCGCCGGTTGATCGGTTAGCAGATGTCTGACCATGTGCAATAATGCAGGCCAACGACGCGACGGTAGTTTTTTATCAGTGACGAACTAACAACTTCGCCTGAGCTGGCACCCAAACACCTGCTCTCTGCTTTCTCTATCCTGGCTCTCCTGCTGTTTTGTGCTTACGCGGCGATCGACCTCTCAGCGGCAAGCCATCTCACCCATTCACTGCGCGACCTGGTCACAGGATACTTTGACTGGCTTCTGCTCGGGACCGCCGGCATCGTCCTGCTGCTGGCGCTGGGGCTGCTGTTTCACCCCTGCGGCAGGATTGTCCTCGGCAACGAGGATGAAAAACCTGAATTCTCACGCCTGTCCTGGTTTGCCATGCTGTTCAGCGCCGGCCTGGGGCCTGGCCTGCTTTACTGGGGCACAGCGGAACCGATCACTCACCTTGGCGGCAATCCCTACCTGGCCCTAACCGGCGCCGAGGCAGGCACTGTTGATGCCGGTATGCCGGCGATGGTAGTGACAATTTTCCACTGGGGGCTGCACGGCTGGGGCATGTATGTCATTGCTGGACTCGCCATTGCGATCGGAGCCTATCGCTACAACCGCCCACTGACTTTCAGCACTGCACTGGTGCCTTTGCTGGGTGAAAAAACCGTCGCCGGGCCGACAGGCACCTGCATCGACACGATCGCCCTGCTGGGCACTGTTTTTGGCGTGGCAACATCCATCGGTCTCACCGTCGGCATCATGAATGCCAGTATCGAACCCCTGACAGGTCTGACCTTCAGCCTGGAAAATCAGATTAGCTTTCTCGTTGTGGTTGCCTGCCTGGGGGTTTTTTCCGCGATTTCCGGTGTTACCCGTGGCATCAGGCGCCTCAGCGAAATCAACGTCTGGATCAGCCTGGCTTTGCTCATCATATTCGTCCTGATCGGGCCGACATGGTTTCAGCTGAGCGCACTGCTGGAGAATTTTTTCGCCTACGCAGCCGCGGTAATACCCATGGGTTTCTATATGGCAGGCGATGACGCCGGCACCCGCTGGCAATCGGGCTGGACGGTATTCTACTGGGGCTGGTGGCTGGCCTGGACACCGTTCGTAGCCCTGTTTGTCGCGCGTATTTCCCGCGGTCGGACCATCCGGGAGTTCATCTTCGGTGTGCTGTTTGCTCCCACCCTCATCGTGATTATCTGGATGTCAGTATTTGGCGGCACTGCGATCTTTGCGGAACTGGCCCAGCCTGCGAGTATCAGTAGCGCTGCCGCCCAGGACTACAGTCTCGCAATGGCCGCCACTATCAAGACGCTGCCGCTGGCTGAAATCCATGCCGCCCTGTTCCTGATTGTCTCGTTCCTGCTGTTCACCTGGCTGATCACGTCCCTTGATTCCGCGACACTGGTCATTTGCCACATGCTCAACGTTGATCAGATTGTCAGCATGAAAGTGCTCTGGGGTTTCATGCTGAGCGCCGTTGCCGGCACCTTGCTGATCATCGGCGGCATTGAAGCGCTGCAGGCTGGATCGATTATCATTGGGCTGCCCATGGCCCTGGTGATGCTGCTGGTGGTTGCCGCCCTTACCCGCTGGGTCTTTGGCCAGCACTGAATCACGCCGCCCTGGCGCAGACTCAACAACAGCGGGGTTGCAGTGTTACCATTCGACTATCCGCAGTAAACAGACTTTATCCAGAGAAAAAGCTATGACAGATCCCACAGAAGTCACAGGCAACGATGATGAGATTCGCGCGGCCCTGCTTGATATCAATCTGCCAACACTTTTGGTCGTCATGACCCACTTTGTCGGGGATGACCGATTTCTCACCGAGCGCTACCAGCCAAAACCCATCGAGATACCTGAGGGTGAGCTGTTCCCCGATGATTCCGGGGGCTACACCGATGAGATCGCGGCGGAAATCCGCGAGGCAGCTTTCAATATGATCGTGCAGATGCGCGATAAAGGTTACAGCCTGCCGCCAGCACCCGATCTCGAGCGCATGAAGCACTGGATGGAATTTTCCACCGCCACGCCAATCGAGGACAGTTACTGCCGCATGCTGCTGGAAGAAACCCGCTTCGTTGATCGCGACGAGCAATGGCGCGGTGAGATCAAACAAGCGATGGCAGCCAATACCGGCGTCGATTTTTCGGTGCTCATCGTTGGTGCCGGCATGTCAGGCATCTGCACGGCCGTGAAGTTAAAGGATGCCGGCGTGCCGTACACCATCATTGAGAAAAACGATGCGGTCGGCGGCACCTGGTACGAAAACACCTATCCTGACTGTGGCGTCGATACGCCGAATCACTTCTATTCCTTCTCTTTCGAGCGCAATCCCAACTGGAGCGGCTATTTTTCGAAGCGAGACGAACTGTACCAGTACTTTGAAAGCTGCACCGACAAGTTCGGTATCCGTGACAATATCCAGTTCGAGTCGGAAGTAACAGGCATGCATTTCGATGACAGTCAGAACATCTGGACTGTCAGCGTCAGGCGTGCTGACGGATCAATTGACGCGCTGACGGCCAACGTTGTCGTCAGTGCTGTCGGCCAGCTGAACCGGCCCATCATCCCCGAGTTCGATGGCCTTGAAGCCTTCCAGGGTGAAGCCTTTCACTCTGCCCGCTGGCGCCATGACATTGACCTTGTCGATAAGAAAGTCGCCGTCATCGGAACCGGCTGCAGCGCGGTGCAGCTTGCCCCCAAGACGGCAGACAAGGCAACTCACCTGACGGTATTCCAGCGCACACCGCACTGGATATCACCGAACAAAGACTACTACCGGCCCGTCGAAGACGGCCTGGTCTGGGCGCTTAACCACCTTCCGCTCTATGCCGAATGGCACCGCGCTCGCATGATTTTCAGTTTCATGGATGCGAACTGGCCGAACGTCCCTGGCGACCCGGCCTGGCCCCACAAGGACCGCGCCATGAGCGAGAGCAACGACATGATGCGAGCGTCTTTGACAGACTACATCAGTGACCAGCTGGGTGAGCGCCAGGACCTGCTGCCAACCTGTACGCCCGACTTCCCGGTCTTTGGTAAGCGCGTCATTGTCGACAATAACTGGTACCAGACAATGGCGCGCGAAGACGTCATACTCACCGACTCACCGATCGTCAGGTTTACCGAGAGCGGTATCGAAACCGAAGACGGGCAGGAGCACGCATTTGATGTCGTTATCTTCGCCACCGGTTTCAACACGAATCGATTTCTCTGGCCTATGGACGTGACTGGCAGCAGTGGTACCAGCCTGGCTGAACTCTGGGGTGAGTACCCCCGCGCTTACAAAGGCATGCTGGTACCCGACTACCCCAACCTGTTCTGTCTCTACGGCCCGAATACCAACATCGTTCATGGCGGCAGTATCATCTACAACATCGAGTGCCAGGTACACTACATCATGCAGTGCCTTACCCTTATGATCTCGCGGCACGCGAGCCGCCTGGAGGTGCCGGCAGCCGTTAACGACGAGTACAACGAAGAGGTGCAGGCCATCAGCAAAAACCTTGCCTGGGGTCACCCGGGGGTCGAGAGCTGGTACAAGAACTCAGACGGCAAGGTCGTGAACAACTCGCCTTTCAGTAACCTGGAGTTCTGGGAGCGCACTCACGACGTCGAACCGAACCGGTACGAACTATCCTGATCGGACAGAATCCATGTAAGATATCCGCATGAGCGACATGGAAAAATTGATCCGCGACGCTGAGACGGATATTGATCGCCACGGCAGAACGAAATCAGCCCGTGCCAAAAAGTCAGTCCAGCTGCCTCGCGTCTCTGTGCCCATTGCTATCTGGTTTATCGCAATCATAACTGCAGCTTTCCAGTTCGACACTATCGTCGCCCCTTTCAGTGAAACGACCGACACCCAGATTGAGGAAAACCTGAGTGACATCCTGTCTTCGGCCGCAGCCACGTTGAAAAAATACGAACTGGCAAACGGTTCTTTACCCCCCCTTCTGCCGAACCCAGCCGTTCGAGGTCTTGTTGAGTATCAACGTCTCAACGACTTCAGTTTTCACCTTGAAGCGACAATCGGCGACGTCACAATGGTCATGGAGTCCAGCAAACCGCACCCTTTTCGGAAGAAAGCGCCCTAGCCATGCAGTGGACCCGAATGGACTTGGCTGCCGTAGCCCTGGCTTCATTAATTTCGGTCTTTGTCATCGCCTATCGCAGCTGGCTGCACTACGAGTATGAAACTGCAGCGAACCAGGTCACCGCCAATGTGCTGGCCGTAGCAGCGTCCGTTCATGACTTTCATGAAAACACGGGCAGATGGTTCCCGATGGCGACAGGCAGGAAGGACAGGGTGCAAGCCTACCCTGATCCGTTCCACCCTGACGCAAGGCCTTACCAGGGTTTGGACGTCGAACGTCTCAGGCGTGAAAACAATTCAGGACTGGTCCTGCAGCTGGTCAGGCACCAGCCGCGCAAAGACCGTGCGTTTCCACTTCACCTGTTCGAAGTGCCGTATCAGCAGGACGAGCCCTACCTGAGGGTACTGCTTGACTATGGCGGCCGCGGTCAGGTCGAGACAGAAATCATGATGCGAGTGCAGGAGCAGCTCCCGGACGGAATACTCGGGGAAGTCGACGATCACTATTACGTTGTTGATCTGAGGAAACTTATCGATGGCTTCTGATCTGGACGACTTAATCAATCAGTCCGCTGACGAAAGTTTTGATGAACATTTCAGCGGGGGTGATGGCGAGACCGCGACTTTCAGTGAGGCGCGTTTCAATCATCCGGCGGCGGCGATTTTCGCCTGGTTGCTGTGCGCGTCGCTCTTGAGTTACCACTACCTTGAACCCTTGCCAAAGCCCCACGATCTTGGGATACGCAGCGTGGAAGCGCGCTTGAGCATCGCTGTTTATCACCTGGCTTATCGGATTGAAAGCTATCGCCAGCGCACCGGACACTTGCCGGACTATGTTTTTGAAGACTGGCAGGAGTCCGATGACGTCCAATACTCACTCGGCGATCAAGGCTACGTCATTCAGGGTCAAATCGGACAGTTCGAGCTTGTCTTCAAAGAGGGCGATAATCCTCAGCAGCTCATTCACCGCATTAGTCAGCGCGAGGAGTCAGACTAATGGCCAAACATTGGCTGGTCACAGCTGCGGCCGAAGCCTCCGGAGCAAAACCTCTACCGATGAATCTGCAGCTGGAAGGCGACATCGCATCGAGCTGGCATAAGGTTGCGAGCGTCGGCGGGATCAGCCTTGAGGAACTGGCAGATGCTGCGGCAACCTATCTGAACGAACCCCGCGCAGACTTCTCTGGCCTGGAGCCTGATTTCGCCCGGCAAGTCCCAGAGAGCGTTGCCCGCACTCGCATGATGCTGCCGATTGTTCTCGACGGCACAAGAGCACAGGTCGCCGTCGCTGACCCAAGTGATGCTGCTGGTTTGGAAGACCTGGCATTTCTGCTGCGCGCACCCGTGCAACCCTGTATCGCGTCGCCAGCCGAAATCGAGAGGGCACTGGAATCGTTGTACGGCGACGACAACGGCGACCTCGACGGCTGGGGCTCCATTCCCACTTCGATGCTGGCCAGTGATCTGCTGATCCGTCGAAAGGACGGATCCATCATTGACACCGGCGCCAGTGCCACCTCGAAGCTGTTCGTCGAACTGTTAAAGCGCGCCTATCATGTCGGTGCGAGCGATACTCACGTGCAGCCTTACGGCGAAAGCGCGATTGTGCGCAACCGAATCGATGGCGTGTTGTACCGAACACTTGAGTTGCCCGCCAAAGTGCACCTTCACCTGGTTCGCCACGTTAAAGCGATCAGCGGCATGGATCCCACCAAGAGTATGATCCCGCAGGACGGCGAGTTACGCATGGAACTCGAACAGAAGGCCGTGGATCTGCGACTTTCTATTCTGCCGGTGACGGGCAAAGAGCGACTGGTACTTCGTCTGCTGCCCCAAGACCAGGTCAGGTCACTGCGTATGCTCAGGCTTGAGGAAAACGATAGCGAGACGCTCGAACGTCTGTCGCAGAACGCTGACGGACTTATTCTCATGACGGGTCCCACCGGCTCAGGCAAAACCTCGCTGCTCTATGCCATGCTTGCGCAAAAGAACACCCCAAACATCAACATCATGACCGTTGAGGAACCTGTCGAATACCGGCTGCGGGGCGCCTCACAGGTTGACGTCGATCCACGCACCGGTCTCACGTTCGCCAAAGCACTACGATCCATTTTGCGGCAGGACCCCGATGTCGTCATGATCGGAGAAATCAGAGACGAGGAAACCGCTGAGATTGCTGCACAGGCAGCGATGACCGGCCACTTTGTTCTGTCGACCGTCCACACCCTCGATGCATTACTCGCGACTGTGAGGATGCGCGACCTGTCTGTCTCCTCAGCAACACTGGCAGACGCACTGCATGCCGTCGCCGCACAGCGCCTGGTGCGAGCACTCTGCACCGACTGCCGACAGCCGCTGCCAGAAGACTCACTGTCAGCTGACGAGAAACTTTTCGCTGAAATCTGGTCGACCCCCGCCTGGCGTGCCGTTGGTTGCGATAATTGTCTGTCTACGGGGTACTCTGGCCGATTACCGGTACTGGAAGTCGTGGAAGTTGACGGCGATTTACGGAAGGCACTGCGCGAAGGCAGCCAGGACATCGAGCGGCTCGAACTACTGGCAGCAGAATCGGGGACACGGTTTCTGGCAGAGGGCTTTGCGCGACGCGTCGAGCGAGGCGAGACCACAGTCACAGAGGCCGTACGGGTTTATGGTCGCAGCCTCTTCAACAAGCTACGGCGCTATAAGAACCTCCGAACCGCAGTAAGTTAGTGCCCTTAAGGGCATTCGTTACTCTCACCCTAATTACACCGAGACACGCAGCTCCGATAGGCATTGCTGTTACCCGGATAAGTGTTTGAACATGCCGACCGGCATGAATTCCCACAATTTGCGAGACATTGCCTATGCGCCCTTCCTTTCCCCGGAATGCTATTACAGCTAGCACGACAACTATTGGTTGCTGATTGCGCCACGTTTGCCGCTTCTTGCGCTATGCTTGCCGCCGACTGCCTGACTGTGACAGCAACCGATCCGCTCGCTGTACCACCGCGACCATCGGTGATCGAATAGGTAATCGTGTCTCCGCCGTGAAAACCCCGATTTGGCGTGTAGGTAACTGTCGTACCATTCGTTGTTACGCGGCCATGGCTTGCTCCTCCTACCGAATTTACTTTGAGCGGATCACCATCGGCATCTTTATCGTTACTGAGTACGGCGACGACGTGCCCGCCGCTGTCCTGTTCCACATTTAATCGATCATTGACTGCAGTCGGTCGCGTATTCGGCTTACGCGTAACCGTTACGACGACTCTCGCACTGGCACTGCCGCCTGGACGGCCATCTGTTATCGCGTAAGTTACCGTATCTGAACCATAGAAGCCTGGGTCCGGTTTGTAAGTCACCGTTGTCGCGTCCCGGGTAACAGTGCCATGGGTTGCTGTTGCCGACTTGAGCGCCAAGCGATCTCCATCGGGGTCGTTGTCGTTGCTCAACACGCTGACCCTTTGACCGCCGCTGTCCTGCGCGACGGTCAGGGCATCATCCACCGCTACCGGGCGCGTATTGGGCTTTCGAGTAACGGTGACTGCCACCGAAGCACTTGCCGTTCCACCTCTGCCATCACTGATTTCATAGGTAACTGAATCGCTGCCGTAAAACCCAGCGTTGGGAACGTAAGTCACGGTGGTGCCATTGGTTGTTGCCGTGCCATGGCTGGCTGTCGCAGAAGTTACCGTCATCGTGTCGCCATCCGCATCAGTATCATTCGCCAATACCGAAATCACTTTGCCGCTGCTGTCCTGGGCAACGGTTACGGTGTCATCATCTGCAACCGGCGCTATATCCGGCTTGCGCGTTACCGTCACGGCGATTCTTGCGCTTGCACTACCGCCAGGGCGGCCATCGGTTATCGCGTAAATCACCGTATCTGAGCCAAAGAAACCTGGGTCCGGTGCGTAAGTCACCGTTGTCGCGTCCCAGGTAGCAGTGCCATGGGTTGCTGTTGCTGACCTGAGTGTCAAGGAATCGCCGTCGGGATCGTTGTCGTTGCTCAGCACGCTGACCCTTTGACCGCCGCTGTCCTGCGCGACGGTCAGGGCATCATCCACCGCTACCGGGCGCGTGTTTGGCTTTTGAGTCACCGTGACTGCCACCGCAGCGCTTGCCGTACCACCTCTGCCATCATTGATGTCATAGGAAACTGAATCGCTACCGTAAAATCCAGCATTGGGGACGTAAGTGATGGTGGTGCCATTGGTTGTTGCGGCACCATGGCTGGCTGTCGCGGAGGATACCGTCATCGTGTCGCCATCAGCATCGGTATCATTCGCCAGTACCGAAATCACCTTGCCACTGCTGTCCTGCACAACGGTAACCTGGTCATCGTCTGCGACCGGCGGTGTATTTGCGACTGCACCCGTAACAGTTGAGGTGATCCCCGTATTACCGCCAGTTGTCGTTCCTACCAATGTATTGACCGCAGGGGGGGTGCCTGTTGAACCTGGCGGCTGGCTCACTATCGGATTTCCGCCGGGCGCGATAACGCCTGGCGTCGTAACTTCGCAGTAGGGTTCACCCGCTGGCGACAGTCGCACGGCAAAGGCGACCGCTGCGTCGGTGACAACATCGCCAAAGACTGCCCCTGGTCTCTGGTTCGTCATCTCCTCATGGAAAAGCGTTGCCACGGCTACAGCTTCTTTTCCATGCTTGGCAACATCCGCATTTACCGTAAGTACGGCAGCGTACCCTTGAGGTCCGTCAGGCGCGGAGCTGTCGTTGGGCGTCGACGAAATACCAAGATCGACATACTCGCTCTGCAGGTTCTCTGACAGCACCAGGGAATTGTCACATTGATGCAAGCCACCTTCCATGCGAGCGGGTGCTCGCACCTCGAGTTCGATCGCCTTGAAAGCGTTGATCACCTCGGTCGTACGGGTTTCCCCCAGATAGTTTCGATAAATGGCAAAACTGAACAGGCTCACAATCACCAAAATCGCAACGGCTGTGATCATTTCTATGACGCTAAATCCCCGCGCATTCGATCGAACTGCTTGCATCTCGCTTGCCCCTATCCCTCCTGGTTCAAAATGTCTGTATCCTACCCCAAAACGAAGTTTTCCGTTAAAACCCTAAGAGGCCACACGATGAAATTACTTTTCACACTCTCTTTATTACTACCATTGACGGTCGCCGCATCCGAGGACTGCACCCACTCACACTGGGGCGCTGACGACGAAATCGGCGCAGCTAACCGCATCACGCCGGCCTCAGTACTAGCCGCGACCAAGCTCGTCCAGACCGGCAGGACCTATCCATTGGGTATCACGATTGATTCTTCAACACCTGCCTACCCGCCCCGCAGCTTTTCCATCACAGTCGTCCAGCCCGGCCAGCAGGAGTCAGCAAGACCTAATGCCAATGTCACCTACAACGATGACATCTACAACGGCTGGCTCGGCATCGGCTCTCAGCTCGATGGTCTGGGTCACCTGGGTGTTGATGGCATGTACTACAACTGCAACCACGCCCGCGACTTTGCTGCGATTGATGGACTGACCAAACTTGGCACTGAGAAGATGCCGCCGCTGGTCACGCGCGGTATCGTGCTCGACATGGCGGGTCACTTCGGCGTCGACCACATGCAGGCAGGTCAGCATTTCAGCGTTGAAGACCTGGAAGCGGTGGTTAAAAAACAGGGCACCCCGATTCGCGAGGGTGATGTCGTGCTGTTCCACACCGGCTGGACTGACGCCAAGCTGAAAGCCGATCCCGTCACCTGGGCCAGCGGCGCACCGGGCCAGTCTGAAGAGGTCGCCGACTACCTGGCAGCAAAGAATGTGGTTGCGGTCGGCGCCGACACCTGGGGTCTGGATGTGATTCCCCAGCAGGTTGAGTCACGCCCCTTCTACGGCCACGTCAAATACCTGAAGGAAGAGGGCATCTACATTCTTGAAACCATGAACACGGGCCCACTTGTGCGCGACGGCGTCTTTGAATTCATGTTCGTGCTGGGCCAGGCCCGGGTGAAAGGGACCGTACAGATGCTGATCAATCCGGTGGCGATCGACTGAATCGATGCCCGAGCCGGCAGCAAAAGTGCCGGGTCGGGCAGCGCCCTACTGAAACGAGCCGTTAAACCGAATCGTATCCTCAGCGATGCCCCGGGCAACGATGTCGAGTCCGCCGGCCCGGATCATCCATTCGAGACGATGATCCCGATATTCACGCTTGAAGCCTGACTTGATGGCAGCCTGCATCAGGTCAGGATCAAGCTCTGCTGCCCGGGCAGCCTCGGTTACGATTTGAACGTCTTCACGCGCGTTAACCTGCTCAAGCCATCGAGCCAGGCGTGTCCCTTGATCCGGCCAGATATCAAAGCGTCCAGCGCCGTTGACGAACGGCACCACACAGATATCTGCCCAACTATAGTCAGCACCACTGAACCAGCCGTTGTCAGACAACGCCGCTTCAAGCCAGGCGTACCAGCCCCGGATTTCCTGCTCAGCAAAACGGCACATGCGCTCGGCCTCATCACCGGCAGCCCGGCCAAAGATCCTGACTTCGCCGAGGCCCCAGGTATTACCCTCAAAATGCGTGTCCATGGCGTCTTCCAGCAAACGCACGCGGGCTTTCTCCGGCGCAGAACCAGTCAACAACGGCGGCTCAGGCCAGGTGTCATCAATATAGGCCGCGATCACGGCGGAGTGATACAGCGTTACGCCTTCATAGACGAATACAGGCACTTCGCCTCGCGGGCTGAGGGCAAGAAAATCGTCAGCATCGACACCGATCGCCGGCGTCTCGACTTCATAGGCAACGCCCTTGAAATGGAGAGCAAGTTTCACCTTCTGGGCATAGGGTGAGAGCGGATGCTCGAAGATCTTGACCGTCATATTCACTTCTTCCAGTTTTCCATGGGCGCAGCATCGTACTGGTAGATCCGGATCCAGTCATACTGGGTCGTCATCGGATACCTGTTGTCCCGCTTGTTACCGCCAAACTCATTCTGAATCACGTCATTCGGTATCCAGAAATTCACCAGCAGATCTGCGGCATTATCAGGGATGGGTGTTGGGTATTGCTGCGGGTCGACACATTCAGGATCACAGTCAATGTCAGCGGCCGTCAGAGTCTTCACTTTCTCGCCGTCAATGAACCAGCTAATTCGGTCTGGCAGCCATTCAATGGCATACACGCGCCACTCATCCACCGGCCCAACATCTATCTTGTCTTCCCAGGCACCATAGTCGCGTGTGCGCCACCACTCCCAGGAGCCGAGACCGTAGATCAGGTTCGCCTGGAACTTGTCCGGGCGGCCGCCTTCGAGTTCAACATCGATCTCCTCCCATTCGTTCGCGCCTTCGTCACCTTCATTCACGTAGGTAAACAACGAAGAGATGTAACCGGAGGCTGCCTCCCTCTCCGGCGCTTTCATGCGTGTTTCAATTCGGCCGTACCGGATACGCTTGCCCGGTTTCGTACGAAGCTCACCGCAGAAGTAGCCGTAAGCACCCTTGTAGGATTTATGATCCTTCGAATAACTCGACTCGATATGCCGACGATTAATCACGAGCTCCAGCAGACCATTTTTGGCGCGGACACCGTGACGCGTGAAGCGGCACATCGCTTCCTGGCCCACAGCCCCATCACCTTTCTTCCAGATCTTGTAATTCAGCTTGTCGAAACGCTCATCAAGTAGCAGTGAGAAACCGTCGTATGCGCCGGTGTAGCCCTCATAGGCAACCAGCTCATCAGTTGACGCAGTTGCGGTCTGCGGCACGTTCCAGAGCAGGACAAAAAAGCAGATGATTGGTAGTCGAGACATGCTATACCCGTCGTAATAAAGACTGCACCCTGCCGCGTTTACTGTCACAAATCAATCATCAGCAGAGACTCATCACGCCGCGTCTTGGGATCGAGTCTGTATGATAGCAACCACGAAATATCCTGGAGTCAAAATGAATCGATTTCTTCTGCCGCCCGTGCTGGCCCTGACACTCGCCGCTTGTTCCTGGCAAACACCTGAGCCTGGCAGCGATGCCACGCCGCAGACGACGGCAGTATCCAGCGAGACGGCAACGCTGGCCTTCAACAACTGGCTCGACAACGAGTTTGAAACCTATCTCGATTTTTACCCGCAGGCGAAAACCCGCCTCGGTATCAAGACGGGCTACGACCAGTTGAATGATGTTTCCATTGAAGCAATGGACCGGGTGCTGGACTGGCGCCGCGGCAGCGTGGCGGCGATGCAGGCGAACTTCGACCGCGAGAGTCTGACAGACCAGGGTAAAATCAGCTGGGACCTGTGGGCCTTTATGCTGCAGCAGGCAGAAAAAGACAGTGCCTGGCGTTACCACAACACGATATTTGGCTGGCGTGGGCCTCACACCGGCCTGCCGAACAGCCTGATTAATTATCAGGCTGTTGCATCAGTCGAAGACCTTGATGCCTACCTCGCCCGTGTCCAGGCGGCAGATACGCAGCTCGGCCAGTATCTTGAGCGCGCCAGGGTGGCGGCAGAGAGAGGCATCACCACGTCACACTCCAATTTCAAGCTGGCGCTTGAGAACGCTCGCAAGGTCATTGCCGGCGCACCCTACCAGCCGGGCGAACCGACCGGTCTCTGGCGCGACATCAACAAGAAAATCGATGCCCTGCTTGAGTCAGGATCACTGACGGTCCAGCAGGCCGAATCCTACCGCGAGAAATTCCGTTCTGCCCTTCTGGCTGATGTTCAACCAGCCTATGAAGCACTGATTGACTGGCTCGCGGCGACCATGGCGTCACTCGACAAGAGCCGCGCCGGCGCCTGGACGTTGCCGGATGGCGAGGCCTACTACAACTACCGGCTCGAGCGGATGACGACTCTGCCCCTCACCGCAGACGAGGTGCATGCAACGGGTCTCGCCGAAGTTGCGCGGATCCACGCCGAGATGGACGCTATCCGCCAGCAGGTCGGTTTTGAAGGCTCACTACAGGAATTCTTTGTTTACATGCGGGAGGATGAACAGTTCTACTACCCATCGACCGACCAGGGGCGCGAGGACTATATCGCCCTCGCCCAGGGCTACATTGATGGCATCGAAGCGAAACTGCCAGCGTACTTTGACCTGCTGCCTCAGGCTGCACTAGAAGTCAGGCGCGTCGAGGCGTTCCGAGAGCAGCCGGGGGGCGCCGCCCACTACGCCCGGGGCACCCCTGATGGCACCAGACCCGGTGTGTTCTATATGCACCTGATCGACATGTCGACCCACCCGATCTACCGCATTGAAAATCTTTCGTACCATGAGGGCCTGCCCGGTCATCACATGCAGATTTCCATCCAGCAGGAACTGGAAGGTATTCCCAGATTCAGGGGTTACCACGGCTACACTGCCTACTCGGAAGGCTGGGGGCTGTACAGTGAACTGCTGGCGAAAGACATGGGTTTCTACCGGGACCCCTACAATGATTTCGGCCGACTCTCTGGTGAACTCTGGCGCGCGATTCGCCTCGTAGTCGATACTGGTCTGCACGCCAAGGGATGGACTGAGCAGGCAGCCATTGACTATGCACTGGTTAATTCAGCCAAGGCCGCCAATGCGGTCACATCAGAGATCTGGCGCTATCTCTACATGCCGGGCCAGGCGACGGCCTACAAAATCGGCATGATGCAGATTCTCGAACTGCGGGCGCGAGCCATGGAGGAGCTCGGCGAGGACTTTGATTACGGTGAGTTCCATAATGTGATTCTCGGTGGTGGCCCGCTGCCGATGCCGGTTCTGGAAGCCCGGGTCGACGCGTGGCTCAGTCGCTGAGAAACAGGCCTGCGACCCGTCGTTTTCACATTCAGCGCCAGACAATCTATGATACGGACTGGATAGAGTTTTCAGCGCACAGCAATAGGTAATGAGGGAATTTTGATCGAGGAGTTTGTCAGGTGGTTTCTCGCGCTTTTCTTCTCTGCTGTGTGCGCGTTCTACGTCATCAGGATCAATCTGCTGACCGCGAGGTTAAAGCAGAAAGTCACCTATCTGGGTGCCGTGGGTTCGCTGCACCACCTGACCCACATGACCTTCAGGGTCTTTCGTATCATCATCTTTGCCGTCTGCCTGGTTCGCGTTCCGTTTCCTGCACTCGATCAATATCTGTTTCTGATCGGCGGTCTGCAATCACCCTACATTCTGCTATCGGGCTGCGTCCTGCTCATCGCCAGTTTCGGTGGCCTGGTCGCGGTAAACCTGTACATGAATGGTCACTGGCGATCTGGCACAGATCCTGAAGACCAGTCCGAGCTCATTACCGGCGGCCCTTTCGCCGTATCACAAAACCCCATGATGCTGCTGGTCATGACCGGCCAGTTTGGCTTCTTTCTGGCACTGCCATCCGCGTTTACGTTCATATGCCTCGTCGCAGGCCATTGGGCTGTGATCAGCCAGGTGAGCGTGGAGCAGACTGCCCTGCGAGAAAAGTTTGGTGATGCATACCTGCAATATACGGCCAGCACACCGCGCTGGCTGCTGGGATAACACCGGTTATCCAACCTTCCCAGATTAACTGCTGATTCGCAGTATTGGCTTAATCACATCACCGCGCTCACTGTCGGCTACGGCAGTGTTAATGTCCTCAAAATCGTAGAACTTGACGAAGCGCTCATACGGCAGGCGTCCACTCGCGTGTAACTCAGCAAGATAAGGCACGAACGTCTGCGGATTCGCGTCCCCCATGACAACACCTCGGATGCCACGACCAAAACCGACGTGGTCCATGTCCAGCGGGTGAATGGTGCCACCTGGCGGCGCGCCGACCTGGGCACACCAGCCAGGCCGCGCCAGGCATTTAATGGCAACATTAACCGCAGCCGGCACTCCGGAGCATTCAACACTGAAATCAGCCCCGCCGGCCGTAAGGCCGATGACCTCTTCGTCTACGCCTGTTTCTGCGGCATCAAGCGCATGCGTTGCGCCCAGCGACAATGCCATTTCACGGCGTGAAGCTACCGGGTCCACAACAACAATTTTCGCGCAACCTGCCAGCGCTGCGCCCATGACAGCTGACAAGCCAACGGTACCCGCACCAAACACAGCGATACTGCTGCCGGCAGGCGGCTTCAAGGCATTCAAGACAGTGCCGACGCCTGTCGTCAGCCCACAACCCAGCGGCCCCATCAGTTCGAGCGGATAGTCCCTGGCAATTTTGATAGCCGATCTCGCCGAGACAATACTGTGAGTCGCAAACGAAGACTGTCCACAGAAGCGGCCACGGACGGCATCAGCACCCTGGGCGCAAGGTGACGTCCCGTCGGTTCGAAAGCCCGTCAGGTTTCTTTCGACGAACTCGTCACAGTATGACGTCTGGCCGTGCTGACACTTACGGCAGGTGCCGCAGGAATCACCGGAAAGCACAACGTGGTCACCCACCTTGATGTGACTGACGGCACTACCAACAGCTTCAACGACACCGGCCCCCTCATGCCCCAGTACCATCGGCAGAGGCAGCAGCACATCCTGGTTCTTGACGGCGATGTCGGTATGGCAGATGCCCGTCGCCACGATACGCACCCTTAATTCATCGGGCCTGGGCGCTTCGAGCGAAAATGATGCAAAGCTGAATGGTTCAGCCGGTGTTGTTGCGAGAGCTGCTCTCATATCCATAGCGGTCTCCTTTTTTATTCCAGCGCACTGCGGATGATATTCAGTGTTGGGTCAACCTGCTGCGGCGCCCGTTTCGTCACGGTTTGCATTGCTGCATTGGAGAATACATCAATTCTTTACTGACGCAGCACTGCTGGCGTGGACAATCGTCGATCTCGCCAGAGATTGACAGCCTGCGCCGCAGCGTGTGTCATTGCGCCTCTGACAAGTAGACACCAGCGAAATCGCGAGAAACAGCTATGCACGTACCTCTCTTAATTGATGACTTCCTTGACCGATCAGCCCGGCTTTACCCCGACAAGCTCGCCATTGTGGATGGCGACCTCCGGTTGAGCTATCGCCAGTACCAGGAGCGCGTCAACCGCTTATCCAATGCGCTGCTTGGCCTCGGTTTGAACCAGGGCGACCGGGTCTGCATTTTGAGCCCAAACTCACACTTCTTCCTCGAGAGTTTTTACGCGACTGCTCAGGTGGGTCTGATTCTCGTCCCACTGAACTATCGCCTGACACCGGAGGATCACCAGTACATCATTGATCATGCCGGCGTTAGCGCAGTCCTCGTGGATCATGAATACACCGATATCGTCGATCAAATCAGGGATCAGCTGCCGACGGTGCAGCACTGGATCGTCGCGGATGACACGAGCCAGCCAAGGGACAACTGGCAAGACTGGGAAGCCTTGATTACAAGTGCCCCAGAAAAGGCCCCGGCGCGACCCGCGCGTGATGAAAACGACGTTGTCTCGATCAACTACACCTCGGGCACCACGGCACGACCGAAGGGCGTGATGCTCACGCACCGTAACCTCTATATCAATGCCTACAACCTGATCGCACACCTGCAGGTTGCTCACGATGACATAGAGCTGTGGACTCTGCCGATGTTCCACTGCAATGGCTGGGGTGGCGTCTATGCCCTGACTGGCATGGGTGGTACACACGTTGTGCTGCGTAATGTTGATGCCAGCGATATCTTCAATCTGATTGAAAATGAAAAAGTCACGTTTGCCTGCATGGCGCCAACCGTGCTGCGCATGGTGCTGGACTACCCCGATGCGTCAAAACACAACATCGAGACGCAGCCGCGTTTTACAGTCGCCGGCGCGCCTCCGCCTGCGGCATTTATCGAGCGCCTGGAAAAGGAACTGGGCTGGCGCTTTATTCAGATTTATGGCCTGACCGAGACAGCGCCGTTGCTGACGGCCTCCCAGCCCGATTTTTCTATCGACGCGGATGACTATTCACGACGCGCCCGCGCCGGCTCGCCCGGACTTGGTGTCGATGTGCAGGTACTGGACGATGCTGGTCATCCGGTGCCACAGGACAATGCATCAATCGGCGAGGTATGTGCCCGCTCGAACGTGGTTTTCGCCGGTTACTGGCAGCAGCAGGAAGAGACCGACAAGGCGGTCTATGACGGTTACTTCCACACCGGTGATCTCGCTGTGTGGGATGAGTTCAACAACATTCATATCGTTGACCGCAAGAAGGACGTCATCATTTCCGGTGGCGAAAACATCAGCTCACCAGACATTGAAGATGTCCTCTATAAACATCCTGCCATTGTCGAGTGTGCTGTTATCGGCGTACCCAGCGAAAAGTGGGGTGAGACGCCAAAGGCGCTCGTCGTCCTGCGCGAGGGCGACGAGTCGACTGAGGCCGACATCATCGCGTTCTGCCGGGAGAATATGGCGCACTTCAAGTGCCCGACATCGGTGGATTTCATTCCCGAACTACCGCGTACCGCCACAGGCAAACTACAGAAGTTCAAGCTGCGCGAACCCTTCTGGCGCGATCAACGCCGCGTGCAGGGCTGAGAGTACGCTGCAACTGAGAATCAGATCCGCTGAACGCCCTCTGTCTGGCAGGTCTGTGCCACCAGCATGCGGCTCCAGTCCTGCACCTGGCTGCGGCTGGTGACAGCGCCCGGGCGCGGATCGAACGTCTGAGTGAAGGTCAGTTCGGCATCAACGGCAGCACCCGAGGCATCCGTCGCTGCGCGGTAGCTGCTCGCAATCAATGATCGCTTCAGGTACCGCTTCAGCTTGCCAGGCACGTCCCCATTAATGGTGATATCTGTCGGCCTGCCCCGCTCGCTGACTGTCAGCGTCACGTTCAGACGAATCGGACCACGGCTCGAAGGCACCAACGCATCATAGGTGTTACCACACATGGCCACAGGGTGACCGACAGTTGGCACCGGCGCCTCCCCGGGTTCACGTTCACCAAAATCGACGTAGGTTATGCTGCTAAAGCCTGGCGTTTGAGTCAGTGCTGCGTTACCCATAAGACTGAGCACATCACGTCGCTCGGCGAAACCCAGATATTCAGTTGGCAGACCTTCGAGTGCAGACGGCTGCACCACAGGCCTCTTTTCAATCGCGGCCAGATCAACCAGGTCTGTCGCCGCCTGCACCAGCTCAACGCCTGCAATATCTGCTCTGTCTTCGACAAGGTGGAGCGCCTCGGCAAGGAGCTCCGAGCCACAGCAACGACCGGCAAGATACTGTGTCAACGCCATTGAACGCAGCACGCGTACATGGCCCGCGATATCTGAACTCGGGATCATAGAATGTGCCGTCTCGTACATCTCGAGCGCTGCCTTGAAACGACTGGTCTGGCGATACCAGTCCGCCAGTTTCAGCTGTGAAGCAGCAAGACGCAGGTCGCCAGGGCCAAAGGCGCGCTCTGCCACAGCGAAGCGAAAGTGCTGCAGGGTATCAACCCCATGAAAGTCTCCCAGCACGGCGAGGCTCTGGTTGAGCAGGTCGAGGCTTTCAATCTGGTGTTCGGAGTAAACGCCGTAGCTGCGATGCACGATGTTTTGTGAGCGCCGCAGGCTCTCGACCGCAGCGGCATGGTTTCCCATGAACTGTTGATGCACGGCAAGGTCAAAAACCGGCTTGTACAGTGCCTCTGAAAACTGCCCCTGCCTTACCTCCAGCAGCGTGATTTCAGATTTCAGTCGTTTGATTTCGTCAAGGGTGGCTCGGTCAGAGTACGAACTCTCCAAAAGTCCCTGTGCGTGATGTGCCCAGACCGGTTCAGTGATCAGCACGGCTGCAGTGATGGCAAATGCCACCTCAAAGTAAGAAAAGTTTTTCATGGCTCGCTCCCAGATGGGGTTGCCCTGCAGGAAAGCAAAAGCCATACCAACGCTTAAAAGGCGGCTGGGAGTCCCGTCGGAAGGGGCCTTGGCCTGTTGGGCCGCACCATCGCGCGGCATCGCTCGAGA
>JAYQAI010000053.1:21087-27537 GCA_038136715.1 Gammaproteobacteria bacterium | reverse complement strand
GCTATGGCCCCGTTCCTGGGTTCAGGTTGCAGCGCAGTAATTGATGCCGCGGCGCAGAAGTTCATAGTACTCAGGCTTCTCCCAGGAACCACGCTCAATTTCTGGATAGTACTCTGCGACCGGTTCCATGTCCCAGTGCCCACGGCAGTGGCCGAGGTTCAGGTACAGCACCTCGCCGTCGCCGGTGCGCTTGATGTAGTAAACCGCGCGCTTGTCATCGTTATTGAAGTCTGAGTTCACCCAGCCGTCACAGGTGCCGGTATATTCTGAATACATGAGTAGTTCATGTTCACCGTGCATCTTGCAGAGATACTGCTCGTCGTCGGTGTCGAATTCCCCAACATCCTTGACGAGAGGGTGATCGGGGTCTTCAGTCTTAACGGTAAACGGCTGGATCGGCGGGTGGGCCATGAACTGGCCACCCAGCAGATCCATCATGTCGGGCGCTGTTTCCGGCGCGTCGACACCATTTTCCGTGAATTCCAGGATAGAGTTGGTGCCGTGCAGTGCGAACCACTTGCCGCCATTGGAGATGAACTCCCTGAGGCCTTTCTGTTGCTCCTCTGTCGGCACCAGGTTGCAGGTATAAGTGATAAGAAAATCGCTGGCCTGGATGCCTTCGATATCATGGAAGTCGCAGGCAACTTTAGTGCGAATGTTCGGATGCTCAGCGAGCAGCTTCAACAGTTCAAGCCGGGCATGATCAATGTCGTGATACATGCCGGCGGCTACCATGTAGGCGTTGATTTTCTTATCTGGCATATCCCTTCCTCTCTATGCTGCTGTCCGTTTAAAACTGGATGCGTTGAGTCATTGACCCGTCGATCACAACGTTCGTGCCGCTGGTGAAGCCGCCGCGAGGCGATGCCAGTACGGCGACTTGAACGGCGACTTCGTCGGCGGTACCCATGCGACCCAGTGGAATTTGCGCAACCGTGGAATCGTACAGTGCTGCCATGTTCTGCTTGATCATGTCCCAGGAACCGCCTTCGATGAAGATCGGGCCGGGGCTGACAGAGTTGACGCGGATACCCTTCGGCGCCAGTTCGTGGGCAAGAGCGCCTGAGTACTGCAGCAGAGCTGCTTTGGTCGCGTTATACGGGCCTGCGTTCATGAACTTCTCAACCGCTGCCGTGGTCGAGATGAAGATGATGCTGCCATTGCTTGAATTCTCGAGGTGGGGAGTCGCTGCTTCAACACCATTGACTGCAGCAACAACGTTGCCTTCAAACTGGTTTCTCCAGCCTTCGACACCGGGCGCGTTACCGCCGGCCACGTTTGAGACGAAGATGTCCAGGCCACCCAGGTCAGCTGCGGCTTCATCGATAAATGCCTTAAAAGCATCACCGTCGGTGACGTCCACAGCCTTGCCGAAGCACTTTACGCCCTTGGCAGAAATGGCCTCAACCGCCGCTGTCACTTCGTCAGCGTTGCGCGCACAGAGTGCGATGTTACAGCCGTCGTCTGATAGCGCTTCGACGATGGCACGACCAATGCCCTTGGTTCCGCCGGTGACGAGCGCACATTGTCCTGATAATTGTAAATCCATGGTTCTTTCCCTCGTTGAGATAGCTGTAATGTCTGGCATGGCCGCCAGGTAAAAAGAACTCTAAAGCCTAGGGAAGCAAAAACCGGCAGTCAAGACTGTTTTCGGCGTTGTGGCGCATTGCGGCAGGGTTTGTCAGACTCTGACTATTACAGAGGAGAAACGCATGATCGAGCCGCACTGGGCGCTGGCCGCAGGCTGTGTCCCCGATGTCGAACCCTGGGAGATTCCCCGTATCGCCAAAGCCGCTGGGTTTGCCAGCTGCGGCATGTGGGTTGACCCGAAAACATCCTGGCAGGAGGGCGCGCTTGGCAGGGTCAGCCGTGCGCTGAACGAAACAGGGGTCAAACTCGTTGATGTTGAAGCCTGCTGGCTGGAGGGCGGCAGCCAGCCCTCGGCAGAACAGGCGCTTTTGGTTGAAGTTGGCCTTGCTCTGCAAGCGCCGAATGTACTGGTGGTCTCGCGTCACGACGATTATGAGGCTTCTATTGAACAGTTTCGCGGACTGTGTGAAATGGCTGGAGACAGGCTGCGGCTCAATCTTGAGTTCGGTGAATTCACCAGTGTCAAATCGCTGGCGGCCGCGCGTGCATTTATCGCAGAGGTCGATCACCCGGCTGCGGGAATCCTGGTTGACCTGATGCACCTGAATCGGTCCGGCGAACCATTACCGTCACTGGATGACTCTTTGTTCTCCTATGTCCAGGCCTGCGATTTTATGCAGTCGTCTGCCAGTATGACTGGTCTCGATTACATCACGGCTGCGGTCGATGGACGTTGCTGTCTGGGGGAGGGCGAGGCAAGGGCGGGTGACATAGAAACAGTGCGCCGGGCTGATATTGATGTTTCCCTGGAGATCCGTTCGAAAGCGTTGCGTGACCAGTTTCCTGATCCGGTAGAACGAGCCCGCCAGATCTTTGAGCGTTGCCGGCGCGAGGTGCAGGCCTAGGCCTCGTGCCGGTCGCGTGCCCAGGAATGAGCTGAGTCGCTCGCTGCCCAGCGAATAGCGTTTTCCAGCAGCTGCTGGAAATGAGTGTTCTCGTAAGCCTGCGGGTCGTCACCGCCCTGAATGTAGGCGATTGGGCTGTTGCGATAGCTTTTGACCCAGCCCACCAGGTTGGGGCCCTCATCATGCTGCCAGCCGTCGTTATCAAACATCTTGCCCTCTGCCACGGCTTTTTGTGCGGAATAAAAATTGTCCCGCTTGAAATGGTAGTCGCTGGCAAGCAGCGGTACGACGGTGTCTTCGAATACTTCCGACAGGTAGAGTTCATCAGTCATAGCAAAAGAAGAAGGTAAGCCTCGAGTAATGGGATGGTCGGCAAGCACACTGATGTTGTGCTCCACCTTGTGACGATAACCACTGTCTGGCAGCGAACGCCCTCTAAGTTCTCCAGGCATGTACAGGAATCGACCACCTATAATCTCGGCATATTCTTCCCAGGCGGGCCAGCCCGCGATGGCATGGTGAAGAAACACCAGTCCCTTGCCCGCGTCAGTCAGTGCCATCAGGTTGGCCTTATAGGCATCGCTCGGTGTCTCGAAAACAGGGCCGCCTGGCCCGAACTGAATGCCGGGCATATCGTACATGACCAGCGCGTCGTATTCGTCTGCAAGGGATGGTTCAAAAAACACCCGGGCTGCTGGTTGCTCAACGTGCGTCCAGTTCACCTCAATGTTGTTAAACATGGAAAAGAGGGCATTGTGATCAAAGGGATGTCCCTTGGTGACAAGAAGAATGTTTGGCGGAGTCATGATCCTAATTCTCAGATGACGCTAGACGGTAAAGCCGGTAGTATGAAATCACTCTAACAAGTTCGCAATTTTGTCTATGGCGCTCTCCAGGCCCGAATCCCAGGGCAAAGACAATCAGGTTGCTTCAGAAAAAACCTGGCAACAGACCAAAAGTGAGAATACCCGGGCAGCCATACTGGATGCGACGATTGATTGTTTTTACGAGCTTGGCTACGGCAATACCACGACTGAAAAGGTTGCCAAGCAGGCGGGCGTGTCGCGAGGCGCGATGCTGCATCATTTTCCGTCGCGCATCGATCTGGTGCGGGCGGCGGTCGTTCATCTCAATCAGAGACGGCTCCAGCTCTACACCGCACAGGAGCTTAAGATCCAGGAAGACGCTGAACACACCCAGATCAGTGAAGGTATCGAGTCCTTCTGGGGACAGTTGAAGACGCCACTCTACACCGTGTTTCATGAGTTGCAGGTGGCTGCACGAACCGACGATGACCTGAAAGAGGTACTTGAGCAGACCAGCAGGGAGTTTGACCGGGCCTGGTTGCAGGCGACAGAAAACGTTTTCCCTGACCTGGCGCTGTCCGAAGAATTTATCATGGCCAACAGAGTAACGAAGTACCTGCTTGAAGGGATGGCTGCCAATGGCCATATAGAAGGCGACATACCCGGCAAGCTGGTTCCCTGGCTGATCGATCGGCTTGAGGAAATGTTTGAAGACGTCAAGGAAGTTGATCGCCAGTCCGCGATCGCCCGCTTTCAACAGGAGAAAGATTGATGAACGATGTTGTTGCCGACGAGTTGGCCATACGTCACCTGGTGTCAGCCTACGCTGATGCCGTTAACCGCCGTGATAAGGCGTTATGGGCCAGCACCTGGGCAGAAGAGAGCGTCTGGGATTTGTCTGCATTCTCTGCCGAGGGCAAGGCGGATATCGTTCAACTCTGGGAAGGTGCCATGGCTGGCTTTGAGTTTGTTGCCCAGATCGTGCACCAGGGCACCCTGGAAATTGATGGTGATCAAGCGACGGGGCGCTGGTACCTGCAGGAGAATCTGAAACCGGTCAATTCAACTGAGGGTCGATTTTCCCTCGGTACGTATGTTGATGAATATGTGAAACAGGAAGGCCGCTGGCTGTTCAGCAGTCGGAAGTATCACGTATTTTATTCGGAAGAAGGTGAGGGCGTGACAGCGGGTGCCGTCACGCCGATTCCCTGAGATCTCAGCCCGCGTTCATCGACTGGGAGATGACCGCGAAGCCGTCGGTCGCCTCGAGGCGTTTGCCAACGACCGCCTGGTACTCAGGCGAGTCGTACCACTTCTTTAGCGCTTCAGTGTCCTCGAACTTCAGAACTACCGTCTGCGGGCCAGGCGCGGTACCTTCAGCGGTCTCTGCGGCAGCATCAAAAATAACGACTTCACCGCCGTATTGAGCCACGGCAGGACCGGCACCGGCTGCGTATTCGCCGTAGAGTGCGGGGTTGGTGACAGCGTATTGCGCAACAAAATAAGCAGCCATTTTTTTCTCCTTGGTTTAGGTCAGCTTTGTTAGACAGGCATCGAGTGTGTCACAAACTGAGGGCGAAGTCAGTGATCAGAAAATTTTGTGCCTGGCGCATAGTAGCGCTGGTGCCAGATACCTGTCGGGTTCTCTCCGTCCAGCGGCATACGCCAGGTCTTGACTTCGCTGTCAGCGAGACTCAGCGAGAACAAGGCGCGTTCCTGGTCGATGGTGTTTTGTACGTAAGCCTCAGCAGCCTCGCCCGGCACATAACGCCGGGCAATATCCCGGTACAGATCTCGCCATTCGTCATCCTCACCCAGGTCGTGCTCCATCGTAGCTGCGCCTTCAACGATCACTTTGGAGTAGGGCAGGTTCTGGTCGTCAATGCAGAGCGAAACACGAGGGTCGTTACGCAGGCACGTCAACCATTCCGACTGGGCGCGAGGGGTAAACCAGATCGCACCGTCCCGGTAAAGAAACCAGATCGGCGTCACCAGCGGGCTGCCATCTTCGCGGACGCAGGCAATTCGCATGACGATGCCGGGTTCCGACAGGAATTGATCTCGCTCATTCGTTGTTAGTCTAGGCATGTATGTCCCCTGTTCTGCTAAGCCACTCACAGGCATTATATATAGCGAGTCGTAACCTTCAGGTAAACCATCATGATTTCAGACAACACCGCATTTGATGAATTCATCAGTGAATATCGCTGGGCCTCGTTGACCACGCTGCGCACCAGCGGCAGCCCGGTGTCTTCGCTGGTGGCCTATGCGCGGGATGGTGATGAACTGGTGGTGAGTACGCCGGGTTTCGCCTTTAAATGCAAATCCATAGAGAGAGACAGTCGGGTTAATCTCTGCATTTTCAACAACGAGGAGCCATTCAACTTCGTTTCGATCGAAGGTCTCGCCAGGATCGAGCGCAAGGATCTGGTGCGCAATACGAGGTTGGTGTTTCAGAGTATCCAGGACACGGATTTCCAGGAACCGGAAGACCTGGAGGGGTGGCTGCAGGACCAGCAACGAGTCATCATCCGGATCATACCCGAGCGGGTCTACGGTGTTATTCGCTAAGCCGCCTGGCATTGAAATGGGCGGCCGAAGCCGCCCATGGGTAACACGATTGTTGGGGTAATCGCGTTAAGAAGTGATTGCCGAAAATCAGCTGCGGTTATGCATGGCCTGCAGGCCCTCGCTGCCGGCCGACTCCACTGCCTTCGACAGCTTATCGTTGACGCAACTGCGATTTTTCTGCGCCTGCTTCAGGGAACCTGCGCCATGTACCGTGGTGTCGCCGCAAATCAGTTTGGCTGCTCGAGTCAGTCGCGCGTAGAGGACTTCCTGGCCTTGCGCTTCTGTGAGGTCGAGGCCGCGTGCGTCGACCGTGATGGCATCGGCGTTGCTCGTCAGGCCGGCTGCGTTTGCACCCGCAGTGGCAACAATCGTGAGTGCAGCCAGGCCTAGTTTTGCTTGATTCAGATTCAGTTTCATTATCGTCTCCGTCAGTTAGTTGATTACGGCCGGCCCTTTTTGCCCACCTGTACAGACAAAGACAGGCTTTAGCGGGAAAATGTTTGATCACTTGCGATGAGATGAAGCGCATTTCGGTTGAGAGCGATAAGGCGAAGTATCTGCGCGATGAGGATTGGAAA
>JAYQAI010000053.1:0-20987 GCA_038136715.1 Gammaproteobacteria bacterium | reverse complement strand
GCGCATTTCGGTTGAGAGCGATAAGGCGAAGTATCTGCGCGATGAGGATTGGAAAATCTGGTGAAACGGGCTTAAGGTAGCAGTAATCCTCAATAAGAAGGTAAGCCAATGAGCACGGCAGGAGAATTACTCGATACCAAAGGCAGGGCGGTTTTTTCCATAGATGCTGATGCAACTGTATATGATGCCGTCGCGATGATGTCAGAGAAGAATGTCGGTGCGCTGGTAGTCACTTCCCCTGATAGCCAACTCGCCGGGATTGTTTCGGAGCGGGATTACGCCCGCAAAGTGATCTTGAAAGATCGCGCATCCAAAAACACGCCCGTCCGAGACATTATGACTCCCGATGTGATTGTCGGTCATGAAGATACGACGCTGCAGCAATGCATGGCGTTGATGATCCAGCATCGCATTCGTCACCTGCCCATCACGACCCACGGCGAAACCGTCGGCATCGTTACCCTCGGTGACTGCACCGGCATCATCATGCGCGAGCAGTCTGAAACCATAGAAGAGCTCGAAAGTCTGATCTTGGAAGACAAGGGCGGCGAAGGCTGAGAGGCAGCACCCGACGCCCGGCCTCAGCTATTGCAGGCCTGCGTTTTTCTTTTCCTGCGCAAGCCATTCCTCCGGGTCGCGACCACAGTCGATCATGACGTGATACTGGTAAGCCGGTCGCGCGCAGAGCCGGTTGTAGTATCGCTCCAGCGCAGGCAATGGCTCACGTCCGATGTCCATCGTGTAGTAGCGATATAGATGGGCGCCGATCACGATATCCGCCATGGTCAGTTCATCGCCGACGATGAAATCACTTGTTTTCAGGCGACTCTCCAGCTGCCTCAGCAGGGCTGTGGTTTGGGCCAGGCCACGCTGCATCTGAGGCTCGTTGCGCTGCGCGACAGGTGTCCTGACCTTGTTAACAAACACTGCGAAGAAGGCGCCCGATAACGCACTGCACTGCCAGTCCATCCACTGGTCAGCAATGGCGGCCTCTCTGACATCGGCGGGGCAGAGATAACCAAAGCCGTAGTTGCGTGCCAGGTGACGCACGCATGCATTTGATTCATACAGTACAAGGTCATCATCCCGGATCGTGGGCACGACCCCGTTGGGGTTCATGGCCAGGTACTGCTCGTCGGCACCGAAAGAGCCGCCGATATCATGTCGCAGGTAATCGAGTTCCAGTTCGCCCAGTGTCCACATGACTTTCTGTACATTGAGCGAGTTTCTTCGACCCCAGACTTCAATCATCACATACGCCCCTCACCAGACTAAAACTCGTAGGTGACACCTGTCAGTGCTTCGGAAACCTGCCAGAGCCTGGCGGCGTCCGCCTCATCCTTCGATGCAGGCACCGTCGGGACCTTCGTCGCCGAGCGGCTCATCTCTGCAAATCCTCTTGGGCCGAAATAATCGCCGCCGCTGACATCGCCAGCGGTGGCAGCCATCAGCGAGGGCAGAGCCCCTTCGGCGGACGTGTTCTGAATCAAGAGCAAAGGCAGGAAGAGCAGACCAATCAGGGGATTCATGTGACGGCCCAGTTCGGTGGAAGAGACCCCAGGATGGGAAGCTACGGCGATGGCAGGCGAACCCGCCTGCGCCAGACGACGTTGAAGTTCATAGGTAAAGAGAATGTTAGCGAACTTGCTCATCGAATAGCGTTCCATCGCGCTGTAGCGCTGCTCAGCCTGAAGATCGTCGTAGTTGATTCGACCGCTGCGGTGCGCCAGGCTGCTGACGTTGACAATTCTCGCGCTCGCCTGATCTTTTAACAGAGGCAGCAAGCGTCCTGTGAGGGCGAAGTGGCCCAGGTGATTGACACCAAACTGCAGTTCGAAGCCATCTTCGGTTTCTGATTTCGGCGGGACCATGACGCCGGCGTTGTTAATCAGACCGTCGAGACGGGGCTCCTGTAAAACCTGGGTCGCGGCGGTTTGCACCGAGGCCAGGCTGGCGAGATCGAGTGGTACCCATTCGACTTCTGCCCCGGGTGCGGTCTCATGAATTCGGGCAATGGCCTCAAGGGCCTTGTTCTCTGAGCGGCATCCCAGCAGCACGCGGGCACCGCGCTCGGCGAGTACACGTGCGGTATCCCAGCCAATGCCAGTGTTTGCACCGGTGACCAGAAAGGTCTTGCCGGACTGAGTTGGAACGTCAGCTTCTGCGTAGTTTGCCATGTTCATCGTCTCGTTCGGGAGGCATCGAGCATAGCATGAAGCTCGATGGCAGCTTGCGCTGGATCAAGTAAATCACTGCGATTTATACTGTTGGCTGACACAAATAAAGCGGTAACAGAATGAGAGATGAGACCAAGCTGATACATTCGGGTTATACAACTGATCCGACCACGCATTCGGTGGCAACACCGATCTACCAGACCGTCGCCTATGAGTTCGATAGTGCGCAGCACGGTGCTGACCTGTTTAATCTCGCTGTGCCGGGCAATATCTACACCCGCATCATGAATCCAACCACTGATGTGTTAGAACAGCGCGTGGCTGACCTTGAGGGCGGAGTGGGAGCACTCGCGCTGAGTGCAGGCAGTGCGGCTATCACCTATGCGATCCAGAACATCACAACGGTCGGCACTAACATCGTCGCGACACCTCAGCTCTACGGCGGAACCTACACCCTGTTTGCGCATATGCTTCCGAATCAGGGCGTGGAAGTCCGATTTGCTGACGATGATTCACCGGCAGCTATCGGGCGTCTCATTGATGAAAACACACGCGCCGTCTACTGTGAGTCTATTGGGAATCCTGCAGGCAATATCGTTGATCTGGCAGCGATAGCGTCCGTTGCGCATGACAATGGCGTTCCCTTGATTGTTGATAACACCGTCGCTACGCCCATGCTCATTAAGCCCATTGCTCACGGTGCAGACATCGTTGTTCACTCTATGACGAAATATATGGGGGGGCACGGGACCTCATTGGGCGGTGTGATTGTCGACAGTGGGAACTTTCCCTGGGCAGATTACCCCGAAAAATTCGCGATGATGACCCAACCAGAGGCCTCCTATCATGGGGTTGTTTACACCGAAGCGCTCGGGCCAGCCGCCTATATCGGCAGGGCGCGAACCGTACCACTTCGCAATACTGGCTCGGCGCTGTCACCGTTCAATGCCTTCCAGATCCTGCAGGGGCTTGAAACACTCGCGTTGCGAATGGAGCGGCATTGCGCCAATGCTCATGTGGTCGCTGACTTCCTGCAGAGTCATGCCCAGGTTACGAAAGTCAATTTTGCCGGGCTTGCCGGTGATCCTTACTACGAACTGGCGCAGCGTTACTGCAATGGAAACCCGGCGTCATTGCTGACGTTTGAAATCAAAGGTGGATTTGATGCGGCGGTTCGGTTCTATGATGCCCTCGGGCTCTTCAAGCGGCTAGTTAATATCGGTGACACCAAATCTCTTGCCTGCCATCCAGCGTCGACCACGCACCGGCAGATGACTGAGGCAGAACAGCTGAGTGCCGGTGTTACGTCGGGGATGATTCGTCTTTGCGTTGGTATAGAGCATCAGGACGATATAATCGCGGACCTCCAGCAGGCGCTGTCCCAGGCTTAGTCTGGGTTGCAGCGGAGCCTGAATAATGACACGTGTGGCCGTGATAGGGGCGGGGCCCGCGGGTCTGGTATCAGCGCGTGAAGCACTGCGCCAGGGATGTGATGTCACGGTCTTCGAGTCAGGGGCCAACGTCGGCGGCGTCTGGGTCCACAGTGCGTCCGTCGAGGATGATCCGCTGGGTGAGGCATCAGTGCAGACAGTGCACAGTTCGTTGTATGACTCACTCACGACCAATATCCCGCGCGATCTCATGGCCTACTCCGACTTTACTTTTGATTCTGCCGGTGGCGGTGAAGACGACTGGCCACGTTTCCCTCACCACACGTTTGTCAGGCGCTACCTTGACCGCTTTGCCGATCGCTTCGATATCAGGCGTCATATCCACTTCAACGAAGCAGTAAGACGTGTCGCGAAACAGGCAGCCAGCTGGCAGATCACAACCGATCATGGCGTCAGCGAGCATGATGCGGTCATGGTCTGTAATGGTCACTACGCCAAGCCGAGAGTGCCGGTGCTGCCGGGCATCGAGCACTTTGATGGTCAGTTAATCCATTCCCATAACTATCGGAATCCCGATAATTTTGCCGGCAAGCGGGTATTGATATGGGGAACTTCTGCATCCGGTCTGGACATCTCAGCTGAGGTGGCAGAGGTGGCCGACCACGTATTCTGGTGCGGTAACGCCTTCGATAAAGAGGCATCAATCAGTCCTCGACGCTCAGGTCACCCGACGCCGGCTCGTGTGTCTTCAGAGGGCTCAGTGATCACTGGCGGCGAGCCAATTGATGCAGATGTGCTGATCTATTGCACGGGCTATCACTACACTTATCCGTTCCTTGACGATGCCGTCGTTAGTGTTGACGATAACTGGGTGCGGGGTCTGTATCGGGATATTCTGCCGCCCCACCACAGCAACCTCGGTTTTATTGGTTTGCCATTTCTCATCATTCCTTTTCCTATTTTTGAGATACAGGCACGCTGGTTCGTTCATCACCTGACAGGGAGAGGGACGTTGCCGACTGTGGTTGCGATGACAGCGGCAGACAGTGCTCGCATCGCCGCCCTGAAGGAAAAGGGCACCTTGCAGCGGCACTACCACCGTCTCGGTGATCAGCAGATCGCTTATTACAATGAGCTCGCTGGGGAGTGTGGCGTCGACCCGATGCCCGACTGGTTCATAAAGACCTGGCAGGCTGTTGGTGAAGCGCGCGCTGCACTTGGTGATCGGTATAAGTTCGCTGCCATACCCGTTCTGGGCCCTACTCATTGTTGCTGATTGTCAGGGTGACTCGCGTCTGCAACGCCAGAGAAGTGACTGCGACACGCCCGACTGCCTTAGAGTAAGATGGCCCGGTAACCAGACAAATGGGAGGGCGACCTGTGTCGACCAGCAGTTCAGAAACCTGGCTGATTACCGGTGCCGCTTCAGGCATTGGTGCTGCAGTCACAAGAGCAGTGACGGCGGCCGGGCACAAAGCCCTCGCGCTTGATGTCAATGATGCGGCAGGGCAAGCGCTGGCCAGTGAGACCGGTGCGGTCTATCAACATTGTGATGTATCGAACTACGCTGAGTGGGAAGCTTTGGTCGATCAACTCAAGCAGGGTGATCTCGATATCCCCAATCGTGTGCATTTGAATGCTGGCATTCAGATAGCACCACCTGATGCGCCGCTGCAGGAATTCCGGTTTGAGGCTATGACGTTAGAGAGATATCGCACGCTCATGGGCGTTAATGTCGATGGCGTCATTTTCGGCTTGCATACGCTGTTGCCGGTGCTCGAACCCGGTACGTCTATCGTGGTCACAGATTCGCTGGCAGGAGTTACCCCGTACGCCATCGACCCGCTCTATGCTATGAGTAAACACGCGGTAACAGGTATTGTTCGCAGTCTGGCGCATCCGCTGAAAAAGCGGGACATCAAGATCAACGCCATCTGCCCGGGTGGTATCGACACGGCACTGGTGCCGGTTGAGCAGCGTCTGCCAGAGGTCGACTTCATGACCCCGGAACACGTTGCAGAGGAGGTCATAGCGTTGATGGAAAAAACCGAAACGGGCAAGACGTGGGCCAAACTGAGCGAAGCCAAGCCGATTTTTATCATCCGGGCGCCAGGAGACAAGGGCGCATGAGTGACTCGGTTTTCAGTCAGTCTATGAAGATTGCTGCTGCGTTCTCAGACAAGACAACCGCGCGTGATAGTTGTGCGGCACTGGGTGGTCACCTGCTGGTCAGTACTGCTGAAGCGACTTCTCATCTCCCCTTTGCGGCCTTGCTGGTCAGTGCCACGGACGATCTGGAGTCACTTCAGGCTGCAGCAGATGTGGGCTGTTATCTCGTCTGCGATCGCACGATCAAAAACAGGCCGCTTCACGCGCTTGAAACAGAGATGTTGCCAGGCGCAGTCGGCATCTTCACCATGGTCGCCAGCCCCAGCCTTGGCGCCGGGGCGTCCGATGCTCACTGGCGTGATCGTCATGCGCCGCTCGCGCTGGAAGTCCATACACTGATGACGCACTACTACCAGCTGAGCGTGCAACAACGCTTCCTTGGACCCGACTGGAATGGGTTCGCACTATGCTGTTTCGCCACAGAGAATGATCTGCGCCACCGCTTCTTCAATTCCGACGAAGGGCGCGACCGTGTAAACCGGGATGTGAGTTACTTCGCCGATACGAGGCAGTCACCGCGTCGTGTGGTCGCATCCATCGAGCCGGCGGCGCTGTGAGTTCGAAACAGATGCTATTCCGACTGGTCCTTTGTTTTGCGGCAATATATGCGCTGGCGGCGCTTGCTGCTCTTGGGTCAGCCGGGGCACCTGAGTTTTACGCTGCGCTTGTCAGGCCTGCCTGGGCGCCGCCTGCCTGGTTGTTTGGCCCGGTTTGGACCTTGCTCTACAGCATGATAGCGATTGCCGCGTTCCTGCTGTGGCGCGCGATGCCGGCTGGACCCTGGCTGACCAGCGCCGTCCTGTTCGCCCTGCAGCTGGCCCTGAACGTACTCTGGTCATGGTTGTTTTTTGCCTGGCACCTCGGTGCCTGGGCGATGGTTGATATTGTGCTGCTGATTGTTGTGTTGCTTATCGGCGTCAGTGTTTACTGGCGACATCAGAGTCGGGTTGCTGTGATATTGATGGTGCCTTACATTGGCTGGGTCGGTTTTGCGGCTATGCTGAATTTCAGTGTCTGGCAGCTGAACCCAACAATGCTTTGAGCTGGTCGCGGCCTGAAACTAAGTCCAATGGAGAAGGGGATTATGGAGCTTGAGAACAAACGAATCATCGTGACCGGTTCCGCCAGGGGCATGGGAGAGGCGACTCTGCAGAACTACGTGCGGGCCGGTGCTCATGTTATTGGTATGGATGTGATGGATGAAACGGGCGCTGAAGTCACCGTCGCTGCAAACGCTGCAGGGCCCGGCAAAGCTGAATATCTTTCAGTTGACGTAGCTGATCGCGACAGCGTTTACAACACATTCGCGGAGGCGGTCGCGCGCATGGGTGGGCTTGACGTGCTGGCGCATCCTGCTGCGATTCAGCGCTCGTCCGACGCTGGGGATGTCTCTGTCGAGGACTGGGACCTGATGTTTGCCGTCAATGTGAAAGGTACCATGCTGACGAACCAGGCGGCCTATCAACACATGAAGTCGACCGGGGGCGGATCGATCATCAATTTCGGTTCGATTTCAGGTCAGCGTTCAGAGCCCAGTGCTGCCGCTTATTCTGCAGCCAAGGGCGCGGTTCATTCATGGACCCGGACAGCTGCGGGCACCTGGGGTAAGGACGGGGTTCGGGTTAACGCGATCCTGCCGGCGATGGCAACACCCATGTACCGCGAGGCCATGGCCCGCTCTGATGAAGCGGCCAGGGAGGCTGCTTACTGGATGAACCATCGTTCGATTGCGCTCGGTGAAAAATACGGTGATCCCGACAAGGATCTTGGACCGGTCATGGTGTTTTTTGCCTCGGATGCCTCGCGCTTCATCACAGGCCAGCTGATACCCGTGGATGGCGGGCAAACCAGCGTTCGCTGACTTCGCTGCGACCCGGTTAGCTCAGTCTACCGACACCGTATAGTTGAGCGCTGCACGGCCGCCGTCGGGGTAGATAGTCTGGCCGGTCAGATACGAGGCGTAGTCGCTGGCAAGAAATACCGCGATACCGGCGACCTCCGATGGTTCGCCCAGCCGCTTCAGTGGTGTTCGTGACAGGATGCGTCGCCTGGCTTCATCATCCGTCATGACGGCATCCAGTACCCGTGTCTTGATCGAACCCGGCCCAATCGCGTTCACCCGGATGTTGTGCTCGGCAAGGCGCAGAGCGGTTGCTTTCGTCAGCTGCTGCACGCCACCTTTGGAGGCCACATAGGCAACCTGGTTTGGAATCGCGAGTTCGCTGTTAAGCGATGCCATGTTGATAATCGAGCCCTCAACGCCGTGCGCTACCATATATCGGCTGACCAACTGACTCATGACGAAATAGGCGCGAAGGTTGACGCTGATGACGCGATCGAAATCGTCAGGTGCCAGCTCAAGAATGTCTCCGGTAAGGATGATGCCGGCGTTGTTAAGCAGGATGTCGCAGCGCCCAAAGCGGTCGAGCGTTACCTGCAACAGGTTTTTCAAATGGTCGTCTTCGCTGACATCGCAAGTCACCGCCAGTGTTTCCTGCCCGGTCTCCTCTGAGATACGTGCCGCAGCAGCCTGGTTCATTTCTGATTCAATGTCGGCCAGCACCACGCTGGCGCCATGCTGGGCAAATGCCAGTGCAGACGCCTGGCCAATGCCGTCAGCCGCGCCGGTCACGATAGCGACTTTATCGTTTAGTTTCATTCGGCACGTTCCTGGTCGTTGGCACCGATTTCGCCGGTCGCGAGGATGGGCGATGCATCCAGCTCCTCAGCATCCATCATGAAGGCAATCTGTTGCAAAGAAGCAACCAGCATGGTGCGCTGCCAGTCTGGCAGTTTGCGATATTCACGCAGGAAACCGTCCTGCAGCAGTTCCGGGGCATCATCGGTGCGTTGCCTGCCTTTCTCGGTCAGGGTGATCGTCACCAGCCGCTTGTCCTCGCTCCGTTTGGCTCGGTCAATCAAACCTGCTTTCGCAAGGCGGTCGAGAATGTGGGTGACTGTCGCCTGAGACAGCATGACCTCTCTTGCGATCGCGCTTGGTGAAGGATTGCCGAGGCGACTGGTGGCTTCCAGTACCAGCAATTGTGAGGTTGTAATGCCTGACGTCTTTTCCAGGTGCTTTGAATGCAGATCAATCGCGCGCGTAATACGGCGCAGTGATACTAAAATTTCGTCATAGTCTCTCATATCGGACTCACAAGGACTTATAGAGGAAGTCTGTTATTAGTGGCAGCATGCTGCAGAGTTATCCTTCCAGTGCAGCCTTCAAGGGTGCGAGGTAGTTCTCATAGGGTTTCCATTGGTCCAGCGCGGTTCTGAAGATCGGTTGTCGAACCTGTTCGGAAGAGGGCGTCCTGACATCTCTTTCAGTCTCATAGTAGCGCAGGCACGCTTCTTCAAAGGGCAGACCGCAGAAATCAAGCATACGCCTGACCTGGGTTTCGAGGTCATCAACGACATCTTCATGCTGTACTGTCAGGATCTCGCCGGGAAGAACGGTCTGCCAGTGGCCCATGAGTTCAAGGTAGTCGCGGTAGTAGCGGCCAACATCCTCCAGAGAATAGGAAAACTCCTGACCCTCAGCGAATAGCTGCTTATAGATACTGAAACAGCACGAAAGCGGGTGGCGGCGGGCATCTATGATTTTTGCGTTAGGCAATATCAATTTGATAAGGCCGATATGGCGAAAGTTGTTCGGCATCTTGTCGATGAACAAGGGTGTGCCGTGACGATGGACCTGCGTGTCTTCGATATATTGCTGGCCAAATGCCCGCAATTGCGCGTCGGAAAGCGAATCAAGGATGGCAGGATAGCGATTCTGTCCGCTTGCGGGTTTTGCACCACGGTCGTTTTCGCCCAGGCTATCTCCACCACGCCGCAGGCTATCTCCACCACGCCGCAGGCTATCTCCACCACGCCGCAGGCGCTGCGACAATGTCAGTATGTTGGGGAGCTCAAGTGTGCCCTCGACCTGGCTGTGCGATGCCAGTATCTGTTCCAGCAGCGTGGACCCGGCGCGGGGTAGTCCGACAATGAAGATAGGGTCCGCGGCATCGTAACCACTGGTGTGGCGTCGAGACATCAGATCACTGCTGCAAATGCGCATCTGAGCCTCAAACTCTTCCCGCATGCGGTCTGCTGAATAACGGCTTTGAGCTTTTTTAAGGCCGTTCCCGGTTGCGAGTTGGTGGAAAGCCCCTTCGTAGTCGTCCCGGTCCTCGAAAGCCTTGCCGAGCGCAAAACTGAGATAGACGCGATCCATGTAACCAAGGTTGGGGTTTTTTTGCTGAGCGATCATCTCGTCAACTTCAGTCTCGTCGAACCGGTAGGTTTTCAAGTTGGCCAGGGAATACCAGGCTTCGCCATGGGATGGATAGTGCTTAACTGCCAACTGGTATGAATTAACCGCATCTTCCGCACGACCGACAGTTTTCAGCGCATGACCGCGGGAAGTCAGCGTGATCGGATCACGCGGCAGGTCTTTAAGCACGTGCTCGAATGTCCTGATTGCCTGTTCAAAATCACCCGTCTGCATCCGTTCTACGGCAACCAGAGATCTGAACTGGACATTCTCGGGATCGGTCGTCAGGAGATGCTCGGCGTGCTCCAGGGCGAGAGAAAACTTCTGTTTCTTGCGTAGCGCGTTGATGTAGTCAATTCTAGCGCCAGTGTGGTCAGGAGCCAGGCGGATGGCGCTCTCGAGCAGAAATTCTGCGTCATCGAGCATGCCCAGCCTGATGCCGATATCCGCCAGCAGTCGCATGCCCTCGACGTTGTGAGGAACCTTCTGGAGAAACTGGCGGCAGATATCTTCAGCTTTCAGCAGTTTGCCCTGATGTATCAGATCCATCGCTGCGAGCAGTGGTGCAGGCAGAGCCTCGAGTTCCTGCAACCGGGTCTGGACATACCTGGCCTGGGCCTCGCGACCACTTTGTTGCAGAACCTGCAGCTGTGATCGCCAGGCGGCAATCAGGGCTGGGTTGTACTGGCAAGCAAGCGCGTAGGCGCGAAGTGCGGCCTCCGGGTTGCCGCTGTCTCGGTAGACATGACCTTCCTCCTGCAGCGCTCTGCCATGTTCGGGCTGCAATGATTTGAGTCGCTGTAAATCAGTCAGTGCGGTATCGAACCTGCCCAGGTAACGTTCGCAGACCGCCGCCATGTAGAGCAGTTCGATGTCATTGGCATTCTTCGCAAGCGCCGAACGACAGCGTTGCAGGGCTGGTTCGAACTGACCGGACGAAATCTGCTGTTGCAGATCTTTGAGTTGCGCTGCTTCCATAGACAAGACACTTAAACGAACACGCCCCTAGGCTGGGGCGTTTCGCTTTGCTGAATGACGCTAACCCGATCAGAAGTCGTAGCTGACACGGAGGCCTGCGGTCCGTGGGCGGGCGTAGGTGACACGTTCACGGTCGAAAACGAAGCTGCGGGAAATCTCTGCTTCTTCGCTGGTCAGGTTGTCAATGTAAAGTTCGGCGGTCCAGTTGGATGCTGAGACACCTGCCGTTATGCCAAGCATCAGCCAGCTGTCAATCTCGTCGCGATTAATGGTGATGATGTCGCTATATGATTCAGCACTGTAGTTCGCGTGTGGCATGACGTGTGCGGTCAGGCCTGAATCAAGTTGCCAGGTGTATCTGGCACGGATGTTGGCCTGAAATTCCGGGGCAAAGGCGAGTTCGTCACCTTTTCTGACGTCGTTTGTTGGCGTGATGACTTTCGTTATCTCTGTATCGAGGAAAGAGAAAGCGCCAGTGACAGTCAGACCCTCAACGGACGCGGGTTGCCAGATAAAGTTGCCTTCGACTCCACGCACCTCTGCGTCAGCAGCATTGTCAGAGAAGAACAGGTTGACGATGCTTGGATCGAAAATCGTCGTCTGCAGGCTTTCGATATCAACGAAGAAAATACTGCCGTTGAATCGTATTGTGGAATCCGCGAGGTCGGTCTTCCAGCCGAATTCAACGTTAGTGACGTCGTCGGTGTCGAGCGCATAAGGCACGGTATAGCCGGCGCCATTAGATCTGCCACCGGGTCGGTTAAGCAGGCCGGGCCTGAATCCCTCAGACAAGGTCGCATAGAGCAGTACGTTCTCGTTGGGCGTCCATTCACCCGTGAGCTTGAAGATAGTGCCGTCTGTTGATGCAGTGTCGGGTGCGCCGACTGCATTATTGGAGGCGAACTGGGCTGAAATGTTGGTACCGAAAGCCTGGGCGTCACTGGTTGCGCCGAGATTGAAGAACGAGGAATTAGCGCTGCCCTCAAGGTCAACTTCAATGTCGTACCAGCGCGCGCCTAGGGTCAGCGCGAAGGTGTCAGGCACGACGTCGAAAGTTACCTCGCCGAAGACACCAGTCTGTTCATCCGTGCGCTTAACATCGTTGCGGAAAATGACGGCTTCGGGGAACGGCCCTGGATCAGAAAAGTAGCCCGGCGCAGCGTTTCCGACCAGGCCTGTCACGGCGGTATTCGTCAGCGGGTAGTTGGGGCCGAAACCAATGACACCGTTAAACCCGACCACAGCCTCAGACCCGGGATACGTAAAGTCATTCAGCTCTGTCAGCTCGAGATCGCTGTAGAATGCGCCCAGCGTCGCCCTGACGCGCTTGGATTGGTCCGTCGAGATCCGAATCTCGTGTGTCATGACTTCGGTTTCAGAGCGGCTGTTGACGAACAGCAGTGGTGACTGACATGTCCCGGACGGCGCCCCGCCGGGATAGGATACGGAGCCGTCGCAGATGTAGTAGGGCAGGTACTGGCCGACAAACAGGTAGTCTGTATAGTCGACGATCTGGTCAGTTTCCCGGTCTGTATAAGCGCCGGTGTAGACGACCTCCAAATCTCCAATCAGCCCCTCGAACGTCCAGGCAGTGTTGGAAAAGCTGTCTTCGATCTTGTCCTCGGCGTACCGTTGAATCTCATAGTCGTCCAGGTTCGGGTCCGCAAAGAAGACCCCGTCGGACTCAAGCTCTTGCTGGGTGTGGGAAACCGTCAGGGTCCAGTTGTCGTTGATGGACCAGAGCGCACTGAGTCGACCGCCAGCGTAGGTCGTATCATTGAAGTCATCCTCAGTCCTGTTGGCGTTGTCGGCGGCGATGAAGTTAACCCCGCTAAGGTCGCTGCCTGCCTGGAAGCCGGTGCGGCCGGCGCTGACCGGAACGCCATTGGCGCGCATCGTCCCTGCGGGTCTGAAACGCGCACTGTCCCTGGCAGTCTGAGAGCCCGCGACGTTATCAATGTAACCACCTTGTCGGTCGACGTAGACAACCCCGCGCAGGGTCAGTCGGTCATTGACGTTGACGTTGATCATACCCTCGACGTTGTTGCTCATCTCTCCGTCATCAGTCCAGGCTGAGCCGAAGTCGACACTGGCATAGGTGCCGCTCGGGTCTGGTTTGTTGGTGATCAGGCGCACGGTCCCAGCTTGTGAGCTTGCGCCGAAAAGGGTGCCCTGAGGGCCTGAGAGCACCTCGACGCGATTCAGGTCAGCCGCGTAGACATCGAGGTTTCTGCCCGGCTGCGCCAGGGGTTGTTCGTCGAGGTAGAGAGCCACATTGGGCGCGAGTCCGGCAACGCCGGCGGTCGTCAGGTTAGGCGTGGTTGAAGCGACACCTCGAATATAGATCGTGTTCTGGCCTGGGCCGCTGCCACCAGCGGTGACGCCCGGTAGCTGTAACAGGTAGTCTTCAAAATTTGAGACGCCCAGATCTTCAAGCGTCTGCTCATTGACAGCGGCAACGGCGACCGGGATGTCCTGGGTGCTCTGGGCACGCTTGGTTGCTGTGACTACGATTTCTTCTATTTCAGCTACAGCCAGCGGCGCGCTGGCCGAAGTCATTGCGGCCAGGATAGCTGCACTCAGTCGTTTCTTTTGAAACATGACGTTCCCCCGTTTCATGTCGATTGTTAAACTGTTTTGATCTGTAACGAATTATATCGAAACTGAACTAAGATTACTAATGACTTTGGTGAGCACTTGGGGCCTAGGTCATTGATTTAGCGGGAATTTAGCTTCAGCGAATTAATTCGACGTCTAAAAAGTAGTCACTTAGGTGGCAAGAGAGAGTCTGCATGACAAGAAATGAGCGGGGTGTTGCCCGCCGGCTTGATCCGCCGGTATTTTACGGTGCTTCAATTGTGCTGCTGGTGACAGTGATGTCCGCTGCCCTTTGGCCTGAGGCAACGGGCAGTTTCTTCAAGAGTCTGCAGAATGGCATCGTGGCAAACGGCAGCTGGTATTACGTGATTGTAGTCGCAATCATCCTGCTTGCCGTCATCGTGTTTTCGCTGACGCGATACGGCAGTATTAAGCTTGGCCCCGATCACGTCGAACCGGACTACAGCTTCCTCTCCTGGTTCGCGATGATGTTCTCGGCCGGCATGGGCATCGGCCTGATGTTTTTCGGCGTCTCGGAACCCGTCATGCACTTCATGAACCCGCCTGTCGGGGAGCCTGGGACGGTAACTGCCGCGCGTGAGGCGATGAAGCTCACCTTCTTCCACTGGGGCATTCATGCCTGGGCCATGTATGCGATTGTCGCCCTGGTGTTGGCGTATTTCGGCTATCGACATGACTTACCGCTCACTATCCGGTCGGCGTTGTACCCGATCTTCGGCGAGAAAATCTATGGTCCGCTCGGCGTGTGTGTTGATGTGTTTGCTATCCTGAGCACGATCACGGGTGTTGCGACATCACTCGGACTGGGCGTCTTGCAGATCAATTCTGGATTGGCCTATCTCTTTGATCTGCCGGGAAATCTGACGGTCCAGATCATTCTGATCGCGGGCATCACGGCGCTGGCAACAATATCTGTGGTGATGGGGCTCGATGCCGGGATCAAGCGTCTCTCGGAGATCAACATTGTTTTTGCTGTACTGCTGCTGGTGGGTATCCTGGCCTTTGGTCCAACGGTCCTGCTGCTGCAGCTCTTCGTCCAGAATACGGGCGATTACCTGGCTGATCTGGTCAGCAAGACCTTCAACCTTTACGCCTACACGCCGACTGACTGGCTCGGTGGCTGGACCATTTTCTATTGGGGCTGGTGGCTTGCCTGGTCTCCGTTTGTCGGGTTGTTTATCGCGCGTATTTCGAGGGGGCGCACGATTCGTGAGTTTGTGATGGGGGCATTGATGGGACCGGCAGCTTTCACGTTGCTTTGGATGACTGTCTTCGGCAACAGTGCCATCGAGCTGATATTGCACCAGGGGGCGGCCAGCCTTGGCGAAATCGTGCAGCAGGATCAGTCGGTAGCGCTGTTCAAGTTTTTTGAATACCTGCCGGGTGCAGAAGTTCTTTCGTTTATTGCTGTCATCATGGTCGTGATATTTTTTGTGACGTCTGCTGATTCAGGTGCGCTGGTGGTCAACATGCTTGCCTCGAACGGGGAAGACGAGACACCGGTCTGGCAACGTATCTACTGGACGGCCACAATCGGGGTAACAGCTGCTGTACTGCTGGTGGCCGGTGGACTGCCCTCGCTGCAGACCGCAACTATTGCCAGTGCGCTGCCATTCTCGATTGCGCTGTTGTTTGCGATTTGGGGGTTTTGGCGAGCACTTCGAGACGACATGGCGAAGCGCGATGCGCTCAGTTTTCAGACCGTCGCGGATGCCAGCATTCCGTGGGAGCAGAGACTGGATAATCTGCTGCAGTTTCCTTCCCGGCAACAGGTCTCCGATTTCCTTAATGGTGTTGTGCTGCCAGCGATGAATCGATTTTCGGGAGAGCTCGATGCTCGCGGTGTCAGGGCTCAGGTGGTTCGACGCGAAGACACGGTCGAGATACAGCTGGAAGTTTATCATGGTGATGAGTTGGATTTCGTTTACCTCGTGCAGGGTAATGAGATGCGCATGCCCGATAGTCCCATTGCTGCCGATGACTCCGCCAGGCTTTACTGGCGTGCTGAGGTGCACCTTTACGAAGGTGGTCAGGACTATGATGTCATGGGCTGGAATGAGGAGCAGATCGTCAATGACATTCTTGATCAGTACAGTCGCCACCTGAATTACCTGAGCACTACCAGGGATTGATAGCAGCGGTGCAGGTGTCTGCCTGGTGACATCGCACTGGCCAAGTCACATTGCCAACACGAGCAGAGAGAAAACGACGCGGCCTGGTTTGAGCGACCTAGGCTGGGTAGCCGTAACTCGACTGTAATCCGAGTGGCAGACCAAACATCCAGTACATCAGCAGAAACATGGTCCAGAGAAGCAGGAATGCCAGTGAAAACGGCAGCATCATGGCGACGACGGTACCGATGCCGGTGTTCTTCACATAACGCTGGCAGAACACCACGACCAATGGGAAATAGGGCATCAGTGGCGTAATGATATTGGTGCTCGAATCTCCGACTCGATAGGCCGCCTGGGTGATGTCGGGCGAAATGCCCAGTTGCATCAGCATGGGCACAAGGATGGGGGCCAGCAGTGCCCATTTCGCAGATGCCGAGCCAACAAACAGATTGACGATGGCAGTAATCAATACGACGCCAGCGACTGTCACAGCCGCGGGCATCGCCAGCGCCTGCAGCCAGGCTGCACCCTGGAGCGCCAGCAGTGCACCCAGATTGGAACGCGCGAATTCGGCGATGAACAGCGATGCGAAAAAAGCCATGACGATGTAATAAGACATGCCGTTCATGGCAATGGTCATGCCTTCGATAACGTCGCGATGGGTCCTGACTGTGCCGGCAGCGTAGCCGTAAACAATTCCCGGGATGATAAACAGCAGAAAGATTAGTGAAACGATGCTCGCCATCAGCGGTGAGCCCGCGCTGGCAAGTCCACCATCTGCTGCTCGCCAGCTTGAGCCCTCTGGCCAGGCGGTCACCAGGAGCAACACAATGCCTGCCAGCATGGCGATAAGAGCGAATCGCAAGCCTCGACTTTCGTTGTCATCCAGTGTGTCCAGTGTTGGTGCCTCAGCCAGATCGCCATCGATTTCAGTACCGGTGAGCCTTGGCTCGATGACTTTGTCGGTCAGATACCAGCCGATGGCGACGATGACGAGACAGGAGGCGGAGGTAAAGAACCAGTTGTTGAGGGGGTTCAGCGTGATGTCAGGGTCGATGATCTGGGCGGCCGCCTGGCTGATGCCCTGTAATAGCGGATCAATCATCGATGGTACAAAGTTCGCACTGAAACCGCCGGACACCCCAGCAAACGCACAGGCGATACCTGCAAGCGGGTGCCGCCCGGCCGCAAAGAAAATCACGGCGCCAAGTGGGATGACCAGCACATAGCCGGCGTCGCCGCCACTGTGGCTGACGATGGCGATGAGTAACAGCATCGGCGTCAGTATCTTTGGTGAAGTAATGCTGAGCAGCTTGCGCAGGCAGGCGCGAATGAAGCCGGTGTGATCAGCGACGCCAATACCCAGCATGGCCAGCAGCACTACGCCCAGGGGGTGGAACCCGACGAAGGTCTTCACCATGTTGGAGGTGAAATACGTCATGGAGTCTGCGGTGACGAGGTTATTGACGACGATCGCCTCGCCGGTGCGCGGGTCTATGTGGCTGTAGCTGAATTGCGCGAATAGTAAGGACGCTGCCCAGACCAGGATCAGCAGGATAAAAAACAGCAGTGCAGGGTCGGGCAGCCTGTTGCCGACTCTTTCGATCGTGTCCAGCCACTTTCCAGTCTTCGTGCTCATTAAAATTCTCGTAATGCCTAATACCTGCATTAAGCCAGATCAACCTGCCGGCGCCCAGCACCGGCCAAGGTTCAGGCTAAGGCAACTTCCCGTTCGGTGCAGGCTCGAGATCTGCCCAGTGCAAGGCAACGCCACCGCCGACGCTGACGAGGACGAATTCAACACCGTCGCTGCCTGGCTCCTCGGGGCCGTAGCTGTAGCCGCCGCTGACCTGACGTACATCCCCGGTTTCATAGATGCCCTCATGGCCGAACCGCATGTTGCCCTCGGTGATGAAATACCAGGTATCGAAATCATGCCAGTGTTCACCAGCGGAGTACTCCGGCACGAAACGGGTCCGTAGAACGGCGAGTTTTTCACTCTCAAGCAGCAGCTGGACTGGTTGTGTCGGCCGACCGGCCGGATCATCAAACGATTCCCAGGGCAGCGCTTCGCTTCGAATGCACGCGCTGTCAGTCGGCCCCGGGTTTCCTGGCAGAGCGAGGTCAATCAGGGTCGTGCCAGCTTGTGCCGCAGCAGAAAATGATGACCCTGCCGGCAACCAGACCAAATCGCCTGGATTCAGACCGGGTTGCCCACCGGCTGCCAGGGTGCCGGCGTTAATGAGGATGAGATGACTTTTGCTATCGCCGCCGTGCCAGGTCTGCTCGCTCTCGAGCCTGATCTGTTTCAGGGTCGCTGGCGAGGTCGTGATGACTCGCTCTGATACATCGCCTTGTGTCTGCCAGGAGATTGCCTGCGGTCTAAATTTTTGCCAGCTCATGTCCTGTTTTGCTCTTTTGTCTCATCATCGATGATAGAAGTCAGGTGCAGGGTCGCGCTTCGGCAATACAGCCACGGTCTCATCGACTTCCCGGTAGAACACTGATGAGAACAGCGCTGCTTCCATCTCGGAAAGTGTGCTGTCGATCGCAGCGTTATTGCGTGCGGCAACATAATCCTCCGGCGCCTCAAACCAGTACTCAGCGATACCGTCCCAGTCATCATAAAACGCCTGGCGTCGTGCAATACCGGCGGTCGTAAATCCTTCGCTGGTTGCATCGAAGAAGCCGCTCATGACATCTAGGTCTGTCCTGAAATTCAGTATCAGGCCGCGCAGCCCGGGCAGCGCTCGCAGTTGGCTGGCATAGCGGCCGGACCAGTAGGCCTTGAACAACTCTGGTGCCAGATCCTCTTTGCGCCTGCCAAACTGAATCAGTTTAAAGAGTTTCCGCTCGGGTCGGATGACCGGTTTCACCACGACCTCATCAACATGAAACTGGAAGGGCGAGCCGTCGTAGAGGTGGCCGAGGTCACCGCCTACACCAGCTACCGCCGGGTCATCCTCAAGCCCTTTCGGTCCCGGCTGATCATGGGCCGGCGACTTTGCAGTGAGGTAGTCTTCGAGTGAATCAAACAGCAGCTGGCCCCAGCCGTCCCATTTGTCGTGGAAGCCGGCCGGCTCGTGATGGGTGATGCGATCAGTGAGTGTTGCGCCTATTGACGCGCTGACAGGTTGATTTGCCGCAACATTGAGCAGGTAGCCACGGATATTGTTGAGGCGCCGGCCAAATGAATTGTGGTAGCCGACATGCCCGGCCCGGTACTCATCATGGGTGAGGCGTGGATGACGCTTAACAAATCCAAAGACTTTGAGCATGATCGATTACCTGAAATAGAAGTCCGGCGCCGGGTCGCGGTTTGGCAGAACGACGAGGTTTTCATCGACTTCAACATACCAGAGCGATGCAAACAGCTCATTCTCCAGCTTAGCCAGTTCTGCCTGTTGCTTTGATCTTGCCTCGATAAAATCGTTCAGTGTGTCGAAGTGGTACTCAATGGCACCATCCCACAGGCTGCAGAATTCAGCACGGTGCCTGATGCCTTCTTCGCTGTGACCCCAGCTGTCTTCAGGATAGAAGCCGCGCATCGCGGCAGCTTGATCTTCGTCGCGAAAATTAAGAATGCAGCCGTGCAGGTTGCGAAGTCTCGAGAGGCGGTCAGCATACTCGCCGGTAAGGTGCTTAAAGAGAGTCGAAGCGTCGATGTCACCACGTCGCTTGAAAAAAGCGACGACCTTGAAGCTGCGCTGTTCAGCGCGTTCAACCGGCACAATGATGTGTTCGTGAACAAGAATGTGACAGGGTTTGAATTCGCTCGGGCGTTCGGGCACCGGATCAAACAGCACCGGACCATCTGCCAGCGACCAATCGGGATCAATGACGAGACCATCCTCTGTGGCACGATTGGGTTCAACCGTGAGCGCATTAACCCAGCTGGCCTGGTCATCGAAGTAGACCTCAGGAAACCCATCCCACCAGTCCAGAAAACCAGCGGGCTCGTTGATCGTCAGTTGATCATAGTTCGCGTCCCCGACCTTGTCATGGAAGCTGATATTGGCCCAGATGTTTACCAGGTAGCCCCTGATGTCTTTCAGGCGCCGGCTCTGGCCGCAGTGATAACCGACGTGACCAGCGCGATATTCATCGTGGCTGAGCAGGGCGGTGTTCCGTTTCAGGAAAGCAAATACCTTGAACATATGGTTTACATCTCGATTCTTCTGCTTGACGGGAGGACGAGTAAACCCGAATCTAACACCGGGCAACAACAATGAACAAGCATCGCCCAAGGAGGGTGCACACATGCAGGAGTCTGAGCTGGGGTTGCGCGAGCGCTACCTGGTCGCGCTGGCACGACAGGATATCGAGCAGCTGCGTCGTCTATATTGCGTTGCGACAGACGCACTCGGGCGTGTCGAGAATGAAGCAGACCGGGTGTTTGGCATTGAGACTTACCACCGCATCTTCACACCTGATGTCATTGTCAATGTCACCGGAACGCCGACGCCGCTGACCGGCAAGGGCCCTGATGCCTGGGTTGATGTTGTCACCCATGCGCTTGGCCAGTACGAGTCAACCCAGCACCTTGTGGGCACGCAGCTGGTGTACTTTGACGATGTCGAGACTGCTGGCGACGACCTCGTGGCAGGTACCGCGACCATGACAAGCTATCTGCATGCCTGGCACGTCTGGCCGAACCGAAAATTGCGCCTGGTTATGGGTACCTACACCGATAAAGTGCGCTTCTCCCCGGATACCGGCTGGCAGATCGCTGCAATGACGCTGCACCATACCAGTACTGAGCACCGTATGCTGGGTGATCTGACGTGAGCGAGCAGGCAGAGGAAACATGGCCATCGACCCGGCGTGGTTGGGTCGTCACCTTGATTCTGCTGCTGGCGTTCACTTTCTCGTTTGTTGATCGCCAGGTGTTGAACCTGTTGGTGGAGCCAATTCGTGCTGATCTGCAGGTGACGGACACTCAGATCAGTTTTCTGCAGGGCTTTGCCTTTGCCTTCACTTATATCCTGATGAGCATTCCGCTGGGGAGGATGGTCGATAAGTTCAATCGTGTTGGCATCATGATTGGCGGGGTGCTGGTCTGGAGTGCAACCACCGTTGCCTGTGGCCTGTCGCGCCAGTATTCGCACCTGCTGTTCGCACGGTTTGGTGTCGGTGCAGGGGAAGCTGCCCTGACGCCTGCGGCCTGGTCTGTCCTGGCCGATTACTTCAGACCGAACCAGCTTGCGCGCCCGATCAGTGTCTACCTGATGGGGCCTTACCTTGGGGCGGGTCTTGCCATGATAGCCGGCGCGGAGGT
>JAYQAI010000052.1:3383-27875 GCA_038136715.1 Gammaproteobacteria bacterium | reverse complement strand
TCCAAGTTCCGGTCTGGACACGTAATACCCCCCAGAAACAGCTTAGAATATTGGCTGATTTCGGTAAACCGAGAGACTCCACCCCGCCACAGTCCAAAAGGAGTAGGTATGCAACTCGCTACTATGATCCTCACAGCGATCGCTGTCGCATCAGCGTTCTTGCCACAAAACTCGCTCGCTGATGTGAAAGTTGGTGCGCCAGCACCTGAGTTCAACCTGCCGGGCTCTGACGGCAATACTTATAGCCTTAGCCAGTTCAAGGGCGAAAAGCCCGTCGTCATTGCCTTCTTCCCCAAAGTCTTTACCGGGGGCTGAACGGCTCAATGTAAGTCGCTGCGTGACAGCGGCTCAGTGATCCAGCAACACAACGTTGCGTACTTCATGGCAAGCGTCGACAGCCTTGAGTCCGTTACTGCATTTGCAGAGAAGAACGCTGCTGACTTTCCCATTCTGTCTGATACTTCTAAAGAAGCCGCCAAGGCTTTCGGCGTACTGTCTGCCATGGGCTTTGCCAAACGTTGGACTTTCTACATCGATACCGAGGGTAAGATCGCCTACATCGACAAACGTGTCAGCCCATCGACTGCCGGCGCTGACCTGGCGGCCAACCTCGGCAGATTGAAACTTTAGCTCGGTCTAGCCAAACGGACCTGTGAAACTGCCGGTCATTGCCATGATGGCACCCGATTCAACGCCACCCTTCAGCCGCTCAAGTTCGCCACCATCGAGCCAGACGCCCTGGCACTTAGGACAGCGGTCGATAACAATCATGTGAGCCACTTCTTTTTTCATCGTATCGCCGTCTACCGGGCACGGCCGCTCGGTTTCATGAGAGGCTTCGACCATTAACAACATTTCCTGCTCACAGGTCTCACAGGTCGCTTTGCCTTCGACTTCGTGGCGTGTTCGGACACCACAACGTGCACACTTCTCACCAAACAGGGACATGGCTACTTTCCTCTTCTCATTATTGCTTTGAATAACGCCCAGTGGATCAGGTTCCACCTGAACAGGTCAAGACCTCACCCGTAATAAAATCGGATTGTGGAATACAAAACAGGAAGATTGCACCGGCAGCATCTTCCGGCTGACCCGCTCGCCCGAGGGGTGTCATAGCGGTGATGGAATCAATCTGCCGTTCCGAAAGGCCTACCTTGTGATCTCTCCCCTCCACTTCAATGGTCGGCGGATCTTCAGCATAAGCCTGGGTCAATCGTGTATCGATATGACCAAAGGCAACACAGTTCACCGTTACATTGTAGCGGCCCCATTCCTTGGCAAGTGTTTTCGTCATTCCCAGCACGGCAGACTTGGCCGCGCTGTAGCCAATTTGCGTGGCACTGCCTGCTGTGCCGGATACCGAAGAGATATTGACAATTTTTCTACATCTGGCCTTGCCGGTCTCTGCGATTTCCTGCTTTGCCTGTACACGCATCCAGCCAGAAAATGCACGAAGAATGCGAAAAGGTGCCATCACATGCACATCCAGCATCGCTTCGAACTGCTCATCCGAGTGGTTGTGCGCCGCCCCGTTCCAGATATATCCCGCATTGTTGACAATAATGTCGATACCGCCCCAGCTTGCGAGCGCGGTTTCTATCAACGACTCGACAAACACCGTTTCGGTCACGTTGCCCGGCACACTGATAGCCTCACCGCCGTGAGCGCGTATGTCAGCAACAGCCGCCTCAGCCACTCCGGCGTCGAGGTCGTTTACAACAACCCTGGCGCCATGAGAAGCCAGCAGCCGCGCTGTTGCCAGCCCCACGCCCCGACCGCTGCCGGTAACAATGGCGACTTTCCCCTTCAGCAATCCGCTCATTAGTAATCCCTATTAATGATATAAGAGGCCAGCCATTCCAGGCCGGCAGCGCCCGGCCCGAGCTCAGTCAGAACAGCAATCGCCGCGTCATATTCCTGCTGCATGCGCCGGCGGGCTGAATCGATACCCAGTAACGACACGAAGGTCGACTTGTTCAACTCAAGATCCGAACCGCTGGGTTTACCCAGCTTTTCAGTTGAACTCTCAACATCGAGGATATCGTCACGGATCTGGAAAGCGAGCCCCAGATGATAGGCAAAGGCTTCCAGCTTCTGTCTCGCGACTGTATCTCCAGCGGCAATTGCCACCATGGTCATGCTCACCTCGATCAATCCACCGGTCTTCCGCCGATGCATCGTTTCCAGTTCCGCCAGCGGCATGGCACGAGTTTCTCCCTCGAGATCAGTTGCCTGCCCCTGGATCATCCCTGCCGCACCAGCTCTGCCCGCCAGCTGTCGTACCCATGCAGTAATGACCCGGTCGTCGACGGGTGCTGTCGCCAGCAGCTCGAAACCATGGGTCAGCAAAGCATCGCCAACCAGCACGCCGGTCGCCTCATCGAAGGCGCGATGCACTGTCGGGCGGCCGCGGCGCAGGTCATCATCGTCCATTGCTGGCAAATCATCATGCACCAGCGAATAAGTGTGGATAAGTTCAACAGCAGCCGCAGGATAGTCAGTAATGTCTGGATCAAACTCGAGCAGTTCTGCTGTCGCATAGGCAAGCAGTGGCCGAATGCGTTTTCCTTCAGTCGCAACCGCATAGCGCACTGCTTCTTCAAGACGCGTTCCCGGTGCCACACAGTCCGCGATGAACCCAGCCATTTTGGATTCAACCCGGGCCCGATATTCGGGCACTTTCGCCTGAAAGACTGCTGTCGTCATGTCAATGATGTCGGCCCCGGTGGAGCGATTGCATACGGGCTCTATGCTACCATCCCGCCATGAGCAAAACCCAAGGGAAAACCAGCGTCACTGTCAGCACTGCTGCCAACATCGCTTTGATCAAGTACTGGGGGAAACTTGAACAGGCCGGCAACCAACCGGCTACCGCTTCTCTCTCGATCGGACTCGAGAACCTTCGAACCACCACGATCCTGTCATTCAGCAACAGCGACTGCGACCAGGTCCAACTGGAAGGTCAACCGAGCCGTCGGATTGATGATTTCCTTGACCTCGTGCGGGCTCAATACGCAATTAATGCCCGTTTCAGCGTGGTCTCCAGCAACAATTTCCCTACCGGTACCGGTCTCGCCTCGAGCGCATCAGGCTTTGCTGCCCTGGCGCTCGGTCTGAATGAATTGCTGGACCTCGGGCTCTCTCGCCAGGACATCTCGCAGTTAGCAAGGCAAGGGTCCGGTAGTGCTGCCAGATCCGTTTATGGTGGCTACGTCGAGGTCATACCGTCTGATGAAACAATGGCGGTCCGCGTCATGCCGGCAGACGATTGGCCACTTGCCGTTATTGTCGCCATAACAAACCAACAACCGAAATCGGTCGGCTCAACTGACGCCATGCAGCGCAGCGCAACGACCTCGCCTTACTACCGGAACTGGGTAAAAACTCACACTGCTGATATGGCTGAGGCAAAGCTCGCCATTGCTAACCGCGATTTCGGCAAACTTGCCGACATCAGTGAACACAACTGCCTGAAAATGCACGGCACGATCATGACCACGCGCCCGCCGGTCCTCTACTGGCTGCCGGCTACGATAGCGGTCATGCACACCGTTCAGGCACTGCGAGCAGCCGGCACCCCAGCATTTTTCACCATTGATGCCGGCGCCCAGGTGAAAGTCATCTGCCCGCCGGAATACGCGGATACTATAGAGGAGCGGATCCGCAGTATTGAAGGTGTGGTGAGCACAATCCAAACCGAGGTCGGCGGCGAGCCGCAGATCACCAGCCAATGAAGGCCAGCGCCCCGGCCAAGCTGTTCATCATCGGTGAATATGCGGTGCTTGAAGGTGCACCTGCAGCGGTGGCTGCGCTGCATCAGCGCGCAGTGGTTGAAACCCGATTAGACGGCAGAGAAATTGTTGAAGCCATCACTGATCAGCGCGAGGTAATGACACTGAACACCGCGCTGGCTCAGCAGCCGCTGCTGACCGCTGTTGTTGACAGTCTTGGCAACAGGGAGGAACTAAACGGGCATTCCCTCCTGCTAGACACTTCTGCCTTCTTCTCTAATCAGCGTAAGCTCGGGCTGGGCTCCAGCGCAGCATTAACGACGGCTCTGGTTAAAGCCTTGCGCCCCGGGCTGACACCAGCCGAACTCCTAGCGCTGGCCGAACGGGCCCATCTCGCCTTTCAGGGTGGCCACGGCAGCGGTGCCGATATTGCCGTGGCTGTACTGGACTCATCAGTCCGGTTTCAGCGGGACTGCTCCCCGGTTCACTTACCGCTGCCGACCGATCTCTACATGCTCGCAATCTGGACAGGTGTTTCTGCCTCAACCCGGACCTACCTCGAGCAGTTAACGCGCTGGCGGCAGGCCGCACCCGCTGCGTGCGAGCGACATATGGCCCGCCTGCGGGCGACTGCCGAGGGCTTTTTTGCGGCAGCTGAGACTGGCGCGATGCTCCAGCTGCTCGTTGATTACAATCGCTATCTCAATGAATTTTCTCAAGATTCCTCACTAAATTTTTATAATGAACCGCATATTGCACTGCAAAAAGAGGTAGAATCCGCGCACTGCTTGTACAAGCCCTCCGGCGCAGGCGGTGGAGATTTTGGTATCGCCTTCAGTGCCGACAAAAACGACATTGAAAATCTGGCCGAAGCGATGCAAAAACAGGGACGCATTGCGTTCCGCATTGATCGCAGCGTTTAACAAAGAGGCGCTGCACAGAGCCTTGCCCGCTAGAGCGGCGTCAAGGCAGGAGTAGTCATGGATAAGGCTAGATTTCCCGGTTTCTACAAGCTCTCTATCGGGGAAAGACTAAAAAAAGTTCACGAGAACGGCTGGATTTCCGACGATGACCTGAACAATCTCAGGGAAGGTCACCATATGCTGCCGGCGAGCCGGGCTGACAAGATGATTGAAAATGTCATCGGCGTCATGGGCCTGCCGATGGGGCTCGGGCTCAATTTCCGTGTCAATCAAAAGGACTATCTTGTACCCCTGGTCGTTGAGGAGCCCTCGATCGTCGCCGCACTCAGCTCAGCTGCGAAGATATTCCTCGCTTCCGGTGGTATAGAGGCCGAAGCCGAAGAATCACTGCTGATTGGCCAGATCCAGGTGGTCAACCCACCGGATGCCGAGGAGGCCAGGAACCAGGTTCTGTTCCATAAACACGAACTACTCGACAAGCTCAACGAGCTGCATCCGAATATGGTCGAACGTGGCGGTGGTGCTCGCGACATTGAAGTCAGAGTGTTTGAGCAGACAGACAACAATCCGTTGATGTTAATTGTGCACCTGCTGGTCGATACCTGCGACGCCATGGGCGCCAACATCATCAATACCATGTGCGAAGAACTGGCCGCCGATATTGAGGCGCTGACCGAAGGTCGTGTCTTTCTGCGTATTCTTTCGAATCTGACCGATCGCTCTATCGTCCGTGCCCGTGTCACTATTTCACCCGACCAGCTCGAAGGTAAAGGTTACTCTGGCGAAGAAGTCAGGGACGGCATTATTCTCGCCTCGCAGTTTGCCGAAGTTGATCCCTACAGGGCAGCAACCCATAACAAGGGCATCATGAACGGCATTGATCCACTCGCCATCGCTACCGGCAATGACTGGCGCGCGATTGAGGCAGCCGCGCATGCTTATGCAGCCCGGGACGGGCGCTATACCGCCCTCACCCGCTGGTTAGCTGACGACGACGGCAATCTCGTTGGTACGATAGAAATTCCAATCAAGGTTGGCATCACCGGCGGTTCACTCCAGGCCAACGAGACCACCATGATCAGCCACCGCATGCTCAACGTCGGCAGTGCAAAAGAGCTCGCTGAACTGATGGCTGCGGTAGGCCTCGCCCAGAACTTCTCCGCAATCAAGGCGCTTTCAACCGAGGGCATCCAGAAGGGCCACATGTCACTGCATGCTCGCAGCGTTGCCGTCACTGCCGGCGCGCCGAAAGAACACTTTGAAACAGTTGTCAGCCATCTGATCGACCAGGGCGAGATCACGGTCACGGCCGCCAAAACGATCATCGATGAACTTACTGACAGCGGTTCGAAAAACGATATCAAGCGCAAGTCATCAACGACGGCCATGGCCAACGGCAAGGTCATACTGCTCGGCGAACACGCTGTGGTCTATGGCAAACCGGCGATTGCCGTCCCGATCAAGAACGCCGTTGTCGCTGAAGTTACCGATACTGATCACAGCCCTGAAATCAAGGTGCCGGCCTGGGATATCGATGACAAACTGGAGCAATCCAACTCGGTCTGGTGGCAAGCGATTCAGAACGTCTTCAGGGAACTGGACGTCGCCGACCAGAAATTTGCCGTCCACGTTAAACCCAACATTCCCGCAGCCATGGGTCTCGGCGGGTCTGCCGCCATTGCGGTCGCGATTGTTCGCGCTGTATCAAAGCACTTCAAGCTCGAACTGGACAATGACGAGGTGAATCGTTTCGCTTTCATGTGCGAGAAAGCTGCCCATGGCACACCGTCCGGCATCGACAACACCATTGCAACGTTTGGTCAACCGTTGCTCTACCAGTCGGGCGAGCAGCCACGCATGGATATTCTCGAGCTGCCTAAGGCGCTCAACCTGGTCATTGGTATCTCGGATCACCCGAGCCTTACGGTCGATATGGTCGCAGGTGTCCGCGAACGCTGGCGCAAGAACCGGGCATTGTACGATTCACTGTTTGAGAATTTTGCCCAGGTGACTGAGTCCGGACTGGAGGCATTGCGGAACAGCGATTTTCGAGCGCTGGGTCATATGATGACGATCAACCATGGCCTGCTAAGCGCGATCCAGGTTTCCTCTCCAGAGCTGGACAGAATGGTCCAGGTCGCCCGGGACCATGGCGCACTGGGTGCCAAATTGACCGGCGCTGGCGGCGGCGGATCAATGATCGCCCTCACCGAGGACAAGTCCGAAGCGATCGCCCGCGGTCTCAACCGCAGCGGCTTCAAAGCGCTGCAGGTTTCCGTGTGAAAACGACCGAGGAAGTCGTCTCGTCTGACCTTGATCAGTTGATTCTGGTTGACTCAGCTGACCAGCAGATCGGCAGCATGACCAAGCCTGACTGCCACCTCGGCACGGGTACTCTGCACCGGGCTTTTTCTATTTTTATCTTCAATCAAGCTGGCGATGTCCTGCTGCAGCGCCGCAGCAAGCAGAAGATGCTATGGCCGGGTTACTGGTCGAATGCCTGCTGCAGTCATCCGCGACTCGGCGAGACCTCTGAAGCAGCGGCACATCGTCGTCTTAAGCAGGAACTGGGTATCAGTGCGGCGCTGTCCTATCTATACAAATTTGAATACCAGGCACCTTTTGAGGATGTCGGCAGCGAGCACGAACTCTGCTGGGTCTGGATTGGCGTCACTGAAGACGAGAATATCGTTGCCAATGCAAACGAGATTGCCGAATGGCGATTCGTCTCGCGCGCGCAGCTCGATCAGGAGCTTGACGACAATCCGGACGAGTTTACCCCCTGGATGAAGCTGGAGTGGCAGCGGATCTTCGATGACCACGCGGCTCTGATCCCCGGAGCATGAGCGACTGACTTAAGGCCTCTGGGTTCATCCATTGACCGAACTCTTGCTATAGTCCTCATCAAAAAGAGAGGGCACCCCATGTATCCAGGTCACTGGGCAGACGTTTTCCCTGAAAAGAAGGCTATCGTTCACGCCGTTTCCGGCGATTCATTCACCTACCGGCAGTTAAACGATCGTTCCAACCAGCTGGCTCAACTGCTCTTCGATCTCGGCCTGCGTCGCGGCGATCACTTTGCCATCTTTATGGAAAACGATCTGCGCTATTTTGAGGTTGTCTGGGCAGCCCTGCGTTCAGGGCTCTATATCACAACGGTTAATCGTTACCTGACTTCCGAAGAAGCTGCGTACATTATTGACAACTCTGAATCCCAGCTGGTCGTGACATCCGCTCACCTCGCAGATGTCGCCGCTACGCTACCGTCCCAGTGCCCAGGCGTGAAACGCTGGCTCATGACCAACAGCGACGAGACGATGGAGGACTACGAGGCAGCTATCGCCGCCTATCCTGCCACACCGCTCGCAGAGCAACCTACCGGTGGCAGCATGCTCTACTCCTCTGGTACAACCGGTCGCCCGAAAGGCATCCTGCGGCCACTGCCTGAATGCAGCGTCGACGAGGAAGCATCAGGTCTCGGCGCACTGCAGGCTGCAGTCTGGGGCTGGGATGAGAATGTGACCTACCTGTCCCCGGCGCCCCTGTATCATTCGGCCCCGATTGGCTTCTGCACAGCCACACTGGCGCGAGGTGGTACTGTCATCATGATGCCGCGCTTCGATGAACTCGGCGCCCTCCGCGCCATTCAGGATCATCACGTCACACACTCCCAGTGGGTACCAACGATGTTTTCCCGCATGCTGAAGCTGGATGCGGATGCGCGTGAACAATTCGATCTGAGCAGTCACAGAATCGCAATTCATGCAGCCGCGCCCTGCCCTCGCGGCGTTAAACAGCAGATGTTCGACTGGTGGGGCCCGATTATCTACGAATACTATGGCGGCACTGAACTGAATGGCCTGACCCATGTCACACCAGATGCCTGGCTGCAGAAACCTGGCACCGTCGGCGAGGCAATTCTCGGCAAGCTGCATATATGCGATGAAGATGGCGCCGAACTGCCGCCCGGCGAATCAGGCCTGGTTTACTTCGAACTGCCGGTGATGCCGTTTCAATATCTGAAGGACGAGGAAAAAACGCGCAGCGCCCAGCATCCACACCATAGCAACTGGAGCGCTCTCGGTGATGTCGGCTACGTCGATGACGACGGCTACCTGTTTCTCACCGACCGGGCAACATTCATGATTATCTCCGGCGGCGTCAACATCTACCCGCAGGAAATCGAAGATGCCCTGATACTGCATCCCAAGGTGCAGGATGTCGCGGTCGTTGGTGTCCCCGATGAAGAGATGGGCGAAGCGGTGAAAGGCGTCGTACAGCTCGTCGAAGGTCTCGCCCCCGGCCCGAAGATCGAGCAGGAACTGCTAGAATACACCCGCGAACATATTGCTCACTACAAGTGCCCGAAGAGCATTGATTTCGAGGCTGAACTGCCACGCCTGCCAACAGGCAAACTTTACAAACGACTTTTGAAAGACCGCTACTGGGGTAAAACCGACTCGCGTATCGTCTGACCTGAAGGCGTTCTAATCGCCTTTATTGAAGAGGCCCTTCAGTTTATTCAGGCCTTCGCCTGCCTGTTCGCCAAGTGTTTCTTTTAGCTTATCTTTCGCGGCCTCGCGGGCAAGGTCTGAGATATTGTCCTTAACGGCATCTTTCACCTGCCCCAGCAATTCGGCAGCAATCTCGCTACCGAGCTCATCAGGCGTCAGACCTTCGTCAGTGCTGCCAAGGTTGTTAAGTGTGAAGTCCGCCAGGGTCAGCGTACGTTCGCCAAACACATCGCTTTTCAGGTTGAGGTTGCCATTGGTGAACTGGATTTTCTGGACAGCGAGCTTCGGCCCACTCGCGCCTGAGGCGTCACCGCTGTCGGCGCCGTCACCACCTGCGCTCATACCGTCCATCAGCGCCTGAATATTCGTGCTGCTGCCCGCCTGTTCAGCCAGCACCCGGGCACCATCGATCACGATAGATTCGATAACAATGACATCGTCAGCGAGTGTTGCCGGATCAATATCGACACCAATGCTGTCCATGGCGAACAGGCTATTGGGCGAGTAGCCGGCGGGGTTAGCGATACTCAGTCCGGTAATGCTGCCCGCGCCGTCGGTCAGACTGAGCTCGACACCCCCCACCTTAACGGCGGTACCGGTCGCTTCACTGCCGACCTGTTCGATCACATCCTTGACGAGGCCATCCAGGTTTTGACGCAAATAAATGGCGCCGCCTATACCAGCGGCAATGAGAACAAGAACAACTCCAGCAATGACAGCTTTATTCACAAACAACTCCCCTGGGCCTGTCGAAAGGCCAACTCAACACGATTCGAAGCACAAGCATACCAGCGTGAATGAAAACGAGCGACTGCGCTTGCGGCGATGAATCGCTATACTCATGATCGCGATTCAGCAGAGGACTTAACCTATGGTGCAGTATCACAACCCAGAAGCGGATGTCGGCATTGAAGATCAGCCGTATACCCTTTCTATTCCTGTTAGAGGTGCAAATGCCATCAGCATTGGTTTCCTCGCAAACGGCTTCCCAGATTCCGAGAACTTTCTGAAGCAACTGGAATCTGCTATGCAGGCACTCGAACCTGGCATCGAAGTTCACGCCTACAACAAAGGCAACGCGTCTGTGCCGGCGAACGAAGCACTGCTTACCGAGATGCAGTCCGACTGCCAGGCCGTCGTCGCCGCTTATGGCCATTGAGGTTCTTGTACAACCGGCACCGTGCGTGACGGCATCAACCTCGCAAAATTGAATATTCCAGCAGTGGCACTTGTGACAGAGGAGTTCTGGCCTCAGGGTGATTTCGTCGCCCAGTCGCTGGGCATGCCTGATGTCCCGAGAGTTAAGCTGCCTCACCCTGTTGCTGGCACAGGGGTAAAGAACATGGCAAAAATCGCGGAAGAAATCGCACCACTGGTGATCGACGCACTAGAGACTATCAATGACTGAGTTGTTAACTGCGGCCGATGAGGCCGCCGCCCTGGAAGACCTGCACCTGCGTGGCTGCACAGACGGCCTGCCGGTAGTCATCCCAACACCGGCGCGTGTCGAACGTATGGTACTGGCGTCGGGCCAGGATGCTGACATGGTCCTCGGCACCATGGGACCGGGCCACGGCATAGCCACCATGGAGAAAGTCGCCGTCGCTGCGGTCATGGCAGGATGTCTGCCCGACTACATGCCTGTCGTTGTCGCGGCGGTCAAAGCTGTCATCGATCCGGTTTTTGACCTTACCGAAATGCAGGCGACCACCCACTGCACGGCTCCGCTTATCATTGTGAACGGACCCGCCCGGAACACCTGTGGACCGATCTCATCAAGCTATGGTGCACTCGGACCTGGCCACCGCGCCAACGCCAGTATCGGCCGCGCCCTCAGGCTTGCCATGATTAATATTGGTGGCGGCAGACCTGGTTCATCCGACATGGCCCTGCTGGGCCACCCGGGCAAATTCACTTACTGCCTTGCCGAAAACGAAGAAGATTCACCCTTTCCTCCGCTGCATACGACCCTGGGATTTGCTGAGGAAGAAAGCGTCGTGACCGTCATCGGCGCCGAGGCGCCTCACTCGGTGATCGCATCCGCCGATGGAGACGATGCAGATGGTTACAAGTACCTGCTGAACGTGCTTGCTGTCGGCCTGGCCAACGCCGCCACCAACAACGCAACGCTGACCAGCGGCACCGCAGTTGTCGTCCTGAACCCGGATCACGCCAACCTGCTCGCAGGTGCAGGCCTGACCCGGGAAGACGTGCAGGCCGAGCTGCATCAGCGCTGCAAGATCGATGTCGCGGCACTGCGCCAGCTGGTGCCTCACTTCTCCGGCGGACCCGACAGCAGCGGGGAGCGCTATGCCTTCACGGGACCTGAACAAATACTGATCTTGATGGCAGGTGGCAGTGGTCTCTACTCAATGGTCATGCCGTCCTGGTGCGCGGGAAATCACAAGAACTCGCCCTCATCAGTCGCCGTGGAGTCTGACTTCTTCTGCGAGGTGCCCGGCCTTGCAGCGCTGGCAGATTCGGCAACTGCCTGACTGACATGAACAACGTGCACCCACTCCGACCCGCATGAACAGCATCGCTCAACGAAAATCACAATCGCTTACTCAATACTATTGCAAGGAATACCATGTCTGACTTTCCGTTACCTTACGTCTCTAACGACCTTTCTGGCCGTGTCGCCCTGGTCACCGGCACAACTTCCGGCCTCGGCAGGCGCTTTGCCCAGGTGCTGGCGAACAGCGGCGCCAGCGTTGCGCTTACCGGCCGCCGTGCCGATCGGCTCGAAGAGCTGGCCGCAGAGATTCGCGCAACCGGCGGCACCTGCGAACCAATTCCATTCGATATTACTCAACCGGAACAAATCGCGGAGGTCGTTGACAAGGCTGAGTCATCGCTGGGTATGGTCGACATTCTGATCAATAACGCAGGCATCCCCGATGCACAGCGTGCCCACAAGATGAGCAATGAGTTCGCCGACCTCGTCTTCTCCACGAACCTGGTAGGACCGTGGAAACTCTCGAATGAGGTGGCGCGACGCCTGATTGAAGCGAAGAAGCCGGGCCGTATGATCAATATCTCTTCAGTCGGTGGTTTTCGCTACGATGGCAATGGCGCCGCCCTGTATTCAGTCACAAAATCAGCCATCGTGAGGATGACAGAATGCCTTGCGGTTGAGTGGTCCCGATTCAACATTAACGTTAATGCCATCGCACCCGGTGCGTTTTCTTCTGAAATGATGGATGGCATGCTGGAGCGCATGGGCGATTTCAGCAGCAGCTTTCCGCGCAAGAGGATTTGTGATCCAGCCCAGCTGGATTCAACACTGCTGTATTTCCTCTCACCAGCATCTGAAGCGGTTACCGGCACTTACGTCAAAGTGGATGACGGTCAGGGCGCACGCTGACCTTTAGACGTAGGGAATGATTTTCTTCCCTACGGTCTCGAGCACGTCAAACCGCGGATCGAACGACGGCAGGTTCATGATCTGATTCAAACCTGCCGCTTCGAGTCCACGAATCTTCTCAATCAATTCCTCCTGGGTACCCACCATGCAGGTCGCGCGTATCAGATCCGCGGTGACGAACTGTTGCTCTTCAGGCAGCACCCAGCAGTTATGCCCCATATGGATACGCTGGTGTCGACGCTCCTCTGGGAACGTCTCCAGCAAACTGGTGTACTCATCCCAGATACCCGCCATGGCATTAGGCGGCTGATGACCAAAGTTACGCCACTGATCATAAGCATAGTGGACCGATGCCATGACCATGGCACCGCATTCAGCCTTGATGCGGGGTGAATCGATCGCCTCGCCCTCTTCCTGGACAATCATTGCCGTCAACGCTGTTGTATAAAATGCATCCCGCGAGAACTCTCCGGGAGCGTCCGTTTCCAGCATGGTCCAGATGTTCTCCATGATCGCCGGCGTGGCAGGCATCGCGAGCACGGCGCCGTCGCCATATTTCCCCGCCAGGGCCAGCGATTTCGGGCCAAAGCCTGAGATATAGAGCGGAATCTCATCTGCAAAATTGACGAAGCCCTTGTCGGGCATGACATGCCGGATCGGCACAGTGGCATCACCTTGCTGCATCAATGCCTCTTCACCCCGCAGCAAAGGTTTCAGTTCAGTCAGATACTGTTCGAACGCCTTGAGCCGATGCGGCGGCAATCCCATGATGCGCATTGCCGTGTTTCCAGCCCCAACCCCAAAGAAAGTACGACGCGGGGCGATCGCGTTAATCGTCGCGATACCAGCAGCGTTGACAGCTGCCGGGCGTGTACCGGTGATGGCAACACCGGTACCCAGCTTGATCCTGCTGGTGCGATCTGCGGCCAGCGCCAGCGCGGCATAGCAATCCGACCAGATCATCTGGCTGTCTGCCAGCCATGCGTGCGAATAATTCAATGCTTCCGCTCGCACAATGTAATCAATATCGCCGATATGACTGGGTACACAGATCCCAATATCCATCTTATTGTCTCCCGTGGCAGATGAGAAAAGCTGTGCTATTGTTGCCCGAGTATAATGGGAATCGACTATGAACGGGCTATCAGACTACGACGAGTCGCGCAGGCGCTTTTTACTGTTTCTCCTTTCTACCGGCGCTATTGCCACGCTGCCGGGCTGCGCCGCACCAGGAGAAATGCCCTCCGAAATGCCTGCCGGCAAGTCCATCTTCAAACTCCTGGGCGATGTCAGGGTCAACGGTGTCGCCGCCACTCTGGCGACATTAGTCAATCCCGGTGACACCATCGAAACAGGCCCGGAAAGCTTTGTGATTTTTGTCGTCCAGAAAGATTCATTTATTCTCCGTGCCGACAGCAAGATGACGCTGCCTTCTCGTGAAGTCGCTGCCGGTGTCGTCAGCACTGCCTATACTCTCGATCGGGGCAAGGCGCTCTCCGTCATGGCCTCGCGCCGCACCAACATCGCCACGCCGGAGGCGGTCATCGGCATTCGCGGAACGGGCGTTTACGTTGAGGCGGAACCCGATGAGTCCTACGTCTGTGTCTGCTACGGTTCGACGCTGCTCCAGAGCACGGCCGACCCGAGTTTGTCAGAGGAAGTGATTACAAGCCATCACGACGCCCCGAAATATATTACCGGTGGCGCAAATCCGCGCATCATGCCTGCGCCATTTAAGAATCATGATGATCAGGAACTCCTGCTGATAGAAACTCTGGTCGGTCGAACCACCCCCTACGTGGTTCCACAGGGCATCCCACGGGCGCGCACGACCTATTTCTAACTGCTGATATTCTGTGTTCCAGGCGATTGCAGACAAGGCCTCGCAGTTTTTTGCAGGCCCACAAACAGACACGCGGCGGATTTTTCACGGCCGCGGCCACCTGCACCCCGGACTCGAGCACATCAATATCGACTGGTATCCGCCAGTTTGCCTGATCACCACCTACGCTGAGATTGAAGATACCGATGCGCTCTCTGCTGCCATCCTGCCCCACGACAGGGCTGCCCAGATTCAGTGCCTGCTCCTGCAATACAGGAACCGAAAAGGTACACCGGCCATCAGCCTGCTGGGCGAAATGCGACAGCAGACCGTTGTCACTGAAAACGGCCTGCGCTTTGAAGTACAGCCCGGGGTTAATCAGAATGCAGGACTGTTCCTCGATATGAGTCCGCTGCGCAGCTGGCTGAAGGCCAACAGCGACGGCAAGAATCTCTTAAACCTGTTTGCTTACACCTGCTCGCTATCGGTTGCAGCCCTTGCTGGCCATGCCAGCCAGGTCGTCAGCGTCGATATGAGCCGGCCCAGCATCCGCTGGGGCGAACGCAATCATGCACTCAACCGCCACGATATGGACCGGGTTCGCTCTATCCCGCACAACCTGTTTCGATCCTGGGGAAGGATCAAGCAGTTTGGCCGATATGACACGATCATTATCGATCCCCCCAGTCGTCAGCGGGGCAGCTTCGATGCCGAGAAGAACTACGGAGCAGTCCTGAAAAAACTCAGTCAACTGGCGAAACCTGGTGCCGACGTTATCGCCACCATCAATAGCCCCTACCTCGGCGAAGACTTCCTGCCACACCTGTTTAACCGCTGGGCCCCGAAGTGCTCATTTGTCGAAATGATGCCGGTAGCACCCGAATTTGCTGACAAATTTCCGGAACGCGGCCTTAAGATCTATCACTTTAGATCTGCCTGAGGAACACACATTGCCACCGATTACCTGTATAGAAGATCTGCGCGTCATGCACGAACGGCGCACGCCGCGCATGTTCTATGACTATGTTGATTCCGGCTCCTGGACCGAAACCACCTATCGGGAGAACAGCAGCGCCTTCAACCAATACAAGTTCAGACAACGGGTCCTGGTTGATATCGCCGACCGCTCTCTGGCAACCCAGATGATCGGCCAGGATGTCGCTATGCCGGTGGCGCTGGCACCAGTGGGAATGACCGGTATGCAATGGGCAAATGGTGAAATCCACGCGGCCAGGGCAGCAGAGAAAGCCGGAGTGCCCTTCTGCCTGTCGACCATGAGCATCTGCTCCATCGAAGACGTCGCAGAGGCCACAGAGAAACCATTCTGGTTCCAGCTTTACGTCATGAAAGATCGTGAATTCATCAAGCGCCTGATCTTGCGAGCCCGGCAAGCGGGCTGCTCGGCGCTCATTCTGACGGCGGACCTGCAGATCATGGGACAACGCCACAAGGACATTAAGAACGGGCTGTCTGCACCACCAAAGCCCACGCTTGGCAACATCCTGAACATCGGCACGCATCCCGGCTGGGCCCTGCGCATGCTTGGGGCGAAACGATACCACTTCGGCAATGTCATTGGTCATGTCAAGGGTATCGAGGGCATGGGCACACTGAGTCGCTGGTCGGCAGAGCAGCTCGATCCAAGTCTCTCCTGGCAGGATGTTGCCTGGGTTAAGGACATCTGGCAGGGACCGCTGATTATCAAGGGAATCATGGATGTGGCTGACGCAGAGCTCGCAGCCATGCATGGTGCCGACGCTATTGTTGTCTCCAATCACGGTGGCCGCCAGCTCGACGGCGCGCCTGCTACGATCGACGTCCTGGGACCCATTGTCGACGCGGTCGGCAACCGAACCGAGGTGTGGCTCGACAGCGGGATCCGCAACGGCCAGGACATACTTCGGGGACTGGCTTTAGGCGCGAAAGGCACGATGATTGGCCGGGCCTATCAGCATGGCCTGGGCGCGATGGGCGAAGCAGGCGTCACCCGGTGCCTGGAGATCCTCAGGAACGAACTCGATCTATCCATGGCTTTCTGCGGCCTACGCGATATCAGCGATGTGAACCGAGAAATAATTGTATAATTTTTAGTAATTTATACAACAAACAGAGAATTTACCTGACATGGATTCCATCCTGATCATCACCACTGGCGGGACGATCGACAAAGTTTACTTTGACCAGTTGAGCGACTACCAAGTCGGCGACAGCATTGTCGATAAGCTGCTACAGGAGGCCCATGTCACACAGCGCTACCAGATCCTGCCGCTGATGCAGAAGGACTCGCTTGAACTGACTGATGCTGATCGCAAGGCTATCCGGCAGACCGTTGCCGACAGCGCAGCGAGCCGGATTATCATTACGCACGGCACCGACACCATGACCGAGACTGCTGCCTGCCTTGAGGGTATTCCCGACAAGACTATTGTTCTGACCGGTTCTCTGGCCCCGGCGCGTTTCGCCATGTCTGATGCCACCCTGAACGTCGGTATGGCACTGGCGACAGTACAAACGCAGACCCCCGGCGTTTACATCGCTATGAACGGCACCGTTTTCTCTGCAAAATCAGTCATTAAAAACCGGAAATTGAACCGATTTGAGAACAAATCCAGGTGAAGCAGGCGCAAAGACATTATATAGTTATCAGCCCACGCTATTGACATCAGCATGACAGATAAAGAGGACCTATACCGCGTCGTATTTGCCGGCAACCTGACCGGTGATTACACGCCAGTAGAGACCAGGCTTCGGTTTGCCAAGGTCTTTCGCCTGTCTCCAAAAAAAGTTGAGCGTGTCTTTAACGGCAAGGAAATCACGCTCAAGTCGAACATGGCGGAAGATAAAGCCATGGACTTTGCCGTCAAACTGGCTGAAATCGGTTGCGAGACCTACATTGAACTCATGCCCGGCGATGAACCACCGCGGGATCCCAACTTCATCGAGCGACGCAAAACCATCCGCCGTATCCGCTTCCGCCGCGGGCCAAGACCTGGTGCAATCGTGCCCGACCGCCGATTGCAGGCCAGTCGACGTCAATCCGACCTGAATCAGCTCGATAAGTACGGGGACTTCCCGGGCAACACGGTTAAACCGGGCTGATCTAGATGCGCTGGATCACTAATTGTCTTCCACCATCAGTACAGACGAAAACATTATCTGTCCGCTCACGGGACGCTGATGACTGAGAAAGCCTTCGACCCACCGCAACAGGATGAAGTTGAGAGACAGATACTGATTGAGTCGCTGGCGCTCCTGTATCGCTCAATGCCAACAGCAGCACTGGGGCATGCGGTTGCCGCTGGTTTCATTACCTATGCCTTATACGGTGCTATCACCTCAGCGATCCTTTTTGCCTGGATGGGCTGTGTCGTCGTTGTGGCAACCGCACGCGTCGGGGTTACCGCTTTCGTTGAGCAACGCATCGCCCGTGCGCCATTTGCCAGCATCCAGAGGTGGTCCAACCTCCTCGCAACGCTGACTTTCATACAAACCAGCATATGGGGTGCGTCTGTATTCGTGATCTGGCCCGATGACATAGCGCTAAGGGCCCTGTTGATCACTATCCTCGCAGGAATTGTGGCGACAGGCGGCATCATGCTGAGCCTGCACAGACGCTCGTTCATCGTCTACTGTCTGCCGATAGCACTGCCCGCGGTCAGCCGACTGTTTATGAGTGGCAGTGAGATAGAGACAATACTGGGCATTCTCTTTGCCTTCTTCTCGGTGCTGATCTACGCCTCGGTCAACCGTCTGACACAGATGTTCCGGAAGCTGCTGCGAGTGCGACACATGATGCAGACCGAGTCTCGGACGGACGCTCTGACACAGCTTGCCAATCGCCGCGGCTTCGATGAAAACATGCAGGACACCTGGCAGCGGGCAGTTCGCGCCCAGCAACCCATCGGCCTCCTGATCATTGACGTCGACTATTTCAAAGACTACAACGATTATTATGGCCATCCGCAAGGAGACATTGCGCTGAAAAAGCTCGGTGAACTCTTTCGCAAAATTGCCTCCCGGAGTACCGACTTTTGCGCCAGAATCGGTGGCGAAGAATTTGCTGTCATCATGCCAACGACTGAGCTCGAGGGTTCGCTGCAAGTGGCCCAGACGATTATGGATGAGCTAGCTCAGGCTCGAATTCCGCATCAAAACTGCCTGCATGGACTGCTGACTCTCAGCATCGGCCTGAACGTGGCGAAGCCAGGCAGGGACGGCAACCGCCATACCTTTCTCATGGAAGCTGATCAGGCGCTGTACGAGGCCAAGGAGTCTGGACGCAACCAGATCTGTATAGCCCGCTCACTTCAGAAAACGCCGACAGCTGACAACAGCTGAGCCTGCCGCCATTATCTGCATGAATAAACTAACGCTTCGCAAGATTCACCGCTGGCTCGGGCTCATTGCAGGGATTCAACTGCTCGCGTGGACGGTGTCCGGACTCTATTTCACGATTATTCCCATTGAAGAAATCCGCGGCAACCATCTTCTGACGAAACAACCAGAACCTGTGTCGGTGGCAGACGTTTCTCTGCTTTCCGTCTCGGACCTGGCAAAGCAACACGCAACGCTGGCAGACGCCAGTCTCGCGGACGTTCAGCTGGTGTCGGTGCTGGGGCAACCTGTCTATCTCGCGGACAACGCGAGATTTGATGCACAATCCGGCGCGAAACTTGAGCCTGTCTCTGAAGCTGAGGCCAAAGCAGTAGTAGCCGAGCGTTCCGAAGCACCGATCAGGGAGGTCGAGTACGTCGAGCAGGTCCCGGTCGATAGTGAATACCGCGGTGGCGAGTTGCCAGCGTGGCGTGTAACGATCGCCGGAGACGAGAATGCAGCGCTGTATGTTGGCACTCAGACCGGCAGAATTCGCGCTGTCCGCACGGACGCCTGGCGCTGGTTCGACCTGCTCTGGTCACTGCACATCATGGACTATGAAGCGCGGGAGGATTTCAATCACCTTTTGATCCAGGCGATGGCCGGACTGGGACTGGTGACGGTCATGAGCGGTCTCGCTTTATTTTTCCTCACGCTTCGTATTCGTCGCTAATCCGTGCCTGCCATCCGACTGACTGAGCTGTATCTGGCCTTTGGCACTGACCAGATTCTCAACCACGCGAATCTCGTGGTTGAGCCAGGTGAGAAATTGGCGCTCGCTGGCAGAAACGGTGCCGGAAAATCCACGCTGTTGAGTCTCATCCAGGGCAGCCAGAACCCGGATGATGGTGAAGTCTGGGTTGACAGCGCTCTCAGGATCGCCGCCCTGCCCCAGCAGTTACCGTTGCCGGAAAAAATCACCGTTTTCGATGCGGTACACCAGCAAGTGCAGTACGTTAGTTCAGACACTAACAGCCTGCCCAGGCAGCGGCCAGGCATCCCGGCAGACACTGAGACCACCTACAAAACAGAAACGATCCTCTCCCGCCTGGGGCTTCCAGCCGATGCAACCCTCGACACTCTCTCAGGCGGCTGGCTCAAGCGCGTTGCCATCGCCCAGTCACTGGTGCAGGAACCCGACATATGGATCCTCGACGAGCCCACCAACCACCTGGATCTGGTCGGTATCGAATGGCTGGAGAAAGTCATGCGGGACTACCGTGGCACGCTGCTTTTCGTCAGCCACGACCGAGCCCTGATGCAGTCGGCAGCAAAAGCGATGATCGAAATTGACCGCGGTCAGCTGACACGCTACGACTGTGACTACCAAACCTTCCTTTCGAGAAGAGACAAGAACCGCGAAGTCGAGGCCGAGCAGAACCGACAGTTCGATGACAAGCTGAGACAGGAAGAAGCCTGGATACGCCAGGGGATCAAGGCCAGGCGCACGCGCAATGAAGGTCGCGTAAGGGCCCTGAAAGCACTGCGAGACGAACGCGCAAGACGTGTGTCACTGCGTGACATGAAAAAGATGCAGGTTGAGCGTGGCGAACTGAGCGGCAAAATCGTCAAGGAGATCGATGCGCTTCACTATGCGATCGGCGAACAGTTAATTGTTGATCACCTCGACCTCATCATCCAGCGCGGTGACCGCATCGGCATTCTTGGCCCCAATGGCTGTGGCAAATCAACCCTGCTCAAGCTGTTGCTTGGTGAACTGGCGCCACAACGCGGCGCCATCAAGACCGGGACAAAACTCAAAATCGCTTACTTCGATCAGACTCGCGCGCAGCTGAACCAGGACCAGAGCGTGTTCGACTATCTTGCCGAAGGTCGCGAATTCGTGGACATCGGCGGCAAGGATCTGCACGTCGTCACCTACCTGCAGAATTTTCTCTTTAACCCCGATCAGTCACGGGCCCCGATCCGTTCACTCTCCGGTGGCGAACAAAATCGCTTGCTGCTGGCAAAACTCTTTACCCAGCCCGCAAACCTGCTGGTACTGGATGAGCCAACCAACGATCTCGACATAGAGACACTGGAATTGCTCGAAGCGATGCTGGTCGATTATGACGGCACGGTACTGCTGGTCAGTCACGACCGGACATTCATGGACAACGCCGTCTCGAGCCTTCTGGTTTTTGAGGGTGACGGTCAGGTCACCGAGTACGTGGGCGGCTACACCGACTGGCATCAGCAACAGATCCTCGCGCAGACCACCACAGCTATAAACGTCAGCAGAGATGAAACAGCAACTGATTATGAGAGGCGGAAAAAGCAGAAAGCGGCGGAACAGAAACGCCTGCGTGATCTTGAGAAAACGACGAACCGCATCGAACAGGTTGAGGCAGATATCGATGCAATGAACACGAAGCTGGCTGATTCAACATTCTTTGAGATGACCACCGAGGCGCAGACTCGTCTCTACGATGAGGCTGCGGCCCTGGAAGAGGAACTGAACTCGCTGATGGAAACATGGGAGCGGCTCGAGTCCGACCACGGCGATTGAGTCCAAACGGAATCAAAGGGATACTGACCGCCTGACAACATCCACCCTGAATGTCTTGGAGAACCGCCCATGTGTGATGACCTGACTGAACGCGATAACCAGGTCCACCTGTACCGGACTCTGTCACGCCGCGACTTCAACAAACTGGCCGCGGGCGTCGCAATGATGGCGACTCTGCCCAGCAACGCCGGGGCAGTAGACGTGATCTCACAGCAGGTTAATGTCGTGACCCCCGACGGTGTCGCTGACTGTTTTTTTGTCCACCCGGCCACGGGCAAACACCCTGGCGTCATCATCTGGCCGGACATTAGAGGCCTGCGGCCTGCGTTTGAAGCCATGGCCAAACGTCTCGCAGAGTCAGGCTATGCCGTGCTCTGCGTCAACCAGTTCTATCGTTCGACGAAGGCACCGTTCGTTAAACCCGGCGAGCAATTCAGTGATCCAGAAGTGCGCGACCTTATCGTACCTTTCTACCAGGAACTGAATGCCACGACCAACGTATCCGACGCCAGGGCTTTCGCGACGTTCCTCGACAGTCAGAACAGCGTCGATGCGAGCCGCAAGATGGGGACGATGGGATATTGCATGGGCGGCCCGATCATTATGCGGACAGCGGCAGCGATACCTGATCGCATTGGCGCTGCCGCCTCGTTCCACGGCGGAGGTCTCGTGACCGACAAGGAAGACAGCCCGCACCTGCTGATCCCGAAGATGCAGGCGAAGCTGCTGATTGCCATCGCCGAGAACGATGACGAGCGCGAGCCTTTCTCCAAGTACACGCTGGAGGAAGCATTCAAAAAGCACAGCATTGACGCGGAAATTGAGGTTTACGCCGACGCTCTGCATGGCTGGTGTCCACCCGACTCTGCGGTTTACAACGAAGTCCAGGCCGAAAAAGCCTGGAGTCGTCTGCTGGCACTCTTCGACAAGGCACTTGTCTGACCTAAAAATTGTTTGTAACCCAGCCCGTTCGTCTTCAACTGGCCACACGAAGACCGGATCGGCAATCGCCGGCTGGTGATGAACCTGTCGTGGCTTCGCAGCGACAAGTTGCCGTGAGGCCATCGACCAGCTTTCGCATATTTTGCTAACATCGGCCTCGGCGGAGCGTCGGGCCCGGTGGCTCGCGCGGCCTTCAAAGCCGTTGAAGTGCTGTTAAAGTGCTTGGTGAGTTCGACTCTTACCTCCGCCGCCAATTCCATGCCTGGCGACCATGATCGGTCTCTTCATCGAACCGCTGGTTTTCCTGCCTGACTCGCTCAAGGATCTGGTGGCCCAGCTGATTGGCTTCGGTCTCAAGCTGGCTGCAGCTGGCTCGTTCACCAATAGCAGAAAGCGTCGCTTTGATATCTTCGGCACCTGTCAGGGCCATCTCCACGTGAACCTGTTCGTGCTCAAGCAGAGCATCGTAAAACCTGCGCCAGTGCCACTGCAACGCTCGCCCTGCTCGGGCGTGATCCCGCCATTCGGGCATCGTAATTTCAATATCAGTATCGACATCCACCGACGTCAAGCGGCAGTTTCCTCCTGCCTCTGACCAGAGAAAGCGCCAGACGATCTCGTAGCTTGTCCAGCCATAGAAACCCTGCGGGCCCTTCTGGTCCATCTGCTGCTTCAGCGCTTCCCAGGTCTCGCCATGGATCGCGTAACCTGATATTTTCTGGCTGTTCGTTGCACTCACGGGCAGAGCCGTCAACAACCCTGTCAGCATCACCAGGCCAGCGGCGTTAATCTGTTTCACTCAACGATTCTCTTGGCTGTCTTCTCTTGGCTGTCATGGGGCTTCGCGTATCGGAAAGGGACACGGCTTGAAGATACTGATGCCCCGTTGTAACGACAATAGCCGGCCGCGATCAAATCTCTGGCATAATCATGAATCCTGTAGCACCTGAGACATCCGTTGGACATTATTCTTATCGCTGCGTTGTTGCTGGTCGTGATTGTCATCGCGATCATCTTCTTTGAGCGACAACGACGTCTGCACATAAGGAACCGCGCCATTGCCGAATCGCTGAACACGATCCGTCTGTCTGCGGACGAAAGTCGCCTGCGCGGCCTGCCCTCCGAAATCGATATTGATCCGGAGTTTGACAACCTGCGTCACCTCGCCGTCAATTGCCCCGCCCAGGCAGCACAGAAAATACGAGACCTGGAGGACCGCTGGCGCGAAGTCCAGCGCCGCTTCAGTGAGTACAACGCCCAGGATCATGTTGCAACACTGCAGTCCAGCGTCACCATGCTGCAGACGGATCAACTTGTCGATGAGATCTTCGAGTTGTGCAAGGACGTTGAAAACAGCCTCGGCGATCGCAGGACGACGTTTTAACCTGGCGCATTAGCCGGCCCCAGCCAGCGGAGAGAATCGAACATGAAGATAGGGATCAATGGTACCGGACTGGTGCAGCGTGCCTCAATCGAAGCAATTCGAGCTGACGCCCAGGCTGCAGCTGAGGATGGGTTCGCCAGCTACTGGCTCGCCGAGCACCCAACGGGCGGCTTCGATGCCATGACCGTGCTCGCCGCCATTGGTCGTGATGTCACGGGCATTGAGATGGGCACTGCGGTCATCCCAACCTTCCCCCGCCATCCGATGGTAATGGCAGGCCAGGCGCTGACCACACAGACCGCGCTTAGCGGCAGGTTTTGCCTGGGCCTTGGACTTTCCCATGAGGTGATGATGGCGCAACTCGGCATAGGCTTCGACAAACCCATACGCCATCTGCGCGAGTACCTATCCGTCCTGATGCCACTGCTTGAAGAGGGCAAAGTCTCATTCCAGGGCGCGACCCTCAGTTGCGACGCGCAGGTCTTCAAACCCGCGGGTTCGCCTCCAGGCGTCGTCGTTGCTGCGCTCGGTCCGCAGGCACTGAAAGTTGCCGGTACCCGAACTGACGGCACAACGCTGGCCTGGGTCGGGCCGAAAACTGTGAAAGGGCATATTGCCCCGTCAATCAGCGAGGCAGCGGCCAAAGCCGGACGCCCGACGCCACGGATCATTGCGACACTGCCAGTTGTCGTCACCGACGACCCCGAGGGCATCCGCTCTCGCATTGCGAAAACACTGACGATGTACGGCGAGTTGCCTTCATATCGAGCCATGTTCGAACGTGAGGGCGTCGCCGGACCCGCGGATCTTGCGATTGCCGGGAGTGCCACTGAGGTCGAGGACGGTCTGATGGCGATGCGGGAAGCCGGCGTTACAGATTTTGCGGCATCCGTGTTCGCCACCAGCCCTGACGAGCGCGCGGCGAC
>JAYQAI010000052.1:1937-3283 GCA_038136715.1 Gammaproteobacteria bacterium | reverse complement strand
CGGTAATACACCGGCTGCCGCGCAAAAGGCGGCAGCCAATGTTCGCCTGCCATAAGTCCGCCATACAGCAGTGCCAGGCCTGGCAAGCCGAGTGACATTTCCAGATAGACCAGTACCAGCGCAATCAGGAGCAGTAAATTGCTCAGCAGCAGTACCATGATTCGCTGGGCAGCGATCAGTCCAGGCACCAGAAGAACGGTGGACCACCAGTTACCACAAAGGAAGCAGAAGATTGCGAGCGAATACAGACTGAAAGCCCTGAGGCTGATTTCCGGATCAGGCCAGACCAGTGCCAGTAGGAACGGCGTTATACCAAGGACGCCCAGCCCTGTGACGACGCGCTGCTGGTTCAGCCTGCCTGACACGTCGGGCACCAATAGAGCCGCCTCGCGCTGACATCGATCTTCTGAATCGTCGCATTGCACGCCAGACAAGCCTTGCCTTGTCGGCCAAACACAGCAAACCGGTAAGACTCGAAACCACCGCCAGGCTGCGCCAGCTGCTTCTTTTCCCGCTGCGTCACCGTGACACCTCGGGTCTTGTAGCTGCGACGACTGATCGTCAGGGTTGCCCGGGCCAGCCGCTGAATATCGGCGGCCTTGAGATCAGCCGGTCGCGCCTTCGGCGACACTTTCGCACGATATAAGATTTCGGAACGCAGGTAGTTGCCGATACCGGCGATATAACCCTGATCAAGGTAGAGGCTGGCCAGCGAGCGTCTTGTGAATGCCGGCTCCCTTAGTCTTGCCGCAACGCTCGCCGGGTTGAGACTCTCGTCCAGTACGTCCGGCCCCAGTTTCCTCAGAAAAGGATGTTGATCCAGGTGCTCCGTCGGCCAGAGCTCAATGTCGGTTGCGCTGAACAGGTAAGCGCTGTGGTCCCGGGTATGCAACGCAACCCGCATCTGCCGTTTGGTGTTCGGAACAGCGCCTCGCTTCGATATTCGCCAGACACCGTAAAGCTGGTTGTGTGAGTACAGCGTTTCGCCGTGATCAAACTGAGTCAACATCGCCTTGCCATGACACGTCACGCGCTCGACCTGCCTGCCCAGGATTCGATGACGCGCCTGGCTGAGTGTCGGCAATGTGAACTCGGCATCCTCAATTACGCGATCTGCAAGGACGGCATGTAAGCGATCGGCAGCGAGTCGTATTTCAGGGCCTTCCGGCATGGCTCTCTCCCAGGGTTTCAGCTTATACGCACCGGGCCTCAAACAGATCCAATTCCACCTGCAGGGCGTACGCTCAGGCAATGGAAACCAACAAACAGACGATACTTATCACCGGCAGCACCATAGGCCAGGCGCTGGCGGAAGCTTATGCCGCTGATGCCTGCGTTGAGACCGT
>JAYQAI010000052.1:0-1837 GCA_038136715.1 Gammaproteobacteria bacterium | reverse complement strand
ACCGCACTGCTGGCGAAACACAGTCGATCGCTGCTGCGTCAAAGCCCGTCGAGTTTTTTCGCTGCAGTTTCAGCCAAGGTAGGGTCAATCGAAGACAATCAACTGGGCGGCTGGTACAGCTACCGGGCTTCCAAAGCGGCGCTCAACATGCTGTTGAAGACGTTGGCCATCGAGTGGCGCATCGCCCTGCCGACCTGCCGCGTTGCAGCACTTCACCCGGGCACCGTTGAGAGCCCCTTATCCGCACCGTTCACACGCAACCACACTACTTTGAAAACACCCGCCGAGAGTGCCGCTTGCCTGAAACACATCCTCGATAATCTGACACCCGCCGATAGCGGCCAATTCTGGTCCTGGGACGGCACCCCTCTGCCCTGGTAGCAAAGTCCAGGCGCGGTCAGCTTGCCTTACTCTGCCATCGTTCTGTATAAGGAAAGAAATGGTTGGTAGGAGCGAAACGTGGCACAAAAGACGGACACAGAGACAGCCAGTGAACTGAGTCGCAAAGGTCACCTGGCATTTAACTGGGACGAGCTTGACGAGATCGAACTACCGAGCGGCATCAGGACCCGTATGTACCGGATAGGCGATCCGACCGACGACGACGCACCGACCGTCTTCAAGGTCTACTATCCACCAGACTGCTATGTTGAAGCGCATACGCACGAGTGCGATTACACCGAAATTATCGTCGAAGGCACACAGAGGGTCGGCGCGACCTGGCACAAGGCAGGTGACGTACGCATCGGACTGGCGAATCGAGGCTACGGCCCACTGGTCGCAGGTCCCGAAGGCGCAACCATCCTATTTATTTTCAAAGATGGTCGCTGGCCAGCGATCACCATTGGTAACAATGACGGCAGCACCCTGGGCAGCGAAGTCATCGAAGACCACTTCGCCAGGAAAAACGCGGACTGAAGTTCATGCATCAGGAAACCGATGTCAACTGGGCACAGGACTCAGGCCGCTGAACCCCGCTCGGCATAGGGTTTTCGACCAAGGTTCAGCAGCATGATCGCCATCGGCCCGACCACGGCCGAGACCAGCGCCAGCGACTTAGCGACAGCAAGCGAATCCTCGAACAGGTAATCCGTAGACGCAGCGACCAGCGTCGGGCCCAGCGCCAGACCCAGCACATTAGTCGTGACGACGTAAGCGCCATTCACCACGCCACGCATGTTGTTTGGCGTGACCTCCTGCATGACCGTAGTAATAAGTGCTAACGGCAGCGTCACACTGAAGCTGGCGAGGCCAATGCTGACCAGCGCGCCGTTGCCGGTACTGTTCAACGGTAACGAAAGCAGCGACACACTCGCCATTACGGCCCCCAGCACCGCGACCCGCAGCGGGGCATCCTTAGCGCCCCGGTTAGCGAGGAATCTCGAGAGCATTGGCCCGCTGAGCACGCCGCTGGAGCCGGCCAACAGTGCCACGACACCATAGGTGCGTCCTGCTTCCGCAAGGTCCCATTCATAGACCCGTACCAGGATCGTCGGCGTCCATGCCTGCAGTCCATAGAGCATCACCACAATGAACGGCACACCCAGGTGCAGGGCCGCATAGATGCGCTTGTGCTGCAGCATGTAGGCCCAGACCTCCCCCCAGGCAGGGACATCACTGGCAGTGCCCTGACGGCCCTTGCGCGCCGGTTCGCGAATCGTGGCCAACAGTGCCGCAATCAGAATTCCAGGCAGACCCACCGCGATAAACGTGGCTTGCCAGGGGGCGACAACGCCAATCAGAGGCAGACGGACTTCATCAACCTCACGGCTCCAGTCCAGCACCTCCGCGCCGGCTATCATGGCAAGACCCGCCCCAAGGTAAGGCCCCATCAGGT
>JAYQAI010000051.1:12882-27917 GCA_038136715.1 Gammaproteobacteria bacterium | reverse complement strand
TCCCTGCCGGTGAGCTTTACATCTGCTGTCACTAACCATGAAGCCAGTGATGCGGCGGGCGACCTGCTTGGCCCCGCCAGCGACGGTTACTGGCGTGACCACAAATCCTCAAAGGTGAACGCAATCCGCACCAGATCCATGATCGAGAAGTGCGATCTCGCGGTGATTCGATTTGGTGACAAGTACAAGCAGTGGAACGCCGCATTCGATGCAGGTATCTGTGCTGCTCTGGGCAAGCCTTACATCACGCTCCATGACGAGACGATTATTCATCCGCTGAAGGAAGTGGATGCGGCGGCCATGGCCTGGGCGACGACGACGGGGCAGGTGGTCGAGATATTGCAATACGTCACTACGCAGGATTAACCTCAGCAAACACTGCGCCTCTCGCGCACACAGGGGAAATGGAAGAGTTATGAGTGTCATTAATCCCGTCATTAGTGGCGTCGGACTCTGGACGCCGGAGCACGCCATCTCAAACGAGGAACTGGTTGAGAGCTACAACGCTTTTGCCGAAAAGTTCAACGCAGAGCACGCGGATGCGATCGCTGCTGGCGAGCTTGAAGCCAAGCCGACGTCCTCAGCTGAATTCATCGAGAAAGCCTCCGGTATTAAGTCGCGTTTCGTCTATGTCAAGGACGGTATCCTTGATCCTGAGCGGATGACTCCAAGCATCCCGCTGCGGGCTGAAAACGAACTCTCGGATCAGGCAGAGATTTCCCTGACAGCGGCCCGCAAGGCGATGGCCGCTGCCAACAAGCAACCGGCAGACATTGATGCGGTTATCGTTTCCTGTGCCTACACGCAGCGCTATTACCCCGCGATAGCGATTGAAGTGCAGGATGCGCTCGGCATCGAGGGCTTTGGTTTCGATATGCTGGTGGCCTGTTCCGCAGCGACGTTTGCCCTGCAGCGTGCCTACGAGATGGTGAAGGCCGGTACCGCGGGTTGTGTGCTCGTGATCAACCCGGAGCTGACATCGCCGCAGAATAATTTCCGTGACCGTGACAGTCACTTCATCTTTGGTGATGTCGCGACCGCGACTATTATTGAGGACGCCGAGACCTGCAACTCGCAGCACAGTTACGACATCCTCTTCACCCGGGCGGAAACCGTGTTCTCGAACAACATCCGCTCGAACATCGGTTACATGGTGAATGCCAACGATGATGACCCGTTCCGGGAATACAATTACTTCCACCAGGAAGGCCGCAAGGTATTCAAGGAAGTCTGCCCGATGGCGGCCGATCATATTGAATACAGTGTCAATAAGGCCGGACTTGAGACCGGTGACGTTCGCCGCTGGTGGCTGCACCAGGCCAACATTAATATGAACCAGCTCATCGCTAAAAAGCTGCTGGGCCGTATGCCGGATGACGATGAAGCACCGATCGTTCTCGACCGGTACGCCAACACCGCGTCCGCCGGGTCACTGATTGCGTTCAACCTGCATCATGAGGACCTTATCGAAGGCGATCACGGTGTCATCTGTTCGTTTGGTGCCGGCTACTCCATAGGCAGCCTGGTCGTCAGGAAGCGTGCTGCCGCCAGCTGAGCTTAAACTTCTGGTCCGCCAGTGAGCCAGCCCTCGTTGAAAACGACATGCTTGATGCGCTTCTGGTTCCAGGTATAAACCAGATGGATCAGGCCCGCCTCATCCCGCACCATTGAGGGATAGGAAAACTCGAAATCCGGGTCAGCGATTGCGCTTTCTTCTTCCAGCACCCTGATGATGTGCCAGTCGTTGCCGGGTGAGCTGCGGGCGAGGCTGAGCTTATGTCTGCCGTCCTCAGTATCATTCAGTGCCATCAGGATCTGCCCGTCTCCCAGATTGAGTGCCGCCACGGCAGCATTGGGATTTGGCAGACTGAGCGCTGTGGGTGAGCTCCATGACAAGCCAGTGTCGTTCGAGAGACTGAGTAAGACACGGCCATTCTCGTCCACGGCATGTCTGAGTAGTGCCAGCGCCTCAGTTTCAGCGACGGCCACGACGGCAGGCTGCAACGCATCCTGTCCCCAGGAGATCCGACGCTTTTCCAGCACCCTGATGTCTCGATCCAGATGGAGTGACTCGGCAAACTTGCCGATAAATTCGTGGTAGACCGGCAGCTCGATGGTGCCATCCTGGTGAACCACGGGTTGTGTTCGTACCAGCGTGCTGATGTTGAGGAAGGGTGAAGTCACAATGCGTTTCGGCTGGTTCCAGGTGCTGCCGCCGTCCCGCGATTCCATGTAGTTGATGGTGCTTGCGCCCCAGCCGCCAACAGAAACAGCGACATAGAACAACCCGATGCTGCCGTCCGGCCAGACATAAGTCGCAGGATTACCTATTTTACGGATGTATCGATCGAGGCCCGCCTCGGTCTGAGCGCGGTCGGTAATGCGGGTCGCCGGCGACCAGGTCTTGCCATCAAAGGATGAAAAGAACAGGGCGACGTCTGCATGGCCTTCCTCCGTACCGCCGTACCAGACGGTAAAGGGGGCATTCTCTCGCAGGCCGATGTTGGCGCTGTGGGCCTCGCGAGTTTCGCCGCGGGAGACCCAGTGCGACGCGAAAACTGGCTCATCCGCCTGCTTTACGGCCATCGGCACCTCATAGCGGGTCGGGGCGCGCTTATCGCTCCAGGTGGTCAGCAGTACCAGCGCCATCGCCGCAGTGATCAGTACAATTTTGGGGATAGCTCCCATTAGGAATTCAGGTCCGGGAAGTCGAGCAGCGATGAGTTTACAACACCTGTTTCAGGGTTGGGATGTGGTATCCTGCGGCTCTTTTTCATGGACAACAGGAGGCAGGCAAAATGTCAGCAAAAGCAGCAGCAGCGATGGAGATTTACAACTCGATTCTGGGTGAAGAAGAAGGTGTAGGTGAGTGGCAGGAAATCGACCAGGACCGCATCAACATGTTCGCCGATGCTACTCTCGATCACCAGTTTATTCACATCGACCCGGAAAAGTCGGCGGAACTGTCACCTTACAAGGTCACGATCGCCCATGGCTTCCTGACACTGTCACTCATTGTCCACCTCGGTGCCTCGATTCCCCCACTTCGACCGGAAGCGCTGGACGGCGTCTTCATGGGCGTGAACTACGGCCTCGACAAAGTTCGTTTCCCGGCGCCAGTGCCTGTCAACTCCAAAGTCAGGGCACGGCATCGCCTGGTCGAAGCTGAACTCAAAGGCGGCAACACGATTCAGATCAAGCGTGAAGTCACGGTAGAAATTGAGGGCGGCGACAAGCCTGTCTGTGTTGCCGAGTCACTGATTCGTTACATGTACGCGGACTGATCCATGGCCACAGTGATCACTCGTGACGACCTGGTTCAGAGTGTCCAGGACGCGCTGCAATTCATCTCGTACTACCATCCGCCGGATTTCATCAAAGCCGTCGGCGAGGCCTACGAGAAGGAGAAGTCTGCCGCTGCCCGGGACGCGATGGCGCAGATCCTGATTAACTCGCGCATGTGTGCCGAAGGCCACCGGCCGATCTGCCAGGACACAGGAATCGTCAATGTGTTCCTGTCGGTGGGTATGAACGTCAGGTTCGAATCCGAAGATTCACTGGAAGACATGATTAATGAAGGCGTACGCCGAGCCTATAACCTGCCGGACAACGTGCTGCGGGCCTCTGTGTTGGCAGATCCTGCCGGCGCCCGCAGCAACACGAAGGACAACACGCCGGCGGTGATCCACACCGCGATTGTGCCGGGCGATGAAGTTGAGGTGCATGTCGCTGCCAAAGGTGGCGGCTCTGAAGCCAAATCCAAGTTCGTGATGCTTAACCCGGCAGACAGTATCGTCGACTGGGTGTTGAAAACCGTGCCGACCATGGGGGCCGGCTGGTGTCCACCAGGCATGCTGGGGCTCGGTATTGGCGGCACGGCCGAAAAGGCCATGCTGATGGCAAAGCGCTCACTGATGGATCCGATTGATATCCATGAGCTCCAGGCCCGTGGTCCGGCAAGCCGAATCGAAGAGCTCCGGCTTGAGATCTTTGACAAGGTCAATGCGCTCGGTATTGGCGCCCAGGGTCTCGGTGGCCTGACGACTGTGCTGGATGTGAAGATCATGGATTATCCGACCCATGCCGCCAACCTGCCGGTTGCCATGATTCCTAATTGCGCAGCAACTCGGCATGCTCACTTCAAGCTGGACGGCAGCGGCCCGGCGCAGATGCCGGTACCCAGTCTTGCTGACTGGCCAGACATCACCTGGGAGGCAGGGCCCAATTCAAGGCGGGTTAATCTCGATACCGTCACGAAAGACGATGTGTTGTCCTGGAAACCGGGAGAAACACTGCTGCTCTCCGGCAGGATGCTGACGGGCAGGGATGCCGCGCATAAACGCATTCGCGATCAGGGCCTGCCTGAAGGTGTGGATTTAAAGGGCAGGTTTATTTACTACGTTGGTCCGGTCGATCCTGTCAGGGACGAAGTGGTGGGCCCGGCAGGACCTACCACGGCGACCCGTATGGACGGCTTCACAGAGATGATGCTGGAAACCACGGGTCTGCTCGGCATGATCGGTAAGGCTGAACGAGGGCCGATTGCGATTGATGCGATCAAGCAGCACCAGGCGGTCTACCTGATGGCAGTCGGCGGTGCCGCTTTCCTGGTTTCGAAGGCCATCAGGAGTGCACGGATTGTTGCTTTTGAAGACCTCGGGATGGAGGCGATCCACGAGTTCGAAGTCGAGGATATGCCGGTCACCGTGGCGGTCGACAGTAATGGCGAGTCCGTGCATCGCACCGGACCGCGTGAGTGGCAGGCTAAAATCGGTCAGATACCGCTCGTAGAGGAGTAAAACCCCCCAAAAATCAGTCGGTTAGCGGTCTTTTGGGGAGTGATTTCATTGAAACAGGCTGGTCTATGCAGTAGGCTAGCACCGCATCCGCAGTATCCGGCTCCGGACCGTTTTGACGGCCCGGGGTTTATTGTTGCTCAGGCTTTGCCTGATTTAGACAGTGTGATTAGAACGACAGGGAATTCGCAGTATGGCGCAGGAACCTTTATCTGTTGACCAGTTGTACATCAATGCCGAGAGCCTGGCAGCAGACTTTTCGCTGTTCCCCCGCAAGGAGCCGGCCTCGGTTGTTAGCGGGCTGCTGACAGAACGGCAGATTGAAGCTGCTCTGGAGAATCTTCGGGGCATGGAGGTCGACGAATATATCGCTGCGACGGTTGCACCGACGGAAGAATCGAAGCGACCCGGCGCCAAGGCCCTTATCCAGGCGCTCGATGTGCCAGTGTTCAATGAAATCGACATGGGGCCGCTGTACTCAGCAGAGCTGGAGTTCGACAGCAACGGCACAAAACGTCGCTTCGGTTTCATTACGCAGAACCGGGCCCACGCGAGTGGCGTCTGGGGTCCGGAGCATCACACCGAAGCCGCCCGTCTCGCCAGCAACTTTGCGATCCGCTCCATGCCGATTGTCACCTTCATGGATACACCGGGCGCCGACCCTTATGAAGAGGCGAATGCGAACAACCAGGCCCACGCCATCTCCAACCTGATAGCTGAGCTCTGTAACAGTGATGTACCGACGCTCGGTATTATTATCGGACAGGGATACTCCGGCGGCGCGATTCCGCTGGCGTCGTCAAACCTGCTTTTGTCAGTCCGCACCGGAGTGTTCAATACGATCCACCCGAAGAGCCTCGCCAACCTCGTGCGCCGCTACAATCTCTCGTGGCAGGAGTGCGCGAAGTTCGTCGGCGTGTCCAGCTTTGAGTTATACAAGCAGGGCAACATCGACGGCATTATCGACTTTGACCCTGGCGAAGACGACAAAATTCATCATCTGCGCAATGTGATCGTCTCCGGTATTGCTTCAATTGAGGAAACAACACGCGACTTTGTCGCTGAGAACCCGGAAGTGCTTCAACACTACCAGCGTAACCTCAGCCGCTACCACAAACTGAGTGAGACCATGGCGGCAATTAATGCCAGCTCGACATTGAAGCTGCGGACCTCGCCGACCGAATATCCCAATGTGTTTGGCATTGCGTTCCGTTATCTCAGGTACCTCAACCTGCGACGCCGCATTAAGAGCACAACAGTCACGCAATATGGTCGTCTGGCTGATGCAGAAATTCCCGCAGGTGAACTGGCGCAGCGGGTCCACCGTGAACGTCGTTCAGCATTCCTTGGCTGGCTGCAGGATCCTGACAAGGTGCTGTACGAGGATGTGCTGAATAAAGCCTGGAAGAACTTCCAGGATAAGCGCAGCACACTCGGTGAAGAGCGAGGGCGGATAGCCCAGTTCATTTTTGGTGAGCCCCAGGCCAATTTCGAATCGGCGAAGAAAGAGATATGCCTGGTGACTGGCCTGCACCTGTACAATCGCTGGAAGGCGAGTGCCGGTGATAACCTGGGCGCCTTGATACAGCATCTCGGTGATACAGAAACCAGCGCCTATTACCTGTCGACAGCAGAGATCCGCGACGTCAAAGGATTGCTGCGTGCTTTGTCTGAAGCAGGCGACAAATTCAGATCCGACCTGAAAGAGCGCTTCAGTTTCGAGGGTAAGAAGCTGTTTGACCTGGCTTACATTGACGAGAAGAGTGACGTCTTCCTGGTGGGCCAGCTTTTGTCGGAGCTGAACCTGATTCTTGAAGGTGAATCTCTGTTTGATGAAGAAAGGTTGTCGGATCATGCGGTATCCGGCGCGACCAGCGCCCTTATCGCTGACGAGGCTACACCGCTCATCGCCATCAATCGGCGCCTGCTTGAAGACACGCTCTGGTCGCACATCGAGCGGAAGTCTGAGACCGCGTCAACCGGTGCCAGCCAGGATGTCGACATCCTTAATGTGATCCTCGATGAAGATCTCCGAGAGCCGTTTATCGGAACCTGCCGCAATCTGATCCTGTTCAGCCTCGTGTACGAGAATATGATTGCTGATCTCGTTGCCGTCGCGCGAGAAGCGAATGACACCAAGACCATGCCGCGTGATTTCATCGACGGGCTGGTAGAAAAGTCTATACAACAGGCGTTGCAGGACCAGGCTTTTGCCGATCTGACAGAGGCTGAAGTGCAGCAGGCATTCTCGGCCTGGATGGAAGAACTGGCGGATTATTCAGGTGCCGGAAATTTCTTGAAATCAGTGGAGGAGTGGATCCGCGTCGTTCACAAGGACAAGTCGGACACGCTCTTCGTTGTCATCAGTTTCTTCTTCGAGAAGATCCTGCCCGAGTATTATGCGTCGCGTCGCACTGGGAAGCGTTTTGAAGGCCGGATTGAGCCGGTGCGAATCGGCCGCCGCAAGGACTTCTGGAACCGGTTGACCATTGCCTATCGTGATCTGCTGTTCAACCAGGCCCTGAATGCTGAAAACCGCTCTGGTCGTATGACCTGCGACAGCATTGTTGAACGCTTTGTGGAAAATTTTGAAGAAATGAGTGCAGGGCTGATGTCGGCGAACCCCTGTTCATTCCCAACTTTCAGGCCGTCGATTGAATCTGCGCTGAACAAAAATGTTCGCCCCCATGGTCTGATCACCGGTATCGGCGACTTCAAGACAGAAGGAGGCAGTTACAAGGTTGGCCTGGTGATTTCCAACGTGGCCTTCCAGGCAGGCAGTATCGACAACTCCGACTGCACACGGTTCTGCCAGCTGCTGGTGGAATGTGCAAAGCAGCGCCTGCCGGTCGTTTGCTTTATTTCATCCGGCGGTATGCAGACGAAAGAAGGTGCCGCTGCACTGTTCACCATGGCGGTGGTTAACGATCGGATCACACGGTTTATCCGTGACAATGACCTGCCGATCATTATGTTTGGTTTTGGCCACTGCACCGGTGGCGCCCAGGCGAGTTTCGTCACCCACCCGCTGGCGCAGACCTACTATCTCACTGGCGCAAGGATGCCGTTTGCAGGTCAGGCCGTGGTCGAGCGGAACCTGCCCTACCAGTGCATGCTGAGTAACTACCTGTCGATCAAGCCTGGCGCAATGGCGGGCCTCGTCAAGCATCCGTTCTCTGAGAATCATGATGACGAGCTGCGCAGAATCGACCCAACGATTCCGCTGCCGACAGAAACGATTGAGCAGGTTGTGGACCGCATCATGGCGGGTCGCCTCGAGTCAGAGGCACCTATCATCATCGATCAGCAGCCGAAAGAAGAAGAGCTGATCCGTCCCGTCAGGAAAACATTGATTCACGCCCGTGGCTGTACCGCGGTGAAACTGGTCAGTCGCGCCAAGGCCCTGGGACACGAAGTCGTACTGATTCAATCGGACCCGGACATGGACTCAGTGCCGGCGGACATGGTGCGGGACGACAACAAGCACACTCTGGTCTGTATTGGCGGCAACACTTCAGATGAGAGTTACCTTAATGCGCTCTCAGTTATCAGCATTGCCGAAGCAGAGCGTGTGGACTCACTTCACCCGGGTATTGGTTTCCTGTCTGAAGACCCTAATTTTGCGGCCCTCGTGCGGCAGCACGGCATCAACTTTATCGGTCCACGTGTGGTTTCCATGGAAACCATGGGCAATAAATCGAACGCGATCAATACGACGATGAGCATTGATGTGCCCGTCGTGCCGGGCAGCCACGGTATTGTCGACTCCAGCGAGAAAGCAGCCGAGCTGTCACAGCAGATCGGTTACCCCGTATTGTTGAAAGCGGTCCATGGTGGTGGCGGCAAAGGCATCCAGGTTGTCGAGAAGCCGGAGCAGTTGCACCGCTTGTTCCACCAGGTCACCACGGAAGCTAAGGCGGCATTCGGCAACGGTGATGTCTACATCGAAAAGTTTGTTACCAGTTTGCGTCATATCGAAGCCCAGTTGCTGCGTGACACCCATGGCAACGCCCACGTGATCGGTATTCGAGACTGTTCAGTTCAGCGTAACAACCAGAAGCTGATGGAAGAGTCCGGTTCAACCATGCTGCCAGCGAAATGGCGCCAGGCTGTCCTCGACTATGCCCGCAAGATTGCTGACACAGTGGACTATCACGGCGCCGGCACGGTTGAGTTTATCTATGATGTGCCTAACGACGCTGTCTACTTCATGGAGATGAACACTAGGCTCCAGGTAGAGCATCCGGTGACAGAAGTCGTGACGGGCGTCGATATTGTCGAGAAGCAGTTCCAGATTGCTTCCGGTGAGAGTATTGCCGACATGCAATACCCCGAGAACGGCTATGGCCTGGAAGTGCGGGTTAACGCTGAGAAAGCCGTGCTGGATGCAGAGGGCAGGGTATCCTTCGTGCCGACACCCGGGGAGATTACCGTCTGTGAATTGCCGGAAGATGATGACTTCCAGCTGATCTCGATGGCGGGTGAGGGCAAGGTCGTCTCACCTTTCTATGACAGCCTGATCATTCAAATCATCTGTCATGGCAAGGACCGCAACGATGCCATCAACAAGATGGCGGACTACCTCGACCGCGTCACGATCAACGGCATCTGCACCAACATCCCGCTGATCAAGAAGATCCTCCGCGATGAGGTCTTTATCGGCGGCGATTACGACACCGGTTTCCTGCCCGCGTTCCTGTCCCGCATTGATGCCGAGGCGCTGATCAAGGAAATCGAGGAAGCTTCTGGCAATGCTGGTGCCGGTATCAACATCGAGATGCTGCGGATTGATGACAGTGACGAGCTCAAGGTGCTGTCGCCTTCCACGGGCGTCTTCTACCGCACACCGTCACCGTCAGAACCGGAGTACGTCAATGTCGGTGACGTTGTTACCACTGATAACGTGCTCTGTCAGCTTGAAGCGATGAAGATGTTCACGCCCATGAATCTCAATACCTTCGCCAGCGAAGAGGGCGAGGTTTACTCATCGGGCAACCGCTACGAGATCACCCGTATCAACATCACGTCAGGCCAGCAGGTTAACGAAGGCGACCTCCTTTTCGTTATCAAGCCCCTCCCCGACGCAGCGTAATGCATTTGGGTCGGGGTGCGTGAACAAGGAGAATCATTAGGATTGGTTTTATGCAATTCGAGAATGATTTACACCCATGATTGAAAACCTGGAAACTTTGCTGACCCTTGCCAAGACCGGCACGATGATGGAAGCCAGTACAGAACTGCGGATCACCCAGTCTGCGGTCAGTAAACGTATCTCGACGCTCGAGCGCTACTACAACCGTAAGCTGATCCAGAAAAAAGGGCGGCGGGTCGAGCTGACCCAGCACGGCCAGCGCCTTGTCGACAAGATATCGCCATTGCTGTCTGAGCTGCGTGATTTGTTTATTGACGAAATCACCAGTGCCCGGGGCGAGCTGATTCTTGGTGTGTCTGACGCAATACTGTCCTCCTGGGGGCCGGAAGTGTTCCATGAGGTTCGCGAGGAAATGCCGGAGGTCAATTTTGTCTTTCACACGCACCGCACACCTGTCGTGCTGGACAGAATCCGCTCGGGCGAATTCATGGTCGGTATCTGTACGGGTTCAGATGCACTCGACAAGGACCTGCAGTCAGAAGTACTCAAGTATGAAGAAATGGTGATCATCCCATCGGGTCTGGAGCCGCTCAGTTTTCCCAAGAAAGGAGAGCTCAGTGTGATCTCCATCGAGGACTATTCGGGCGCCTGGCGTTCGTTCCAGGACGAGGTACAGAAGCTGCGCATCAAGCGCGAGGTTTCGCTGGAATCATTCTTCAGTGTGGCGCAGATGGCAATCGCCGGCTTTGGCCATGGCCTGGTTCCGCTGGGAGTTGCTCAGACCCTGAAAGTGCCGCCGGAGGTGATCATTAATCTCAGTGACAAGGGCCTGCACAGGCCTGTGCGTTTCGTCGCGCGCAAGTCGACCTATTCGCTGCCGATTGTGGCCAGTTTTTACCAGCTGCTTTCATCCAAATTGAGCGAAGCCAGCTGAGTGCCTCCCGGTCTAGCTGTCGTCGTCCAGAGAGACGAGTGACAGGCCCTGCAGGCCACCATCTTCTGCGGGTGCGGCCTCTTCCTGCTTCGGTGCGGGTGCGGCTTCAGCTTTCGGCGCCGCTGTTTCGAGCTTGGGTCCGTCGTCGCTGCCCTCATTCCCCTTACCATCCGGATTCTTGGCATCGAGCGTAATCTTGAGACGCAGGTTGTTTTTGGAGTCGGCATTCTTCAGCGCCTCGTCCAATGAGATCTTGCCCTGCTTGTAAAGATTGAAGAGCGCCATATCGAAGGTCTGCATGCCCTGCTCCGCGGATTTCTCCATCAGCTCCTTGAGTGAATGGACGTCACCTTTGGCGATCAGGTCAGCAGCTCTTGGTGTGCCTAGCAGGATTTCGATAGCGGCTGCGCGTTTCCCGTCCACAGTTTTGACCAGGCGTTGGGAAATGATGCCCTTCATGTTGAGCGACAAATCCTGCAGCAACTGGGCGTGACGCTCCTCCGGGAAAAAGTTAATGATCCTGTCCATGGCCTGGTTGGCGTTATTGGCGTGCAGTGTCGACAGGCAGAGGTGCCCGGTCTCGGCGAATGCCATGGCGTGCTCCATGGTCTCCATGTGACGGATCTCACCAATCAGGATAACGTCGGGCGCCTGACGCAGCGTACTGGCAAGCGCTTCTTCCCAAGAGTTAGTGTCTGGTCCAACCTCGCGCTGATTCACAATACAGCCCTTGTGGGGATGCGCGAATTCCACCGGGTCCTCGATGGTGATGATATGACCTTTTGATTTCTGGTTTCGATAGTCGATCAGTGCTGCCATTGACGTGGACTTACCGGAGCCAGTACCACCGACGAACAGGATCAGCCCGAGCTTCGACATAATAAGTTTTGGCAGGACCGGTGGCAGACCAAGATCCTTGTAATTGGGCAACGTGTCACCGAGGCGGCGAATGACCAGCGAGACCTCGTTGCGCTGGCGGAAGATGTTGACCCGGTAACGACCCAGGCCAGGCCTGGAGATTGCCATGTTCAGGTCTGGGCTTGCCTCGAACTGGGCGCGCTGGTCCTCGTTCATGATGCTGTAAGCGATTTTCTCGCATTCACCCGGTGCCATGGGCGTGTCTGAAAGCTGGTTCAGCGTGCCGTAGAATTTTGCGGAGGGCGGGGCACCGGTGCTGTAGTAGAGGTCGGAACCCTCTTTCTCAACCAGGATTCGAAGGCAGTCTTCAAAATCTGTCTGTGGCATGCGGTTTGCGCTCCCCGAATGAATTTTCAGGAGTTAGGATAGAGCAGCTGTTTATTAACGTCTACTGAATGAACCCAACCCCTGACCGACGGCAGGTTCCACTCCGATTCAGGCTAGTAACGATAAGTATTGCCGGCGGGCGTGGTCAGGGTCATGGAAGTGGCGTCGGCCGCCTCGGTGAAGCCAATCTGCTGTGCGGCGATATCGAAACCGGCTGCGATTTGAATCACCTCATCGACGCGAGCTGGCGGCACGTAAACCTCCATGCGATGGCCCATGTTGAAGACTTTGTACATTTCAGCATCAGCGGTGCCGGATACTGCCTGTATGGCTTTGAACAGAGGCGGTGTATCGAACAGGTTGTCCTTGACGAAATGGATACCCTGGCCGAAACGCAGGCACTTGGTCTGCGCACCCCCTGAGCAGTGAATGACGCCAGAGAGGGCGTCGCCGAGTGCTTCCCTGACCTGGTAGATCACGGGTGCATAGGTGCGGGTAGGCGACAGAATCGCCTGGCCGACGCTCATATCGCTGTCGGGCAGACCGTCGCTGAGTCGATACGGTCCGCAGTAAACCAGCGAAGGGTCGACATTGGCATCGAAGGCTTCTGGATAGTTGTTAGCGTAGTCATGGCACAGCATGTCGTGACGCGCACTGGTCAGGCCATTGCTGCCCATGCCGCTGTTTGCGGCGGTCTCATACGCCGCCTGGCCGGTTGAGGACAGGCCGACGATAGCCAGACCCGGTGTAATGCGATTTTCGATCACGCGCGATTTGTCCATGACTGCCACCGCGCAGGAATCGACCACCACCGTGCCGGTGAGGTCGCCGACATCGGCAGTCTCACCACCACCGGAGTAGATGTTTACGCCATGCTGGCGCAGCGTCTCAAGGAAAGCCTCGGTGCCATCAATCAGTTCTGAGACGACCTCGCCCGGGCAATTTAACGCATTGCGATTGACGGTGTTTGAAATCAGGATGCGGCCATTGACGCCGACGCAGAGGAGATCGTCCAGGTTCATGACGATGCTGTCCTGAGCGATACCGCGGAACACGGAAGCGTCACCGGTCTCCTTGTACCAGAGATAGGCGACGATCGATTTCGTGCCTGCGCCATCGGCGTGAATTACGTTGCACTTGTCAGGGTCGCCGGACAGGTAGTCTTCTGTGATTTTGCAGAAGGCGCCTGGAAACAGGCCGGCTTCGAGCTTGTCGACAGCAGCGTGTACTTCAGTCTTTTCGGCACTCACACCTCGCGCCTGGTAGCGACCCTGGTCACGGATTTCGCTGACCGTGTAGCCGGATCGATCATGGGCCTCGATAAGGCCGCGAAACTCGAGTTGTCTGTACGCTTTGGCAACCGTGTTCGGTGCGATATTCAGGTCGGCTGCAACGCCGCGAATGCTGGGCAGTTTTTCGCCCGGTGCCAGTTCACCTGCAGTAATGGCGAAATGAGCCTGCTCGACCAGTTGCTGGAAGACAGGGGTGGCGGCGCTTTGATTAATATCGAATTTCATAGGACAAACTGTATCACAATAATGATACAGGGTCAGCAGGGTCCAGTGTCCCGCTTGGTGGTAACCCCAGTCGCGCCTGGTTGGTGACAGGACATGAAAATTCAGCCAAATCGCCTATAATGCGCGCTCTTTCAGCGGAGGTCCCATGCCGATTATTGTCGATTATGACGCGGGTAACGTGCGCAGCGTGCAGCGCGCCTGCGAGTACGTCGGAATGAAAGCTGAAATATCAGCTGACCCGGATGTCGTCGCTCGTGCCGATCGCGTGATTTTCCCCGGTGTTGGTTCTGCCGCAAGTGCGGTCGACACGCTGCGCGATCGCGGCCTGGATGAAGCCCTGCATACCTTCCATAAGTCCGGCCGGCCTCTGCTTGGCATTTGCCTGGGTCTGCAGATCCTGCTGCAGCATACAGAAGAAGGTGACAAACCCTGTCTCGGCATGGTTGAAGGTGCCTGTGAACGATTTGATTTTGCTGACAGGTCTCTTAAGGTGCCGCACATTGGCTGGAACGAAGTGACGTTCACTCGCGAGCACCCCATGCTGAGCCAGTTGAAGTCAGGTGATGAGTTCTATTTTGTGCACAGCTACTATGCGAAACCACGGCATGAAGAAAACAACCTGGGTACGACGACCTACGGTGACCGGACTTTCTGTTCTGTTATTGGCAAGGAAAACCTGTTTGCGACCCAGTTTCACCTCGAAAAAAGCGGCAAGCTCGGGCTCAAATTGCTCGAGGCTTTTAAAAACTGGTCTCCATCATGTTGAGCAAGAGAATTATTGCTTGCCTGGACGTTCGCGATGGCAAGCTGGCAAAGAGCGTCAAGTTCGTCGACACCAAGGACATTGGTGACCCCGTGTCCAAGGCCCGGGAATATTATGAGGATGGCCTGGATGAGCTGGTGTTTTATGACATCACAGCATCGAGTGATGCGAGGAACATCATGCTGGATGTGGTCAAGCAGGTGGCCAACGAGGTTTACATTCCGTTTTCCGTCGGTGGCGGTATTCGTACGGTAGACGATGCCAACAAGCTGCTCTGGGCCGGTGCTGAGAAAATCAATGTTAACTCGGCGGCGGTGCTGCGGCCCGAGCTGATTGCAGAATGTGCCCATGCCATTGGTGATCAGAACACTGTGCTGTCGATGGACATCAAGCAGGTTGAGATGTCGAGGGACTTTCCGAGTGGCTACGAGGTTGTCATCAACGGCGGCCGCAAGCCCATGGGTATCGATGCGCTGGAATGGGCGCTGCGCGGTGAAGAGCTGGGCGCCGGCGAACTCGTGGTGAATTCCATAGACGCCGACGGTACGCGCGAGGGTTATGAGATCAACCTGACTCGCATGATTGCCGAAGCTGTTTCAATTCCGGTGATTGCCTCTGGTGGCGCCGGCAAGCCTGAACATCTGCTCGAGGTGCTGACTGAAGGCAAGGCAGATGCAGCGCTTGTCGC
>JAYQAI010000051.1:8445-12782 GCA_038136715.1 Gammaproteobacteria bacterium | reverse complement strand
GCGCTCGAAGAGAAAATTGCGTTCCAGGAAGACACGATTCAGAAACTTGATGAGGCGATGGCGAGCCAGCAGAAGCAGTTGCTGGACGCTGAGCTCAAGATCAAGCTGTTGTTCGAGCAGTTGAAGAAGCTTGAATCCAACCTGCCGGAAGCGCCGCAGGACGAGAAACCGCCTCATTACTGATCCGTCAGGGTCGATCATCCTCAGAAGGAGACGCACGATGAAAGCTGTACAGGTTGCTGGCGATAGCCTCGAATGGAATGATTTTGACGAGCCGGTGCTGCAGGGCAACGAAGTCCTGATCAAGGTAGCGGCAACGGCGATCAACCGGGCAGACCTGATGCAACGTCGTGGATTCTATCCACCACCACCCGGTGCGTCCCCGATCATGGGACTCGAATGCGCGGGGGAAGTCGTTGCGACGAGCGAAAGTGCCACGCGCTACCGTGTTGGCGACAAGGTCTGCGCGCTGCTGGCCGGGGGCGGCTATGCGGAACTGGCTGCGGTCGATGAGGGCAGCGTTCTGCCCATACCAGAGGGGCTCACACCCGTTCAGGCCGCGGCATTGCCGGAAGTGTTCGCCACAGCCTGGCTCAATATCTTTATGGAGGCCGGGCTTAAACCTGGCGAGAAAGTGATGATCCATGCCGGCGCCAGCGGTGTCGGCACTGCTGCCATCCAACTTTGCCGTGCATTCGGTTCAGAGTGTTTTGTCACTGTGGGCTCAGCGGACAAGCTCGACGCATGTCTCCGCCTTGGGGCGACCGCAGGCAGCAACCGTCATGATGGTCCATTCGCTGAAGCGGCGCGGGCCTTCGCGGGAGAAACCGGTATCGATGTCGTTCTGGACCCTGTCGGTGCGGGCTATCTCGCTGAGAATATCCAAATGCTGGGTATTGGTGGACGCCTGGTGTTGATCGGCCTGATGGGTGGCGCTAAAACCGAGATTGATCTCGCGCAGTTGATGATTAAGCGCGCCCGGGTCATTGGTTCGACCTTGCGGCCCAGGACGCTGGGTCAGAAAGCTGCGGTAATGTCAGAACTGGAAGAGCTGGTCTGGCCCAAGTTAGCAGCCGGTGAAATCAAGCCGATTATCGAACAATGCTTCCCCATAGAAGAAGTTTCTGCAGCACACGATCTCGTGGCGTCAGACACCACGATAGGAAAGGTGATATTGGAAGTCGATTAAACTTCGGCGACGTCTTCTGCCTGGAAGCCCTTATCCGTCTCGGAAATATCGAACTCTACCCTGGCACCCTGTCGCAGGGTTCTGAACCCTTCGCCCCGGATTGAACGGTAGTGTACGAACACATCGTCGCCCTGTTCCCGTTCAATAAAGCCATACCCCTTGGCGTCATTGAACCACTTGACGGTTCCGGAATGTCTCTCCGACATGGCCGTGTTTCCTCTCTCATAATTCATGGCACGCTCGGCAGCGTGCAAAAGAATCAAACCATAAATCGACGATTCATGTCCAAGAAGTTTAGCGGGGGGATTTTGCACTGCATCATCAGACGCAGTGATGTCACATTGACGCGACGCTGTCTCTCTGCTGCTGCAGCTTCTCGAGTGCGGACTCGAGCTCGACAAGTTTGTCCCGCTCTTTCTGCACGACATCGGCTGGCGCCTTGTCGACAAAACTGGGGTTGCCCAGCTTACCGGCAGTACGCTCCCGGTCCCTGGATTTCTTCTCGAGATCCTTGTCCAGCCTTGCAAGTTCAGCTTCCTTGTCAATCAGGCCTGCCATAGGGACGAGTAACTCCATTTCGTCGATAAGGCCGGTGGCGGCAAGCGGCTTTTCATCGTCGGGTCCAAGCCAGGTCATTTGCTCAGGTCTGATCAGGGACTTGAGCAGCGACTCGAACCTATCGACGCGTGCCCGGTCCTCAGCAGAACCGTTAGCGAACATCACTGGGATTTCCCTGGCGGGTGAGATGTCCATTTCGCCACGAATGTTCCTTACCGCGGAGACAACTTTCTTCAACCAGGTTATGTCGGCCTCCGCTTCGGTATTGATGAGGTCATCGTTTGCAGTGGGGTAGGCTTGCGTCATGATGGTTTCAGAATCGGTACGGACGCAGACTGGCAGTTGCTGCCAGAGTTCCTCTGTGAGGAACGGCAGGAATGGGTGAGTCAGGCGCAGCGTTGATTCAAGGATTTTCGCCAGCGTCTGACGTGTGCCGCGACGTATCGCTGCAGGGGTATCGGCATCGTTCAGGATGGGCTTGCTGAGCTCAAGGTACCAGTCGCAAAACTCATCCCAGACAAACTCATAAATGGCCTTGGCGGCGAGGTCAAACCGGTAGGTTTCCATTGCTAGTGTCACAGCGGCGGTGACATGCTGAAATTCAGAAATAATCCACTTATCGACCGGGGTGAGTTCGACATCCGCTGCTGTCAGATCGTCTTCCTGGCCATCGATATGCATGCGACCAAAACTCGCAGCATTCCAAAGCTTGTTGCAGAAGTTCCGGTAGCCTTCGACCCGTTTCATGTCGAAGCGAACCGTGCGGGTGCGCGAGGCGATGGCATAGAAAGTAAACCGCAGCGGGTCGGTGCCATAGGCCATGATGCCGTCGGGGTACTCCTTGCGCGTCGCCTTCTCAATGCGCTGTGCCATTCTCGGTTGCATCATGTTGGCGGTGCGCTTGGCCACAAGGTCGTCCAGTGATATGCCGTCAACGATGTCGAGCGGGTCGAGTCCATTGCCTTTCGATTTGGACATCTTCTGCCCTTCTGCATCGGTAACCAGGCCATGGATGTAAACCTTGTGAAACGGGACCTCGCCGATGAACCTGAGAGTCATCATGATCATCCGTGAAACCCACAGGCTGATAATGTCGTGACCCGTTACCATGATGTCGGTGGAGTGGAAGGTTTCCAGTTCCGGCGTCTGGTCCGGCCAGCCCAGGGTTGAGAACGTCCACAATGCAGATGAGAACCAGGTGTCGAGGACGTCGGGGTCCTGCGACAGTGTCAGGGTCTCGTCGAGTTCGTACTTTTGCCTGACTTCAGCTTCGCTGCGGCCAACGTAGATATTGCCCTCTGCATCGTACCAGGCGGGAATCCTGTGGCCCCACCAGAGCTGGCGGCTGATGCACCAGTCTTCGATATTACGCATCCAGGCAAAGTAGATGTTCTCGGCATTCTTCGGAATAAATTCGATGTCACCGTCTTCTACCGCCTTAATGGCAGGTTCGGCCAGCGGTTTGATATCGACGAACCACTGGTCGGAAAGGAACGGTTCAACCACCACGCCGGTGCGCTCACCCCTGGGCACTGCCAGTGTGTGATCATCGACCTTTTCGAGCAGACCTAGTGCCTCAAGGTCCTCCAGCACGGCTTTGCGTGCCTCGAAGCGGTCAAGGCCCTGGTACTTGGTCGGCGCGTTCTCATTGATGCGAGCCTCATCCGTCAGGATATTGATGATCTCGAGGTCGTGCCGGCGCCCCATATCGTAATCGTTGAAATCATGCGCGGGGGTGATCTTGACGCAACCCGTGCCGAATTCCATGTCAACATAGTGATCAGCAATGATCGGTACGCGCCGGTCCGTCAGGGGCAGAATAATCTCCTGGCCGATCAGGTGCTTGTAGCGCTCATCGTCGGGGTGCACGGCAACGGCCGTATCGCCCAGCATGGTCTCGGGTCGGGTGGTTGCGACCACCAGGTGTTCTTCCGGGTTGTCGGCCAGCGGGTAGCGGAAATGCCAGAGGTGACCGGCTTCTTCTTCAGACACCACCTCAAGATCAGAAATGGAGGTCTTCAGCTGCGGATCCCAGTTGACGAGGCGCTTGCCGCGATAGATCAGGCCTTCATCGTAGAGTCGGACAAAGACTTCGAGAACAGCGCGAGACAGGCCCTCGTCCATCGTGAATCTTTCAGTTTCCCAGTGCAGTGAGGCACCGAGGCGGCGCAGCTGCTGCGAGATGGTATTGCCTGATTGCTCCTTCCAGTCCCACACTTTTTCAACGAAGGCTTCTCGACCAAGGTCCATCGGCTTGATGTCCTGCGCCGCGAGTTGCTCGGTGACAACCATCTGAGTCGAGATGCCGGCATGGTCGGTACCCATCTGCCAGAGCGTGTTGTGACCCTGCATGCGTTTGTAGCGAATCAGGGCGTCGACCAGGCTGTGCTGGAACGCGTGCCCCATGTGCAGCGTGCCGGTGACATTCGGTGGCGGGATGGCGATGCTGAATGCTTCGCCCTTGCCGGAGGGAGCAAAGTAGTTATTTGCTTCCCATTTTTCGTACCAGGCCTGTTCGATGTCCTGTGGCGAATACTTCGTCATGGGGGTCGTGCGAGGAAAATGAGTCGCGATTATACAGGAAAATTTT
>JAYQAI010000051.1:0-8345 GCA_038136715.1 Gammaproteobacteria bacterium | reverse complement strand
GATCAGCGGAATCTGAATGGTCTCTCTGTTTTCTTCTTCGTCCAAAAGCCGAGACTCAATTTATGTTGTGATAATCCAGTTTGTAGCCTCGCTGCTTATAGTAGGCGTAATTATCACGAGCAGCTTTACGTCTATTTTCATCATGAGGCACCACTTCTGCAACCCGGTCGAAGCGTGAAAAAAAGTCCGGCACGGCACCAGAGAGGTTGATCAGGACCTCCTGGTGCTCGCTGGGCTCGTGGTCATGGCCAATCTTGACCGGTGCTTCAATATCAACGGAGTGCAGGGCGTGGGGGATGAAAGAATCCTCACGGAATACCCAGAGGTGGTCGTCCAGTTCCTCGGCCTGCCGGGCACTGCCGGTATGCACATAGATGCGATGCCCGGCCCGATACACCTTGTCGATCAGGCGGCAGGCGAAGGTCTGCTCGTCACCGCTGATCTGGTAGAAGTCGATCTTGGTCATGGCCGCCGGCGTTATTCCGATGCAGCGACCTGGTTGTTCAGGTACTGAACCAGCAGCCCAACCGGTCTGCCGGTCGAACCCTTGGCAGGGCCGCTGCCTTTGAAGGCGGTACCGGCAACATCCAGATGGGCCCAACGGTATTTCTTGGTGTAACGAGCTAGGAAACAGGCTGCCGTGATGCTGCCGGCTTCACGCCCACCGATATTTGCCATGTCAGCAAATGCCGTATTTAACTGGGCCTGGTATTCCTCCCACAGCGGCATGCGCCAGACCCGGTCGAGGCACTCTTCGCCAGCCTGTGTCAGATCTTCGGCGACGCCGTCGTCATTGGCATACATGGCGCTGGCGTGGGAACCGAGAGCAATAATGCAGGCACCTGTCAGGGTAGCGATATCGACAACGGTGGCTGGGTTGTACTGATCGATGTAGGTGAGTGCATCACACAGTACCAGGCGCCCCTCGGCGTCGGTGTTAAGAATTTCAACAGTCTGGCCCGACATGGTCTTGACGATATCGCCGGGGCGGGAGGCATCGCCTGATGGCATGTTCTCTGCGGCAGCGACGACACCAATCACATTGGCCTCGAGGCCCTGTTCGGCGACAGCCACCATGGCACCAAAAACGCTGGCGGCACCACACATGTCATAGATCATTTCATGCATGCCAGCACCGGGTTTGAGCGAGATACCGCCGGTATCAAACGTGATGCCCTTGCCGACCAGCACGTGTGGTGCGTCCTTCTTGTTACCGCCGTTATACTTCATGATGATCAGTTTGCCGGGCTGGTCGCTGCCGCGGCTGACAGACATGAAAGCCCCCATGCCGAGTTTTTCCATTTCCTTTTCGTTGATGATCTTCGTAGTGATCGAGTCGTACTCGTCCGCCAGTGCCTTGGCCTGGTCGGCGAGGTAGCTGGGGTGGCAGACGTTGCCAGGTGTGTTGCCGAGATCCTTGGCAATCTTCATACCGCTGGCGAGGGCGGCGCCACGGTTGATGCCGGCTTCCGCCTCAGCTTGTTCGTTTTTCTCGCTGACGAAGAATTCGATGGTCTCCAGTGGTACGCCATTCTCTGGCGGCTTGCCCCTGAATTCGGTAAACGTGTAGAGGCCGGCCTCGAACATTTCGACGAGTTTCGCCGCTTTCCAGCCCAGATCTTTGCCAGGCACCTCAACTTCAAGCAGGCAGCAGACGCTGGTTTTACTGCCGAGACCCTTCAACCGGTTAATCACGGTGCGGCCAATGCCAGCATACCGGGCAGCTTCCATTGTCTCGGGGTTGCCGAGACCGACAAGCAGCACACGGGTGGCACTGATGTTGGGAACGTCATGCAGCAGCTGGGTTTGGTTGGCCTTGCCCTTAATGTCGCCGCGCTTGATGATCTTCTTCAGGTAGCCTTTGCTTTCCTTGTCCAGCTGTTTGCCGGTTTCTGTGAGACTGCCATCGTCGTAAATGCCGACAACGGTGCACTGTGATCTCGCCTTCGCAGCGTTACCAGATCGTGTGCCATACTTCATAGTGACTCCTGAGGAATGTGAAACGGTGCTATGCGGCGTAATATAACGTTTCTGCTGAGATGGGTCACTTGAACAGGATGCACCTTTGATAATTTTCCGCTATTTTTCCCGAGAAATTCTTTCGACCATGTGCATGGTCGCGGCGATTGTGCTCGTGATCTCTGTGGGATGGCGCTTCAGCGGATATTTGAACGAAGCTGCTGCCGGTCTTATGAGCAAAGAAGTACTGTTTGTCCTGATGGCGTACCGGCTACCCGGTTTTCTTGAGTTGATCATCCCGGTCAGTTTTTTCCTCGCCATCATGCTGACCTACGGCCGGCTCTACGTTGACCATGAAATGATCGTGCTCCAGGCCTGCGGGATGAGCGCGAGACAGCTGGTGACGATGACCCTGGGAATGGCGAGTGTCGTTATGCTGCTCACCGGTGGTATTTCGCTCTGGTTAAAACCCCTGGGTGAACGCCAGGTCGAGCGCCTCCTGCAGGAACAGGAAAACCTGACCGAATTCGATACGCTGGTGCCAGGCACATTCCAGACCTTGAGTTCCGGCAATCGGGTGACTTACACCGAAGAGGTTACGGCTGATGGAGAGCTCGCAAACGTATTTATCAATGAGTACCGGGACTTTGCGCCAGGCCGCACGCGTGGTTCGGCGACGGTAATCGCCGAGTCGGGAAAGACTGAACTCGATGACCTGGGGCGGCGCTTTCTCGTGCTGAATAACGGCACTCGTTACCAGGGTCGGCCGGGCGGTAAAGACTACCAGGTCATTACCTACGAAGAGTACGGCCAGTTGGTGGAGAAGGGCGATCGCATCGAAAAGGAGCGGCGTCTGAGTGCGATTCCTACCCGGGATCTCCTCGGTAACCCTGATCCGGGCTTTGCCTCTGAGCTGCACTGGCGGATCTCGATGCTGTTGATGATTCCTGTGATCGCGCTGCTGGCGGTGCCCTTGTCCCAGGTGAATCCGCGGCAGGGGCGGTTTACCCGCCTGGTCCCGGCGCTGATCCTCTGCTTCCTCTACATTGTTGCACTGTCCGCGGCGAGATCAGGGATCGAACGGGGCGATCTGCCGCAGCAAGTTGGGCTCTGGTGGGTGCACGGTATTTTCATCATGGTCAGCTGGCTGGCCTGGCACTTTGAGGCGATCAGCGAATTCATCAGTGGGCTGAAACCGTCAAGAATGCGCTGAGTCAGCGTGAGTAAGGGTCCTTGCCGAGATAAAGGACGCGGGTACCGGAAGCACGGTCATGCCAGGCGAGGCGGTCAGGGTCGAACAGGATCCAGATAAAACCGAGCCCCATCAGGGCGAGCGAGAACGTCGCGAAAAAATAACGAACGGCGCACTCACCGTAGCTTAAGGTTTCTCCATGGTCGTTGACGGTTCTGATTTTCCAGACCTGCATCCCCAGGGTCTGCCCTTTCAGGCGCCAGAAGTAGGTGTAAAACAGGCCAATCTGGAGGTACACCAGAGCCTGGAAAATGGGTCCCTCAAACGTGCGCTCGGTCACCATGAAGATCGCTACCCACGGGATGAATACCCAGGCGAACAGCAGCAGCAAGTCATATAGAATGGCGGCAAGACGTCGCCACAGACTGGCGGGGACGGGAGTCTCGTTGGGGGATTCCTGCATAGGGATATTTTATCATGATGCGATTATTTTCAGGCCTCGCATTGGGCCTCTTGTTTCAGGTGCCAGCAGTAGCTGAAACCTTCGATGCTTATCTCGAGCGTGTCAAATCGAGGGCGTTGGCCGAAGGTATCGCGGCGACAACCGTGGACATGGCATTCCTCGATCTTCAGCCGGATGAGCGGGTGATTGGCTTTGACCGTCGCCAGCCGGAGTTTGTGCAGACCTTTGATCAATATCTCGATGCGCGGGTAACGGACTATCGTCGAACGAAAGGCGTTGAGCTTTTCAATCGCCACAGAGATCTCCTTGTTCGCATCGGCGCTGAGTACAAGGTTGACCCGGAGTACCTGGTGGCGTTCTGGGGGCTTGAGACCAACTTTGGTCAGTACCAGGGCAAGTACAGTATCGTCCGCTCGCTGGCGACGCTGGGTCATGACCCGCGCCGCTCGACCTTTTTCACCAGTGAGTTGATTAATGCACTGCGGATCCTCGACGAAGGGCACATCAGCCTCGACAAGTTCGTTGGTGCCTGGGCAGGTGCCATGGGCCAGGCCCAGTTCATGCCGAGCAGTTTCCTGAATTTCGCCCAGGACTTCGATGGCGATGGCCGCAAAAATATCTGGGCGTCTGAGGCAGACGTCTTCGCTTCAATCGCGAACTACCTTGCCCTTGCGGGTTGGAAGCCTGGTGTTGGCTGGGGCACTTCAGTCAGCGGGCTTGACGTCGACTGGCCGAGCCTGAAAGACCCTGAGCCTGAGGCCCGCTGTCGAGCACTCAGGCACCACTCAATCAAAAAGCCCCTGTCCGAATGGCAAAAGCTCGGGATTACCGCCCCGGGTCTGCGTGATGGACAGGATTATGCCTTGTTTCTGAAATCTGATGCGGCTGCTGAAGGGTATCTTGTGGGTGGGAATTTTCGTGCGATCCTGAGTTATAACTGCGCTAACAAGTACGCCGTCTCGGTTGGCCTGCTGGCGGACTGGATCAGGTCTCAGTCATAAAGCTGGCTTCAGCTTCCGCAACGATTTCATCGTTGTCGTCGCGGATCATGACGCCACGCATCTGGGTGAGGCGCGCTTTCTGTTTCAGGCAGTGACCTTCAAGCCTGACCGTCGTACCGATGGGCAGAGCCTGACGGTAGCGCAGGTCACAATTGGCAGTAAAGGCCTTGAACCCCTGCAGAAACAGCCAGTTGGCCATGACGTCGTCGAGCGCGCTGAAAATCAGACCACCGTGTGTCACGCCATCGTAGCCGCAGTGGTTGCTGCCTGGTGTAAAAGTACTGCGACAGACACCGCCGTCCATTTGGAAGTTGAGCTGCAGGCCGATCGGGTTCTCAGGTCCGCAGACGAAACAATTATTTGCGTTGGTACCCATATCGCCTGCCGTCAGGCCGTGCTGAATATCGAACGGATTATCGGCAGGTCAAGCAGTATGTCCCAGTATGATTTTCGATAGTTCTGGGGTGGGATATTGTCCTTGATCTGCTCATGCAGCGCGGGCAGCTCTGACCAGTGCAGGCCCTGCTTGTGATGATGGGCAGTGTGGTAACCGAGATTGCCGGTGACGAGATTGAAGACGGGGTTCATGTTGTTGTAGCAGGCGGTGAAGTCATCCTCCATTGGCAGCCCGGCATGATGATCGTAGGTTGCCCAGGCCGTAATAAACATGCCGACGATCATGGGGATGAGAAAGAGCATCAGACCCTGCATAGGCTTGTAGATCACAAGTGTTGCCACAAGCAATGCCGTGATAGCGGTGTAGATCAGGTGGGTCCGCAGATGCCTGGGGTAGCGTTTGCCGACCTGAAAGCCCCGGAAGTATGACGTGGTGGCAACATTCCAGGTGTATTCCCACTCGCCCATCTGGCTGCCGTCCTGACGCTGCCAGCGGCTCTCGTCGATCTTCTGGTCGAGATAGTTGTGATGATGGCCGAACACGTGGTGCAGCAGCCACAGGTTTGTGGTCGTGCCGGTATGCAGGGCGTAACTCTGCTCCAGCAGTCGATTCAGCGGTGTCCAGTTGAAGGTTTTGGTGTGCTGATGATGATGATTCCAGGCGCAGATGCAGCCTTTCGGAATGATCATAACGACGAAATAGGCCAGCAACAGCCAGAAGTTGTCGACGGTGAAATAAAGAATGAAATCGAGGGCAGTCAGTGCAAAAAAGATGAGGACGGGAATCCTGTCAGCGGAATAACGAAACACTTATCTGGGCTCAGTTACTGCAAATTCGCGGGCAGTGTAACACGGCTGTTTCACACTTAAAGGTCCTATCCGGCCGCTCAGTAAAAAGACCCTGGTTCGACCCTGGGTGCATCACTGTTGTCCCGCACCTCGCCCAGCTGGGCCCGGGCGTTGGCCTCCATGAAGGCACGATCGGTACCGAGCGTGACCATGTGAAAGCCCTGGTCAATATAGCGGCGGGTGAATTCGACTGACCCTGTCTGGATGCCTGCGGCAATGCCGTGGCGTTGCGCCGTTTCAAGGATGTGAGTGACGGTTTCCACGTGGGTTGGGTCGTTATTGTCGCCTGCGGGTTTCTGACCCAGGGCATAAGCGAGATCGTTCGGGCCGATATAAACCGCGTCCACGCCGGGGGTCGACATGATGTCATCGAGATTTTCCAGCGCCTCGGCTGTTTCGATCATGACGACACATGCGATCTCGGTATTGGCATTGGTGGTGTAGCCAGGTCCTGAGTAGATGGTTGCCCGGGTTGGACCATGGGAGCGGATACCCGCCGGTGGGTAGCGGCAGGCAGCGACTGCACGTTCAGCTTCCTCACGATTGTTAACCAGCGGCACAATCACACCGTAGGCCCCGGCATCGAGCACTTTCATGATCTCGTAAGGTTCGTTCCAGGGCACGCGCACAAAAGGAATGGCATTGCTGGCAGACATGGCCGGCAGCATCATCTTTATATCGTTGTAGTCGAGCATGCCGTGCTGCATGTCGAGGCAGAGCCAGTCGAAACCGGCATGCGCCATCACTTCAACAGAAAAGGTCGAATCGATCGAAATCCAGCCGCCAATGGTGGCCTGGTTGTTACGCCATGCATTGAGCACATGATTGGGTCGCATCTGCCGTTCCTTTACCGTTGATTGTGGTTGTCGTGCTAAAAGTTTTCGTGAGCGTAGCAAAGCGGCCCGCTGGTGAACAGCGTCAGGCTTTCAGCGCGTTCGAGATGATTTCCCGGGTATGCTCCGAGAGTGCAGCGATGTCGGTTTCGGGGGTGATCTCAATCGGTTCATGAAACACCAGTTTGACGGGTCCGGGGCGCCAGTCGAGAGTGTCTGAGGGCAGAACGCGATTCGTGTTATGAACGCTGACGGGTACGACAGGGATATTCAGATCGGCTGCCATCCTGAAAGCGCCTTTTTTGAAGGGGCGCAGTTCAGTCGTGCGGGAGCGAGTCCCTTCCGGGAAAAACACAACACACATGTCATCAGTGATACGCTCTCGGGCCTTCGAGATGGAGGCGCGTGCCGCATCCGAGTTTGAACGGTCAACGTAGATATGCCCCATCAGTTCGCAGGCGAGGCCCAGCACCGGCACCTTGCGTAATTCCTGTTTCATCACCCATTTCAAATCCAGGCGAGTAAAGCCGTAGAGGACGTAGATGTCGACCAGGCTGAGATGATTGGCAGCCAGGACATAAGACTGGCCGGGTCTCAGTCGTGCCCGACCCTCGATCTTGACCTGCATCAGCATCACGGTTGCGTTCAGTCGAGCCCACAGCGAAGCGAGCACGCGTGATGCCCAGTTCGCGAGGCCAAGAAAGCACAAAGCAATGATCATTGTGCCGATAATGGAGGTAGACAATAGCAGGACCGGCACGATGATCAGCCACTTATAGAGCTGGTAGGGCAGCCAGAGCGCTGGCGTTATGGCTGGTTGCGGCGGGTGAGATTTTGCTTTCACTAAATGCGCCCGGGATTTGCAGGGCGTTAGTCTAGCAGCCGATGGTGAGTTTGAGATAGCGGGAAAAGGTAAATACGTAATTGATTACTTAAATATGGGAAGCGCAACTGCTAAGATTCGCCAACCACCATAAATAAGTAATTAATTACCTAACTATGCTTGAAGTCCATTCGACTGATATTCTTGGTGAACTCGGCCCGCTGGCGTTGGGTAGTCGTCTCAAGCGCCTGTCTGACGCCCTGTTGCAGGAAGGGGCAAAGATTTACGAAGAGTCAGGGATTCGTTTTCAGGCTCGCTGGTTTCCGGTATACGTTTATCTTTATCGGCGAGGGCCAACGTCTATCACAGGCCTTGCCAGGGGACTGGGAGTCTCTCACCCGGGTATCAATAAGGTTGCGAACGAACTGATTGAGGCAAAACTGGCCGCACCCTACCGTGACAGAAACGACAAACGTAAGCGTGTGTTAGCACTTACTAGCTTGGGAAGGCAGAAATTTTCAGAGGTTGAGCCGGTATGGCAGGACATCTCGCTGGCGATGCAGTCCGCTGTGGATGAGGCAGGGGGCGACTTTCTGGTTTCCCTCGGCCGCCTGGAACATTCTCTCAATCGCAAGGGCTTTCACGACAGGTTCTGTGATCAGACAGGACCCGAGGCTAACCCGCTCTGATCAGGCAGTGTTAATTGCTGTCACTGCTCTCAGGTGGGTTTTCATTGTCCCCTGTCACCTTGCTCATGAATGCTTCGATCAGGTCGATGGGTAATGGAAACACAATAATCGAACTTCGATCCCGCGAAACCTCAGTCAGC
>JAYQAI010000050.1:22375-29533 GCA_038136715.1 Gammaproteobacteria bacterium | reverse complement strand
ATCTCTTTCAATTCGATGTCTGAGATAGCGCCGGCGGCATGCTTGCCGACTGCTTCGAATACCGAAACGATGTCCCTGCGGTCCTTACCTGGCTGAATTGTGCCGCCGTAGACGAAGACACTGGGTCGGTCGATGCGGGCCATTGCCATGGCGCAACCTGGCATATTCTTGTCACAGCCGCCAATGGCAACGAAGCCATCGAAACCCTCGGCACAGACTACCGTTTCAATGGAGTCGGCGATAACTTCACGGCTGACCAGGGAATAGCGCATGCCGGGTGACCCCATAGAGATACCGTCTGAAACCGTGATGGTGTTGAACGTGATCGCCTTGCCGCCGGACTCATCCGCACCCATCGCTGCTGCGTCTGCCAGCTCGTTGATGTGCATGTTGCAGGGTGTAAGGTTGCTCCAGGTGGAGGCAATACCAACCTGTGACTTGCCGAAGTCTGCCTCGGTGAAACCCACGGCATAGAGCATGGACCTTGCCGCGGCTTTTTCGTTGCCATCGACGACGAGGGAGGAGAAGGGTCGCTTGCTGTTATCTGCCATGGTGCTGATCTGTTAATTGGGATGTGATGCGAAAATTACACGAATGGATTCCTGGATGCTATCGACAATGTTGCAACACGTTGTTTCATAAAGCGTCATGAAGATGAGCGAAATCGGGATTTACACGCGCCTTAAAGTTAAAATCCCCCCCTGAAGAATAGTTAAATCTGACTTTTGACCAGTTACCGAAAATTCAGTCAGGCTGCTGAGAACAATCAGCAGCCGATCCTAGAGAAGCTGCGGCAGCACTTTACGGCGCCGGGCTGCGTGCTGGAGATTGGCAGCGGTTCGGGCCAGCACGCAGTTCGGTTCGGTGCCGAGCTGCCTCATCTCAACTGGCAGCCAACTGAGCAGCCCGAGCAAGTTGCTGATCTCGAAGCTAACCTTGCGGCGTTTGCCAGCGGGAATGTCCGGGACCCGCTGCCATTGACCGTCGGCGGACGATGGCCGCCGGGCAGCTATCACTATGGTTTTCTTGCCAATGTGCTACACATCATGCCGGAAGAAAATATGCATCCCCTGTTTCAGGGGTTGGATATCAGTCTTATCCCTGGCGCAGTCCTTTGCCTGTATGGGCCCTTCAAGTACGAGGGTAACTACACCAGTGACTCCAACGCAAAGTTTGATGAATGGCTTGGCAGTCAGTATGCCGGCGGCGGCATACGCGACTTTGAGCGGGTGGTAGACGCCGCGGTCGAGCATGGTTGCTCGCTGGTGGTTGATCACTCTATGCCGGCGAACAACCAGCTGTTGGTATTCAGCAAGCGCTGACGGGGCTCGGCGACCTGCTATGGCGAAGGCCGCGCCCGCGGGTTTCGGGTTGACCGGCGATGCCTCCTTCAGGCGGCGACGTCGGTGCTGGTGGGTGTGATCAGGCTGATCATTTCCTCGCGGGACGGACCCTGCTGGTACCTTGCTTCCGCATTCTTGCGTCGACCTTTGAACATATAGCGCAGAATGGTCAGCTGGGTGCGCCGGTCTTTCAGGAATGTGCCTGGCTTCTCCATCAGGTTGAAGGTGCGCATCGCACCACGAATCACATGCAGCTCTTCCCTGGCAGCGGCGGCAATAGCATCAAGAAACGCAGCCCGTAGCCATTTGCGAAAGGTATCTGTGGTTTCAATCCGCTCGCCTTCGCGTATCGCCCGTGCCCGTTCAATACCACGTTTGTCATCGCTCAGGCTGGTCTTGAAGATGGGGCGGATTTCCTCTTCTGTGATCTCGCTGAATGCAATCGCTCGTTTCACCGGATCCCGTTCACGATCGAGCAGGTCGGCCAGCAGATGGGCGTGCAGAATACCGGTACTGCAGCCGCGCCCATACAGCGGGTTAGTCCTGACCGCGGCATCACCGACGGCGAAATAGTTGAGAATCTGCGGTATGCCGTCCTTGACGAAATGACGCCAGACTGCATGGATATCGCCGAAACCGAAGGAGTGGGTCGTAGGTTCACTCTTGTTCTCGCTGACCCACGGCTCAAGACCCGGTATAGCCATGCACATGCGTTGGAAGTCTTCGTCAGATTTTACTGCCTCGCGGAGTTCGGTCTCGTCATTGGGCAGGCACAATATGACGGCAAAGTGACCATTGTCGCCCGGGAAGACACCGTATTTGATGTAGCCAAGATCGCCGGCGGAACGGGTCTTGCCGAATCTTGGTGGCTCGGTTTCGCCAGGAAGCAGCTTATAGTGCCGGGTGTAGTAAACGAGTTCGGCATCATCGTCCTCCACTTCGAATTCGATGCCGTGGGACCTGAACCATTCCGGGAACTTGGTCGTCCTGCCGCTGGCGTCGATGACCACATCTGGTGTGATGGTTTCGATCTTGCCATCCTGGTTCCTGAGTTCAAGTCCGCTGACTCTCGCGGTACCCAGCTTGTCGTCGGTAGAGACCGCCATGACGCTGGTGTTGTTGATAATAGTGACACCGCGTTTTTCAGTAGCGTAGCGTCGCAGGACAGTTTCCATCGTGGCACGGCGGCAAAGCAGCATCCAGAGGCTTTCATCACCTGGTGCCGGTTCATAGGTCTCCATGAGGTGAGGTGGCAGCATTTCACGAAAGTTGACGCGGCGCGCGCCGGCTTCCCAGAAAGCCTCGATCAGCTCTGGGTACTTGTCTTCGAGGATGTTGCACATGACGCCAAGGAATGCGTGCGGGTGGCGAAACTGCGCTGCACCTCGGCGTTTCCACTCAAAGAAAGCCTCTTCGGCACCGCCCGGGGGTGGCGGGATGTCACGTTCGTAGACGGTGACCCGGTGACCTTTTTCTGACAATGCGAGTGAGGTACACAATCCGCAAATGCCGGCACCAATAATGGCGATGTCCTGTGTGGCTGAATGTTGAGATTCCACTGTCAGCTTACCTTTGAGAGAAATTCGAGGATGTATTGGTTGACTGCTTCGGGCGCTTCCTGCTGGGTCCAGTGTCCAATCTCCGGGATCAATTCGTTGATGAGGAGATTGGGCACCCGCGCCGGCAGTTTGTTCAGGGCATCGGCTGCCATGAGGATGACGCCATCCTCTGCACCGGCAACAAACATGGCAGGCTGCTGGATCGTGCCAGGTGCATCTGCTGTCAGCTCCCAGGTCAGGTTGTGGTTGCGGTAGTAGTTGAGCGGCCCCCTGAAACCACTGTCGGTGAATTCGGCAGTGTAGTAGTCAAGGTCTTCATCGGTACACCAACCGCCAAGGCTGCCAGGGTCTGCAATGTCCGACAGCAGGTCAGCGTCGGGTCCTTTGGACTGGGCCAGGGTCTTATCAAATGCACCGGAGCCGAGGTGGAAGAACTTTCTGAGGTTGGTACGGATATCTGCTTCCCATTCCTTTTCAGCGACGCCAGGCTCCTGGAAGTACAACTGATAGAAAAACACATCCTTGAAGATGGCTCTCATGGTATCGAGCGGTGGTGCATCAGCCCTGGGACTGTAGGGAACTGACAATGCGCCAACTGCAGTGATGCGATCAGGATGCAGCTCGGCGGCACCCCAGGCCGTCGGGGCTCCCCAGTCATGACCGATAATAACGGCGGTCTCGTAACCCAGCGCAGGGATCAGCCCAACAATGTCCTGGATGACGTTCACCTGATTATAGGTAGTGATATCCTGCGGCTTGTCGCTGCGACCGTAGCCCCGCATATCCGGTGCCACAGCGCGAAAGCCGGCAGCAGCAATGACTGGCAGCTGGTGTCTCCAGGAATACCAGGATTCCGGGAACCCGTGGGTCAGCAGGACCAGCGGACCTTCGCCTGCTTCAGCGATGTTGATCTCAATACCGTTAGTGGCGACTCGGCGAAACTGGATCTCAGTCACTACGGTGTGCCCGGGATAATTTCGCCAGTGGTGGCATCGGTATAGGCGCCGTCACGATAGGCAATCTCGCCATTAATAATGACGGTATCGACACCAACAGCATCACGCACGTAGCGGTGTCCATCGCCCGGGACATCATTGGTGTAATACTCGTCGCCCCGATCAATGGTGTCTGCATCGAAAATCGTGACATCGGCCTTGTAGCCCTCAGCAAGGAGGCCGCGATCTTTCATTCCCCAGATTTTTGCCGGCTCCAGCGTAATTTTTTTCACGGCGGCTTCAAGACTGAGCGCGGCTGTATTGCGAACGTACTCACTGAACAGGAAACCAGTATCGCCATAGGTCGAGAAAGAGAGGATATGCGCGCCGCCATCACTGGCGCCGAGCTGCACATAGGGATCTGCCAGCAGCTTGCCGACCGCCTCACGGTTGGTATGCCCCATGTTAGCCGCCAGGAAGTGCGCCTGCAGGTTCTCTTCGAGAGAGAGCTCGATCATGGCCTCAATCGTGCCCTGGCCCCGCGCTGCTGCAATGTCAGCGAGCGTCTTGCCGACGTACTGTTGGTTGGCATCGGTGTCGACCTGGCGCAGCACCAGCATATCCCAGAGCGGTGACAGGGCTTCAGCCTCGGCTATCAACTGCGGTCGCTGTGCAAGGTCACTGAACGCCGCAACGATACCATCGTGGTCGTTGAAGCGCATGATGCCGTACCAGGAGGGCAGGCGAATGAACAGCAGGGAAGGCACTTCAAAACAGAAACTGATGTCGATGGGCCGGGTCTGAACCTGCGGCCAGACGCGGGCGCCGCGCTCGAACTGGTAGTGAATACGATCCATGACCTGCTTCACGCCATCTATCTCCGCGTCGTTAACGAACAGCGGTGACAAAGTGGTGGTGATCTTGTGTTCCAGGCTGATCTCAGCCAGCTGGTCGATACGCGCCACCGTCAGGTCAGCATCGTAAAATTCGTGAACAATCTGCAGGATACGGTTGTGCTTTGAGAGCACCTCGCACAGCCCGGCGAGTTCGCGCTGGTCAGCATAACGACTCGGCACCGGCTGCAGGGTCTCATCCATGTCGACAAAGCTGGTCGATAGGCCAATTGCGCCGTTCTGTAGGCACTCCTCCAGCAGGCCAGCCATAGTTTCGATTTCCGCGTCCGTTGCGGTTCGTTCCATGGACGCATTACCCATGACCCAGAGTCTGATCAGACTGTGGCCCACGAGCGGTGCGACGTTGACTGTCAGGTCATTGCTGATGCGGGCGATATATTCTTCAAATGATTCGTAGTCCCAGACGACACCTTCTTCGAATGCCTTGATTGGCATCTCCTCGATCTGGTTGAACATCCCGACCAGTTTCATGCGGTGTTCTTCCTTAAGCGGTGCCAGTGACAGAGAACAGTTCCCCGGCACGATGGTCGTGATGCCGTGTTCGATTGCCGGTTTGGCGCGCCCATCCCAAAGCAGTTGGGCATCAAAGTGGGTATGTGGGTCGATGAAGCCCGGAGCGACCACTTTGCCCGCCGCGTCAATTTCAGTTTTACCGGCATCGCTGATACTGCCTGTAGCGACAATGCGTCCGTCTTCAATGGCGACATCGCCGAGGAAACCCGGGGCGCCGGTGCCGTCAACAATGCGGCCGTTGCGTATCACTAGATCAAACATGGTGTCTCTCTCTATCTGGTAGGCTGTTGGTTTTTATCTCTACTGGTATCGATTGAAGGAAACCTGGAGGGCATCACGCACCTTCTCCCAGGGATGTCCCTTGATGTCGTCGAGGGTCGCAGCATTACACGCCTGCATCAGGGCATGACTCGCCATCTGATCGAGGGCTACCTCGCTGGTGCCACCATTGTCGTATTCCATGATGACAATCAACTCAGCAACACCCTCATGGGCTGCTGCCACTCGCGCTTCCCGAATCACCGCGCTCACGGTGACAGTGGTGGCTCGACGAAGATGATGTCGCTCGGCAGGATCGGGTTGCCGGCGCGGGCAGAGCCCTCGGGGGCTGCAGGTCGCATGAAGACGTGCAGGTTCCAGCTTTGCAGCTGACTGCAGGCGTCTGCGGATTCAATATCCGGCAACACTCTTGCCGCAATGCTTTCCCAGGTATCTTCCGCGAGCGGATAGATCGATTTTCTGACCGGGCCCATAGGATCCTCATTAATGCTTTGGGATCAGCAACATAGCTGAGTTTTGCGGAATTGTCATCGGTATCATTTGAGTGGATTCTGCGCATCATCTAAGGTTGTGGAGAGGAAGAGGAGACGATTATGTGGTTGCGGTTGCGACAGATTGCCGGGGTGGCTCATAAGCTGGCCCCGGTTGAAGAAGATTTGAAAGCGGTGTTGGGTGTCGAAGTGTGTTACCGCGACCCTGGTGTCGCCTATTTTGGCCTCGAGAACGCCCTGTTCCCGATCGGTAACCAGCTGCTTGAAGTGGTGGCCCCCGTGCAGGAGAACACGGCCGGTGGACGCTACCTGGAGCGCCGGAGTGGCGATGGCGGCTACATGGTGATCACCCAGTGTGACTTTCACCCGCCCCGACGCAGCCGGGTTGAGTCCCTCGGGATCAGGATCGTCTATCAGGGCGATACCGACGATTACCGTATCATGCAGCTGCATCCTGCTGACACGGGCGGCAGCTTCTTTGAGATTGATGAACAGCTCGGTGAGCGAGCGCAGGAGCCCGATGGCCCTTGGCACCCTGCAGGTCCGGACTGGCAACGGGCGCGAAAACTGGATCGGGTGAAGGGGATTGCAGCCGCCGAAATCCAGTGTGATGACCCTGGCCAGGTCGCTGCGCGCTGGAGTGAGATCGCAGAAATTGACCTGGATGTCAGTGACGGGATGTTTGTTCTCCCAATGGACAATGCCACTGTGCGGTTTGTGACCTGCAGCGACGGCAGACCGGAAGGGCTGGGCGGTATCGACATTGAAACCAACGACAGGGCAGCCATACTTGAAGCGGCGGCAGCACGAGGCTGTGTGTCGGGTGACAAGCAGGTCACGCTGTGTGGCATGCGTATGAACCTGGTTTGAACAAAGGAGTCAGAAGTGAGTTACACAGACATTGAATACGAGGTGCGTGGCAACGCGGCCATCATCCGTTTGAATCGACCGGAGAAATTGAATGCGTTTACCTATCACACCTTGAAAGAAATCCGTCAGGCTGTGGCTGCCGCGGTTGCAGACCGCCAGGTCATTGGCATCATCTTCACCGGTAACGGCCGGGCTTTCTCTGCCGGTCTCGATTCGGCCGTGCTGGCAAGTGTCACCAGCGGGGAAACCGAGAC
>JAYQAI010000050.1:0-22275 GCA_038136715.1 Gammaproteobacteria bacterium | reverse complement strand
CTGCCGGTCTCGATTCGGCCGTGCTGGCAAGTGTCACCAGCGGGGAAACCGAGACCACCACGTCCACCCGTTCAACCGAGGAGCTGCCTGGGTTGTTCTCCTACCTGCTGCAGGTCCCCAAACCGGTGATTGCGGCAATAAATGGGGTCGCAGCCGGTGGCGGCCTGATCCTGGCCTTGATGAGTGATGTCCGCATGGCCAGTCAAGATGCTGCCATCACCACGGTCTTCCTGAAGCGAGGACTCATCGCTGAACACGGTTCCAGCTGGATCCTGCCGCGTCTGGTTGGTGTCGGCAAAGCCCTCGATCTGCTCTGGGCATCCGACAAAATCAGTGCTGAAGAAGCGCACGCACTTGGCCTCGTGGAACGCGTTGTTGCGCCGGACAGTCTGCTGGATGACGCGGTCGCCTATATTGAAAAACTGGCAGTGACCTCTGCTCCGGCAGCCATCGCTGAAACCAAGCGTCTGGTTTACAGTCATCTTGGCAAAGGTTTTGAAGAAGCCCTGCAGGAGGCGGAGATCGCTCAAAATGAATTCGTCGCCCGCGATGATGCGCGCGAAGGCGCCATGGCGTTGATTGAAAAACGCGTGCCTGAGTTTCAGCGGCTGGGCGATTAAATGTCTCTGCGGGCGTTCATTTAAACGCCCGCTCTTCCCACCAGGGAAAGAATTCCGGCATGTCCTCGCTGACCTTACCGGGGAATTCGGCGGGTCTTTTCTCAAGGAATGACTGCACCCCTTCTTTTGCGTCTGCCGAGCGACCTGTGAAGTAAACCCCGCGGGAATCGACCTGATGCGCCTCCATGGGGTGATCTGCGCCCAGCATTTTCCACATCATGTGACGGATCATGGCGATGGAGATCGAAGAGGTCTGTTCTGCGAATTCGTGGGCCAGGTCGCGGGCTGCCGGCAATAGATCTTCGGGTTTGTGTACGCTCCTGACCAGGCGCTTTTCCAGAGCCTCAGTGGCCTGGAAGATGCGGCCCGAGTAAGCCCATTCGAGGGCCGTGCTGATGCCAACGATCCGGGGCAGGAACCAGCTTGAACAGGCTTCCGGGACGATACCGCGCTTCGCGAACACGAAGCCGTATTTTGCCGTGTCAGCGGCGAGTCGAACATCCATGGCGCACTGCATGGTCACACCGACCCCGACCGCCGGGCCATTGCACGCGGCGATGATCGGTTTCATGCACTCGAAGATACGCAGGGTCAACAAGCCGCCGCCATCCCGCTTCATGCCACCGCCGCCCTGGGCGTCATGATCGAAAGTATCACCGCCGCGAGCGAGATCAGCGCCGGCGCAGAAAGCCCGGCCGGCACCAGTGACGACGATGGCCTTGACGTCGTCATCGGCGTCCGCTTTGTCGAGGGCGTCACACATCTCGTTCAGCATGTCGTTGTTGAACGCATTGAGCTTGTCAGGGCGATTCAGGGTCAGCGTCAGAATGCCATCTTCAACGTCGTAGATAATGGTTTCGTAGTTCATCTCAGCTCCTCTTTGTCAGGCTTTGCTACTTTGAATTGAATTCGTTATCGGCGGTGAGTATCAATCGATTACGCGCTCATTTGCTTCACTGCCCGTAGGCTCGATTGTCTTTTTTCAGGAATACCAGCTCTTGAGCGGTGGAAGTGCGGCCCAGCAGTTTGTTGCGGTGGGGGAAGCGTCCAAACTCAAGGATGATGCCGCTGTGATTTTTCATATAGTTGAAATTTTTTTGGGCCAGTTCGCGCCAGGCCTCATCACAGCGCGCCAGCAGCCGTTCGCCCTGTTTCACGACGCCTATCTGGCGTTTTTTGTCTTCGGCATGGTGCCAGGCATGCAGGACCAGGATGCACGCGGGCACGTTGAGTGTGTCTATCCGGCCACTTTCGATGATGTCGTCGGCAATTGCCCGGGCTTGTGGGTCGTTCTTATATACGTTGCCGGTGCCTCGATAAAGGTTGCGGGAAAACTGATCGTACAGAACGATCATTGCAAGCTGACCCTTAAGTGAGTTCTGCCAGGCAGAGAGTTCACCATTCTCTGCGGCGGTAAGCGTTTTGCCGAAACGAGCACGGATCTCAGAGTCAATGTCGTCGCTGGCGGCATACCAGCGCTGCTGCTTCTCTGACCAGCCGGCAGGGGAGATATCGTCAGGGCCAATCCAGTAGTCAAGAACCGCTGCCGGTTCAGTCCATGGCATGGGCCGCGAGCTCCTCGTCGGTCAACTCAAGGTACCCTTTCAGGTAGTGCACACCCAGATAGAAAAACGGCGTATCTGCCAGTGCCACCGACATCTTGAACAGGTAGTTGCTGCCCATCAATACAAGCATGGCGCCGGCACTGATTGCACCGGCGAGGAACTGGGCCCCGAAGGTCACTGTGATGACCATGAAGGAGTCGACGCCCTGGCTGACTAATGTGCTGCCGTTGTTACGCAGCCACAGGTGCTTGCCCTTGGTCAGACGTTTCCAGAAGTGAAACATATAGACGTCACAATACTGAGCGGCGATATAGGCAAACATCGATGCCATCACCGCACCGGTCGTCGTGGCGTAGAGCAGACTGAAGAGTTCCACGGAGTTACTGACGACATCGCCGTTGGGTAGCGCCACATCCTCGGCCAGCTGAATCAGCTGCCAGGGCGGCTGGGTGTCGGGAGCAACGGATGGCATGGCGCTTGCGAGCCACATAGTGCCAATAATGAAAAAGTTCAGGATAAGACCCACGGTAACCATGAAGTTCGCCCTGGCCCTGCCGTAGATTTCACTGATCAGGTCAGTACAAAGGAAGGTAAGGGGGTAGGGCAGCACACCGACAGCCAGTGCCAGTGGGCCCAGCTGGATGAAGCGGGTGATGCCGATGATGTTCAGCATCGTCATGGCGCACAGAAAAAATCCTGCAAGTACGAGGAATACCCTTTCCCGACGCTCTCTCAGTTCTTCAGATATCTCAGGATTGGTCGCAGTCATGCCGTTATCCCTTCTCAGTTTTCGATCTGGCCTAGGTTGGCATGGATGACGGCCCCATTCAGTACCGGGTTTTCCGCAGCGAAATGAATAGAGCGGGCGATCTCATCAGGCTCGATCAATCTGCCGAAAGTCGAACCGGCGGCGATGCTCTGAAGAATTTCGTCAGAGTTGCCGACGTGATCGCGCAGCATTTCAGTGTTGGTGAAACCCGGGCAGAGACAGACGGTATGGATACCGGTACCAGCGAGATCCTGGCAGGTTGCCCGCATCATGCCGATACCCGCATGCTTGGTCACGACATAGCTGAATGAATTCGGTACGGCTTTCTCAGACAGGGTCGAGCCGATGTAAATGATGGATGATCCAGCCTGCATGAGTGGCAGCAGGGCAAGATTGAGAATCTGAGGGGCAATGATATTGATGTCGATGGTTCTGCGGTACTCGGCAATGTCGATGCTGCTGACGGATTCGCCAGTGAGTCGGGCCGCGTTATGCACCAGATGAATGACGCCGGGCTCGATGGTGGCAGCGAGCTCAGTGGCTTTGGTCGCGGCATCTGCGGCCGTGAGGTCGATCAGCTGGTTTTCAACACCATCGACACTGCAGGCGGTACGGGAAATATTAATGACCCGATGACCCCCGGCCTGAAACAATTCGGCGGTGGCCCGACCAATGCCCTTGCTTGCACCCGTAATGATGACCGTACTCATGACTGCACCCAGCTGGCGGAGCCATTTTGACCCGGACTCGATGAGATCTTGATGGTCATGTCGCGAATATCCTCTTTGACGATGTCGGGGTGATTCAGAATGCGATCGAGAAAGTAGTGAGACAGTTCCTCGACACTCGCATTGGCTATTGGCAGCGTGACGACATCGCGATAGAGAAACGGGATGCGCTCGTTGCTGTACTCGGCGAACAGGTAGTCGTCTTCGCGAACGATGGTAAGGTACGGGGAGGTTTCCGGCAGTAACATTTTTTCGTCGAGTTCATCGCAGAGCTCTTTCACGACCTGCTTGATGATGGAGTAGTCAAAGATCAGGCCGTTGGCATCAATCGTCGACGTCAGCTCGCACTCGACCTGCCAGTTGTGGCCATGCAGGTCTTCCCGCTCTGTCGCGGAAAAAATTGTGAAGTGGGCGGCCGAGAAATTCAGCGCCTGCTTGGCGATTTCAATCCTGCCGAGTTTTTCCTCGCTCAATGTCCGCTCTCGCTGCTTGGCTGCGGGAGCATTGTAACGCTATTTGCCATCCCGTTTCTTCATCAGGCACACTGCCAGCGCACAATCTCACTTGTATCTATGGAGGATCATCAATGGCACTGTCGACACTCAGCCGGTCAATCGAAGGGAAGGTCGCGATCGTGACGGGAGCAGCATCAGGCATGGGCAGGGCGACCGCGCACCTGTTCGGAGATGTCGGTGCCCGGGTCGCCTTGATTGATATCAATCAGGAACCGCTCGATGCGGTCGTCAGCGAGATGACGGGCGAAGGCTATGATGCCCGTGGCTGGCAACTGGATTTGGCAGACGCCGATGCGATCCACCGGGTCATTGGTGAGGTGGCCGAGCACTTCGGCGGTATCGATATTTTGGTTAACAATGCCGGCATCTCGATACCAGCGCCGATCGACAGTGATGGCTATCCTGCAGCCTGGGACAAGTCGCTGGCTGTGCTGCTGACGGCGCATACCCACACAATTCGCGCCGCGCTGCCGCACCTGCGTCAAGCTGAACATGCGCGCATCGTCAACATCGCCTCGACCGAAGCGCTGGGTGCGACACGCTATGGCAGCCCCTACACGGCAGCAAAAACCGGTGTAACCGGCTTAACGCGGTCGCTGGCGGTGGAGCTTGGCCCTGAAAATATTACGGTTAACTGTATCTGTCCGGGGCCGATTCGCACCGGTATGACGCAGGTAATCTCAGAGGAGGACAAGCAGACTTTTGCGCGACGGCGTACGGTGCTGCGTCGTTATGCTGAACCCGAAGAAGTTGCGCATGGCACGCTTAACTTCGTGCTGCCCGCCTCGCAGTATATTACCGGCACTGTGCTGCCCGTTGACGGTGGTCTGACTATTCGGAACGCCTGATGATTGGGTCGATGGAAGCTAACCGTTCGGTCAAAGCCTTCGACAGGGAGGTTATTCATGCCGGCAACAAGGGGCTCAGGATTGATCATGCAAGCATCAGCGTTGAGGTCGATGCGTTGCTCGGCGGCCTGTCGCTTGAGCAAAAAATTCACGAGTTGCACGGCTGGCAGATGGAGCCGATTGACGGCTTTTACTATGCAGGCGGCGATGCTGCACTTGGTATCGAACCATGGAAAATGGCTGATGGCCCAAGAGGTGCCCGAGTTGGCAAGGCAACCGCATTCCCGGTTGCGATCGCCCGCGGCGCGACGTTTGACCCTGAACTCGAACGACGTATTGGGATGGCTGCAGGTGCTGAAATTGCCGCTAAGGGCGGGAATGTCATCCTCGCGCCCACCATCAATCTGTTGCGCCATCCAGGCTGGGGTCGGGCCCAGGAAACGTACTCCGAGGATACCCACCACATGGGTGCGATGGGCGTCGCCTATATTTCCGGCGCTCAGAACTGGGTGCTGACCAGTCCCAAGCACTTTGCCCTTAACAACCTCGAGATGACTCGCTTCCAGATGAGCGCGAACGCTAATGAGCGGGTACTGCACGAGGTCTATCTGCCGCATTTCAAGCGCTGTGTCGTTGAAGGCGCGGCCGCCTCGGTCATGAGTGCCTACAATCGTGTGAATGGCGTCTACTGTGGTGAACATCCGATTCTGCTGACGGATATCCTGCGCGAAGACTGGGGCTTCAAAGGGTTTGTGGAGTCTGACTGGATTCTGGGCACAAGGTCGACCGCCAAGGCGATCAATGCTGGTATGGATATCGAGATGCCGGTGGCTTATCGATTCGAGCGGGAAAAGATTGATGCGGCGCTGTCTGGCGGTGAGCTGGATGAGGCCGTGATAACCCGCAACGCCAGGCGTTCGCTCTATCAGAAACTGGCCTGGGATATTGCCGGGATGGACCGGCCCGATGCATCGGTGGTTGAGTGTGAAGCCCATCTTGAGCTTGCCAGGGAAGCCGCCGAAAAGTCTTTCGTTCTGCTGAAAAACGAATCATTGCTGCCGCTGCAGGAAGATCAGCGGATCGCTGTCGTCGGCGAACTCGCTGATACCGTCAACCTAGGTGATCGCGGCAGCAGCATGGTGCAGTCGACCACCGTGGTAACGCCACTGCAGGGCCTGCAGTCCTACAGCAACCAGGTCAGTGTCAGTTACCTGGGAGCCAAGACAGATCCGGCGAGGCTGTCAGCATTCGACGTCTGTATCGTGGTTGCCGGTCTGACTTATCGCGAGGAAGGTGAATTCATCCCGATACAACAACAGGAAGCAGAAGAAAACAGCCTGGCCCGTGGTGGTGATCGGGCGGATCTGCGGCTGCCCGCTGAACAGGAAGACATGATCAATCAGGCTGCAGCGGCTGATGTGCCGGTCGTGGTGCTGGTTGAAGCGGGCAGTGCGATAGACATGTCAGCCTGGATTGAGAAAGTGGCGGCTGTCGTAATGATCTGGTACCCGGGTTGTGAAGGAGGCCATGCTGTGGCGCGTGTCCTGTTCGGGGATGTGAATCCATCCGGGCGACTGCCTGTCAGTTTTCCTCGGGCCCTTGATCAGCTGATGCCCTGGGATATCGATGCACTGGATGTCGAGCATGATCTCTACCATGGATATCGCTACCTCGACCAAAAAGGGGAAACCCCGCTGTTCCCGTTTGGATTCGGTCTTAGTTATACGACTTTTGGCCTCGACGGACTGCAGGTTGAGCGGGCTGGGGATCGATTTTTCTTCAACGTGACGGTGACTAACACCGGCGATCGGGCTGGCGCAGCCGTTGTCCAGCTGTATCAGTCGAACAGCAAGAGCCAGGTTGAGCGTGTCATGAAAGAAATGAAGGGCTTCGGCCGGGTGGAGATTGAAGCTGGCGAAACCATTGACCTTGAAATCGAAGTCGAAGACGAGAACCTGTGCTACTTTGAAGCGGGCCGCGGCTGGCTGCTTGAGGCCTGTGACTATCATTTTCGGGTTGGACTGTCGTCCGATGCGCTCGAACTTGAATCAGTCTGGGCCTTTGATGGGGAGGACTGGGAGCCCCGCTAGTCTTCACCTACGGCCAGTGTGTCGAGCAGGAGGATCAGCTTTTCCTCTGTTGCCTCGTGGTAAAAGTCGCCGCCGAGCAGGCGCACATTGGGGCCGTTCTGGCAGTGCCCCAGGCAGACTGCGCGATCAACCTGGGCGTCGAGTCCGCGCGCCTCTATCTCGCTCTCAAGCCACGCCGCCAGTTCCTCGCTGCCGCGTCGCGCGCAAGAAGGCTGTGTAGTAAATGGCCGCAGATTCGTACACACCACAATCGTTTTCATTCCGCCATTCTACCCGCACAGGTATGGAACGGGGCAGTGAAGGAGCCTGCCCCCCTTTTTTTGTTTTGTGGCACAATGTGGGCCTTTTTTCACTCTCATGGAACACAAAATGGAAGACGTCGTAATTGTTGATGCCGCTCGTTCGGCGGTAGGCAGAAAGAAAGGCTCACTCGGTTACGTGCACCCTTCGGACACGCTTGGCCCAATCATGATGAAGATGCTGGAGCGCAACAAGGTGGCATCAGATCAGGTCGACCAGATTGTCGGTGGCTGTATTAACAAATTGGGTGCACAGGGCATGAACATCACGCGAACGGCCTGGCTGTCGCACGGTGGTGCTGAAGCAACGCCCTGTATCACCATCGATTCCCAGTGTGGTTCCTCCCAGGAAGCCGTGCACCTGGCGACCAGCATGCTCCGCTCCGGTATGGCAGATGTGATGATTGCCTGCGGTGTTGAGAACATGACGCGCCTGCCGATTGGCTCTGATGCTTTCGGTCTGCCGAAGACGTTCGGCAAGCCGATTTCACGCTCCTACTTTGACAGCTATGAATTCATCAGCCAGTTTGAGGGTGCGGAGCGCATCTGCGAGAAATATCAGGTGACTCGCAAGGATACTGACGCATTTGGCCTGCAGTCACAGGAGCGAGCCAAGGTAGCGGTCGAGAACGGTCACTTTGATTCACAGGTTATCCCGCTGGAAGTCCCGGTGTTTGATGAAGAAGGCAATCGAACCGACAAGACTGTCGTGTTCGAGAAAGATGAGCTGCCGCGAGATACCAGCCTTGAGAAGCTGGCAGAGCTGAAGCCGGTGGCCCGCGAGGACGGCATTCACACTGCCGGTACTTCTTCACAGATCGCTGATGGTGCGTCGGCCGTGCTGATGATGACAGCGTCGAAAGCAGAAGAACTGGGTGTTAAGCCGCTGGCGCGTATCGTGGATGCGCAGCTCGTTGGCTGCGACCCGGTCCTGATGCTCGAAGGCCCGATTCCTGTAACCGAGAAGATGCTCGAGAAAACGGGGCTCAAAATCGATGACATTGATGTGTTCGAGGTGAATGAAGCATTTGCTTCTGTTGTATTAGCCTGGGCGAAAACGGTTGGTGCTGACATGAGCAAGGTGAATCCGAACGGTGGTGCGATCTCGCTCGGTCACCCGCTGGGTGCGACGGGCTGTTTCCTCACTACGAAGGCGGTGCATGAACTCCAGCGCAGTGGCGGTGAGTATGCGTTGGTTTCCATGTGTTGTGGTGGTGGTCTCGGGACCGGCACCATTATTCAGCGGATCTGATGCTCGGCTGGATTAGCTCAGACAAGAAACTCTCTTACAAGAGATACGGAAATAAAAAAGGGGAGCGCAGCTCCCCTTTTTTGTGCCTCGGTTTTCTTTTTGATCGACCGGGGTAGAGGACCCCCCCCAGCTACTTTGGGATCACCCTGACCGGAACGTCAGCGATACCGCGGATGAAGTTGTTCGGCAGACGCTTGACCTCGCCGGCCAGTTCGATCTTCTCGAACCGCTTCATGATTTCTTCCCAGAGCACGCGCAGCTGCATCTCTGCCAGACGGTTACCCATACAGCGATGTATGCCGAAGCCAAACGCAACGTGTTGGCGTGCGTTTGGACGATCAATAATCAGCTTGTCTGCGTTTGGGAACACTGTTTCATCGCGGTTGCCTGACAGATACCACATGACGACCTTATCACCCTGTTTGATTTTCTCTCCACCGAGGATGAAATCCTGCGCCGCGGTGCGGCGCATGTGGATCACCGGCGTTTGCCAGCGCACCATTTCTGCCACCATGTTGGGAATAACGCCCGGGTTGTTTTGCAGCTTGGCATATTCGTCAGGGAACTGATTCAAGGCGACGACGCCGCCGGAAATACTGTTGCGGGTAGTATCGTTACCACCGACGATGAGCAGCAGGACATTGCCAAGAAACATCATTGGATTGCTGATCATATCCCTGGTGTTTTCTCCGTGGGCCAGCATCGAAATCAGGTCAAACTTTGGCTCGGCCGCGGCGCGATCCTGCCAGAGCTGCATGAACGTCATGGCGCATTCCATCAGGTCGTTCTTGCGCTGCTCCATGTCGAGCTCGATGCCGGTCAGCTCAGGCACATTGGTCGTGATGTCAGACCAGTAGATCAGTTTGCGGCGATCCTCGTAAGGGAAGTCGAACAGGGTCGCCAGCATGCGGGCGGTGAGTTCGACGGAAACCGCGTCAACCCAGTTAAAGGTCTCACCCACTGGCAGATTGTCGAGAATATCCTCTACCCGTTCCCGTATCAGTGGCTCGAAGTTGGCCAGGTTGCTTGGCGCAACTGAAGGTGCAACTGTGGCACGCTGCACGTCGTGCCCGGGCGGGTCCATCGAGATAAAGTTCTCGATTGGCACGTTTTCTTCGTCGGCAACATCCTCGGGTGCATCCGGGATCGCGATCCCCTCGGCTGATGAAAAAATGTCGTGATTGGTATCAACCTGCTTGATCAGGTCGTGGGATGTGACAGACCAATAGGCACCCACAGCGCTTTCCGGGCAGTAGTGCACTGGCGCTTCCTGCCTGAGTCTCGAAAACCAGGGTTGCCAGGTATCACTCTCAAAGATGCCGGGGTTGCTGACATCAACCTGTTCCAAAGGGATGCTGTTGATATCCATGGCCATGTCCATGTTGGCTTCGCTCATGCTGTTGTCCTGTCATTCAATACCGGGGCAGTGTGCAAAAAATTACCGCTCAGATCAAAGTGCGACAGCATCTTTGCCTGGGTGCCCGGTCTGCGGTCCTTTTTTCTTGCGGGGAATTTCCCTATGCTAGCGTCCTTTTTGTAGCGGAGTTCAAACATGGATGACCTGAAGGGACACATTGCGGTTGTGACCGGTTCCAGCCGAGGCATTGGCAAGGGCACAGCGATTGCTCTGGGCGAGAAGGGCTGCACGGTTTACGTGACAGGCCGCTCAACGGGTGATGGTGACCGGACGATCGATACCACCGCGCGGCTGGTGACTGAAGCAGGTGGGGAAGGTCGTGCGATCCAGTGCGATCACGGCAATGATACCGAAATCGAGGCGCTGTTCAGGCAGATCGGCGATGAAGCTGGACACATCGATATTCTGGTCAACAATGTCTATAAGATTCCCAACCCGCCTGCCTGGGGTGGTGGCTTCTGGGATCACCCCATCCAGGTCTGGGATGACCAGGTCGGTATCGGCCTGCGTGCACATTATGTGGCCAGTTGGCATGCTGCACCGCTCATGTTCAAGAGTGACTACGCCCGCATGCTCAACGTGTCTTCTCCTGGTGGGCAGAGTTACCACTTTTCGAGCTCTTATGGCGCAGGCAAGGCGGGTTTGGATCGCCTGACGGCAGACATGGCGATCGAGTTGCAGGAGAAAGGTGTGCCGGCCTGTGTGCTTTATCCCGGGTCCGTCGCAACTGAATTCATTCAGGATGCTGCTGAAAGTCGTGAAATGGACCTGTCTCAATCACAGACGCCACTCCTGGTGGGCAGAGCTGCAGCAGAACTGCTGATGCTCGATAACATGATGGAGCGAACCGGCACCATTCAATGGGTTGAGGATCTTATTGAAGAGTTTGATCTCTACGATGAGAACGGTTCTCGCCCGACCCAGCGCTACGCCGAACGACAGCGCTAGTTGACTGCGCCTTTCAGGCTTTCCGCTTCTTGTAAGTCGTGGTGACGTCGTGCTCGGCGTGCTGGTCGAGGATGTGATCCAGCGTCTGGCCGATTTTTGATGAGATGCGAATCTGTTCGAGCCTGGCCCAGGTAGAACGCTCGCCCTCGCGTACCAGCATTTCTATGTCCTCATCCGGCAGCTGGGCGAGGAGCTTGCGTGGGTCGAAGAAGTTGAAGCTGGGTGCGATATTGATGTCGCCCTTGTACTCCTGTGCAATCGCTGAGTAAAACATGCTCATTGCCTTGCCGACATCCGGTACCGCACGCAGGTAGCGCCGGGAAAACTGTTCACTCGTCTTCAGCCACTCATGGGTGGAGAATTTCATGATGTTGCGCATGGGCTGCGGCAGCCAGATGTTGTTCTCGACGCCATCCATGGCCAGGGTCAGTGGGTTCGCCTGGCTGACGATGTAGTGGTTAACCGCATACAGGCGTGCCAGGCGTTTCGCCGGCAGATCGTCAGTGACGGCGCCGTCAACCCAGCGTCGACCCGGCAAATAAGGCTGGGTTTCACCGTAGACGTTCTTTGCCATCAGCATCACGGGCGGGAAGATTCCCGGTACAGCGCAAGAGGCCTGAACGGCAGAGCGAATAAAGACGTTAGGTGAAGTGATCGCGTTCATCAGACGCGAGGACTGGTGCTCCTCGAGGGGTGCGATCGTCACACTGATCTTGCGGCCGGTTTTTTCATAAGCCTCCTGGAACGTCATGTCCGGGATCGCAGCCTCAAGCATTTGGCGAACTGAGTGTGTGTCGAGCTGCACAGCCTCTTCGACAGATTCATTACCCGGCAGCATGCTGGTTGGACCGCGCTTGAACATTAATTTCAGTTCGGCGTCCGTGTGGGTGCCGAGAATGGCAGCAATGACAGAGCCTGCGCTGGAACCTGAAATGACGTCAGGCAGCAGGTCATGCTCCAGCAGGGTTTTGACCACACCCGCGTGGAAGTGGCCTAGTGAACCAGCACCACTCAGCATCAGGGCAGAACGGCCGAAGCACAGACTGGCTCGGTTAAAGAAGTCCACCTTTTCGTGCCAGTCAATAACATCCTCGCTGACATTAGCAATCATGCGCAGGGCGTCGACCAGTTCATCAACATAGGCTTCGATCAGATGCTTCGTGCCAAACTTCGCTTTCTCAAACAGCTCTGCTCGACCCATGCCCCCCTGGTTACCGTGGATGCCCTCATTCAGAGCAAACAGCAGGCCTGTGTGATCTTCTCGGGACTTCAGGTCTCGCAGGATGTTGATTCGAGATCGGATGTTGGCATGGTCGTACTGATTCGACTTTTCGGTTGCCTTCCAGGTTTCCATGCCCGAGATTTCATCGTGCGCCTGGGCAAGTGCTTTCCACTCCGCGTAGTTTTCAGCGGTGACCATGGCTTTGTCGATGCGGCTTAACTCTGAGGTCTTGGACATGGTCAACATGAATGATCCCTTCCTATGTTGCACTGCAGTATAGCGATATCAGCCAAAATTCCAAATTTGGAACAGACCTGCATCAGGTGCTGACAGACTCGACATACCCGTGGCTCGGCGAGGTCTTGTGTGCTAAAAATCCCAGCCCAGATGAGGTCTTGGCAGGGTAATCTTGCGATCCAGAGCCTCGATGAGTTCATCGGACGCGACCAGCTCGTCACCAATGGCGAGGCCGGTTGCGGACTGAATGCCGAACCAGAGGCGTGTGAATGCATTGATGCTGGCGGTGAGCGTGGGCAGTGCCGCATCCCTGCCCGATGCAGCGCTGCTGGTTTCGCCAAGTGTGATGAGATAGCTGCCGCCAATGGGTTGCCAGTTAAGATCGCCGGTCAGCAGTTCGTCCACAGGGTCATTCAGCTCAAGGTTAAATCGCAGGGGCGAACCGGGTAGTCGGGTTCTGGCAACGCAGGCACCAAGATCAAGAATCCTCAATTGCCAGTACGCCAAGGCACGGGATCGCATCGTGTGCTCGCTGCCGGCTCGTATCCGGTCATTCCTGAAAGGCTGTTCCAGTAGGTCCTGTAGCTGGAATTCACCAAACTCGAGCGTTCTGAAGCTGCTGATCTGATCGCCGAGTGACTTGATCAGAGCCAGCAGTTCAAATAGCTGCTCACGGGTCTGGTAGGCGCGAAGGGTAATGCGATAGGGTCCGTGCTCACCCTTCATTTCGCCCCAGATGAAGTGCGACAGGCTGCCATCGGGGCCATCAAAATACCCGAGCCCATAGGGCTTCTCGTGAAACTTCAGCTCCGCCTCTGTGATTTTTTCTGGTCCGAGGCAAACACCGCCATGGTACATCCTGCGGTTATGCAGGGCCTCATGAATAGCGCTGCAGTCATCCAGGGTCAGGCGTCTCGGGGTACGATATGGCGTGTCGATCTTCAGCGTTGATGGGTCAAACTGGACCGAAGTCTCGTAAGGGCCATTGCCGTAGCCGAGGCGGTTATAGAAGCCCTGGTCAAAGATGCCAAGCGCGCTCACCTGCATGCCGGCTGCGCGCTGCCGCGCCAGAGACCGTGCTGTCAGCCGCTGGGCGAAGCGCTGCTTGCGGCCAATGTGGCTGGTGGTCACGGCGGTGACCGCACCCAGGTTGAGCGTCTCGTCCTGATAGCGGATCGTGCCCGGTGTCCAGTGAACTGAACACTCTGCGGTGTCGTTGATGGTGGCGATCTCGGTTTCGCCCGCTCGCAGGAAGTCGGCGACAGCCGCACGTTCATCCTTGTCATCATCGATCCAGCCGCATTCTATCCAGATGCGCTGAACAGCTTCGAGGTCACGGTCAAAATCGAAGGCGCGAAACGGCTGATTGGTCACGGTTTTGCTCACTCATTCCTATATATCGATGCTGCTAAGTGACGCAAAGGCACGTCGTGTTACTGCTGTGAGGCTGCCAGTGCCTGGCCGATATCCCACAATATATCGTCAATCGACTCCAGACCAACGGAGATGCGGATCATGTCCGGTGCCACGCCTGCGGCAATCTGTTCCTCCTCTGTCAGTTGGCGGTGAGTCGTTGATGCAGGGTGAATAATCAGGGTCTTGGCGTCACCGACGTTCGCCAGGTGACTCATGAACTCCGCATGCTCGATGAACTTAACGCCGGCCTGCTGGCCACCCTTGATACCGAACGTCAGGATCGAGCCCGCGCCTCTCGGCAGGTATTTTTTTGCGAGGGAAGCGTAGGGGTTATCCGGCAGGCCGGCGTACTTGACCCAACTGACACTCTCATGCGCAGAGAGGTACTCGGCAACGCGCTGCGCGTTCTCGACGTGGCGTTCCATCCTCAGGTGCAGGGTCTCTAGGCCCTGCAGGAACATGAAAGCGTTAAAGGGCGACAGGCTGGGTCCCAGGGTTCTGAGTGTTTCAAGTCGACAGCGTGTGATGAAGCCAAAGTCGCCAAACGTCTCATAGAAGCGTATGCCGTGATAGCCCTTCGATGGCTCGACCATCTCCGGGAACTTGCCGTTGTCCCAGGGGAACTTGCCTGACTCGATGATGACACCACCGATGGACGTGCCGTGACCGCAAATAAATTTCGTAGCGGAATGCACGACGATATCGGCGCCGTGCTCAAAAGGCCGGCACAGGTAGGGCGATGCAAACGTGTTGTCGACCATCAGTGGAATGCCATGTTCATGGGCAATATCTGCGACGGCCTCGATATCAATCAGGTTGTTCGACGGATTGCCGATGGTTTCGATGAAGATGCAACGCGTCTTGTCATTGATGGCGGCACGGAAATTCTCGGGATCGTCAGGGTCAACAAAAGTTGTCTCAATACCCATCCGCCTGAAATTGACATCAAACTGGGAGTAGGTGCCGCCATACAAAGTACTGGCAGAAACCATGTGATCGCCCTGGCCGAGCAGGGTAACCAGGGCGGTCATTTGTGCAGCCAAACCTGATGCCACAGCGAGAGCCGCCCGGCCACCCTCCAGTGCGGCCATGCGTTCTTCGAACATGGCAGTGGTGGGATTCGACAGTCGCGTGTAGATGTTGCCGAAGGTCTGGGCATTGAACAGGCTGGCGGCATGGTCGGTGTCATCAAACACGTAGGCTGAGGTCTGGTAAATCGGTGCAGCCCGCGATCCCGTCGCCGGGTCCGGAATCTGGCCTGCATGCAGGCAGAGGGTTTCAAAGTCGTATTCGTGATCAGTCATGACTATAGGTTCCGTTTCACTACACAACTCGCCGCGGGCGCTCTCATCCCATTGTTCCGTTCCACTACACAACTCGCCGCGGGCGCTCTCATCCCATTGTTCCGTTCCACTACACAACTCGCCGCGGGCGCTTACTCGAAATGACGCCGGTGTTGACGCCGGACCAGGTGAGGCCGCCGAAGAGACGGGCAAATTCGATTTTCATACAGCGATCCATGACCACGGTCATGCCACGTTCTCGCGCCTTTTGAGCTGCGTCTTCGTTGACGATGTCAAGCTGCATCCAGAGAACACTGGCGCCGAGATCCGCCGCCGCGTCGACAAATGCCGGCACCTGCTCTGCGCGTTGAAACAGGTCAACGACATCGACTGGCTCATCAATGGCGGCGAGATCAGGGACGCACCTCTGCCCCAGTATCTCCTCGTAGTTCGGATTAACCGGAATCACGCGATAGCCGTGATCAAGCAGATATTTTGCGGCGAAGTAACTCGGTCGATACCAGTTTCCCGACAGGCCGACCATAGCGACAGTCTGGCAGCTTTCGAGAATATCGCGGATGGCTTTGTTTGACAGTTGGTCTGCAGTCATAGATTAATGTTGTTGGTCAACAGCAGGGATAGTGTAGCAGCGCCTTGTGAATAAACACGACCACAATTATCAGGCAGGGAGCACCAGTGACAAACGCTAATATTCAGAACCCCTATGGGCGCCAGATCGTGTCTCTCGACGGTGACTGGCACTATCTCATTGACCCCTACGAGACCGGGTTCTACAACATGTTCGGTGAGGAAAACAGCTTTGGCTACTTCAGGAATCTGACGCCGGAGGATCACTGGGCGTCCGAGTATAACTTCAAGCAAAGTCCGACGCTGAAAGTGCCGGGGGACTGGAACTCTCAGGAACCGACATTGCTCTGGTATGAGGGTACGCTCTGGTATTTTCGTGAACTACCGGCGATTCCCGACGATGGTCTGCGCCGGTTTGTCCGCTTTGGCGGCGCCAACTACGAGACGATTGTCTGGGTGAACGGTCAGGAATTGGTGCGGCACACCGGTGGCTTTACCCCGTTTGAGGCGGAAATCACAGACGTGGTTCAGGCTGGCACAAATTATGTTGTGGTGAAGGTCAACGATGAGCGTCTCAAAGATGGTGTGCCGACGCGTAATACAGACTGGTGGAACTATGGTGGCCTGACCCGTGAGGTGCTGTTGATCGCAACACCCGCGACCTTTATTCGGGATTACTTCTGCCAGCTTGATGCCGATACCGGGGCGACGATCTCGGGCTTCGTTCAGCTTGATGGCGAAGGTGGTCAGACGGTTGAACTCGCTATCCCTGAGCTAGGGGTGTCATATCAAATTTCGACGGATGCAGCCGGCTTCGGTGAATTCAGCCTGCCGGCGACACCCGAGCGCTGGTCACCCCAGAACCCGCGTCTGTATGACGTCAGTTTCTCCACCGCCGCTGATGTCATCCACGATCGCATCGGTTTCCGTGCGATCGCCACTGACGGTGAAGACATTCTGCTGAACGGCGAATCGATTTTTCTGAAAGGCATCTCTATGCATGAAGAAGCGATTGGCCATGCCCGTCGTGCCAACAGCATCGAGGATGCGCAGCGCTTGCTGACTGAAGCAAAGGCGCTCGGCTGTAACTTCGTGCGACTTGCCCACTACCCTCACAACGATCATATGTGCCGGGTGGCTGATGAACTGGGTCTGCTGCTCTGGTGCGAGGTGCCGGTCTATTGGGCGATCAACTGGGAAAGCCAGGAAGTCCTTGGGAATGCCCGGGCCCAGCTCAGTGAGATGATTGTGCGAGATCGTAATCGCGCCAGTATTATTCTCTGGAGTATTGCGAATGAAACGCCGGTCTCTGACGCACGCACTGCGTTTTTGAAATCACTGGCAGAAACCGCAAAGCAGCTTGATCCGACCCGGCTGACAACGGCTGCCATGTTCATGCGCCCTGACAAGGTTGAGGAAGACGGCGAGGTTGTTCGTACTTACACACTGGATGACCCGCTGGCAGACTATCTCGACGTGATGGGCTGTAATCAGTACCTTGGCTGGTACTACACCAAGGTCACTGACATCGCGAACGCGCGCTGGCATTCCGATAAAAACAAGCCGCTGGTGATGAGCGAATTTGGTGCTGGCGCGCCGAAAGGCAAGCGCGGTGGGCCCATGGATCGATGGACCGAGGATTACCAGGTGACGGTGTACGAGGCCCAGCTCGCGATGATGCAAGACATCGGTTTTCTGCGCGGATTATCTCCCTGGATTCTAAAAGACTTTCGAACACCGAAGCGCCCGCTGGCTGGCGTCCAGGATTACTTCAATCGCAAAGGTTTGATCTCAGACAAAGGTGAGCGCAAGCTGGCCTGGCAGACCCTGTATGAGTTTTATCAGACAAAGTAATGGGTATACTGCGCGCTTTTGCGCAGACAAATGTTCAGGATAGGTATTATCGGTGGCGGTCAGCTGGCAGGGCTGCTGGCGGCAGAAGTGAATCGGCAGGGTGCCGTCTGCTACTCACTTGACCCGGATGCCGCCAGCCCGGCGATTGGCATGGGTGCGCAAGGGATCGTGGGTCACAGGCATTCAGCTGATGATATTCGGCGTCTTGCAGAGCAGACCGATATTGTCACAGTCGACCTTGAAGATATTAACGTTGATGCCCTGGCAGCCCTCGAGGCAGAGGGCGTAACGGTGTTTCCTCGACCCGCGACTCTACGCAACCTCACGAACAAACTGATTCAAAAACAGACGCTTGAGGCCGCCGGCCTGCCCACCAGTCAGTTTCTTGAAGTTGACGGCAGCAGCGGTGACCTCAGTCAGCTCGGCTGGCCGGTTGTGCAGAAGGCTGCGACTGGCGGTTACGATGGCCGCGGTGTTGTTGTCCTGAAAGGCCCGCAAGACCTGGCGGGCCGGCTGCAGGTGCCGGGCTTCATTGAAGCGTTTGTGCCGAACATGACAGAACTCGCTGTGATGGTGGCTCGAGATCGGCATGGTCATGTGGTCACGTGGCAGCCGGTAGAGATGGAGTTTGACCCGGTGGGCAATCTCCTGACTTATTTGCTGGCACCAGCCAGGGTTGAGGCCGCTGTGGCTGAGCAGGCGCAGGCGCTGGCCTGCGCCGCCGTTGAGGCTTTCGAAGGGGTGGGTATTTTCGGCGTTGAAATGTTTCTGACGGCAGGCGGTGACCTCCTGATCAACGAGATTGCGCCCCGGACCCACAACAGCGGTCACTACACCATTGATGCCTGTGAAACCTCGCAGTTCCTCGCGCTGTACCAGATTCTCGCCGACCAGCCCCTCGGAGATACCCGCCAGCATCAGGCTGCAGCGATGTACAACGTTCTCGGGGTGCCGGGCTACGAAGGCGAGACCGTGGTAGAAGGGCTTGATACACTGGCAGCCATGGATGGTGTGCATGCTTATCTGTACGGCAAACAGAACTGTTTTGGGTTGCGTAAGATGGGCCATGTGACTGTAACAGCCGATACGCTGCAGGCAGCGATCAGCATCGCCGACCAGGCAAAACCTATTCTTAGAGTTCGGGGGCGCAGTCCCATCGGACGGGAGTGACGGAAATGACGGAGACGACACCGCGCGTTGGCATCATTATGGGCAGCGAATCCGACCTGCCTGTGATGGAAGCTGCGGCTGCTGTGCTGGACGAGCTGTCTGTACCCTATGAGCTCACGATCGTTTCGGCACACCGCACGCCTGATCGCATGTACGAGTATGCCAAGACAGCGGAACAACGGGGCCTGCGCGTGCTCATTGCCGGTGCCGGCGGCGCTGCCCACCTGCCAGGTATGGTGGCCTCGCTCACCGTGCTCCCCGTCATCGGTGTGCCGGTGGCAGCGACGATATTGAATGGCCAGGACTCGCTGCTCTCAATTGTGCAGATGCCAGGTGGCATCCCTGTCGCCACTGTCGCCATCGATAACGCGAAGAACGCAGGGTTGCTGGCAGCACGCATGCTGGGCACTGGGGATGAAAACCTTCGGCAGAAACTGCAGGCCTACCAGCAGTCACTAGAATCGACTGTGCTCGAGCAGGCCGTCCGGGTGGAAAAACGCTGGGATTGAAGGAGACAAAACACATGGGGACAGTCAGGACGCAGGATGAAGGAGCTGTCAGGCTTGCCGAACTGCTGGGTGGTGATGCCAACCAGGAAGCGCTGGCCGCTTTCATGGAGAAACGCGAGCCTGATTTCAGCGGTCTTTAACGGCTTGGCCACTCCTGGCCACTGAAGTCCAGGCGTTCAAAGCTGGCGGTTTCTGTCACGAGGTCATAGCTGAACCGCCAGTATTCCCTGCCGGGGAACCTGGCCGCCAGTTCGCTATTTCTTGTTCCCAGATCTCTGGCGTAGATGCGCCGCTCAGATGTATCTCTGCCGTTTGCCAGGGCATCGCGCGAGATGCGCGCCAGGTCGAGGGGGTTCTCGAGAAAGCCTGAAGCGTAACCGCCGTTCTCACCTCCTACAGGCGTCATGAAAATCAGTGCATTAGGGCTGGTTTCAGCAGCAGCCAGTTCGGCAACCCGGGTGTGGACATTGCCGTTATAGTGATTGCCATAAAGATCGACCAGTTTCGGCAGGTAAACAAGCGCACTGAACATCCAGGCGAGGAGGGCGAAATGTACCAGTGTGTCGGCGTTGACGACCAGGTTTGTGCGCGGCAGCCTGTCATGCATTTGCCAGAAGCCGACAGCAGCAAAGAGCAAGAGCAGCGGAATCGTTTCGAAGTAGTAACGTGCCCCCAGGGAGTAGTCGTTCCAGTAGTTGGCGAAGTAGCCCATGGCCGGCAGGAGGACACAGAGCGCCGCTATCCGCAGGAATCGCGACGGGTGCAGAAAAGCAAAAGGCAGCAAAGCGAGACTTAACGGCCAGCCCAGCAGATTAAGATTGATCAGGCGCAGACTCTCCCAGAGATGTACCAGTCCCTGCATCGGGGTGTGACCCTTGTAGCCGAACCAGGGTATCTGTTCCGGATCTGCCAGCAGGTGTGGGAACAGCAGGGGGTCGCCGGTGAGGGCTTCGTTATAAAACATGAAGCCCCCGATCGGACCGCATACCCCGGCAGCCAGCGCCACGAGCCTTGCTGCAGCCCTCGCCGGTGTCACCAAAAGATGGGACAGCACCAGCGGCAGGCATAGCAGTACTGCAGTGTATTCCCGTGTCAGCATCAACAAGCCACCGGCGCATCCCGCCGCGATCAGCGCCAGAGAGAAGCCCGATTCTTCGTCTACTCGGCTGAAACAGTAAAGAATGACAGTGAACAGAAACATCGCGGGCACATGACTGTGCAGACTGGCGATCATGAAGAGATACCAGGGCGACAGTGCGGCAAACAGCAGCCACAGTCTGGCAGTGCGTTCGTCAAGCCAGCGCCTGAAGCTGAGATAGCCAAACAGTGCGGCCAGTGCCCCAAGCAGCGGATTCACTAAGTGGCTCTGGCCGAACAATTGCTCGGGCAGCATGTAGAAGAGTGCGCCGCCAGGCCCGTACTTAGAGAACATCTGACCGTCGTGCACGAGCACAGCGAAGATGTCGAAGAATTCCGGCAGAGGTGGCGCCTCGACGCTGAGTTGACCGCTCGCGAAAGTTTTTGCCTGAAAGACGCGAGCGACATGATCGACATCCCGTGGATGCCAGTCATACAGCAGCCACGCAATCAGCTGGCCGACAATGAATATCCAGCCCAGCATCAGCGTGACAAAGGTCCGACTGGTTGGGCGGGTCAGCTGCCCCGCCAGTGTGCCGGGATGGTTAGCGTGCAATCCAAGGCTGAGCAGCATGGCGGCCGCGAGTATGGCAAGGGTCCAGCCGATGGTTGGCAGCAATCCCAGATAGAGATTGCCGCTGCCGTAAGTCGCGGCGGGTGCCAGCATCGTGCCAAATGGAATGAATTGGGTCCCGGACTGCAACAGGAGCAGGCTGCTGCCGATGAGCAGGATTCCGGCTGCGGTGCTTGCGCTGATCCTGCTCATCCGGGCTCTCGCGATTCTGCCCGGCGCTCGTCCCGCCAGATAGAGAAGACTGTCCAGAGGGTGCGGAAACCGTCCCTGAAAGTCTGTAGATGTGGCCGCGTGTGAATCCGCCCGTCGCGACGCAGCGTTATAGGGGTCTCGGTGACACGACGCTGCGCCAGCGTAAATCGAATCACCATCTCGACCGCAAAAGTCATGCTGGTGCTGTTGATCCTGAGCTGTTCATAGTCAGCCCGGGCAAATCCGCGCAGGCCGCAGTAAACGTCGTGTACGGGCACACTGAACAGGCGCCGGCACAACCAGCTGATGGCAGGGTTGCCGAGGTGTCGGTGCAACCAGGGCATGGCGCCGGCTTCAATGTTGCCATTGCCTGCTGGCAGCCGGCAGCCCAGGACCAGGCTGTCGCCGCGCTGCAGACGGTGCAGCATGGCGGGGCTCTGGCTGAAGTCATAACTCGCATCGGCGTCGCCGAAGATAACGAAGCGGCCGCGGCTCTCTGCAATGCCTCGCTTCAGGGCTGCGCCGTATCCGGGCATGGGTTCTTTGACCAGTCTGGCGCTGGTCCGGGCAATAATCGTTGCAGAAGCATCGCTGCTGTTGTTGTCGACAGCGATAATTTCCGCCGGACACTCAAGGTCGGCCAGCATCGCTTCAATCTCGGTAATGGTGCTGCCGATGGTCTCGTGCTCATTTCGGCAGGGCACGACGACACTGAGTTCAATGGCATCCTTCATGGTGAGCCTTGCTCAGTCGCGGCCTAGTCCGCAAGGTGCGGATTGGCCTGCAGCGATTTGAAGGTATAGCCGATGCTGTCCGGGTAGACCGGGTTATCGAAGTCGTTCACGCTGTCCCAGTCGTCAGCCACTTCATCCACTGAGAAGCCGGCGGGATTAAAGTACGCACCCTGGCTCCGCTGCCAGCGCAACCGGCTCATCCAGCCGGCACCAACTTCGAACAGATCGCCGGTTGACTCACAGGACTCATGCGAGAGCCAGGCGACCAGTGGGCTGACACACTCGGGCTTGAGCAGCGCCATGGCGTC
>JAYQAI010000049.1:21961-29630 GCA_038136715.1 Gammaproteobacteria bacterium | reverse complement strand
CGATCGCCGCGATAAAGTCGTTCGTTGACGCGGTCATAGTTGATCGCATGCTGGATACCCAGTCGAAGTGTGCGGTCATTTAGCCTGTGCTTTTCGGAGTTCATGTAAACCCCAATGCGAGCCGCCGGCAGCTGGTCATAAACCCAGGCGCGTTCGATATAGCCATCCACGATGGGCTGCTCTTCCGCGCGATCGTACCAGTAGGTCGTCCGGTTCATGGCATGCCAGTCGATATCCCCTCGCAGAAAAGCTTCAAATGCCTTGTTGTCGTCGCGAATCAGCAGGAAGGTGAGCCGTTCAGGATTAAAGCGATGGCGGTAGTAGGGTTTGTTATCCGCCCACCAGTTTTCAAGGCGCCTGAAGGTGACTTGCCTACCTTTTCGTATATCTTTGTCCGCTAGCGTATAGGGCCCCGTGACCGGAGAGAATCGCCAGTGGTAGCGGTCGACATAGTCCTCACCGAACTCACGATAGAACTCCCGCTGCACCAGGATAAATGTCGACAGACCACCCAGCGGGTCTGGCGTCGGTTTGGTAAAGGTGAAGGCGACAGTGCTGTCATCGTAGCGCGTGACGCGAGTGACGTTTTCATCGAACACGCGATTAACAGCCGGGTCCTGAATGTCAGGCGAGAGTAAGAAATAGAGCGAGAAGAAAATATCGTCGATCGTAAAAGGCCTGCCGTCGCTCCAGCGTGCATCCGGATCCAGTCGCAGATAGACCGTTCGGCTGTCCTCAGGGTCAATCGCCCACGCCCGCGCCAGCCCGGGTATATAGGCATCCTCCCAGGGGTGCCGCATCAGGAGATAAATCATGTTGGCGTTCCACAACGGGCCGCGCAGCGTACTGTTGGCATCAGGCCCGAGAATGCGCAATGTCTGCTGCATGCTGTTGACCCGCAGTCTCAGCTGACCACCGCGCCTGGCCCTGGGGTCGCCAATCGGCGCGAGGCCCTCGCCATTCTCCCACGTCAGATCAGACGGCAACTGATCAATACTGCTGAACACAAACCGTTCCGGATTATCGCGAAAGTAGGCTTCTACCTCAGGCGCATTGTCATCAACCCCCGCTTCAGGCACTTCCTGGGAGCCGCCACAACCCGCCAGGGTGAGAAGCAGGCCCGCCACGAAAACGCGCGACGACATGAGTTTCATTTTCAGCCTATCGTCCAAGCCTGCGAATAAGATTGCTGCCATCCCAGTCAATGGATGCCTGCCTCACCATCTCGTAAAAACCGAGCAGACCTTCCGAGCGCTCATAGATTTCGATCATGTGACCCAGTTCACACACGGTGTCGACAAACGCGAACTCCGCGCCACCGAAGGTCATGGCTTTGGCGGCGATCTCGTAACCCGCTGCCTCACAGTCGGCATAAGCCGAAGCCATAGAGTCGACTATCATGGCGGTATGATGAATACCCTCCTCTCCAGGCGCATACATATCGCGGAAAGGTGAAGGACCCTCTTCATCCTGCTGCAGCAGTTCCAGCATAACGCTGCCCCACTGGCCGAAGGCTGAGGTGTGTAGAAACTTCTGCTCCCGACCGCGGTGAATCCCCCACTCCAGCTCGATCCGTTCGTTCAAGAAGAAAGGACCGGCACCGTAGAGCTTCGCCATCTTCTCTGCGGCCTTGACAGAATCACTGACGTGATAGGCCACCTGCACGATGGGATAGTTCAGCATGATTGACTCCCTGATGATCAAGCCATCATGACGTGTCTTGGCGCCCGCCTCAATCCATGGAAAATAACCCGACAGTTCGTCAAACTGATCCTCCGCATTGCCTGCTGACAGACCGAAGCCCCCAAGACTCATGCTGATCACCCTCGTCCTGATTTTCGCCATCCTGGCGCTGACTGGATTCATGCTGGTAAGTGCCTGGTCGGCCCTGGGTAAAGCTGCCGTTGGCGAGCGGCTACAGAGAATCGAAGCATCGGCCATTTACCATGACGGCAAGTTCAGGAACCAGCTGCCACTGAAGAATTTCCTCTGGCGCACAATCCGCGACGGCTATCGCGGCGGTGCACACATGGAGCCAGGCGACGATCTGCTCACCGTCCACCACGACGGATCGATTTACAACACGAAGCCGGCATCCGGCCTCAGAGTCACGTGGCTCGGACATTCAACCCTGCTTCTGGAATTGGATGACTCGCGCCTGCTGATTGACCCGGTCTGGGGCCCAAGGGTGTCGCCCTTCTCATGGCTGGGGCCACGTCGCTGGTACGATCCACCGCTGGCGCTGACAAACCTGCCGACGCTCGACGCTGTCCTGATCAGCCATGATCACTACGATCACCTCGATGAACCCACGATTCGTCAGCTGGCTGATATCGCACCGCGATTCATCGTCCCGCTCGGCGTCGGTGCCCATCTGGAATACTGGGGCATCAAAGCTGAAAAGATTACAGAGCTCGAATGGTGGCAGCAGCACACCATCGGTTCCGTTGAGATCACCGCGACACCGGCGCGCCATGCCTCCGGCCGGCATGCCTTCGATCTCGACAAAACCTTATGGGCAGGTTTCGCTGTGAAAGGCAGCCAGTCGGTTTATTATTCCGGCGACACGGGCCTGTTTCCCGGGTTCAAGGAAATCGGCGAGCGGCTCGGCCCCTTCGACCTGACCATGATTGAGACCGGTGCCTACAACCGCAACTGGCCGGACTGGCACCTCGGGCCAGAGCAGGCCGTCATCGCGCATCAGTGGGTGCGCGGCCGGCGGCTGCTGCCACTGCACTGGGGCCTGTTTAACCTTGCCCGCCATAACTGGACGGAACCGATGGAGCGCGTACTGATGGCGAGTGAGCAGCTGAACCTGCCAGTGCTGACACCGAGACCTGGTCAGCCTTTCGAACCCGGCATCAGCGAGCTCAGCAAGTGGTGGCCGGAGCTGCCCTGGGAGGGCGCTGACAGTCACGCCATCATGTCGACCCAGCTACGGGACCTGGCAGAACACGAAACAAAACTGATTAACGGTCAGTCACACTGACCCGGAGCGATAATTTGGATACGAACGCAAACAGTGACTACATCAACGCCCTCTGGAACGAAAGCATCCTGCCGAGCCTGGCGGAATACGTTGCCATTCCCAACAAGTCACCCATGTTCGATGCCGACTGGGAAGCCAACGGTTACATGGAAGATGCCGTGAAACACATGCTGGCCTGGGTGGAAGCACAGAACGTCGCAGGCCTGACGTCGGAGGTTCATCGACTGCCGGGACGCACACCGACGATCTTGCTGACGATTGAGGGTCACAACGACGACACCGTGCTGATCTACGGCCATCTCGACAAGCAGCCCGAGTTCAATGGCTGGGAAGACGGCCTTGGCCCCTGGCTGCCGGTGTTCCGCGACGACAAGCTGTACGGCCGTGGCGGCGCTGATGATGGTTACGCGATTTACTCTGCTATCGCCGCGATCAAATCCTTACAGGAACAGCAGCTGCCCTACCCCAGAATCGTCGTACTGATCGAGGCCTCGGAGGAAAGCGGCAGCCCGGACCTGCCGTTCTACATGGATCAGCTTGAAGATCAGATCGGCAAGGCGAGCCTGGTGATTGCACTGGATTCGACCTGCGGTAACTATGACCAGCTCTGGATCACCACGTCACTCAGGGGCATGCTGATCTCAGACCTGACCGTGAAAGTCCTGCAGGAAGGCGTGCACTCCGGTGCAGCCGGAGGTATCGTGCCTTCCAGCTTCCGCCTGCTGCGCCAGCTGATTTCACGCATCGAGGATGAAAACACCGGCGTCATTACGCCCGACTTCCTCAACGAGCAGGTGCCCGATGTGCGCAGGCAGGAGGCCATCGAGGCCGGCCAGGTCCTGGCGGACACCTTTGAAGACATGTACCCCTTCGCCGGCAGTACGGGCCCCATGTCGGATGACCCTACCGAACTGGTCCTGAACAATACCTGGGCGGCGAGTCTCGCGGTCACGGGGCTCGGCGGCGCACCGTCACCTGACGAGGCCGGTAACGTACTGAGACCAGAGACGACGGCACGCCTGGCGCTGCGAATACCCCCGACGATTAATGCCGAGGCAGCAGCGGCATCGCTGCGTAAAGTCCTGACCGAAAATCCGCCGGGCGGCGCTGAGGTCACGCTTGATATGCATACACCTAATCCCGGCTGGCACGCACCGGAGACATCGGAGAAACTGCGCCAGTCGCTGGAGAAGGCCTCCATGAATTACTTCGGCGCACCCGCCATGTCAATCGGCTGCGGTGGCTCGATTCCGTTCATGGAGTTCCTGGCGCGAAAACTGCCCGATGCGCAGTTCGTCGTTACCGGTGTGCTGGGGCCTCGCTCCAACGCCCACGGTCCGAATGAGTTTCTGCACATCCCAACGGGAAAGAAGATCACCGCCGCTGTTGCTGAACTGCTGTTCGACTGGGCGAGCTGAGCCGACGTCAGGTCGATGGTGGCCGACTACTAGTCGTTTAACTGTTCCGCTACCCGCTGTGCTGCCAGTTCATAGACCTGGCGGTTGCCGCGACTCCAGGTGACATTGAGGGTGGTGGCGTGAATCTTCCAGCCTGCCGCGCAGCGTTTCAGCTGATGAACGTAGTGACCGCCCAGCGTGTGGCTGTTGTCACCGAGAGCATTGGCAATGAAGTGCTCTGCCTTCATGTAGACGATCGCGGTCGCCTCATCGCCCTCGACTTCAATCATGAAGTTGGTCAGCACATGCTGGGTGGCATCAAAACCCGGCAGCATCCGCTGGCAGCCCGCTACCCAGTCGTCACCACTCATCTTCGCGGCGGGATTGCCGCTGTACGATGAGAAGTCCATCACGACTTCATCAGCAAAAATCGAACGGAACAGATCCCAGTCTCGATTGTCGATACCCCAGGCATACTTCAGGATAGTCTCCTGAATGTCTGACTTGTCCTGCATCCGGACCATTGCATCGTCCAAATCTGCGCTCCTTCAGGTATTTTCAGGCAGAGCCGGGTGTTTGCACCAGCGTGGTATCCATCGTTTCCGGTTCCAAGCCCAGCGTAATCAGTACTTTCGACATGCCAAGGAACAGCCCAACGCCCAGCATCAGTTCGGCAATCTCGGCCTCCGTGAAATGTGATTTCAATTCGGCAACCTGGTCCGGGTCCAGTCGGCCAGGCAGCCCGATCAGGTCATCCGTCAATCGCAGCGCAGCGACTTCCCGCGCCGCGAGATGCTGCTCGTAGCCATCTTCGATAACGGCCACTTTATCTTCAATCAGCCCCGCCTCACGGGCGGCGGTAAACCTGACATTGCGTCAGTAGCCACAGTCAGTGATCCGTGCATTGCGGATCCGCGTCATTTCCTTGACCTCCTGGCTGATGATACCGCGCTGCCAGAAATCAGCATAAAGCTCGCCAAAACGGCCGAGAATATCCGGCGCATGCATCATGGCCGTGGCAAAACTGACGGCCTCACCAGGCAGCGCAGACTCAACCCTGGGTTTAGTCGACATCGAGGGCCTCCGCGGTCAACTGCAAACGGCACTCGACATCATAGAAAGAAAGTGCGGTCAGCAATGCGACGCAGCCGTCATTACCGACTTCGCGGCGCACCTGTTCAACTTCTTCATCGGTGATGCCGTGGTACTGAAGGGATATTTTCTCAGCAAGGCGCAGTGCCGCTGTCTCAGCGCTGGAGAAGCTCGAGTAATCTGTTACAGCCAACTGCGAGAGTGTGGCGTCATCCAGTCCTGACGGCGGCACACCGTGAATCTGTTGGATGCGCGCACGACACAGCGCATGGAGACGTTCGGGTACAGCAGCGTGCCCCTGCACGCTTGCGAGAAACGCAGCATAACGATCAGCCAGTTCAGGGCGCTGCGCCAGCAGCGATGCAAACTCAGACATAGCTCCGGGCTTCGCCCCCTTTAGTTTTTGTTAGCCCCAAACAAGGCAGGCAGGTCTTCATCACTGGTCTCAAGCAGCTTCTGGACCCACTGATGGAAAACCTGGCCACCGCGTTCGTTCTTGCCAAACAGTACATGGGACTTAGCGCCAGCGGGTAGATTTTTTTGCAGGGCGATGCCGGTGGCATAGTCTTCTTCCTGCACGACGTATTCGAGGAAGGCAAACTGCTTGCGGGCCTCGCGCTCCTGGACTTCATCCGCCGGCGGTTTCTCCATCAGGAAAATCTGATTGGTATAGGACGTCTCTGGTGTATCACCCGGGAACAGCTGAGAAATCATGACGGAACGACCACCGCCCCCAAAACTGGCGATAGAAATATGCGGGAAGATTGTCCACACACCCATTAACAGCTGTTCGGTCGGCCACTCCTCCTCTGGCAGGTCTTCATAAGCGGCCCAGTCAGTGCCGGGTCGGCCCAGGTGCGTATGTGGCCCCCAGCTGTAGTAGTTGGCGCGGTTACCGATCTCGGTACCAAAGGTCTCACGATGCAAAATAGGCAGATGGTAGTAGTCGAGGTAGCCGTCGTAAGCGACTTTCCAGTTTGGGCCCTCCACTCGCTGGGTGGAATGGTGGTACCAGCGATCAAAACCAAACTGGCCAAGCAGATCATCGTAACCCGACAGGAACAACTCAATATCGAGCGTTGATTCGGGGTTCAGCGTCACCCAGATCAGACCGGCTTTCTCGAGGCACGGTAGTGCTGTCAGGCCATACTGCTTCTTGTCGAGGTCACCGAACTGATCCTGGGCATACACCGCCACAAGCTCGCCGTCAGGTGAGAAACTCCAGGCATGGTAAGGGCAGGTAAAGCGATGCGCGCTGCCACAGCCCTCCGCCATCAATTTTGCACCGCGGTGAGAACACATATTGACGAAGGCATTGACCTCGCCCGCCTGATTGCGGGTGATCAGCACCTGCATCCCGGCAGCGGTCATCGCCTTGTAGTCACCAGGTTCTTTCAGTTCTGCCGAGGTAGCCAGCACGAGTGGCAGACGGCCGAAAATCAGTTTCATTTCCTGGCGCCAGCGATCTCTATCGTAATAGGCCTCGACGGGTATCTGCAGGATATCGTCAGCCAGGTCCTGCGTGCCAGCGCGGCCATAGGCCAGGTCCTGCTTTGCAATCTCAATCAGTTGTGCCTTGGACATACGCCCTCCTGTCGGTGTTATTGCGGGCCTGAGGTTACTTCAGTGGGATAAGGTATAAAGGTTCGGCGGGAGATTCAATGGCCTGACTCATGAAGCAGACGGGAACGTCAGGGGACCGGACTCACGTATGAGCCCGGTCCGGATTACGAAGCTAGAAACCCAGGGTCCTGGCGTAGCGATCCCGGTGGTAAGCGCGATTCCCAAATGACGGTTCAAGCGTCCTTGCCCTTTTCAGGTAGAGCCCGGCATCGAACTCGTCGGTCATGCCGATTCCACCATGAATCTGGATCAGCTGGTTCGACATGTCGAACAGGAACTCACCAACCCGCACCTTTGACAGCGAGGCGAGCTCAGTAATGTTGTCATCGCCGTCATCGATCGCCTGCAGCGCCGCTTCCATGCAGGATCGGCTCAGCTCCATCTGACCGAAAAGTTCAGCGGCGCGATGACCCAGGGCCTGGAAGGACCCAATCACCTGGCCAAACTGAACACGGGTTTTGAGGTAGTCCAGAGTCATCTCAAACGCCTGTGACCCGGTGCCAAGCATTTCAGCAGCCAGACCGGCACTGGCGCGATCGAGTATCACTTCCAGATCGGCATAACCCTG
>JAYQAI010000049.1:20759-21861 GCA_038136715.1 Gammaproteobacteria bacterium | reverse complement strand
ATCTTTGGCAGCACTGCCTGTTTCTGCTCATCACTGCCTGCCACCAGCAGCGCTGACGCGCCGACCAGAGCTGAGGCAAACAGCGGCGAGGCAGTCAGCTGCCGTCCGGTTTCCTCAAGGACCAGGCCAAAGGTCAAATAACCAAGATCTGATCCGCCGTACTGTTCCGGCACGATGATGCCGGTCCAGCCCATTTCGATCATGGCGGACCAGGTGTCCGGCGTGAAATTCAGGGCAACGCCCTCGTCACGCATCTTGCGGAAGTTTGAGACCGGTGCCTGCTCCGTCACCCAGGATTTCGCCTGGTCACGGATCATCGATTGTTCTTCATTCAAAAAAGCCATTCGTGCTGCCCCCTAGCCTTTCTGCGTGGTCTCGGGCAGGCCGAGAATATTCTTGGAAATGATATTGTTCTGGACCTCGTAAGAACCGCCGTAAATTGAAATGGCTTTGCCCCAGAGCCAGTCGCGCACCGTATCCAGCTCCTCACTGCTATAGCTGTCGCCTTCCCAGCCGACACCCTGGGTACCCATCATTTCAAGGGTCAGTTCAGACTTGATCTGGGAAATGCGGGTTGCAGAATTCTTCAGAATCGACGCGGCAGCACTGACTTCGACCTTACCGGCAGCTTCTGCGGTGATTCGGCCAACGGTCAACTTGTGAGACTGAGCATCCATCAGATGCGAGATCAAGCGACCACGCAGATCCGCATCGGCGAGCGTCCCGTCTTCATTTTCACCGACATAGCGCTTCGCCATTTCGTGGAAAGCGGGCTTGCTGCCGCCACCGCCGCCTGCACCGCTCGCTTCAGTCTGGCTTTGACGTTCATGCTGCAGCAGTCGCTTGACAACACTCCAGCCTTCGTTGAGCGGGCCCAGCAGATCTGATTTTTCGGCACGGGCGTCGTTGAAGAAAGTTTCACAGAAAGGTGAGGCGCCGGAAATCAGCTGGATCGGTTTCGTCTCGACGCCTTCCTGATCCATGGGCAACATGACGAAGCTGATGCCGTTGCGCTTCTTCGCCGCGGAGTCTGTGCGCACAACTGCACCACACCACTGGGAAATGTTCGCGCCTGAGGTCCAGATCTTCTGGCCGTTGATCA
>JAYQAI010000049.1:6622-20659 GCA_038136715.1 Gammaproteobacteria bacterium | reverse complement strand
TCCGGGTGCGAAAGTCCGGCACCACCGTATTCCTTCGGCCAGGTTGGCGCGCCCCAGCCTTTCTCGGCCAGCCGCTGTCGCCAAAGTTCGAAACCATCGCGTTGCTCTTCAGTCAGCTCGCCTTCCAGTCCCATGGAGGCACCCTTGATACCCGCCGGGATATTCTCAGCCAGCCACGCGCCTACTTCTTCACGAAAGGCGTTCAGATCATTGCTCATTAGTACACCTGATGCTAGTTAATTGAAAGAAAACAGCCCGCAATCATAGGCAATACGTTATGGAATCGCCACGACTGTTTGGCAGGTAAATGGGCGGCTATAGATCAGCGTACCAGCTGTGATTCGACTCTATATTCACTGACCAGGTCAGCGAGATAACGCTCCCTGGCAAGACGTTGCTGCTCGGCCAGGTATTCAAGCTCAATCTTCTCGCGCGTGTCAGCAAACACTGGTACCTCGGTGGCCGTCTTCTTCATGACCAGTACCAGGTGAGTCCCATGCGGTGATTCAAACGGGCCAATCCAGGTATCCACCGCATCCGCAGCAAACAGTTGGGCAGCCATATCTTCACCAAAATGGCTGGCAACGAATGCCTGGTCGCGGTCGACGTAATTCAGGAAATAGGCAAAGCGGTCACCGAACCGGCCGGCTGCGGCGGCCTTTACGGACTGGCGATCAAGCTCAGCGAGCAGCGCCTCTGCCGCCCCGGCCGCAGCGTCGCGCAGATAGACGTGAGTGAAGGTCAGTCGCGGTGGCCGGGTATATCGGTGTTTGTTGGCGTCAAAATAAGCCAGCAGGTCGGCTTCTGCCGGCGCCTCGATTTCTTTCGCGGCGGCCTCGGCCATGAATTCAACCTTCTGCACCAGGCGCCGGCGAATCACGTAGTCTTCCTGGTCGAAACCTCGAGCGAGCGCCTCGCGATGCAGCGCTTCCTCGCGAATGTAGTCGTTGATGAGCTGGTTTCTATCGGCCGGGCCCATCGCCTGCAGCCTCGATTCAGTCGCCGCACGGTCATAACGACCCGTCTGGTGCTCAATGTAGCCAAGCAGCGCTGCTTCATCGACGACAATTGTCCGCTGCGCCTGCCCGTCACGCACGACCTCCAGGGCAAACAGACCTGCCCCCAGCAAGAGGAACAGGGCCAGCGGCTCTCTAAAGAGCCAGGTCAGGTTCAAGGGGTGTACCAGATCGGCGATGTGTAGGCACGATCCTGAACGGTCAGGGCAATACCTTCAGGCAGTTCCAGCCCGAAATAGGCTGCATCATGGGTTGACCAGCGCGGTCGTGGGATCTCGATCACGCGGGCGTAATAGAAGGCTCGCTGCGCCGGATCGAAATCAGGATCGGTCCAGACCACTGCGAGGTCCGTTGCGCCAATCGTATTAGTAAAAGTCGCCGACTCCACATCCACGGTTGACCCCACCGGCGGCAGCTTGCCAGTGTTGTCATCAGGATGGCGATCGCCTGACCAGGCAACGTCATAGACCTTTTCCTGAAGGGAACCATCGGCCGCCTGCCAGCCCTTGATGATCTGCACACGATCGAGATTGGCACCATCCGGGTCTTTCGCCGCTGCGACAATAAACCTTGGTGCGTCTTCCCCGGGCGCTGCTGTCAGGTCACCGCCCATAGGCACGCCGCCAGCGTAGGCGACATCGAGGTACCCCGGTTTGTTCACATCGTCAGTGTTGTAGCCCCAGCCTCCGAAAAACCGCACCTGAATGCGAGACCCGGTGGTGGCATAGACCTCACGTCGCTGCATGGCCTCGAAGATAGCCTCACGGGTATTCTCACGCGCCCAGACTGCCGCATAACCCGAAGCAACAATGTTCCAGTTCTTCCAGAGCTGATCTCCGGCCATGGCGTTTTCGAGCCGGCTTGTGCCGGGTTCTGACTCCGGGAACTTACCAAAGAAGTTGTCTTCTTCCATGGTAGCAAAAGTGTTGTGGCCGTCGGTTGAGCCGATCAAACCGAACTTGAACGGATTGACGCCGAGTTTCTGCTCGAACATCAGACCCAGTTTCAAGGCACCTCGGGCATATTCATGCTGCAGCATCCAGTCTTCTTTTGTCGCTGTCCGGCCGATGTTGTCCCAATCCCAGTTTTCGAAATCTGCGAATTCATCGTCAGGCGACAGGGTCGGGTGCGCTTCGCCGTCACCCTTCACCTGTGTGACCTCATAAACCGGCTCCCAGCGCGAGCGTGCCTCTGCATAGGCAAGGTCAATCGGGTTACCGTCGACCGTCTTGTCGGGAAACATCATGCCGTTCGAGAGGTTACCGTTGTGGGCAATCGCCATGACCTCACCGCCAGTCTCAGCCTCATAGCGAGCCAGGGCCTTCCAGAGCTCACGCGGGTCAAGGCTGTCCTGACCGGAAAACGGCGGGATCTGCCCAACCTTGTCGGCCCCGTCTTTGTAAACTACAACACGGTGCAGGTTGTTGCCGTCAATCATTGAAGTCCATTCATAGCCACTGAAGGCGGTAAACTGACCAGGAATGTTGTGTTCATCTGCCGTAGTGGCCACGTCCTGCCAGATCCGCAGACGGGTTTCGTAAGGGAATGGCGGATGCTCATCAGGATTCGACATGCTGCCAGTGAAAGCCCCCATCAGGGATACCACGTCACCACTGTCGATGAAGGTCTGCCACTGCCGGCCTACCTCGTTATCAGTCACCAACGGGTCTTTCACGCCGTGGCGATAGTAGCCACCGAGATACTCCGAATGATCCGAAACGACCAGAAAATCCAGTGGCCGGCGCAACTGCACCGGCATGCCATTATGGGCGACGAGCCGGGCACCGCGGGCAAATCGGAATGCATCTGCCGGGGTCAGGTTCATGTTGCCCAGCGAGTAGGCATCCGCGGAGTTGCGGGTATGCAGGTGTGTATCACCCCAGTAGAGATTCTTCGGGTAATGACTTTGGGTCGGCTTTGAATAAGGCACACTCTCCGCGAGCGCAATGGTGGACGACACCAGCAGACTCGCCGCTGCCAGCCTCAGTTGCTGCTTCAATCTGATTTTTGGCATCCCGGCCCCTCCTTTTTTCTGCGGATCATAACGGAATCCGGCGAAGTATGCGCATTGCCCTGACGGGCGATAGGTAGTAAAAGGTGCGTTCGCTCGGGAAAGAGATATGACCCGCTTATGAGAGCCTACCTGATCGCCATAGTTCTGCTGACCGTCATTTTCGGCAGCATCGGCGGCTATCTGTACATGCGCTTCAGCAAACTGGCATCGATGGATTTTTCACCGCCACCGGTGACCATCGCCACTTCCACGGCGATGCTGACCGAGTGGGATCAGGTACTGAATACCGTTGGCACCATCCAGGCCGTGCGCGGCGTTGAGCTGACCTCAGAGACCAGCGGCGAGGTGACAGAGATTCGCTTTGATTCCGGTGACGAGGTTGAAGCCGGCCAGCTGCTGGTGGTTCTGAACGACGAGGTGGAACAGGCCAGCCGACGCAACCAGATCGCCAGCCTGGAACTGGCAGAGATCCTGTTCAAACGCGACAGTCAGCTGATTCAGCAGAAATCAATTCCTCAATCGCAGTTCGATCAGTCACGTGCCGACCTGCAGCGCGCCAGCGCCCAGCTTGCCGAGACTGAGGCAAGACTCGATAACAAGCGCATTGCCGCGCCCTTTTCCGGCCGTCTCGGCATCCTCAGAATTGATGTCGGCGACTATGTCTCCCCAGGGACTGTGATCGCCAACCTGCAGGATCACAGCGAACTCGAGATCGACTTTACCGTACCGGCCCGGTATGCACCGATGCTGGCCGTTGGCCAGGAAATCGACGTCGCTGTCGATGCTTTCCCCGAGCAGTTGTTCGGGGCTGAGGTGGCGGCAATTGATACCAAAATCGACCCCTCGACCCGCAATATTCTGCTGCGCGCCAGGCTGGCGCCGGCAACCGGACTTCTGCCCGGCATGTTCGCCCGGCTCGAGATTGACCTCGGCAATGTCCGCAAGGTCGTGACGGTGCCGGAAACTGCGCTCACTTATGCCCTGCAGGGTGATACGGTTTACGTGGTTGAGGACACAGACAACGGGGACAAAACCGCTGTCTCACGGGTCGTTAAAACCGGGGCTGTCAGGAATGGCCAGGTCGCCATTCTCGAAGGTCTCGACGCTGGCGAGGAGATCGTCAGTGTTGGCCAGAATAAGCTGTTTCGCGGTGTCCGTGTCGTCATTGACGACAGCGTCGCCCTGTAGGCCTGACTGACATGAACTTCACCGACACGTTCATCAATCGACCCGTGCTCGCCATCGTCCTGAGCGCCGTCATGCTGCTGCTTGGTCTGCAGTCTGCGAGCGACCTGCAGCTGCGTGAATACCCCGAAGTCGAAAAGAGTGTCATTTTCGTTCAAGCCGCCTATCCCGGCGCCAGCGCGCGTACAGTGCAGGGTTTTGTGACAACACCACTGCAGCGCCGGATCGCTGCTGCCAAGGGCGTTGAATTCATTACATCGAAGAGCAATCCAGGCTCCGCGGAAATTCAGGTGCATGTCCGCCTCGGCGAGAATTCGACAGAGGTCATGAGCGAGGTCATCACCAAAGTTAACGAGGCGCGGTTTGAATTGCCACGCGAGGTAGAGGACCCCGTCGTCACCAACCGCACCGGTGGCGACGCCATGATGTACCTCGCGCTGCTGTCGGACCAGATGTCGGTGCAACAGCGCGCAGACTATGCATCACGCTCGATTTTGCCAGTGCTGAACACGGTCGACGGCGTCGGCGAGGCACGCCTGCTGGGGAGCGGACTCTTCGCCAACCGTATCTGGCTCAATCCAGCCAAGATGGCGGCTTTCGGCGTCACCGCGACCGACATCAATGCTGCGATCCGCCGTGACAACTTCATTTCGGCAGCGGGCACAACACGGGGTGAATTGGTCAGGGCCAGCGTCGATGCAGAGACCGATGTTCAGGACCCGGCAGAATTCGCCAGCATCGTGGTGCGCCAGGAAGGCGACCAGCGCGTCACCCTCGGTGATGTCGCAGACATTGAGCTGGCGAGTTCGACTTACGATTTCGCAGTCTACTCCAGCGGCGAAGAAACTGTTTTTATTGCTATCGAGCCAGCGCCGGATGCCAACCCGCTTGAGGCAGCGGCCGGTGTCCATGCCAAGATCGAGGAATTGCAGCGGCAACTGCCAGCTGACCTTGAAATCTTCCTGGACTCCGATCTTTCGAAGTACATCAGCGAAGCACTGAAGGAAGTGGCCCGCACCCTGGTGGAGGCATCGGTCATTGTTATCCTGGTGATCCTCCTGTTCCTGGGCTCCCTGCGCGTCGTCGCCATTCCGATTATCGCCATTCCCCTGTCTCTGATTGGCGTCTTGTTTCTGATCTGGATGATGGGGTTCTCCATCAACCTGCTGACCCTGCTGGCGATGGTGATAGCGATTGGCCTCGTCGTGGATGACGCCATCGTTGTCGTTGAAAATGTGCATCGGCATATTGAGGATGGTAAGCAGCCGCTCGAGGCTGCCCTCGTTGGCGCCCGCCAGGTTGCAATGCCGGTGGTGGCAATGACCTTAACACTGGTCGCGGTTTACCTGCCCATCGGTTTCCTGGGCGGTCTGACCGGTGTGTTGTTCAGCGAATTCGCCCTGACACTGGCCGGGGCTGTCGTCGTCTCGGGCTTCATTGCCCTTGTGCTGTCACCGATGATGTGTGCCTACCTGCTGGTAGACCATGATCACCAGGGTCGCATCGCCGATTGGCTCGATGCACAGTTCAAACGCCTGCACGATGCTTATATGCGGTTGCTCGACAAAGCACTCCGCAGCCGCGGAGCCGTCATGCTGTTCGCCTTCGGCATCTTTCTGAGCCTGCCGGTCTTCTACATGCTGGCGCAGCAGGAACTGGCGCCGAAAGAGGACAGCGGCAGCATCTTCGCGGTCGCGGTGCCGCCTGATTACAGCAGCCTTGAATACACCACCTACTTTCTCGAAGAAATGGTGGACGCCTGGAAGACAATCCCAGAGGCAAGCCACTCCTGGCAGGTGAATTCACCGACTTCCGTATTCGGCGGCGTGGAACTGGTGGACTGGGCAGAACGCGAGCGCACGCTCGAGGAGATCCGCCAGGAGCTGCAGCAGAAGTACGACAAGATAAGCGGCCTGCAGGTCTTTACTTTTGCCGGTGGCGGCCTGCCAGGCGCGAGCTCAGGCATGCCGGTTCAGTTCATCATCTCGTCCACCGCTGACTACCATGAACTCGACCGGGTAGCCGAGGAAGTACTGAGCCAGGCCCGGCAGTCCGGCATGTTTGCCTTTGTCCGTAAGGACCTGCGCTACTCCAGGCCCGAAATCTCTGTCGCGATCGACCGGGAACTGGCTTCGCGTCTCGGCATCTCTATGCGTGACATCGGCGAGACCCTGCAGATTATGCTGGGTGAAGCTGAAACTAACCGATTTTCAATCGAGGGCCGCAGCTACAAAGTGATCCCTCAGGCGGCGCAGGGTTTCAGACTCACGAAAGAATGGCTGGAGCGCTATTACATTCGGACTGCCAGTGGTGACCTGGTACCACTGAGCACGGTCATCACTATCAGTAAACGGGTCGAACCTAACGTCCTGAATCAGCATCAGCAACTTAACAGCGTCATGATCGAAGGCTTCATCATGCCCCCCAATAGCCTGGGTGCGGGGCTAGAGTTTCTGGAACAGACACTCTACGACGTCGCACCCAGCGGCTATCGTGCCGGCTACCAGGGCGAGTCCCTGCGCTTCATGCAGGAAAGCCAGGGCTTCCTGCTGCTGTTCGCCACTTCACTCGTCTTCATCTACCTGGTGCTGGCAGCACAGTTCAACAGCTTCCGCGACCCTTTCATCGTCCTGATCAGCGTACCCCTTTCGATCTTTGGAGCGCTGGTACCAATCGTGCTGGGCTGGACCACACTCAACATCTACACCCAGGTGGGGCTGCTGACGCTGATCGGACTGATCAGCAAGCATGGCATCCTGATTGTCGACTTTGCCAACAAACTGCAGCTCGAAGAGAACATGGACCGCTACCAGGCGGTGCTTGAAGCCGCTGCACTGCGCCTGCGCCCGATCCTGATGACCACCTTTGCGACCGTACTGGGCGTGGTACCGCTGCTGCTGGCCTTCGGCGCGGGTGCTAATTCACGTATTGCGATTGGCCTGATGATCGCCGCCGGCATGCTGGTTGGCACCCTGTTCACCCTGTTCGTGCTGCCGGCTTTCTATCTAGTCGTCGGCAGACAAGTCGCGGCGCAACCATCGACCGGCAAGTCCGCCGAGGCGGCGAGCATCGCTGCGCCGGCCGGTTGAACCAAACCCCAGTAACGCTCTAAAGAAGCTGAGAGGAGAAGTGTATGAATGTGCCTGACAGCCCCGCCGCGCTGACCCCGGCGTATTTTTCTGACCTGCTGTCAAAACCTGATACGCCGGTCGTCGTCAGCGAAGCTCAGCAGGAACCCGTCGGCGTCGGTGCCGGTATGATGAGCATCGTTCGCCGGGTGCACCTGACTTACCGCGAGGGCACTGGCCCGGCCTCCGTTATCGTCAAACTGCCGACCGAAATTCTGCAGAATCGCGAGATTGCCGTACAGTTCGACAATTTTCGGCGCGAGGTCGAGTTTTATCGCCAGGCGGCCAGCGGCACACCGATGCGAACACCGCAAACCTACCTTGCCGAAACCGACGGTCCTGACAACTTTATCCTCGTGCTCGAGGATCTTGGTGACTGGGATCTGGGCGATCAGGTCGCCGGCACCACCCTGCCGCGAGCCCGAACGATCATGCAGGCCCTGGCTGATCTGCACGGCGCCTTCTGGAACCAGGTGGATGACGGCGACTGGGAGTGGCTGCCCAACAATTATCCTTCCGTCATGTCCGAGGGCCTCTCCGCCGGCACGGAAGCTTCGTGGGAAAGTTTCGTTGACCTCTTTGCTGACGAACTGACACCCGCTTTGAGCAACGCCAAGTCAGCCTACATGGCGGGTCTTGCCGGTGCGCAGAACTGGATGAATTCCACACCCCGCACCATCATTCACGGCGACTACCGCATGGATAACCTGTTCTTCCGGGAAAGCGGCGGTGATATCGAAGTGGCCTGCTGTGACTTCCAGGCGCCGGTGCGTGGCCGCGGCATCCAGGATCTTGCCTACTTCATGAGCGGCAGTATCGACACTGAAATGCGGCGTGAACACGAGCAGGACCTGATCCGGCTCTGGCTCGACACGCTGGCGAGCCGTCACGGTGTGACCGGCTACAGCTTCGATGAGGCTTTTTACGATTACCGCGTCGGTATCCTCATGATGTGGACCTACGTCGTCATTGTCGGCGGCGGCATGGCCGCCGAGAACGAACGCGGCGACAACTGGGTGAGCGCCATGGTTTCCCGCTCTATTGCCGCCATGGAGGACCATGACTGCCTCAGTCTGCTGGACCGGTTCCAGACTTCGCCCTGAGGCTGGGCGACACGCCAGGGCCTATCCCAGAACACTTCAAGTCCATTACCTTCGGTGTCGTTAAAGTGGAGCGAGAGCGTGTTGCCATGTGACAGGGGCAGCATCGCTATCTGGTACTGCCATACAATTTTGCTGTGTGCATGACCAACAATCTACGGCGGGCTATTGGTTATCGCTGCCTGCCAGGATTTCAGTCATGTTGCGTTGCGGGTTCTTCGCTATACTCCGGGGAGATCAGCAGGAAAGTTTTGACATGGCGAAACGCGTATACCTCTTTAGCGAAGGCGGCAAGGAAGATCGTGACCTGCTGGGTGGCAAGGGCGCGAATCTTTGCGAGATGACTAACCTGGGACTGCCCGTCCCGTTTGGCTTTGTCATTACGACGACGACGTGCCGGGAATTTTTCCAAGCTGGTAACCGGCTCCCCAATCTTCTCGAGCAGGAGTATCGGGTCGCGCTCGACCTGGTTGAAAAAAAGATGGGCGGCCGCTTCGGTGACCCGGAAAACCCTCTGCTCTTCTCGGTTCGGTCCGGCGCACCGGTATCCATGCCGGGAATGATGAACACGATTCTGAACCTGGGCCTGAATGATGAAATTGCCGAGGGCCTGGCTCAGAAAACCGGCAATCCACGGTTCGCCTATGACTCCTATCGCCGTTTCATCCAGATGTTTGCGGATGTCGTGCTCGGTGTCGAGGGCGAGCGCTTTGAGCACGTCATCACCGACTACAAAAACCAGCGTGGCAAAGTCCACGATACCGAAATGACGGCAGAGGACTGGCAGTCCGTCATCGGGATTTTCAAAACCATGGCCGATTTTCCCCAGGATCCATTTGTCCAGCTGAAAAAGGCCGTGGAAGCCGTCTTTCTGTCCTGGCACACACCACGTGCCATTTTCTACCGTGAGATGAACAATATTCCAGAGAGCCTCGGCACCGCCGTCAATGTCCAGGCAATGGTGTTTGGCAACTATGGTGATGACTCCGGTTCCGGTGTGGCCTTCACCCGCAACCCTTCAACCGGCGAGCGCGAGTTCTTCGGTGAATTTCTGTTTAACGCCGCCGGTGAAGACGTCGTCAGTGGCGTTCGCACACCTGAATCACTCAACAGCCTGCAACAAAAGCTGCCAGCGGTGTATGACGAGCTGTATCGCACCCAGGCGCAGCTGGAGCAGCATTACCGGGATATGCAGGACATTGAGTTCACCGTCCAGGAAGGCAAGTTCTACATGCTGCAAACGCGTTCCGGCAAACGCACGGGCCGGGCATCGATTAAGATCGCCGTCGACATGGTGAATGAAGAACTGATCGATCGGGGTGAGGCCCTGCTGCGGGTTTCACCGGAACACGTTGACGCCTTCCTGCACCCGATGGTTGATCCGGACGCAAAGAAAGACATCGTCGCAACCGGCCTGCCAGCGAGCCCCGGCGGTGCCACCGGTCAGGTGGTATTTTCCGCTGATGAAGCCGTTGAAACAGGCAAGGATGGCACACCGGTAATCCTCATTCGCCGCGAAACCACACCGGAGGATATTCACGGCATGAAGGTCGCCGAAGGCATCCTGACTGAACTCGGCGGCATGACCTCGCACGCCGCAGTTGTCGCAAGAGGCATGGGCGTCTGTGCCATTACGGGTTGCGGTTCGCTGACGATAGACTACTCTGCCGGCACCGCGACCACGAAAGAGGGTGTGGTGATTACCCGCGGCGATACCATCACCCTGGATGGTGCCTCCGGCGAGGTCATGCTGGGAGATATCCCCAAGATTGCCGCCAGCGACAGTGAGGACTTTCAGCGCCTTCTCACCTGGGCTGACCGCTACAGGCGCCTGCAGATCCGCGCCAATGCAGAAACACCGGAGGACGCGGCGAAGGCGCGCGAACTCGGCGCCGAGGGTATTGGCCTGTGCCGAACCGAGCACATGTTTTTCGAAGAATCTCGGGTGGCCCTGATGCGGGCTATGATCCTCGCGGAAGACGCTGAGGAGCGCCAGCGCTACCTCGATCAGATTCTCGAGTTTCACCAGGCAGATATGCTCAAGTTGTTCGAAATTATGGACGGCCTGCCGGTCAACATCCGATTGCTGGACCCGCCGCTACACGAATTCCTGCCACATCTCGGCGATGACATAGACCGACTGGCAGAGCAGATCGGCAAGTCACCCACCGCTATCCGGGACGCTACTGAACACATGAGCGAGGTCAACCCGATGCTCGGTTTTCGCGGTTGCCGGCTTTCTGTCGTCATGCCGGAGATCACCGAGATGCAGGTTCACGCGATTATCGGTGCCGCTGCTGAAGCCAGCGAAAAAGGACTAAGCCCGGCACCCGAGATTATGATCCCCCTCGTCGTCAACGTTCGCGAGGTGCGCATGATCAGCGAAATTATCGACAAAGGGGTGCACGCGGCCCTGAGAGGCAAATCCACGTCGGTGCGCTACAAAATCGGTACCATGATGGAAACACCCCGTGCCTGTCTGAGTTCGAACAGGATCGCCTCGGAAGTCGAGTTCATGAGCTTTGGCACCAACGACCTGACGCAAATGACCTATGGCTTCAGCCGTGACGATGTCGGCAAATTCATTCCGGAGTACCTGCGCAAAAAGATCATTGAAACCGATCCATTTATCACCCTGGATCAGCGTGCCGTTGGCAGGCTGGTCGAGATGGCCCTGACCGAGTCCCGTGCCCGCAAGGCCGGCATCAAGTACGGAGTTTGTGGTGAGCATGGTGGTGACCCACGCTCGATCCAGTTCTTCCACGACCAGGGCCTCGACTATGTCTCGTGCAGTCCCTATCGGATCCCCATTGCGCGACTGGCCGCGGCACAGGCCGCCGTGAGAAAAGGCGCGGTCTGACCTTACAGAATCCGATTCTTATGGTCTGCCCAGTAGCGGTCTTTCAAGAGCCGCTTATAAAGCTTACCCGTCGGCAGGCGCGGCAGCTCCGCCTCAAAGTCGATGGAGCGCGGGCACTTCTGCCGTGACAGGTGCTCTCGGCAATAGGCCATCAGCTCTTCCACCAGCGCATTGTCAGCCTCGATCCCGTCCATGACCTGGACCACGGCTTTGACCTCCTCACCGAGATCCTCGTTCGGCACACCAAATACCGCTGCATCCATAATCTTCGGATGCGTGATCAGCACGTCCTCGGTCTCCTGTGGGTAGATATTCACCCCGCCCGAAATAATCATGAAAGTAGAGCGATCCGTCAGGTAGAGATAGCCGTCTTCCACGTACCCCACATCACCAACCGTACTCATACTGCCGTCTGCAGAAGATGACTCCCGGGTCTTCTCATCATTGTTGAAATAGGAAAACTCACTGGCTCTTTTGAACCACAGCTCACCGGGAACACCGGGCGGGCACTCATTGCCCGCCTCGTCCAGCACATGCAACTCACCCAGCAGTACCTTCCCGACACTGCCCTTGTGTTCCAGCCACTCATGGCTGTCGAGCGCAGTAAAACCCAGGCCCTCGGTTGCCCCGTAATACTCGTGAATAATCGGCCCCCACCATTCGATCATCGCCTCCTTGATCTTGACCGGACAGGGTGCCGCCGCGTGCACAGCAAACTCCAGCGAAGAAACATCCGCTCGTGCCCGCACCTCCTCGGGCAGTTTCAGCATGCGCGAAAACATCGTTGGCACCAGCTGAGAATGGGTAACCTGAAACTGCGGCACCAGCTCCAGGTAAAGTTCCGGGTCAAACCGTTCCATGATGATGACCGTGCCCCCCATCCTGATCGTCAGCCCGACGGCAGCCTGAGGTGCCGAGTGATACAACGGCGCAGGTGACAGGTAGACCATGTCCTCACGGTAGTGCCAGAGGCCCTTGAGAAAATCGTAGAGCGGCAGCGGCGTCGACGGCGGCTGATGCTCCAGTGGCCGCAGAATGCCCTTGGGTCGGCCTGTGGTGCCTGAGGAGTAAAGCATCGACGTGCCAAGGCATTCATCAACGATCGATTCCACCGGATAGCTGGCAACCGCCAGTTCATAATTCTGGAAGTGCTCACCATCAGCCTCAGCACCCACCACCAGCACCAGTTCGATCGCCGGGCAGTCATTGACTGCGGCCCGCGCCACCTCCAGTTTTGCGGCAGAGGTAATCAGAATTTTCGATTCACTGTTCTGCAGGATGTAAGCCAGTTCCTCATCCTGCAGGTAGGAGTTAATACAGGTGTAATACAGACCAGAGCGTTCACCAGCGCCGCAGCACTCGAGATAGCGCTCATTGTTTTCCATGAATATGGAAAAGTGATCAAACGGCTTGAGCCCCTTATCGCGCAGCAGATGAGCGAGCTGGTTCGCGCGCTGCTCATACTCGCGATAGGTCACTGTGACGCCACTGTCAGCCATGACAAAGGCAGGACGCTCAGGATTCAGTTCAACATATTTACCGGGATACATGATTGATATTCCTTACCCTATTTTCATTATTGCTTTTATGCTTCCAGGGAGCGCGCCGCCAACAGGTCCTGATAGGTATCGAACCCCAGCGATGTGGTGATCTCCTCCTGCCAGACCAGGGCAATTGCCTCGAGGGTGCTATCGCTGAGCAAGCTGGTGGAAGAACCGCTTGTCACTTTGGCACTGGCAGAACCCCTGGGTAGATCAGCCACATCTTCGCTCAGCTGCCGCAGCATGCTGTCGTCAAATTTGTCCTGGTGCTGCAGCATGAACTCCCGTGAAGTATGCCTGAGCGTCAGCGCCAGCAGCTCAGCATCGAGATCAATGCCCATAAAAGAGGCAATCTGTTGAATTGCCGCGGCTGGATCAGCCAGCATTTCCTCGTAGACGAGAAACAACACGTCGGCATCGTTCCGCCGTGCCCACCATGACTTCAGGTGCTGAAAGTAAGCCCGGGACGCAACAAACGTTCCCATGACGAACTCATCAGCCGTCATGGCGCCCGGCTCAAGAAACCAGCCTTCCTGGAAGCGAAACATACTGATGGCTGCGGCCGCAGGTTCGCGTACCACGTTGATGTACTTCCCGCCTCGCGGCATATCGTCCCAGGCAAGGTGACTCTTGAAGGCGCGAGGATTGGCTTTCTGCTCAGCGTTGAGATCGATACCCAGGGCTGCGCTGACTTCGAGCCACGGCACAACCCGTGAGATGTCATCGAACTCCATATCACCTCGAGTTCGCAGCGTATGGACAATCTGCTGAGTCCAGGTAGTACCGCTTTTACCATAGGGCGTCACAACAATATCCGTCGGTCGGAGTTCTGTTGCGAGCCCCTTTGCTCTCACGTCATCGTCGAACATGCCGCCGAGTTTTTCGCCCAGCTCGGCCAGACTCCTGGCACGACGCTTTTCTGTCAATTTAAGCTCCTTAATGAATGCCAGCCGCAAGTCAGGGATTATAGACAGATAACGCTGCGCCCGGCGTCAGTTTTGATTGCCGGCAAACAGCTGGACTCAGCCTGATACCGCCGCGGGCAAATCATCCAGATTCCAGCCTGTCGCCTGTTCGTAAGCATGGGCAACCCGCAGCAGATCCAACTCAGCATAACGCGGTGCCATGATCTGCAACCCCATGGGCAGACCCTCTGCATTGAAACCGGCGGGCACATTGATTACCGGACAACC
>JAYQAI010000049.1:0-6522 GCA_038136715.1 Gammaproteobacteria bacterium | reverse complement strand
ACCAGTTCAGGTTTCAGCTGATTTTTTGCTGTCGGGTTCTCATAGACCGGCGCCCACTTCCCCGCAACCAGCCACTGCCGCAGGGTGACCCAGGCATGCCAGAGCATATCCAGGTCAAACCGCGGCATAATCCGCTCAACACGGCAACCGATCGTTGTAAAACTATCGAGTGCCTGTTCACACAGTTCAAGCAAACCTGCCTCTGTCGGCAGGTATCCATCAAAGTCACCCAGCCAGCCGACACGAACCTCGGCAAAGTCCCGTGCCAGGGAGGCGCGGAAACCGTCAGTATGGGCTGAGGCCGACTGCGGATAACGCGGGTGATAACCGGCCAGCGTATCCAGCAGAAATGCTGTGTCCTGGACATTGCGGGCCATGGGCCCATTACAAGCCATCTCTTCGGTGAAGCTGGTGGCATTGGGTACCAGACCGGGGGTCGGTCTCATCCCGATGACATTACAGAACGCGGCAGGGTTGCGCAGCGAACCCATGAGGTCACTGCCATCAGCGACCGGCACAAGATTCAAACGGAGCGCGGCGGCCGCGCCACCACTACTGCCCCCCGCACTCTTAGACGGGTCGTATGGATTCAGGGTCGTACCAAACACACGGTTGTAACTGTGCGAACCCAGCCCCGCCTCGGGGACGTTGGTTTTACCAATAAAAATAGCGCCGGCGGCCCGCAGCCGACCGATATGCTGAGCATCGCCTGAGGCTAACCTGCCCGCAAACAGAGGTGAACCCAGTGTGGTTGGCAGACCACTGGCGTCAGCCAGATCTTTCACGGCATGGGGAAAACCATGCATCCAGCCTCTGTACTCGCCGCGCCCCAGCTCATCATCGCAGCGCTTGGCCTCTGCCAGAAGTTCACTTTCATCTCGCAGTGATACGATCGCATTTACGGCCGGATTGAACCGCTCGATCCGCTCGAGAAAGTCTGACATGACCTCGACACAACTGACATCTCTGTTTTTGATAGCAGCAGAAAGCCTGACGGCATCCCAGCTTGTGATATCCGAGGGAGCCGACATCAGTTCTGCCGTTCCCGGTCGACACATCTTTTATCTTCAGCATTCAAACTGAAATCCTGGCCAATGAGTTGAATACACGGCAGGCACAAGCGCCGATCTGACATGTCGTTTTCTCCGTGGTGTCGCTGGTCCAGATCGAACCTGCAATTCATCGCCAGCTGGATTATGCTTCGCAGGACAAGCACAACACACAACAGAGTTTCCATCAATGAGAGCTATCGCCACCATCGCCATACTGTGCCTTGCCCTCGTCGGCTGCACAGAAGAACAACCCGCAGAAACAGCGGTCACAACATCGCCGGAGGTCGATCAGGCCACCTACATTCGAGAAGTGACCGGCAGCCTCGACGGCGCCCGCATTCAAAAAGAAGAAACGACCAACTGGTTGGCTCATGGCCGTACCTATGACGAACAGCGCTTTAGTCCGCTGGACCAGATCAATGCTGACTCCGTCGGAGATCTGGGCCTGGCCTGGTATTTTGATACAGGTACCGACCGCGGCCTCGAAGCCTCGCCCATTGTCGTCGACGGCGTCATGTTTACCTCGGGTTCCTGGAGCGTCGTCTTTGCCAACGATGCCCGCACCGGCGAACTGATCTGGCAGTATGACCCGGAGGTTCCGAAAGCCTGGGGCGCAAACGCCTGTTGTGACGTCGTCAATCGCGGCGTTGCTGTCTGGAAGGGCAAAGTCTACATCGGCACCATTGATGGACGCATGATTGCCCTCGATGCCGGGACCGGTGAACCGGTTTGGGAGGTCAACACGATTGACCGCGATATGCCCTACACCATCACCGGCGCACCACGCATCGTCAATGACAAGGTTATTATCGGCAATGGCGGCGGCGAATACGGTGTACGCGGCTACATCACGGCCTACGATGTCGAAACAGGCAACCAGGCCTGGCGATTTCATACCGTACCCGGTGATCCAGCTGGCGGCTTTGAATCTGAAGCCATGGCCATGGCAGCTAAAACCTGGACAGGAGAATGGTGGAAATTTGGCGGCGGCGGCACCGTCTGGGATTCCATGGCCTACGACCCGGAGCTGAATCAGCTGTATATCGGCGTCGGCAACGGGTCTCCCTGGAACCGGGAAATCAGGAGCCCGGGTGGTGGTGACAACCTGTTCCTGTCATCAATTGTGGCGCTGAATCCCGACACCGGCGAGTATATCTGGCACTACCAGACTACGCCCGGCGACACCTGGGACTACACCGCCACTCAGCACATGATTCTGGCTGAGCTGGAAATCAACGGCGAGATGCGCAAGGTCATCATGCAGGCGCCAAAAAATGGCTTCTTCTACGTCCTTGATCGAACAAACGGCGAGTTCATTTCTGCCGAGCCATTCGTGCCTGTGACCTGGGCGACCCACGTCGATCCGGAATCCGGCAAGCCGGTGGAGACGGACAACGCGCGTTACCAGACACCCAGCCCGCTGTCTGCACTATCGCCGGAAGAACAGATTGCTGCACTGAAAGCCATGCCGGCAGATGCCATCGAGCGGGCCTTCCACAAGCCGTCACCCTATGGCGGCCATAACTGGCACCCAATGGCCTACAGTGAGCAGACCGGTCTGGTTTATATTCCTGCGCTTGATATCCCTTACGCCTATGGCAACGAACCCAAGTTCACCTACGAGCAAGGCCGCTGGAATGTCGCCATCGACTGGCAGCTGAATGCGCCTACCGGTGCTGCTGATGTCGACGACAAGATCGCTGGCCTGGTCCGCGGCCATATTTCTGCCTGGGACCCCGTTGAGCAGAAAGAAGTCTGGCGCTATCAGCACGCAGGTTCGTGGAACGGCGGCATGCTCGCCACAGCGGGCAACCTGGTGTTTCAGGGCAACTCCGGCGGCAACTTTGCTGCCTACAACGCCACCACCGGTGAACAGGTCTGGACAGCCCCGGCCCAGACGGGTGTTGTAGCACCACCGGTTTCCTATGAAATTGATGGCGAGCAGTACATCACGGTAGTCGCTGGCTGGGGTGGTGCATTTGCCCTTGCAGCGGGCGGTGCCGCTGAGCGTCTTGGCCTGACCAACCGGGGTCGCATACTCACCTACAAACTGGGTAGTCAGGAAAACCTGCCACCGATACCAGAGGGCCCCGATGCAATCCTGGATCCGCCCGAACTGACCGGTACACCTGAGCAGATCGCCCACGGCAAGGCCATTTACCATCAGTACTGCAGCGTCTGTCATGGCCCTGGCCTGAAGAGCGGCGGCGTCTTGCCTGACTTGCGTTACATGGTGCCGGGGAAGTATCTGGTGTTTGAAGATATCGTGCTCGGCGGCATCCTGAAAGATCGTGGCATGGTGAGCTTTGCTGACGTACTCACCGAAGAAGACACCAGCGATCTTGAGCAGTATGTGATTGCAGAGGCGCAGGCACTCAAGGCGAGCAAGCTGTAAAACAGGCAAGGCTAGGTGACATGAACCAAAACCTTTACCAGGCTTTCGCCGAGGTTTTTTCTGATCACCTGGCCGCGCCGGTGCTCCATCTGGATGATGGCACTGTCATCGACTATGCGACACTCGATGCCATGTCCGCACGCTACGCCAATCTGCTGCTGGCGCTGGGCGCTGAAACCGGTGACCGCGTCACGGTACAGTGCGACAAGTCCGTAGAGACGCTCTGGTTATATCTCGGCACAATCCGGGCGGGGCTTGTCTATCACCCTCTCAACAACGCCTACCAGGAAAACGAACTCGCCTACTTCCTGTCGAATGCGGCACCCCGCATTGTTGTTGGTGACAATACAACGCTGCCAACCCTTAAACAGCTGGCAGCTGCCGATGCAACCGTTATCGGTGTGACTGCCCTCGCAGAACGGGCAACTGCAGCCTCAGATCAGTTTCAAACCGTAACATCAGACGCGGCTGACCTCGCCGCCCTGCTCTACTCCTCCGGCACGACCGGCGTTCCCAAGGGCATCATGCTGACCCACGGCAACCTTGCCTCCAATGCGCGTACGCTGGTCGAGAGCTGGGGTTTCACCCGGGCCGACGTGTTACTCCATGCCCTGCCAATCTTTCATGTGCACGGACTCTTTGTGGGTATCAGCTGTGTACTGATGTCGGGCGCCGCCATGGTCTGGCAAAACGGCTTCAGTGCAGCTGCCGTGACGGCGGCTCTGCCCCGCTGCAGCGTGATGATGGGCGTACCCACCTACTATACCCGCCTGCTGGGTTACAACGCATTCAATGCCGCCCAATGTGACTCGATGCGTCTGTTTATCTCAGGCTCCGCGCCCCTTTTACCGGAAACATTCGAGTCATTCGAGCAGCGTACCGGCCACAGGATTCTGGAACGCTACGGCATGACCGAGACCGGCATGAACACCAGCAACCCGCTTGCAGGCGAACGCATCGCCGGCACGGTCGGACCAGCGTTGCCCGGTGTTGAGATCCGCGTGACCGATAAAGACAACAACCCACTGCCTGCCGGCGAGATCGGTGCCGTCCAGGTCAGAGGCGACAATGTCTTCAAGGGCTACTGGAAACTGCCGGAGAAAACGGCGGAAGACTTCACCGACGACGGCTTCTTCAATACTGGTGACCAGGGTGTCATTGATACCAGCGGCTATCTGTCGATCATCGGCCGCGAAAAAGATATGGTCATCAGCGGCGGGCTCAACATCTACCCAAAAGAGATCGAACTCCTGATTGACCAGCAGCCAGGTGTCGCAGAATCCGCCGTATTTGGCGTGCCTCATCCGGATTTCGGCGAGGGTGTCGTTGCCGCCATCGTTGAATCATCCCAGGGGACGCTCGATCAGGACGCGATCATCAGCGCCCTGAAGGCCAGCATTGCCGCCTTCAAGGTCCCCAAAGCCGTGGTGTTCGTCGACGAACTGCCGCGCAACACGATGGGCAAGGTCCAGAAGAAGCAGTTAAGGGATACCTACAACGACCTGCTGTCAGGTTAAACTGAATCAATCACCGACGATGGAGCGCACATCATGAAAGCAGCGGTATTCCATGGACCCAGGGATGTCCGATGCGAAGACATCGAAAAGCCAGAGCTGGCAACAGGCGACGTTCTGCTCAGGGTAAAAGCCTGCGGCATCTGCGGCAGTGACCTGCACACTTATCGCCACGGGCTGTTTCAGCAACTGGGGAACCCGACCGAAACCGGGCGGGTTCTCGGTCACGAGTTCAGTGGCGAAGTCGTTGCCACCGGCGGCGACATTCCCGGTGTCTGCATCGGCGACAGGGTCACGACCGTGGGGATGGGGGCCAATGCTGAATACATTCGCATACCAAGTACCATGACCTCGACCCTGCTGCCTTTCAATGACACGATCAGCCACGTCGAAGCTGCAACCACCGAGCCGCTGGCAACATCACTGCATGCCGCCAACCTGGGCGAGGCAGAAGACGGCGAAACCCACGTTATCATGGGTGCCGGCATCATCGGCCTCGGCATCCTGCAGTGCATCAAGGCTCGCGCAAACGCTGAGGTGATTGTTGTCGACCTGTCTGACAAGCGCCTTGCGAAGGCAGAGGAACTGGGCGCAGATCGCACGCTGAATGCCAGGGACACCGATATCGTGGCATCGCTTGCGGGCTCCCAGGGTTTCTCAGAGGAAACCTTGTTGAATCAGACCGCAGGTTCTGTCGACGTGGTCTATGACTGCGCCGGTATGGGCAAGAACTTTGAGGGCACGAGCGTGCTCGAGCAGTCACTCAACATCGTGCGGGAAAATGGCCGGGTTGTCGTTGTTGCGGTGTTTGAGAAGGCGCTGACTCTCGACTGGAACCTGGTCGTCAGGAAAGGCATTCGCATAGCCGGCAGCTGGGCCTGGACAATGGACGAGTTTATTGAATCAGCGCGCCTGATCGCATCTGGCGAGATCGACCGTAAACCGCTGATATCGCATACCTTTCCGCTGGAACAGGCGAGTGAGGCTTATGAGACCCAGCTCATGGCAGAGGAAGCCATCAAGGTTGTGCTGACGCCATAAGTCCGATGAGCGCGTTTCCCCTTACCCTGCTCGCAGGCCGGTCGGCTTATGCTGCGATCGCCAGCAGGGGCTGGCAGCCCGATATCTTCTCCGCCATGGTCGGCGCTTCAGGTGGTGCCAAACTCCTCGGCCTCACGCATCTTGATCGCTACCTGTTCGGTACCTACCTGCAGCAGAGCGATCAGCCCATGGAGCTCTATGGCTCATCAATCGGCAGCTGGCGACACGCTGCTCTGACCGCGCCTGACCCGCTTAAAGCCATCACCGAACTGCAGGAGAGATACCTGAATCAGGCCTGGGATGAAGATGATCCGCGCTCGCCCGGAGAGATCGTCGACGAACTCTGCGAATGGGTGCTTGACGGTTATTGTACCGAGGCGGTGCAAAAGCATCTGAGCGAACATCCCCGCTTCACGACACACATTGTGACCGCCCGGGGCCTGGGACTTAACAACCGTGGCAAAAGTCTCGGACTTGGGCTCGGCATGGGCCTCGCAGCGATCGGTAACCTCGCCAGCCG
>JAYQAI010000048.1:7551-30498 GCA_038136715.1 Gammaproteobacteria bacterium | reverse complement strand
TTGAAGGCGATGGCTGGACGGTCGAATGCGTATACACACCTGGTCACACCTCCAATCACATTTGCTTCGCGCTGCAGGAGGAGAAAGCGCTGTTTACCGGCGATCATGTGATGGGTTGGTCAACCAGCGTCATTGGCCCACCCGATGGGGATATGACGAGCTATATGGAGAGCCTCGAGAAGCTCCTCGGGCGCTCAGACGAGATATACTGGCCGGCCCATGGGACATGTATCCGTGACGTCAAGACTTATGTGCAGGCGTTCATCGACCATCGACTTGAGCGAGAGCGGCAGATCCTTGCCTGCCTGGCGGAGGGTTACACCAGTATCAACGCGATGGTGCCAGTCATGTATACGGAGACTGACCGGAGCCTTTATGGCGCTGCTGCGCGCTCGGTTCTGGCTGCGATGATTCGCATGATCGATACCGGCCAGGTCACTTGCGGTTCGGCTGAGCCCAGCGTCGACGCTGAGTTCGCCCTGCCGGGTTGATGCCCGCCTGAAGACATCAGACGCGGCGGGTAATCCCATCCCAAAGATGATCGGCGCCCGCGTCAAGAAAGGCCCTGCCCACCAGCTGCTGCCAATGCCGTTCTGCGCCGTATTCACTGCGCCAGTCCCACAGCCGCCGGGTGCGGTGATTCAGTGAGTGCTCAAGCGTATAACCCATAGCGCCATGAACTTGGTGTGCAATATCAGTACATGCCGACACTGCCTCACCAATCCTGGCCTTGCCAATCGCGATATCCAGTGCCGTCAATTCCGAATAAGCAGCGGCAATAGCGTGAGCTGCCATCGTGCTGGCGGCGACTTCTCCCGCGAGGGTTGCCAGCTGTTGCTGAATGGCCTGAAATTTTGAGATCGGGCGGCCAAACTGGGTTCGTTCCATCGAATAAGCAACGGACATTTCAAGCACTGACTCCATTGCGCCGGCCATCATCAGGCCTCGTAGTGCAGCCCCCATTAATAACATTCTGTCTTCGGCATCAGCGGCTACCTCAAACACCGAGTCGGCGCCAAGCCTCGCATCAACCCTGATCTCGTCACGGGGCTCTCCTGCCATAGATGCACCGGGAATCACTTCGATATCTGCCGAGCTGACGCGACACAGCTTCGTTGCGTCACCCTGGTGGGCCACCAGGACGATTTCATCGGCCCAGCGGGCGAAAGCAACATCTGCCGCACTGCCCTGTAACAAAAAATCATCATTCAGTTTGAAATCACCCCTGGCAATCGTCATGGGGCCGGTTCGACAAGTTGCCCCTACGTCAGCCAGCATTGCGGCTGCCATAAAATGTTCTGCCAGCGGCAACGGGGTAGCGAAGGCTGCTGCTTCGCGAATTACCAGAAGCGAATCTTCAAGGTCGCCACCGGAGCCACCGGCCGCTTCAGCGATTCCTGCCAGTGTCAGACCGGTTTCAGCCAGAGTTTGCCAGAGTTCCTGCGGAAAGGTCCCCTGCTCTGCAGCATCAACCACGTCGGGTGGGCACATGTCTGTCAGCAGGCGCTGCAGGGTGTCACGGATCATCACCTGTTGTTCGTTCAAAGCCATCTCGTTTACCTTCTCAATCAACGCCTAGCGCAAGCCGAGGCCGCGGGCAATCACACCCTTTAAAATTTCCCGTGTACCACCACGCAGCGTAAATGACGGCGCATGCAGAATGCATTCATTCAATGTATTAATGAAGCGGCGCGACGTATTTTCATCAACCGCCGTACGGATGATCTCCGGCACGAGGCGCTCGTAGGTATTGCCCAGATCTTTGATCAGCGCTGCTTCAGTTATGGGGGTTTCACCCGCTTCCAGCATGCCGGCAACCGAAATTGACATGCGGCGGAGCGTTACCAGGTGGCTAACCAGACGTCCCAGCAGAGCTGCCTGCTCGTCGCTGGCCTCCGTACCCACCTCGCGGGCGTACTCGACGATAACGCGGAAGGCGCTCAGGAACCGTTCAGGGCCGCTGCGCTCGTAACCCAGCTCACTGATGACCTGTTCCCAGCCGTTTCCGGGCTCCCCCACGAGCATATCATCGGGGATAAACACATCATCGAAGAACACCTGGTTAAAGTCTTCATCTCCCGCCAGGTTTTGAATACCAGTAACCTTCACCGCCGGGTTTTTCAAATCTACGATCAGCTGGCTCATACCAGCGTGGCGGTTTTCAGATGGCGGTTCGGTGCGCACCAGGGTCACCATGTAGTCGTTTGTGTGAGCAAAACTTGTCCAGATTTTGCTGCCGTTCAGCAGCCACCCGCCGTCAGTTTTAGTCGCACTGGTCCGGATAGATGCGAGATCAGAACCGCTGTCGGGCTCACTCATCCCGATCGAGAAAAAACACTCGCCGCTGATGATGCGTGGCAGGAACTCCTGGCGCTGCGCTTCGGTGCCAAATTTCAGCAGAAGTGGACCGCTTTGCCGATCGGCGATCCAGTGCCGGCCGACCGGCGCACCCGCCGCCAGCAACTCCTCTGTCACGACATAGCGTTCAAGGAACGACCTGCCACCGCCGCCATAGGCCTCGGGCCAGGTCATGCCGATCCAGCCACGTTCACCGAGCTTCTTGCTGAATGTGGCGGATTCGCCCGCGTTGAAATCGCTGTTCGGTTGATCGCTAGGGTCAAGGGCTTCTGCAAGGAATACCCTGACCTCTTCTCGAAGTGATTCGGCCTCCGGCGGCAGCCTGAAAGGTTCGAAAGTCAGTCCCTGAAACATAAATGCACCCGGCTAAGGAAAGGCGTAAAGTATCTGTTTAGTCGTTTTCTTGCAATGCAACATCAACATCGCTGCCGGCATTGCGCATAGAGAGTGTTACGTTGTCTATTGTCACACTGGATCAGGTCAACAAAGACCAGGTTGATGTCGCCGGTGGCAAGGGTGCCAATCTCGGTGAACTGATCGCCAGCGGGTTTCCAGTACCGCCGGGGTTTGTCGTCACCGCCAACTGCTACGCTGCTTTCGTCAGTGATTTCAAACTGCCGGCTAATGACGACTTACCCGGGGACACTGCAGCGTGGCTAAGTGCTGTGCGACAGCGCATGCTGGACACCCCGCTATCGCCATTATTGTCAGTGGCGATCCAACAGGCGCATGAAGCGCTCATGACCCGGCGTGGCAAAGACATCCTCTACGCCATCCGTTCCTCAGCGACGGCAGAAGACCGGGCAGACGCCAGTTTCGCCGGCCAGCACGAGACTTACTACTATGTCGAAGCGCCGCAGCTCGACACGATGATTCGTAAGTGCTGGGCTTCACTCTGGTCAGAAGAGGCGTTCTCGTACCGTCAGTCACAGGCCATCGAGCATCGATCCGTCCGCATGGCAGTCGTTGCCCAGGAAATGGTGAGGTCAGACATCTCGGGCATCACGTTCACTGCCGATCCGGTCAGCGGCAGTGATACCGTTATTGTCACGGAATCGTGCTGGGGTATGGGCGCTGCCATTGTTGACGGGCGGGTATCACCGGACCAGTACATCGTCGATAAATCGAACCAGAAGCTTACTGCTATTAAGATCTCCAACAAGAAATTTATGGTTCCCGCCAGTCTGGCGCCGAACCAGACGTCGAGATTGCAGGAAGTCCCCGCCGAGCTAAAGAATAAGGAATCGCTACAGGAACATCATATCGAGAGGATCACAGCGCTGGCGCTGCAGGCAGAGCAACACTTCGGTTGCCCACAAGACATCGAATGGGCCATTCACAACGACGAACTGTATTTTCTCCAGTCTCGACCGATTACCGTGCTGGGTGAACAACTGCCGCAGGTGCCGCCAGGTCGTTATGTGCTTTTCAAGTCGATGGCGGAAAATTTTACCGATCCGCTGAGCCCACTGACACAGGATTTATTGAAAGACCTTGTGCCGATGATAAAGATGATTCACGGCAGGGCCTACATCCCCTTTAATCTTGTTCGGCCGCTGGTGCCATTCAAACTGTCAGATGAAGACGTGGCCAGACTGGCGTATCTTTCAGAGCCTGCCGCCAAACCAAAAATCTCACTGCCGCGCAGTCTGTTTCTCGCGCTAATTCTGCTTGGGAACTACCTCATGATGGCGGTATTTAACCGCCGCACCGCTAACATGCCCGACGACTTCATGGACGGATTCCGTGATCACATTGAGGCCATTGTAGAAGATGACTCGATCAGTGCTGCGGAAACGATGATGCATGCTTTTGCCCGTTATCGATTTTTCGAACCCGCAGGCCACATGGTTTTGCTGGTGAACCTCGTGGCGCCACGCTACATATTCACGATGGGCATCCTGAAGTCACTGCTGGCCCGCTGGTGCCCCAATCTGCCTGAGGAAACGGCATCGCTCCTTTGTGCCGGCACGGATGGGATCCTGTCGAAGGAAATGGGACAGCGTATCCTCGGTCTGGCTGAGGTGGCTCGGCAAGATCCGGCACTACGGCAAATCATTACAACGAAGCCGCTTTCCGATCTCGAATCCCGCCTTCGCGCCAGCCCCTCAGCATCAGAGCTGGTCGGGGCACTCGACAGCTTCCTTGCCAAGCACGGGCATCGCGCAATAAAGGAATTCGAGTTTAATGCCCCACGGTGGGAAGAAGACCCGGGGCCCATTCTCGGCATGGTTCGCAACTACCTGCTGGTAGATTCTGATCCGGCAGATTCTGAAAGCCGGATACGTAAACAACGCTTGCGAGTTCAGGCCGACGTTGCAGCGGCGCTGGCCAGGCACGCTCCCGCACTTCTGCGACTCATCCGCCAGGGCATTGTAAACCTGCTCGTCCGCCAGACTCAGTACTACATGAAGCTGCGGGAAAATTCCCGCTTCTTCCACATCATGGCGTTCTATGCTGTCAGGCGCAAAATTCAGAAAATCGAAGCGTCGCTGCTGGAGCGCGGCCTGCTTAAGTGCCGTGACGACATCTTCTACCTGCACTGGCATGAAGTCAGCGATCTCAATGATGAGAAACTGGGCTGGTCAGATGTTGAGGATCTCATCCGTGGCAGGCGCATGGAGTACATTCGCCTATCAAAAATAACGCCGCAAAAAACCGTTGGTATTGAGATTGATTCACCGGCACCCGAAAGCAGCGACAGTCTGTCAGGCCAGGGGGCATCACCGGGACGTTACGAGGGCATCGCACGCGTGATCATGGACCCTGCAACCAACAGCGAAATTGCACCCGGAGAAATCCTGGTTGCGCCGTTTACTGATCCCGCCTGGACGCCGCTCTTTCTCACTGCGAGCGCAGCTGTCGTCGAAGTCGGCAGCTACCTGTCCCATGCCGGCACTATTGCACGGGAATATGGCATGCCTTGTGTCGTAGATGTCGCCAATTGCACCAGCAAAATCACCAGCGGCAGTCGCATCGTTGTCGATGGCACCCAGGGATCGGTGACACTGCTGGAGGAGGACGACAATGCTTGAAGCACTCCTGTTTATCGTCGGCGTCCAGGTAATGATCGAACTTCTGGCGGCTGGTTATGGCTTCATTGACCTGAAGTATCGCCTCGCAGATTACTGGATGCGACTGACCCTGCGCGCGCTCGGCCTGTTCGTGTTCGACCTTAGCATGCTGTTACTCCTGCCCTCAGCGCTCGCCAGCGCTTTCCTCTGGGGCCAGTTCGCTTACCTTCTGTTCCACATCGGCGTGTTCTGGATCATTCGGGCAGTGCTTTCCCTTCTGCGCTACAGGCCAGACAAAACCGACTGACGACTTTGCTTATTGCCTGCCCAAATCGGGATCGCAATTTTGCGTTTTCAGGGTGGTTTCTCTAGTATGAGCGCCGCTGCCTTGCAGTGCGTCACGCTAGTGTAATACCAAACACCTTTACCTCCGCTAAAGGTGTCCAGTGGTTCCAACCTTGAGAAACGGCGAGACTGTTCGAGTCGCGGCCAATGCAGGATACCCAGGAAGTGCCTGTCCCTTTACCGACCTGGAAAAAGAGTGAAAGCATCAATCAATAACCTTAGTGACAGCCGCAAAGCGGCGATGCTGTGGGTTCACACCGCAGGTTACCGACAACCCTTTGCCATCGCTATTCTGGCGATGGCCGTTGGCTATCTGTTCATGTTCGGAGCCCCACTGCTCGCGACCTTTTCTATCGACGCCATCCTCGCCGGCGACGAATTTACCACCCAGGCCTGGATACGCGACATCGCGATACTTTTTGCACTCGGCAGCGAACCCGGCATGATGAGCTATCTGCTGATGGCGGCAGTCGGCACTGTCGTACTGACAGCGATCGCCGGCGGCTTTCTCTATATTCGCGGACGCTATGTCGCTCTCGCCTCGGAGGGCATCGTAAGGCGCCTGCGGGATCGACTATTTGATCACATAGAACATCTGCCCAGCAGTTTCCATGACCACGCTGATACCGGGGACCTGGTGCAACGTTGTACCTCTGACATGGAAACCATCAGGGTTTTTCTCTCTGGCCAGGTGGTCGAAATCAGCCGCGCGATACTGATGCTGATCGTTGTCATGCCGATTCTCTTCTACCTGGATCCACGTATGGCCTGGCTTTCGCTGGTGACGATGCCGGTCCTGTTCATAGCGGCTGTGTTCTTTTTCCAGAAGGTCAAAAAGCTTTTCGAGACCGTGGACGAAGCTGAAGCAGAGCTGACGACGGTGCTGCAGGAAAACCTGACCGGCATCCGCGTGGTAAGAGCCTTCGCCCGTCAGGAATTCGAGATTAATAAATTTTCGGTCAAGAACGCAGCTTTCCGTGATCACAACAACAGACTGATCGGTCTGATGGGAATGTACTACGGCTTCAGCGATATCATCTGCCTGGGTCAGATAGGCCTGCTTTTAATTATAGGCGCGCTTTGGGTTATCGACGGCTCGCTGACGGTTGGTACATTGTTTGCCTTCCTCACCTATGAAGGCATGATCATCTGGCCGATCCGCCACATGGGCCGGGTCCTGACCGACTCGGGTAAAGCCATTGTTTCTATTGGCAGACTCGCTGAGATTCTGTCGGAACCGATTGAATCGCAGAACGAAACTACACCCGGTGACCGTCTGGACGGCGCCATCACGTTCTCTCGTGTGAGTTTTGCCTTCGATGAAACAAAGGTGCTGAACGACATCTCATTTTCCGTCGAACCGGGCGAAACCATTGCGCTGCTCGGCCCGCCCGGGTCCGGTAAATCGACTATTGCACAGCTACTTCTCAGGCTCTATGACTACGAAACCGGCCATGTACTGCTAGACACGCATGAACTCCGCAATCTCAACCGCAAGTATGTGCGCTCACAGATCAGCATCGTGCTGCAGGAACCGTTCCTATATGCCAATTCGATCGAGGGCAACCTGCGCGTGGGTCGCATGGGTGCCACGCAGGAGGAAATTGAAAGGGCCGCTGTCGATGCCTGTATCCACGACTCAATTCAGCAGTTCCCCAACGGCTATAACGCCATGGTCGGGGAGCGAGGCGTTACCCTGTCAGGGGGTCAGCGCCAGCGAATAGCCCTGGCCCGTGCGCTGCTGAAAGCACCGCCGATCCTGATTCTGGACGATGCACTGTCAGCTGTAGATACAGACACAGAATCACAAATCCTCGAAGCACTGAAAGTTAGACGGAGCGATCAGACCACAATTATCATCGCGCACCGGCTCTCAACCGTCATGCATGCTGACAAGATTCTGATGCTGCATGACGGCGAAATCGTCCAGCGTGGCAATCACGCAAGCCTGTCAGCAGTACCTGGCGTCTATCAGCGTCTGTGCTCCATCCAGGGCGCCATTCAGCAACAAATTGAGCACGATATTGCAGAGGCACAGGAGTCATGAGTGACGCCTACTTCGACGACGAAAATTACAACGACGGCTTCGATGACGATTCCTACCATGAGGGCATGAATCTCGACCTGTGGCGCAAGCTGCTGTCCTATGCATTGAACTATCGATTCGAAGTCACCATCCTGGCAGTCTGCGCGTTTTTCACTGCGATTGCTGAGATCGCATTCCCTCTGGTGACCAGAAGTGTCATTGATACGATTGCCGCTGACGGCGCTGACGCAGACCTGGCGTGGTTCGGAATGCTTTACGCTTTCTTTACGGTCATGCTGGGTTGTTCCGTCGCGGGTTTTATCTGGTTCGGCGGTAAACTGCGCACTCACATTGCCCACGACATACGAATGGATGGCTTCTGCAATCTGCAGCGTCTCTCTTTCAGCTACTACGACTATCGCCCTGTGGGCTGGCTGATGGCCCGGATGACATCGGACTGTGAAAGGCTGTCCAACATCCTCGCCTGGGGCATGCTCGACCTGGTCTGGGGGCTGACCATGATGATCGGCATCGCCATTGCCATGGTTGTCATGGATCTTTCACTGGCCCTGATCGTGCTCTCCGTTCTGCCAGTGCTAGCCTGGATCAGCATGCACTTTCAACACCGCATTCTAAAAAGCGCACGCCAGGTCAGAAAAACCAACTCCCGCATTACAGGGTCGTATAACGAGAGCATCATGGGGGTCCAGACCAGCAAGGCATTCGTCAGAGAAGCAGAAAACCTGCAGAAATTTGGTGGTCTGACGGACCAGATGCATAGCGCCTCGGTGACCAACCTGGTGCAGGCCGCTTTGTATCTGCCAATCGTCCTGACCCTTGGTTCAGTTGCTATCGGTCTGGCACTGGTGTTTGGCGGCCTTGAGGTCATCTGGGGTGCCATCACTGCCGGCACTCTGGTCGCATTTTTGACCTACGCCCGCCATTTCTTTGAGCCCATCGAGCAATTAGCCCACTGGTTTGCCGAGATGCAGATGGCACAGGCTTCTGCTGAGCGGGTCATGAGTCTCGTGATCGCAGAGCCAGAGATTCGAGATAAAGATCGTGTTATCGCAGCCATACAAGAGAGCAAGCAGGCTGACGTCGCTATTGATGGTCATGCTGACGCGATCAACGAGATCCGGTTTGAGGACGTGTCTTTTCGTTACGCTGTTGGCGACCCGGTTCTCCAAAACATCGACCTGACAATCCACGCCGGCGAAACCCTGGCGATCGTCGGGTCCACTGGCGGCGGCAAATCGACCCTGGTCAGCCTGCTCTGCCGTTTCTATGAGCCCACAAGTGGCAGTATCCGAATTGATGGTATCGACTATCGTGAACGCAGCCTGCACTGGCTGCAGTCCAACCTGGGGATAGTTCTGCAGTCTTCTCATATCTTCGGGGGCAGCATCATGGACAACATCCGCTATGGCAAACTCGATGCCAGCGCTGATGAAATCGTTGCAGCCGCTCGCAGAGCTGGCGCTCACGACTTTATCGCCGCGCTTGAGCAGGGCTACGAAACACCGGTCGGTGAAGGCGGGTCGAAACTGAGTGCCGGACAGAAGCAGCTGATTTCATTTGCCAGGGCTATACTGGCAAATCCGAAGATTCTCATTATGGATGAAGCGACATCGTCAGTAGATACGGTAACAGAGCACCAGATTCAGCAAGGACTCGACGAACTGCTGGCGGATCGCATCGCCCTGGTTATTGCCCACCGACTGTCAACCATTCGCAACGCCGATCGAATACTCGTCATCGAACGCGGCAGCATCGCTGAGCAGGGATCTCACGCTGAGCTGATGGCCCTGCAGGGTCGCTACTTTCGCCTCTACACGCAACAGAGCCTGTCTGAGTTTGCGAACGAAGCGGAGAACTGGCAGCACGCAGATCCATAGGCTAATCTGGCGCTCTGTTTATTCTCGAATGGAGCACCGGATGAAAATCGGATACAAGCAACTGATTGAAGCAGCCGAAAAAGAAATCGAATCGATTGACATTGATACCGCCGAAAGCTTGATTAATGACGACGGTGTCGTTTTCGTCGACATCCGCGACATCAGGGAGCTGCAACGCGAGGGCAAACTACCGGGCGCCACCCATGCGCCGCGCGGCATGCTCGAATTCTGGGTCGATCCCGACAGCCCTTACCATCGTGAACTGTTCGCCGAGGACAAGAAGTACGTCTTTTATTGTGCGAGTGCCTGGCGTTCAGCCCTCGCAACCAAGACCGTACAGGATATGGGCATGGAGAACGTGTGTCACATGGCCGGCGGATTCAGCGCCTGGAAAGAAGCCGACAAAACCATCGAGCAGCTCGCACCCAAGCCCTGATGCGATCGCTTGACTGGGAGAACCGCTACCCTTCGCAGCGTTCTGCTGTTTTTGCGGAAAACGTCGTCGCCACCTCGCAGCCACTGGCTGCCGAGGCTGGCATTAACATCCTCCGTCAGGGTGGCAACGCGGTCGACGCGGCTATCGCGGCGGCCATTGCGCTCACCGTGGTTGAGCCAAACAACAACGGTATTGGCAGTGATGCATTTGCGCTGATTCACGACGGCAATCAGCTGCACGGCCTGAACGCATCCGGCAGATCACCTGCCGCGATGACACCGGAACGGTTCAGAGACAGGAAAAAAATGCCGGTATGGGGCTGGGACGCAGTCACCGTGCCCGGCGCTGTCTCGGCCTGGGTGGAAATGTCTGAACGCTTCGGCCGACTCGACTTTGAAACCCTGTTCGTCGATGCGATCCGCTACGCCCGGGAAGGCTACCTGGTTGGCCCCAAGTCGCAGTTCTACTGGGAGCACTCAATCAATCGCTTCAGAGCCTACGATGCTTTCATGAAAACTTTCAGCATCGACGGCAGGGCACCCGCGATTGGAGAAAAGGTAAGCCTGCCGGATCATGCAGACTCACTGGTCGCCATTGCCGAGACGCGGGGTGAAGCCTTCTATCGGGGTTACCTGGCAGAAGCGATAGTAGCAGATGCCACCCGGCACGATGCAGTTTTGGCGCTCGAGGATCTTGCGGATCATCGCGCCGACTGGGTCGAGCCGATATCCATGGATGCTTTTGACACATCGCTGCACGAGATTCCGCCGAACGGCCAGGGACTCATGGCACTCATCTCGCTCGGAATCCTGCGCAACCTGTATGACGCTGGCTTTGATCCAGATACCGCTGACAGTATTCATCTACAGATTGAGGCGCAGCGCATTGCCTATACTGAAGCAGAGCGACATCTTGCTGATCCTGCTGCCATGCGAATGACGATTGAGGAGTTGCTGGACCCCGACCGGCTCAAGCAGCGAGCGACAGAAATTCGCCAGGATCGCGCTAACCCGGCACCGGTTGCCATCGGCGCTTCTGATGATACCGTGTACCTCACTACGGCCGATGCTGATGGCATGATGGTATCCATGATCCAGTCCAATTATCGCGGCTTCGGTTCGGGTATCGTCGTCCCTGGCACCGGCATCAGTCTGCAGAACCGTGGCGCGGGATTCGTCCTCGAAGATGGGCACCCTAACCAGGTCGGCCCGGCAAAACGCCCTTATCACACCATCATCCCGGGGTTCGTTACGGAAACCGGTGCGCCCCTCATGAGCTTTGGTGTCATGGGCGGACACATGCAGGCACAGGGTCACCTGCAGATGATGTTGCGAGTGATTAAGCACGGCCAGAACCCTCAGGCAGCACTGGACGCTCCGCGCTGGTATGTCCATGAAAATGGAAAAGTCGCACTCGAATCCGGTATGGACGCGGCAGTTATTGAAACACTTGCAGCCCGCGGCCATGACATTGAACTGGACGCCCATGAATCACTGTTTGGCGGCGGCCAGATCATTCTGAAAATAAAGGACGGTTACTGTGCGGCGTCAGAGCCTCGCAAGGAGGGGCTGGCAACAGGTTTTTAGCCTTTCCTCGTTGCCGCCTCTGTGACATAACTGCAGACGCGGTTGCGACCCGATGACTTTGCCTCATACAGCACGCCGTCTGCCAGGCCAATCAGGTCTCTGGGCTCAACTTCCTGGTCTTTACTCGGATCTACAGTCGCGACACCAATACTCAGGGTAATCTTCAGAGCGTGCCCATCGGCCTGGTACTCGTTCTGCTCAATGGTCCGACGCAGCGACTCCGCCAGCACCAGCGCGTTGTCATGGGAAATATAGGGCAGGACAACAACAAATTCTTCACCGCCGTAGCGAGCCACCACATCTGAGGGGCGGTTGAAACTTTCATCGACCTCCTTCGCTACAGCGGCAAGACATTCATCGCCGGCCAGATGGCCGTAGGTGTCGTTCACCTTCTTAAAATGGTCGATATCGAGCATCAGCATCGAAACCTCATAGCCCTGCCGTTTTGCGCGCCGCCACTCCTGGTCAAGCACGTCATCGAAATACTGTCGATTGCGGATCCCCGTCACCGCATCAATCGTATTGAGTTCTTTCAAAATGATGTGCGCTTCAGACAACTTGGTTAGCGCTGCTTGGAGCTCTTCGGTTCGGGCCTCAACTTCCGATTCCAACTGGCGTTTCAGCTCTTCCTGTTCATCGAGCAGGCGCCGGTTTTCGATGGCGACGCTCGCCTGGGAAGCGAGCGCCTCCATCAGCGGCACAAGGCTCTCCTCAAACGGTATGGGGTTACCAGCGTTATCTAGCGCATTCAGCAACTGCAGCACACCGACGCAGTCATCGGACAGGTTCATTAATGGCACTGTCAAAAATGAAATGGACTGATACCCAAGCAGTTCATCAAAGTTTCTGGTACCGGAAAAATCAAACTCAGTGTTAACCCGGGAGTCATCGACCACAATGGATGAACCCCGATGTGCCGCAGAGCTGGCGATATGGCTGAGATTGGGGGTCAACTCATCGTGAAACAGCTGTATATCCGGCAATGAGATCGGTTCACCGGAGACCCCGCCCTGAGCGATTTTCAGCGTGTCATTCAAAACGATACTGAACTCCAGCGTTTCCCGTGCGGTCGCAAGGTAAATGGTGCCGCCATCAGCCTGGGCCATGGCCTTGGCCTCCAATAGAATATGCTCCAGAAGGCTATCGAGGTTTTTCTCGTCAGAGAGCGCAATGCCGATTTCGATCAGGCGTCGATATGCTGAATCCTGCGACTGGCTGTCCAAACGCCCCTCCATCGTTTTACTCAGTTCCATGCCGTAAATCTGTCACCCAACGTGCTGCTTGCCTGCCCTTAATCTCGATCGAGGAAAAACAGACTGAGATCAGGCACATAGGTGATCAGCAACAGCGCAAACAATAGCACAAACATGAACGGAATCGTCGCCCGATAGAGCTCCGTGATAGGCTTCTTAAACCGGTAGCTGGCAATGAAAAGATTCATGCCGATGGGCGGCGTGAAGTAACCGATCTGCATATTCGCGAGAAAGATGATCCCGAGGTGAACGGGGTCAATGCCGAAGCGGAGAGCCAGCGGCACTATCAACGGGATCATAATTACCAGTGCGGAAAATATATCCAGAATAGCGCCGAGAATGAGCAAGATAATGTTCAGCAGAATCAGGAAGGTCAATTTGCTCTCGATAAAGGTGCTAATCCACTCGAACAACCGCTGTGGGACTTCTGCATCAACCAGAAAGTTGGTGAATGCCAGAGAAACGCCAAGGATCAGCAGGATGCCTCCGACCATGACCATTGCTTCACGGGTGATCCTTGGCAGCGCCGCCACTTTGACTTCGCGATGAATGATCACCTCGACAAACAACACGTAAAAGGCGGTAACCGCTGCTGCCTCTGACACCGCGAAAAAACCAGAATAGATACCACCCAGGACAATGATCGGCAGCGGGATTTCCCAACGCATATCTTTCAATGCGGCCAGGGCTTCGGCGCGGTTAAAAGGTACCGACTCGATGGCCGCACCCCGGCTGGTCCAGATGCTGTATATCGTCAGCAGCACCACCATGAGCAACGCTGGCAAAATGCCCGCGATAAACAGCTCCTGCAACGTGAACGGATTTGGCAGATCCATCTGCTGGACAATGACGCCATAGAGAATCAACGGCAGTGATGGCGCGAGCAGCAACCCCAGGCTGCCTGACGTCGTGACAAGACCGAGCGAGAATCGCTCGCGGTAGCCGCCCTCTACCAGGGCCGGCAGCAGCAGCGCGCCGACTGCAACAATCGTCACACCTGAGGCACCAGTGAATGCCGTAAAAAAGGCACAGACTACATAAGAAACAACGGCGAGCCCCCCTGGCATCCAACCTAGAAAGGCCCGCGTCACGCTGACCAGGCGGCTGGACAACTTGCTCTCGGCCAGCACATAGCCTGACAGCGTGAACAGTGGCAATGCCAGCAGCAGCGGTGTATCGACAATCCGATATATCTCGATCGCAACCACAGTGAGGGGAATTTCAGCGAGGTAGAAACCAAGCATTGCCGCCGCCAGTATGACAATAAACAGCGGTGCACCCAGCAGTGCAATGACCGCGATGACTGTCGAACCAAGCGCTCCCATCAGTCAGACCTCGGCCACAGTGACAGCAGGAAGCGGCTACCCATGACACCGAAAGCGAAGGGAATAATCGCCTGGCACACCCAGACAGGCACGCCCGCAAAGGCCTCGGTTTCGTCTTCCCATTCGTACTGGACCAGCTCCAGCGCGAAGAAGACCGTTACAAAGCAGACAGCAGCGGCAAACAGATTCGTCACGATTCGCAACCCAACCAGATAGCTGCCGCTCAAAAACCGCGACAGGACGTCGATGCTGATATGGTTTCGCTCTCGCGTTGCCACCATGGCGCCCAGCATAGCCACCCAGAGCACGAGAATGCGTAGGAAAGATTCCGCCCAGAGGAAACCGCTGTCGAACAGATTGCGCAGAACAATCTGCAGGAGCGCCAGCACCAGCATGCTGACCAGCGCCAGCAGTAAGGCGCCGTCTTCAAGCGCGTGGATAAGCGTCAGTGTTTTCTTCAGCAGCGTTCTCACGATGGGACAGACACGACGGTTACTCCGCCGAGGCGCTGCCTTCGCGGTAGGTCTTAAGCGTCTTCAAGTAAATCTGCACTGACTCCGGCGAAATTTCACCGGACTGAATCAACTTGCCGATAGATTGATCGGCCATGGCCTGCCACTCAGCCAGTGCCTCTGCTGGCACTTCTACCGTTTCGATACCGATCGAGGTCAGGGCCTGCAGAGCCTTCTGATTATCCACCCGAGTATCTAGCTCCACCTCTCGGAACACACGATCCATCACTTCCTGCACGACACTACGATCATCCTGTTTGATTTTTTTGTAGGCCTTATCGTTCATCGCGAGCATGGAATAAATATAGACGAGCGGCAGGTCTGTCATGTACTTGACGTGGTTGTGCCACTGCAGCGCCAGCGCCACGGCCGGTGGCGCCATCACGGCGTCAATCAGGCCTGTCTGCAGGCCAGCCAGGACATCCGTCATGTTAAGCGGGATCGGACTCACGCCAAACGCCTTGACCAGTTCAGCCGCAATCGGGTCGCCGTCCGGAATCCAAGCCTTGAGATCCTTGAGATCGTCCACCGCGGTGACAGGTTCCTGCGACAGCAGATAGGCGAAGCCTGTTTCCGTCAGATGAAAACTGACGATACCGGCATTACCAAGACCGTCAACAATCATCTGATCCATTTCCTCACGGACATATTCCACCTCATCGGTATCCCTGAACTGCAAGGGCAGGTTGTAAACCTGCAGGTCAGGGTAGAACCGAGTCAGTGAGCCTGCCGCCACAACGCCGCCGTGCAGTTGGCCAATCCGCATTTTTCGAAGCACCGTGGCGTCATCGCCCTGCACACCACCAGGATAGATCTTGAACTTCACCCGGCCATCAGTTCGGGTCTCGATCTCCCTGGCGCCTGCACGCAGCTTCTTCATCCACCCAAGGCCATCCGGGGAAATGGTTGCAATTTTATAGGTCGCCGCTTCGACACCTAAGGGGCTGAACATCATCATGATGAGGACCAGCAGCTGAATAGAGCGGACTAACATAGGCTTTCCTAGAAGTATTCGGATGAAGTTTCAAGTAGCTGAGCCGCCCGCTCCTGAGCGATGCGATTCGTGAGTGTCATGCCTTCCACCACCGGGTCAGCATCCAGCACTTGCCGCAGCAACTGGTCATGCAAGGCCTGGTCAAAAACGAGACGGGCATACTGTTCGGCAAAGATGACTTTCGTCATCAAGTAATCGTCATTGATTTCGATGGCTCTTTCGAAATGCTCTCTGCCCTTCTCCGGCCTGCCGCCCAATGATGCCGGCAGTATCGTCTCCATACCTCCCATGTAGAGGTGAGGCCCGCCATTTTCATAGGTTTCATCGAGTTCAATCACTTGCTGCATCAGCAGCTTGGCCTTACCGAGTTCCGCGATAGCCGCCCAGTCTGCGCTGTTGGCCTGTATCCAGCCTACCCAGGCAACCGCAAGCGCGTAGGCAACGCCGACATCCTCGGCTTCGATGCCCTGAACTTCCTGCTCGAAACGCTTGAAATCCTGGGCCCGTAAACCACACAACCGTCCCCGGCCGGCGCACGCAGCCTGTTCTGCGTAGCGGATAGACTTGTCGGCGAGGAGCTTGATGCGGGCCTCATCATCCACCAGAACCGCAAAAGAGCCATTCAGGTTTGAGGCCGCGAGGAGCAGTTCCTCTGAATCCGGGCTGCCTCTTAAAAAACTGTCAATCAGCAGAAGATAGGCCGGTATGCCCTCTCTGACAGTATCGATGTCCTCACTGTTGAGAATACTGTCAGCAAGATCATTCGCCATTTGCGATGTCAGGCCGGAAACAAGGCTTGAACAGCCGCCCAGCGTGAGAAGTGCCAACAAGGCCGCCAGCAATCTGACCCTGAAATATTCCATGAAACTCAATACCGATACGAAAGTTCGATTCTAGACCTCTTGCAGAGTGGTTTCACCTGCATTGCGGCCGGCATCAATGCCGTTTATCCGCCGCTGCCTGTCAGATGCCGCCAAAGAAGGGATTAGCTTGTTTCTCAAAGGCAAGCGAAGTCGAAGGCCCGTGTCCGGTGACGACCAGCGCATCATCCGCGAGCCGAAACAGGCGTTCAGTAATGGAGTTCTCGATCTCCTCAAAACTGCCGCCAGGCAGATCCGTCCGTCCAATCCCCATCTGAAACAAGGTGTCGCCAGCCACCAGCAGATCATGGTCGCCAAACCAGAAACTGACCGAACCCGGTGTGTGGCCAGGCGTATGGATAGCGACGCCACCACAGCAATCCAACAGTGTCTCATCCTGCAGCCAGCCGTCGGGTTCAGGCGTCGGGGTGTAGGGCAGACCAAACCGTGCGCACTGATCCTCCAGTGCGTTCCAGAGGAACATGTCGGCCTGATGCAGGTAAAGCGCCGCGCCCGTAAGCGCTTTGATTTCAGCTGAGGCGAGGATGTGGTCGATATGAGCGTGGGTGTGGACGATGCCCACTACGGTCAGTCCGTGTTCCAGAACAAACGTCATGATGCGATCAGGATCGCCACCGGGATCAATGACCAGGCAGCGCTTACTGATCGGGTCGCCCACAATCGAACAGTTACATTGCAGGGGGCCGGCGGGAAACGACTCAAATATCACCTCGCCTTTGACTTCAGGTACCTGGAACGGCATACACGAGCCTCTTTCAGTTCAAGTTGCTGTGCTACAATTTAACATCTCCGGACATACAACCACAGGCATGCTGCTACGATTCTGGTATCGGCTGATTGCAGTCCTCTACATTGCTTTTATCTTCCTGACCTCAGCGGTTTTTTTCCTGGTTGCCGCACTGATCTGGCTCTTCACCTACCCCTTTGACCGGCGCCTCAGGTTACTGCATCAGTTCACCTGTTTCTGGGCCAGCCTTTATATCTGGATATTCCCGCCCTGGTCAGTTTCAGTGGATGGTCGAGACCGTTTTATGGACAACGAAACCTATGTCATCGTCTCAAACCACCAGTCTCTGGTCGATATTCTGGTCGCATTCACTTTGTTCAAACACTTCAAATGGGTTTCAAAAGCGGAACTGTTCCACATACCGCTGATTGGCTGGAACATGAGCCTGAACCGCTACGTCAAGCTACGCCGGGGCCACGCTTCCAGCATCAAGCAAATGTATCAGGCCTGCGAGCAGCACCTGAACGAAGGCAGCTCGATTTATTTGTTTCCTGAGGGCACTCGCTCTGAGACCGGCCAGATGCGAGCCTTTAAAGAGGGCGCATTCGTCCTCGCAAAGCGTCTGCACAAGCCGATCCTGCCTTTGGTGATCAACGGCTCAAGAAATGCTGTACCAAAGAACAGCTTCAACTTTCATGGCAACACCCATGTCGAAGTGGAGGTGCTCGAGCCCATTTTTCCGGAGAGTTTTGCCGATGAAACCCCGAGGGAGCTGGCAGATCGGGTGCACACCCTGATCCGGAACCGGGTCAGATCCTGACAACGCCGCGGCATCCCGGGAACTGCGTGCAAACCCAGAACACCACGCCTGCATTCTTACCTTTCGTTGCCGTTCGGAGCGTCATGGACTGACCGCAACGGGGACAGTCCTGTTGATCTTCAAGGCCGAAAACAGCTGCAAGCGCTTCCCTGACCTCGGCCTCGGAGATATCAGCGCTAACAGGAAACTCAAGAAGCGGCCGACCGATATCGGCGAACACGCTCTTCAGGTAATCGACACTGCCCGCTGCACCGTCCTTCAGCTGAAGGCCACAGACAACTTCCAGCGAACCCCTGGCAACCACCAGGTAAGGCACCTGCCGGGTCTTAAGGTTGAGCTCATTGCCATCAGTGACACGGACAAAATCAGACAACGGCACGTTCGTGAGGCACTGATACGCTGGCCCAAGCACCTTACCCAGCTGAACCAGCAGGTTCTTTGTCACCTCGTCGAAAGCGTGGGTTTTTAACTGGTAGAGCGTCGGATCAGGCGCTTGAGCTGTGAGCAGTTCATCCTGCATTTCCGTAGCGGGTCTTTCCAGCCGAACAATATCCGGATTGAGGGCAGCAAAAGCCTCGGCACGGGCCATGGCCTTGTCAGTGTCAGAAGTTACAGTCTTCCGCCGCGTCAATGCATGGGCCTGGAACTCAGCCACATCGGCGTCCCTGAACGCATCAATTTCGCGCTGACGCAGCCACCTGAACAGATAAACGATGCCAACGACAAGCAGAAGAAAAATTGTGAAGCCTTTCATGGCTCTCGGAACTGGTCACGAGTTCGTCATTATATCAAACCGGCTGTTACAATCCGGCCCCTGACGTTGGAAGACCATGAGGCATAACGCGAGCACTTCCTAAAACAAGTAACAGAGGCCGCCCTGTAATGAATGATCTTGTAATCACCGCGACAGCAGATGCTGTCACCACTGTCACACTGAATCGACCCGATGCTCTGAACGCACTGTCCATCGCCCTGCGTCAACAGCTTGCTGCCGTCTTTGAATCGCTGAAAGACGACGATGCCACAAAAGTCATTATCCTCACTGGCGCAGGCAGAGCCTTTTCTGCCGGGCTCGACCTGAAAGAACTGGGCGAAAGAGGCATGGGAACAGGTGGTACCAGTGACAATGCGGTCGACCTGCAAGGTGCAATTCGCAGTGTCGGCAAGCCGGTGATCGGGGCAATCAATGGTTTTGCAATCACAGGCGGCTTTGAACTGGCACTGGCCTGCGACATCCTGATTGCTTCGACTGAAGCACGTTTTGCTGACACCCATGTGCGCATGGGAGTGGTTCCTGGCTGGGGGCTGTCGCAGCGTCTGTCTCGTCTTGTCGGCGTCTCGCGAGCGAAACAGCTCAGTTTTACCGGCAACTACCTGGAAGCAGAGAAAGCAGAACGCTGGGGTCTGGTTAACGAGGTCCTGCCGTCGGCAGAGCTCCTACCCTACTGTCAGCAGCTGGCCCGCGATATCTGTTCAGGTAATCCTGAAACCCTGAGAGCAATACACCAGCTGATCGACTTCGGTTGGGAGAACACGCTGGCGGACGGTCTCGCTGAGGAGACGCGTCTCTCAGGCACCAGCAATCGCGGCATTGCCGCGGAAACGCTGGAGAAGAATCGTCTCGCCGTTCAATCAAGGGGCCGCCAGCAGAAGAACGGCGCCTGACATCAGCCGTGTCTCAGGACCCACCGTCCGCCAGTGGTCTCAGGTGGGCATGTTCGTTTAGCGTGATGATACTTCGCTCACCAGAGCTGGCAGCCATGTAACGGTTGATGCTGGTGTACTTGGGGTTGAAGAACATTCGAGGTTCTATTCCAATGACATGAGCGGTCCAGACGTTGATGACCCCGCCGTGACAGGTTACTGCGACCTTCTTGCCTGGATGGGTTGCAATAATCTCGTTCAGTGTTGAGATCACACCTTCGCAAAATTTTGGGAAGTCGACGTCATCGACCTCACCACGCATCAGTCTCTGCCAGCGATCGTAGTCGAGCTTCTTCAATTCTTCGACAGGAATGTAGTGATCCGCATGACGGTCATATTCCGCTACGCCCTCACGTAACTCCGCATTCATGCCTTTAGCGGCGGCGAGCGGCGCCGCGGTCTGCACTGCGCGCTGCATCGGACTCGAATAAAGGTGATCAATATGAGTATCGCGAAGCCAGTCAGCCATCAAACTGGCCTGCTGATGACCTTCTGTCGAGAGCGACGGATCCGCTGGCGAGCCATCTTCCGTCTCGACGTGCATGGGCAGCCCGTGCCTGATGAGTATCAGTTCCATAATGATTCCTGCAATTGGTGTATGAGTTCTATCGTGGGCAGCCAAGCCTCCGCATTATCATAGGGCCGGCTGACGATCACCCGCGTGACGCCTGCGTTTTCATAGTCCCGTAGCTGCTGTTCCGCCTCTGTTGCATCATCAGACAGACTGATGAACGTGACCACTTCACCCGGGTGTCCTGTTGCCTCTGCGCGCTGCCTGAATGCCTGAATCTGTGGCGCTATCTTTTCCAGTCGTCCCATCGGCATCCAACCAGTGCCGGAACGCAGCGCGCGATCTATGGCATACGGGGCACCACCACCGATATACATAGGCGGTTTGGCTGGCCTGGGATTAAACAGAAAAGGCTGGCCGTTGGCCTCGACCACATCGTGATCAAAACAGTCATGCAGGAAAGAAAGCGTATCGTCGGCGATCTGCCCCCGCTTCTGACGCGGCACGCCCAGCGCTCTGAACTCAGGCGCCATCCAGCCAATACCAACCCCCAGCAGGAGCCTGCCACCGGAAAGCTCCTGGATCGTTGCTAGCGACTTGGCAGTAGGCAGTGGCGGACGATAAGGCAGGACCAGGACGCTTGTGCCGATTTTGATCTGACGGGTCAGCGCTGCCATCCAGGCCAATGTGGTCAGCGGATCAAGATAACGTCCACCTGAACCTTCACTGTCATCAGGGGGAATAGCGATATGGTCGACGATCCAGGCGGATTCAATTCCCGCCTGGTCGGCTTGGGTAAGAATGTTTGAGATGATATCCGGAGAGGACTGGTGGCCCATCACCCGGATATTGATGCCAATTTTCACGGCATCAGTCTGACGCTAGGATGCGGCAATCGAGACGTTATAGACGCCTGCCTGACGCGCGGAATCCATGACATGAATCATGGTCTCAGTCATGCTTTCCGGGTGGGGTTGAACCACAACGGGTGCTTCAGGGTCTTCAGCGTGTAAACGTTCGATGTTTGCCCTGACCGCACGAAAGTCAATGTCACGGCCTCGAATACGAATTCGATCCCGACTGGTGATCTGGACGACAATACTCTTTTTGTCTGCATCCTTCACATTCTGGTTCTTGTCTGGACTGTTGACGTCCAGGCCAATTTCCTTAACGAAGGTCGCTGTCACGATGAAAAAGATCAGCATGATGAACACGACGTCCAGCATGGGGGTCAGGTCAATTTCACCTTCTTCTTGTTGTTGTGAGCCAACTACTCTGCGCATAGCTAGAAATTCTGCAGGTGTTAAAAATTGGAAGGATACAGAGTGGGGTTATAAAGAGCAACGCCCTCTCAAGCGTTAATCACTTTGGAGACCGTGGTGTAGTGCAGCCCCAGGTGCTCACCGATTTCCATCAGTGTGTAACCGTGTTCCAGGTGAGCTTTCTTGATCAGATCATTGCGCTCCGGCCGGGTTTTCTCATCGACCTTGCGGAACAGGACTTTCAGACTACGACGCCGTCCTGCCGCTTTTGGCCCGCGTTTAGAGAGGCGTTCGCCCTGCAGGATAGGTTGCATCTTGTTGAGAAACCGCGGACTGCCAAGCAGCACCTGGTTAGTGCGCTTTTCGAGTGGCGATTCTTCATCCAGCCCTTCCCTGATGTAGTCCCTGAACTTCTTCTGGGCATCCTTTACGCGCTTGCCAAACTTACCGAGCACATCATCGCAATGCAGCAGACTCGGCGGATTGACCTGGCCTGAAAGTGCTCGATAACTGCTCCACTTGTAATTTGCATAGCTCGCTGACTCATCAAACCGCGTCGGATTGGTCAGCACATGACGACATACAGGCAGCAGGTAGTTTTTCTTCTCAAACAGCACACCCTTGAATCGCCCCTGGAAAATCGGGCCCTCAGAACCGTGACGGCGATTGAAATGTTGGGTGTAAACGCCATTCAGCTGGCGCATACCTTTCGAAAGGTTCGCCTGGGGAACTTCAACGACGAGGTGGTAATGGTCATCCATCAGTGTATAGCTATGCACCAGCCAACCAAAACGCTCAACGACATTATCAACCACGTTGAGAAATACACCACGGTCTTCATCGTCGCTGAATACAGTGTGCCCTTTTCTGCCCCTGCTGGTCACATGGTAAGACGCGCCGGGGAATTCTATTCGAACAGGTCTGGACATAAGGGGCTTATATTTTTTTATTCTGGCCGGGAGTGCGGACGAAAAATAGTACAGTCGCTCCCGGAGGTGAACAACTACTTTTTTCTATTTTCGGCGACTTTCTGGCCTTGACCTCATTTCGATTGTATGAGTAAGTGCATGGCACTCGGCAATTGAGTTAGCAACAAAAACAAACGACTAAATACGGAGAACCTTCACAATGGCAGTTGACAAATTTCCTGTTGAAGCAAGCCACGTCATGATGTTCGCGCGCTCCATCGGTGATGCGAACCCGATCTACTACGACGAAGAACACGCGGCAAATTCTGAGGCGGGCGCCATTCTCGCACCGCCCACTTTTGCGCAGTCTAGCGCCCAGTTCGATCC
>JAYQAI010000048.1:0-7451 GCA_038136715.1 Gammaproteobacteria bacterium | reverse complement strand
GCCGAGCAGCATTTTGTCTACCACCGGTCTCTGAAGGTCGGTGACGTCCTGACAGCTGAGGTGAAACCCGGTAAGTCATGGGAGAAAGAAGGCCGGCGTGGCGGCAAACTGATGTTCAGCGAGTCTGTTACTGAGTATCGCGATCAGAACGGCGAGTTGGTTATTACCGCGACCGGTGTTGGCGTTCGCACCGAAAAACCAGCCACTTCGGGCGACAGCTGAGGAGACAAAGATGACATTAAAAGCAAGTGAACTGAAAGTCGGAGACACCTACGAGGAAGAAGTCTGCAACAACCTGTCACGTACCCAGATCGTCATGTACGCCGGGACGTCGGGCGACTACAACCCCCTGCACAGTGACGAGATCTTCACGACGCAAGTTGCTGGCTATCCCTCTGTCTTCGCCCACGGTATGTTGTCCATGGGCATGACCGGCAAGATGCTGACGAACTATGTCGGCGACGGGCGACTTACCTATTATGGTGTCCGCTTTACCGCGCAGGTTTTTCCTGGAGCGACACTGACGGCCAAGGCGACAGTGACTGATATCAGAGAAGAGGACGGCGACCAGATCGCAGATCTGGACGTATCGACTGTTGATGAGGAAGGTACTGAGGTAATCAAGGGCAAGGCATCCGCCCGCCTGGATCCTTGACTTCCAGTCATCATAGCCAACCTGCCGTTTGAGCTGACCTACAGGGTATCCAGTGCCTCCAGCACAATACCCTGGGTCAGTATCTGCGGCAGGACCTCTGCCCTCTCCGCGCCTGGACGATAGAGCAGATAGAGCGGGACACCACTTCGACCATACGCCTGCAGTGCAGCTGTAATCATCGGATCCTCATTGGTCCAGTCGCCCTTCAGATAAGTGATGCCCTTTTTAGCCAATGCAGACTGCACAGCGCGTGTGTTCAGGGCATTAATCTCATTGACTTTGCAGGTGATGCACCAGGCCGCTGTGAAGTTAACCAGTACTGCGCCATTCTCGCGCGCTGCTGCCAATGTATCCGGCGAATAAGCAATAGCAGAACCCGCAGCTGCACCTGAGCCAGCGACACTTGTGGATTCAGGTGTTGGCGTAACCATCGCCTCGGGTGCCTGACGCCAGACCAGCATGACAGCCCCGCCCCCAATCGCCAGCACTACTAGCGCTCGCACGATCCTGCTACCAGTGCTCTCGAGTCGCAACGCAACTAACCAGACACCCAATGCCAGCAGCAGACACCCTGTCAATGCCTGCATCATGCCCGTCACGCTGGTCTGGATACCGAACACCCAGAGCAGCCACACAGCAGAGCCAAACATGGGAAATGCGAGCACCTGCCTGAAGGTATTCATCCAGGCTCCCGGTGCAGGCAGTTTCGCCAGCAGCCCTGGTGAGTAACACAGGAACACGTAAGGAGCCGCCATGCCCGCGCCCAGCGCCGCAAATACAGTCAGCGCGACAGCAATGGACTGGGTCAGCGCAAATCCCACGGCAGCGCCCATAAAAGGCGCAGTGCACGGTGCTGCAACGACAGTGGCCAGCACACCGGTTGCAAACGAGCCGGTATAACCTTTGGCTTCTGCATTGCTGCCGATAGACATGATGGACAGTCCAATTTCGAAGGCGCCCATCAGATTCAGCCCTATAAGCACAAACAGGTACGCGAGGAGCCCAACGACGATCGGCGACTGCAACTGGAACCCCCAGCCAATGGCGTCGCCGCCAAGACGCAGCAAAATCAGCAGAAGTGCAATCAGCACGAAACTGAGCACGACACCGGCGGCATAGACCAGCCCATGTACACGAATGGAGTCACCAGATTGGCGCGAGGATTCGACCAGAGAAAGGACCTTGATCGACAGCACAGGAAACACACAGGGCATGAGATTAAGGATCAAACCGCCGGCGAACGCGAGCGCGACGGCCAGCCAGAGGCTCATGCCGTTATCGGTCGCCGCTGCGTTCGGCGCCTTGGCAGCACCTGCTGAGGTTCCATCCGCACCAACGGCAAAACTCGAAACGATCGCATCGCCGCCGGAAGACTCGTGAATCACGACGATTCCACCGAAATCAGCTTTTGCCGCGTCGAAGCCATAGCCCGGCTGCAAGGTCAGCGTCAGACCAGTGTCGCTGAAGCTGTAGGCCTGCTCTGCCGGGTTATCAATAACATCACGGGCATAGGGAAAGTACTCAACCGACGACACGCGATTGTCGGCCGGACCCGGAATCCCGAAAAAGAGCTCAATATCATCACCCTGCATCTGAAAACGGCTCTCAACTTTCAGAGCCACAGGAATCAACGAGTCTGCTCGATCAAACAGCTGCCTGACTGACGCATCCAGCACCGTCTCGCCAAGCGCCACGGTCACGGTGACACTGACGCGCTCGGGAATGCAGATCTCTTCGCAAACCAGAACGCGACCACTGCCCTCGAGAGTCAGTTCCGCCCCGGTGAAATCAGCGGGCACGCTGACGGTAAACGGCAGGTAGACCTCATCGTGATAGCCGAAGTTCATCAGCGGCCCATAGGCAATCCGCTCCGGGTAGGGCCAGCTGAACCCACTGACCTCTACCCCTTCTGGTGCCTGCCAGCGGATACTCGGCGGGTCACCGGAGTCGCCGGGATTGCGCCAATAGGTGTGCCAGCGCGCGTCAATGTCCTGAGCAAAAAGGACGCGAAAACGATCGCCAGGGGCGACACTAACCACCTCCGCGATCAGATCAACCCGAACATGTGGGCCTGTGGGAGCGGGACCGGCAAGCCCAGCTTCAGCAAAAAGCGCCAGCAATAGCAGGCCGTGACGCATCACGTTTTTCATCATGCTTCTCAGGGCCTCATTCCCCAGGTTACCGGGCCCTTCAGTTCCTCAAGCAGTGGCTGCACCCAGTCAATCCAGGTGCACAATTTCGACCTGGTCTCTCTTGGGTCAATCAGCTCATGCACAGCGAAACTTTCCATCATCGGAAACGGAGACCGATTTTTCATCAGCATTTCTTCCAGCTCGCGGCGTCTCGCAGCCGGATCCTCTGCCGCGGCAATTTCCCGGTGAAAGGCCACCGCAACACCACCTTCTACAGGCAGCGCGCCCATTTCCCAGGACGGCCATGCGAGCTTGTAGGTATTTGGTGCAAAGTGTGCTGCTGAAGCGACACCAAATGATTTGTGTATGGCCACGTTGGCCCAGGGAACCGTAGACTGAACAGCGGCTGCTACAGCACTCATACCGTAGCGAATGCAGGCTGCCTGTTCTGCATCCGGACCAATCATAAATCCTGGCTCGTCCATAAAATTCACAATCGGCAAATGGAACGTGTCGCAAAGTTCCATCATGCGTTTGGCTTTCTGCGAGCCTTCCGCGGTCATCGCCCCCGCGAAATGCCGACAGTCATTGGCAATCACACCAACTGGCGCGCCATCGAGTCGGGCCAGGCCGATAATCTGACCATGGCCATAATCGCGAGCGATCTCAAAAAAGCTCGCCTTGTCGACGACGTGACGGATAAGATCGCGCATCTCAAACGGCACGCGCCCATCCCGAGGCACGATATTGATGAGTTCTTCGTCTGCCCGGCCCGGATGATCATCACTGGGTATTCTCTGCGGCAGCTGCCAGACATTCTGCGGCAAATAGCTTAGGAAACGCCTCACCTGCTCGAGGGCATCCTCTTCACTGTCCGCAACGTTGTCTACGATGCCGCTCCTGGTATGGACGCGCCAGCCTCCCAACTGCTCCTTAGACAGAGAAACGCCAAGCGCACGCTCGACCAGCGCAGGTCCGCCTACCATAACCTGTGACGTATCCTTCACCATCACCGAAAAGTGGGAAGCCACCAGGCGCCCGGCTGGGAATCCCGCCACCGGGCCAAGCGCAGCTGATACGACCGGCACATGGTTCATTGCATCAGCGATGATTTTAAACCGCGGCTCCGCATAAACAGGCGTGCCGACGGTCGTGGGCCTGGGGCCACCGGAACCCGCCACGCTGCCACCGCCGCCCTCCAGCATTCGAACCAGGGGTACTTTAAATTGAACCGCCAGTTCCTCGGCATACACACTTTTACGCAGACCGGCACCGTTGGGCGAACCACCTTTCAGGGTGAAGTCCTCTCCGCCGACCACAACACGGCGACTGCCAACTTCGCCAAAGCCGACGACGTAGTTCGCCGGGGAAAACGATTCGATTTCACCGTTTTCACCTTTTTCGGCGAAACCCGCACCCTCACCATGCTCCTGAAAAGTACCGCGCGTCACTAGTGAGGCAATGCGTTCTCGAATGGTCAGACGGCCCTTGGCATGATGGTTGGCGATAGCTTCATCGCCCCCCTGCTGTTTCGACAATTGGCGTCTGAGTTCTATTTCTGCGGCTTCACGGTGCCAGCTCATTGGAATGCCCTGATGATGGTCTGCGGAAAGGTGGGACTTTACCTCAATTCCGGCGGCAAGAAACAAATCAGACGCAGCAATCTATTCCTATGATGAAATACTGGCACGCATTAGTTTCCTTTTTTTCACGATTTATAGCGGCGATTCGTTAGCATCGCCCCATTGATCGTGCTAACTTGCGGAACCTTATCCGGCAGGGTTTCTACCGTGTCGACGCCACACTCCAACCAACAAAAATTGTGAGGAAACTATGCAGATCGTGGTCCCTGCGGAGACGTGGGAAAATGAACGCCGCGTTGCCCTCATTCCCGATTCCGTCAAGAAACTCGTACGAGCAGGTTTGTCTGTCTCGGTCGAATCGGGGCTCGGCAGCCAGTCGGGTTACAGCGATGCAGATTACGAGGAAGCCGGTGCTACCGTTTCTGGTGATCGTGCGGCGCTTTTAGGCAGCGGCGATATTGTTTTGCGTGTCAGAAAGCCTTCACTGGACGAAGTCGGGCAGCTGAAGCAAGGCGCCATCCAGGTCAGTTATCTTGACCCCTATAATGAGCACGAGCTGGTCGATGCCCTTGCCGCACAGGGTGTGACGGCCATCAGCATGGAGATGATTCCCCGCACGACCCGGGCTCAAAAGATGGATGCACTCTCCTCCCAGGCAAACCTCGCAGGTTATGTGATGGTTGTTCTGGCGGCGCAGAAACTCGACCGCATTCTCCCCATGATGATGACACCCGCCGGCACGCTCAGCCCCGCCAAAGTGTTCGTTATCGGTGCCGGTGTTGCCGGCTTGCAGGCTATTGCAACAGCGAAACGACTCGGGGCCCGCGTTGAAGCATTTGACACTCGACCTGTCGTCGCCGAACAGGTCCAATCACTTGGTGCCAAGTTCGTTGACATTGACCTTGGCGAGACCGGCCAGACCAAAGATGGTTACGCCAGGGAACTGACCCCCGAACAGCTGGAAATGCAGCGCCAGGGCATGAAAAAAGTCATCAGTGAATCTGACATCGTGATTACAACGGCTCAGGTCTTTGGCCGCCCGGCACCCCGAATCGTCACCGCAGACATGGTCGAAGCGATGCAACCCGGCGGTGTCATTGTTGACATGGCGGTTGACAGTGGGGGCAACGTTGAGGGCTCAAAGCCCGATGAAACGGTGGATATCGGTGGTGTTTCCATCCTCGGCATCAGCAACCTGCCCGCACAGGTCGCTAAAGACGCCAGCCAGATGTACTCGTCGAACTTGTTCAATCTGGTCTCCGAGTACTGGAACGACGAGGAAAAGACATTCAACCTCGATCTGGCCGACGACATACTGCAGGGTTGTGTCATCACGCATGATGGCGCCATCGTCAATGAAACCATCAAGAACATAAGGGAGGGTTGATATGGAAATCGTCTTTCTTACCTTCATTCTCGTACTGTCGATATTCCTCGGCTTCGAGCTGATTTCCAAGGTGCCGGCAACACTGCACACACCGCTGATGTCAGGTGCAAACGCTATCTCTGGCATCACACTGGCGGGCGCCTTCCTGGCGGCAGGAATGGTCGATAACGCAATGGGCACCTGGCTCGGTGCGGCGGCGGTCACCTTCGCGACGATTAACGTTGTCGGTGGCTACCTTGTGACTGACCGCATGCTGGGCATGTTCAAAAGTAAGAGCGAGGGCGGCAAATGAGTATTGAAATGATTGCCAACCTGGCTTACGTGGTCTCGGCCATACTGTTCATCTTTGGCCTCAAAATGCTTGGTTCGCCCGCGACAGCACGGCGCGGCAACCTGTTGTCTTCACTCGGCATGTTGATCGCGGTAGTTGCAGGTCTGACCGCCGAAGGTATTGTCAGTTATGAGTACATCATCGGCGGCATCATCGTCGGCTCGATCATCGGCGCCCTGGCTGCACGCCTCGTCGCGATGACCTCCATGCCAGAGATGGTCGCATTGTTTAACGGTTCCGGTGGCGCGGCCAGCCTTCTTGTCGGCTGGGCTACCCTCTACACCGGCGATGTCAGCACCTTTACGGCAGTGACCATCCTGCTGGCCATCCTGATCGGTGGCATGACCTTTACCGGCAGCCTGATTGCCTACGGCAAGCTCAGCGAGACCATTAACAGCGCGGCCGTCGTCTTCACTGGCCAGCAGATTGTTAACAGCCTGATCCTCATCGGCATCCTGGTCAGCGGCTACATGTTTGCGGTCAATCCGGTAGCAGATTCACAGTGGCTCTACATCATGCTGGGCCTCGCTATGGTGTTCGGCGTCATGGCCGTGATCCCCATTGGTGGTGCAGACATGCCGGTGGTTATTTCACTGCTGAACAGTTACTCCGGGCTGGCCGCCTGCGCCGCAGGTTTTGCTATCAATAACAACATCCTGATTGTCGCCGGCTCTCTGGTCGGCGCAGCCGGCATCATCCTGACGAACATCATGTGCAAGGCGATGAACCGGTCTCTGGCTAACGTCCTGTTCAGCGGCTTTGGCGCTGTCAAACAGGGCAAGGCAATTGAAGGCGAAGTTAAACCGATCTCTGTCGAAGATGCATACTATCTGTTCGAGGCAGCCAGCAACGTTTGCTTCGTCCCAGGATACGGTATGGCTGTTGCCCAGGCACAGCACGTGGTTAAGGAACTCGGCCAGATCCTCGAGGCTAATGGCGCTGAGGTCAGCTACGCGATTCACCCGGTTGCAGGACGTATGCCGGGTCACATGAACGTGTTGCTGGCAGAAGCGGACGTCCCGTACGAGCAACTGGTCGAGATGGACGATATCAACCCTCGGATCGAGAATGTCGACATCGCCGTGGTCATCGGCGCCAACGACGTCGTTAACCCGAGTGCGAGAGAAGATGAAGACAGTCCAATCTATGGCATGCCCATCATCAACGTCGACAAGGCTCGCACGGTGTTCGTTCTTAAACGATCGATGGCATCGGGCTTTTCCGGCGTCGACAACCCACTCTTCTTTGGTGAGAACACAAGAATGTTGTTCGGTGACGCCAAAGAATCGATATCCGGCGTCATATCCGAGTTCGGGTAAACTGACTAAACGCCACCCTCCGGGGTGGCGTTTTCGTTTACGCT
>JAYQAI010000047.1:0-30598 GCA_038136715.1 Gammaproteobacteria bacterium | reverse complement strand
CGATCCGGACCCGTTGAGACAAAATCAATCCTGACTTCGCAGACTTCCTCGATTCGCTTGAGGTAAGCCTGGGCGTTAGCGGGTAGCTCATCCATGGATCTGGCACCAACGGTCGACTCCTGCCAACCCGGCATTTCCTCGTAGATCGGCAGGGCTGAATCACCGGATTCATCGTAACTCGTACAGATCGCCACCTTGTCGAGCCCATCAAGCACATCGAGTTTAGTGATACAAAGCGCTGATACGCTGTTGATGTTGACCACCTGCTTCAACGCCTGGCCATCGAACCAGCCACACCGTCGCGGTCTGCCCGTCGTCGCGCCAAACTCTTGCCCAACCCTGGCGAGATGACTGCCAACATCATCGAACAGTTCCGTTGGAAAAGGCCCTGAACCAACACGTGTGGTGTAGGCTTTCGTGATACCAAGGATGTAGTCGAGGGCCAGCGGACCAACGCCACAGCCACTGCTGATGGCACCCGCCGTCGTATTCGATGACGTCACAAAAGGGTATGTACCGTGGTCGATATCCAGCAGGGCGCCCTGTGCGCCCTCGAATAAGAGATTGGCACCGGACTTTCGCAGCACACTCAGCTCATCGACAACGTCAGTCACCATCGGTTTCAGCTGATCAGCATAGGCGAATGAGGCAGCCAGTACTGCGTCGACCTCAACGCGAGGAGCATGAAAGTAATGCTCGAGCACGAAGTTGTGGTAGTCGAGGATTTCTTCAAGCTTGGCCCTGTAGGCAGACTCGTCGAACAGGTCGGCAACACGAACACCCCGTCTTGCCACCTTATCCTCATAGGCAGGGCCAATACCGCGCCCTGTCGTTCCGATCTTTCGGTTGCCTTTGACATTCTCGCGGTTCTGATCGAGAGCAACGTGGTAAGGCAGGATCAAGGGGCAGCTGTCGGATATCCTCAGGCGCTCGCGCACGGCAACGCCGGCCTCCTCCAGCTCCTCGATTTCCTTGAACAGATCCGGAATGGACAGGACGACACCATTACCTATGAGGCAGGTGACCTGCGGGTGGAGGATTCCTGAGGGAATCAGGTGCAGTACCGTCTTCTCTCCCCCCACGACCAGTGTATGCCCGGCATTGTGGCCGCCCTGGAATCGGACCACCGCTGCAGCCTTTTCCGTCAGCAGGTCAACGACTTTACCCTTGCCTTCATCACCCCAGTGGGTGCCGATGACGACAACATTCTTACCCATGGCTTTCTCTCCGCATCAGCTGCCACTTTCCTTCCGCCTGAACGAGGCAGAAGTCGTAGTCCTCGACGTTACCTGATTCGACGACGGTGTATCCGTCAACTCTCAACCTGCTAATTTCTTCCCACAGGCCTGCACCTTCCCCGCTCACCAGGACGGTGGGCCGGGCTTCGAACTCTATGCTGGCACTCTCTGCCACATTCAGGACGTTGACCGAAAATCCTGTAGCACCTCTGCCCTCACGGCCAAACACCGCGCCGATGTGGTCGTAGCGACCACCCTTGGCCACGGTTTGACTGACGCCATCGACGTGGGCCGCGAAAACGATACCGGTGTGATAGGCATAGCCACGCAGCTCGCCCAAGTCAAAGTAGAGATCAACAGCCGGGTAGCGTGCGGCCACTTCCTGTGCCACTGTGTCGAGGTTGTTGAGTATTGCCGCCAGCTCGGGAAATTCTGCATACAGGCTGCGAGCCCGGTCCAGCATCTCGACGGCGCCGCAGAGCAGCGGCAGTTCCACCAGCAGTTTCGCCTTGCCGTCTGAGAGACCCATGGCATCACACTGACGCTGGATCTCCTGCACCGATTTGCGCTGCACAGAGGCAAACAGCGTTTCCTGCTGCGCCTCGCTCAGGCCGAAGGTGCTGACCAGGTGACGGAAAATAGAGACATCGCCGAGATCAATGTGAATGGTCTCGAAACCCAGCGTTTGCATGGATTCAATCATCAGGCAGACAATCTCGACATCACCACGAATAGAGGCGTCACCAAAGAGTTCTGCCCCGACCTTCATCGGGGTGCGGCTTTCGAGCATGCCGTCCGCTTCGGACTGGACGACGGTGCCGGCATAGCAGAGTCGGGCAACGCCATCGTGCTTCAGACTGTGGGCGTCGATGCGCGCAACCTGCGGGGTGATGTCGGCCCTGACACCCATCGTCCGACCCGAGACGAGGTCGGTGACCTTCAGGGTTTTCAGGTCAAGGTCCCGGCCCGTGCCGGTTAGAAGCGATTCGAGGTACTCCACCATTGGGGGCACAACATACTCGTAACCCCAGGTGGCATAGAGATCCAGCAGTGTGCGCCGAACGGCTTCCAGTCTGCCAGCCTGGGGCGGCAGCACGTCTTCGACGCCGTCGGGCAGCAGCCATCGGTCTACTATGCTCATTGTCAGGTTTCTCTGGTGCAGTTCAGTTGATCAGGTAGAGCAAGCCCGTGCCCAGCAACATGCTGATGAGTCCAAGGACCCGCATGGTTCTGTCATCTACCTCGGCAAGCATCATCACCATCTCGCGCCAGCGTCGCGGGTACAGGAAGGGAATGATGCCCTCAATCACCAGTACCAGGCACAACGCCACGCCAAGATCGTGCCACACTTGCCTAACCCAGTTTCCCGCTTAAACCCGCAGGTTTATAGAAGCAAACGGCGGCGAAACTATCGTGTTCCGCCGTCACAGTCAACGACCGAGCTGGTTGCTGTTCATGAATTTAAAGAATTCGCTGTCCGGCTGGATGAGCAGAACATCACCCTTGTCCGCGAAAGTGCGCTGATACGCCGACATACTACGATAGAACTCATAGAAACCTGGGTCTTTCTGGAATGCCGAGGCGTAGATCGCTGCTGCCTCTGCGTCACCCTCACCGCGCAGTTCTTCTGCCTGGCTATAGGCCTCAGCAAGCATCACTTCACGTTGCTTGTCGGCATCGGCGCGAATACCCACCGCAAGTTCCTGACCCTTGGCGCGGTGTTCGCGAGCCTCAATGTCTCGTTCCGTATTCATACGGGAATAAACCGAGTTGCTGACTTCCGGCGGAAGATCAATCCGCTTCACCCGTACATCCACTACGGCGACACCCAGTTCCTGATTGGCGACCTCGTTCAGCTTGTTGGTCAACACCAGCATCAGCTCATCACGCTCGCCTGAGACAACTTCATGCAACGTGCGCTTACTGATCTCGTTACGCAGCCCATTATTGATTCGCTCTTTCAGCAGCTCTTCAGCCCGACGTTCATCACCCGAGGTAGCCGTGTAGTAGGTCTCTACATCCTCGATTTTGAACTTCGCGAATGAGTCGACAATCAGGGCCTTTTTCTCGAGTGTCAGGAAACGCTCGGGGGGTGCATCTGATGTCAGGATGCGCCCGTCAAACTTTCTGACCTCATTGATAATCGGCAGCTTCACATGCAGGCCAGGCTTGATGTCGTCGCGCACGACTTTACCAAATTCAAGCAGCACCGCTCGCTGCATTTCCGTCACGATAAACAGTGAGTTCATTCCCAGCAGCACAAGCGCTGCCAGAATGAAACCGATCACAAAAGTACGAGTGCTCATTGTCGTCTCTCCCTGCGACTGCGATTGTCGCTGTTCGTGCTGTAAGCCGGCGCGTTGCTGGTTGCCGGCGAGTCACTGCTCCTGTTCTGGGACTGCTCCATGATCTTGTCGAGGGGGAGGTACAACAGGTTATTACCACCGTCAACGTCAATCATGACCTTGGTCGAGTTCGACATGACGCTTTCAATAGTGTCGATGTACATCCTTGTTTTAGTCACATCTGGTGCCAGCTTGTACTCAGCATAAAGCTTGTTGAATCGTTCCGCCTCACCTCGAGATTGAGCGATGACCCGCTCTTTGTAGGCCTGGGCTTCTTCCAGCAGTCGCTGCGCATCACCGCGCGCTTCCGGCACGATCTGGTTGGCGTAGGCGTCAGCCTCGTTACGCAACCGGACCTCGTCCTCACGCGCCTTGATCACGTCGTCAAACGCGGCCCGGACTGCATCCGGTGGCGCTGACTCATCGATGTTGACCTGGGTAACGCGGATGCCAGTACCGTAGTTCTGCATGTAGGTTTGAATTCGTTCACGCACCTCAAGACCCATCTCGGCGCGACCCTCGGTCAGCACCTCGTGCATCTCGGTGCTGCCGACCACATGACGCAGGGCGCTTTCAGTCGCCTGGTAGAGACTCTTATCAGGTTCTCGGACATTCAGTACGTAATTCTTAATATCATCAATGACGTACTGCACGGTCATCTTTACTTTGACGATATTCTCGTCTTCCGTCAGCATCTCTGAATCATGCGGCCGCGAGCGGACTCGCGTCACATTCTCGATCAGGACCTGATCAATCAACGGCGGGTTCCAATGCAGACCCGGCAAAACGATTTCATCCAATGCCTCACCAAACCGCAGAACGACGCCCCGTTCCTGCTGATCCACCGTGTAAACGCCCATCACCAGGTAGATGATCAGGAGCACGGCGCCGGCCAGGCCCAGCAGTGTTGTGTTCAGCGGCTGACTTGCCCCGCCGCCACCGGTTGCATTGCCACCGCCACCGCCGAACATCTGCGACAGATTTTGTTGCAGCTTGCGGAATGCCTCATCGAGGTCCGGTGGTCCTTCGTTGTCGCGATTGCCCCAGGGATCCTTATCACCCCGGTTGCCGCCTCCTGGTTCATTCCATGCCATTTGTTTCTCCCGTCATTCGACAAGCAGGAACTCTATTTTCCCACTAATCCTACAATTAATCTTCAAGTATTCAGGCCGTTCAGCCATATAATCCTGCCTGCCTGCCCTGGGTGATTTTCCTCAGGCTGCTCTCTTCGATTTTCAGGCGCATTTCGATCGAGCCGTCTTCGCAGGTTGTCTCGCCTATCACAGCGCCCAGCTCAAACAGTTGTGCCCGGATTCTGCCATCCGCCGGCCCGAGCATGATACTGGTTTCGATGACGTCGCTGGCGAGACACTCAGTGATCGCTGAGAGCAGTTCGTCCTTGCCCTGACCAGTCAGGCTGGACACCCAGACTTTTACTGGCAGGCCCTCTCTATTTCTCTCGATACGCGAGGTTTCACCCAGCAGATCAACCTTGTTGTAGACCATCAACTGCGGGATGTCTTCTGCACCGATCTCACGCAACACAGCATTCACCTCATGGATGCGTTCGTCTCGGAGCGGTGCAGCCGCATCAACCACGTGCAGTATCAGATCAGCCTGACTGACTTCTTCAAGGGTGGCGCGGAATGCATCCACCAGTGTATGCGGCAGCTGGCGGATGAAGCCGACGGTATCAGCCAGCACAGCTTCACCTACCACGGGCAACTCCAGCCGGCGCAGCGTTGGATCCAACGTCGCGAACAGCTGGTCTTCCGCGTGCACCGCAGCGGCACAGACCTGATTGAATAAAGTTGATTTGCCCGCATTGGTATAACCCGCCAGCGAAATGGACCGGGTATCAGAGCGCGCGCGGCTGCGACGGTTATGGGCTCGCTGTTGTCTAACCTTGGCGAGTCGACCATGGATACGCTTGATACGGTCGCCAATCATACGCTGGTCCGCCTCCAGCTGAGTCTCACCCGCGCCGCCCAGACCCGCCGCGCCCCCGGCGCTGCGACCTGAACCGCCGCGCTGGCGGTCAAGGTGCGTCCAGCCACGCACCAGACGAGAAGACGCATGCTCAAGCTGGGCCAGCTCGACCTGGAGCTTGCCTTCATGCGTACGGGCGCGGCGCGCAAAGATCTCGAGAATCAGTCCGGTTCGACCAAGGACGCGTTTGTCCAGGGCCTGCTCAAGGTTACGCTCCTGCGTTGGTGACAGGTCATCGCCAAAAATCACGAGCTCGCAGGCATTCTCCGCCAGCCATGCTTTGATTTCATCCACCTTACCACCGCCGATAAAGGTACCGGGGTGCGGAAAGCGCCGGCTGCTCGAAATACAGCCCACGGGTTCGAGACCAGCGGAGCGAACGAGTTCGATCAACTCTTCCGGCGTCGCAAGCTCGGTGTCGTGCTGTTGGATATGGATCAGCAGCGCGCGGCTGCCGGATTCCGGTCGATCAAAGAACAATGGCGTTTCCGGATAGAGTTACACGCAACGTGAATCCGACTTAATCCTGGTCATCTGCCGACGGCATCTTCACGTTTCTCGAAGGGACCACGGTTGAAATTGCCGACTTGTAGATCATCTGGCTGACAGTATTGCGCAGCAGAATTACGAACTGATCGAACGATTCGATCTGGCCCTGCAACTTGATACCGTTGACCAGGAAGATAGACACAGGAATACGATCCTTGCGTAAGGCGTTTAGGAAAGGGTCTTGTAATGATTGCCCTTTTGACATGTTGCTCTCCTCGAACCGGCAAGGCTGTCAGACCACCACTTTTGCGGGTCACAGCTTCGCGTTCTTTATTAATTACTTATGAGCAAATACTCACTGTCTCCAACCGCGGTCAAACTAGCGATTGAAGGTTCGACCTGGCTCTAAGTCGAACGATCCTGCTGCGGGTGCAGCGGGTCGGCAAGTGAGTGACTACGATAATATGGTGCCACGCCGCAGCATTTTCAAGGCCTCTGCCTTATCTGGCGTCGCCAGCAACTGCAGGCCAGACCAGCCCCTGAGCCAGGTGTGCTGGCGTTTGGCCAGCTGGCGGGTGGCGATGATGCCCTTTTCCACCATGGTCGGGTGATCGTATTGGCCCTCGAGATAGGCCCAGACCTGACGGTAGCCAACGGCACGCATGGCGGGCAGAGCTGGATTGAGTGCGGGGTTAGACTTCAAACGCGCAACTTCTTCCACCAGACCGGCCGCAATCATCTGCTCGAATCGCGCGGCGATGACCCTGTGCAGACCAGCTCTGTCAGGCGGCATAATGGCGAGCTCAAGCAGCGGAAATGGACAGGGTTCAGTCTGCTGGGCGTGGAACGCCGTCAGAGACATGCCCGTCACGCGGAATACCTCAAGGGCCCGCTGCAGCCGCTGAGTGTCTGTGGGCCGGATGCGCGCCGCTGAAGCCGGATCAATCCGCGCCAGTTCGGCATGAAGCACTGCCCAACCCACTTCTGCGGCCTCCGCGAGTATGGCTTCGCGCACCTCGGGTACAGCTTCCGGCATCTCTGCGAGGCCTTCTTTCAGCGCCTTCAGGTACAACATGGTGCCACCGACAATGAGTGGCAATCTGCCGCGAGCCAGAATTTGCGGGACCAGTTTCACCACGTCGCTGCGGAAAGCTGCCGCGGAATAGGGGTCCGCTGGATCACGAATGTCAATCAAGTGATGGGGAATCCGGGCCTGGGTCGCTGCATCGGGCTTGGCTGTGCCGATATCCATGCCGCGATACACCTGCGCGGAGTCAGCACTGATAATTTCGACCTCCAGCTCATTCGCGAGCTCGAAAGCGAGACCAGACTTACCACTCGCCGTTGGACCGGCAATCACCAGAGCACCGCCAAATGGCATCAGCGCCCTCGCAGAAACAGGCTGTCCAGCTCAGCCAGGCTCATCTCACACCAGGTGGGCCTGCCATGGTTGCACTGACCGCTGCGTTCGGTGTCTTCCATGTCACGCAGCAGCGCATTCATCTCGGCGATCGTCAGCCGTCGATTGGCGCGGACAGAGCCGTGACAGGCCATGGTCGAGAGCAACTCGTCACGGGACTGCTCAACCCGGCGGCTCTCGCCATACTCGGCCAGATCAGAAATAACATCTCGGATCAGGGACTCGACGTCGGTTTTGGCCAGCAGGGTGGGCACGGCTCGAACAATAATTGAATCTACGCTGGCATGATTGATCTCAATGCCGAGCTCGGCGAGCTGCTCGGACTTTTCTGCCAGCATCTCCGCTTCAGACTCACTCACAGTCACCGCCAGCGGCACCAGCAACGGCTGGCTCTTGATACCTGCGGTGTCACAAGAGGTTTTCAGACGCTCATAGGTGATGCGCTCGTGAGCCGCATGCATATCAACCAGGATAAGACCGTTCGCGTTCTCAGCAAGGATATAAACCCCGTGCAGCTGGGCGATGGCAAAACCGAGGGGCGGTGTTTCGCCTTCGGCTTGGGCCGGCAGCGACTGGACAGCGGCGTCCCGGCCAAACATCTCTCGATAGACAGAAGCCTGCTCACCCACCGCAGGACGCGACAATCCTGAGCCGGAACGGCCATAGCTGAACGGCATGGGCGACTGCGCGGGCATCGACTCCGCTGCCATGATTCCCGGCGACAAGTCCTGGCCGCCTGCTTCCTGGCCATGATCAGCCGGTCGCAACTCTGCCAGGACCCGGTGAATGGTGCGAAAAATAAAGTCATGCACATCCCGGCTTTCACGAAATCGGACCTCGTGTTTGGTCGGGTGCACGTTGACATCAACCAGCGTCGGATTGAGGGAAAGAAACAGGCTGTAAACGGGATTGCGGCCGTGATAAAGCACATCGGCATAACCCTGCTTCACCGCGTGGGTAATGACCTTGTCCCTGATCACCCTGCCGTTGACGAAAAAGAACTGCTGATCAGCCTGGCTGCGGGAATAGGTGGGCAGCCCGATCCAGCCACGCAGCTCCATGCCGTGGCGCTCTTCTGAAAAATAGATGGCATTTTCCATGAAAGCGCGGCCAAAGATGCTCGCGATCCGCTCGGCTTCTTCACGACCGGCGTACTGCCGGACCTGCTTGCCATTATGGCCGAGGAAGAAACTGACCTCAGGGTGACTCAGACTGATCTTCCTGACGACTTCCTCGACCTTGAGGAACTCCGTGCGTTCTGTGCGCAGAAACTTACGCCGCGCCGGCGTGTTGAAAAAAAGGTCCCTGACTTCAACCGTTGTGCCCCGCGGGTGGGGCGCCGGAGTCACCTCGGGGCTCATGTCGGAGCCGCTGGCCTGAACCATCCAGCCCTCACGGCTCTCTTCATCGGCATTGGTCGTCAGCTTGAGTTTGGACACCGAGGCAATACTGGCGAGTGCCTCGCCCCGGAAACCCAGGGTCTCGATGCCCGTCAGGTCGCTTTCGCCACTGATCTTGCTGGTCGCATGACGCGCCAGTGCCAGAGGCAGGTCTTCGGCATGAATACCGGTGCCGTCATCGGCAACCCGTATCAAGCGCGCACCGCCAACGTCGACATCAACCGTCACCCGGCTTGCGCCGGCATCCAGGGCGTTTTCGAGCAATTCCTTGACGACAGACGCGGGTCGCTCAACGACTTCGCCGGCCGCAATCTGGTTAGCAAGCCGCTGATCCAGCAGGGCGATTCTTTTCAGATGCATTTTCAGGAGGGGGGGATTTTTAATTTCTGACCAACTCGAATGGTATCACTTCGAAGGCCATTGAACTCCTTCAATCGCTTGAAACTGACCCTGTACCGGGAGGCAATCTCAGACAGGGTGTCACCACGCTCAATCACATGGGTAACGAGCGTGTCATCACGGCCCTGTTTCACCCAGGCAACATAGGAGCCGTTCGGCGGATTGTCATAAACAGCGCTGCGTACGCCATTAAAGATCGCACGGGCAAGTTTCTTCTGATGGCTTCGGGTATTCAGTTTCTTTGCCTCAGCAGGATTAGAGATGTAGCCCGATTCGATCAAGAGGGATGGAATGTCAGGTGACTTCAATACTGCAAATGCCGCCTGCTCCACAGTTTTTTTGTGAAGTTTGTTGACCTTGCCAAGCTGCTGCAGCACGTCTCCACCCATCTCAAGGCTCGCCGAGAGGCTGGCCGTCATCGACAGATCCAGCAGCACCCCTGCCAGCAGGTCATCTTTGTCATCGAGAGAGACGCTGCCCACACCACCAATCAGGTCACTACGGTTTTCTTTCTCAGCAAGCCAGCGGGCCGTTTCACTGGTCGCCCCTTTTTGGGAAATGGCGTAAACCGAGGCACCACTGACCTTGGGTGTTTTGAACGCATCAGCATGAATGGAAAGGAAAATGTCAGCCTGATTCTGTCGCGCCAGCTGTGTTCGTTTACGCAGCGCAAGGAAGTAATCACCGGTCCGCACCAGGACGGGGCGAAATCCGGGTTCCTCTTCAAAGAGGGCTGCGAGATAACGCGCAATACCAAGCACGACATTCTTCTCGTAAATCCGACCAGGCCCGATCGCACCCGGGTCGTCGCCGCCGTGGCCGGCATCAATCGCCACCACTACATCGCGCATGCCCGTCAGCGCCTTCTCGGACTTCTGCGCCACAACTTTCTTTGGTCGATCCTTATCATAGAGATCAATCACCAGGCGATCGCCATACTGCATGATCGGCTTGAGGACAAAGCTGCGCGGTCGGATCTCCTGTGTGAGATCGAGAACAACCCGGATATCTTTGCCTTCATTGCGGCGGGAGTATCGAATATTGTCAATAGGGGTTCCGTCCAACTTCAGTTCTTTTAAGTCCACAGCGAGTTCGGCTGCCTCGATATCGATAACCAGCCGGTGCGGATCAGTCAGGGAAAATATCGCGTGGTCGACGGGCTGCCCCAGGTCAAACACGATCCTGGTGCGCTCCGGCGAAGGGCGGACACGAACGCCATCGATTTTGGCAGCGGCGGCCAACAGCTCCCCCGCCTGCAGCAGCAAGAGCGCGATCAGCAGTGTCTTCCAGCGTCGAAATGCTAGCTTTTCAGCGACTCGCAAATTCTGGTGCCATGTTGTGAATTCGACCCGATACGTATGTTCCGCTTTTCACCTGCAACATCAATAGCTAACTCAAGGTCGTGAGAAGGCAGGCTGCCCTCGGCTTTTTCCGGCCACTCAACGAGGCAGAGAGTCTCATTACTGAAGTACTCATCGATGCCCACGTAATCGAGTTCATCGGGGTGGCTTAATCGATAAAGGTCAAAGTGGTAAACGCAGACGCCCTCTATTTCGTATGGCTCGACCAGCGTGAAGGTAGGGCTCTTGACTGAACCTTCGTGCCCCATTTGTCGCAGCAGACCACGACACAAGGTGGTCTTGCCGGCACCGAGGTCACCACTGATCAGGACCGCCCCCCTGCCTCCCAGGGCATCGGCAAGTTGCGCCCCGAAGCGCAACATAGCGGTTTCATCTTCTATCTCGATTTCAAACATTACAGTTGGTTAATCAATCGCCTGATCTCGGGCAGGAGTTCACTGGCCAGCAAGCCTCTCTCACCCTGGCTGGCAACGACACAGTCAGCCGCGAGGGCATGCACTACAGCACCAAGGCACGCTGACTCGAGCTGACCCAGCCCCTGGGCGAGCAGGCCGCCAATTGTCCCGGACAGAAGGTCGCCCATACCGGCCACCGACATCCCGGGATTACCGTATGGGCAAAGCTGCGTCCCGGCAGCATCAGCGATCAGTGTACCTGCTCCCTTGAGTAAGACAGTGCCCTGGTAGCGGGACTGAAGCGCTTGCACGGCAGCGAGCCGGTCAGCCTGAACCGGGGGCTTGAGAGCGGCAGGTGCAGCCAGCAATCGGGATGCTTCACCCGGATGCGGCGTCAGTATCCAGTTGCTTCTGCTGAACGGCGATTGCGCCAGCAGATTGAGACCATCGGCATCCAGCACCAGTGGCAGGTCCGTTGCCAGGACCGCCTCGAACATCATTTCGCTCCAATCGCTCCGACCCAGACCAGGGCCCATGACGACGACGCTCGCACGCGCCAGCAACGGCGCCAACGTGGACGATGATTCAATGCCACGCGCCATCGCCTCAGGGCGACGGCAGACAATAGTGCTGACGTTGTCTGGCTGTGTTGCCACCGTCACCATACCCGCGCCGCTGAAAAGTGCGGCTTCTGCGGCAAGCGCCGCAGCACCAGGCATTCCAAGGTCACCACCGACAACAAGTACATGGCCATGGCTCAGCTTATGTGCATTGCGGTGCCTCGGCTTCAATCCGGCGACCAGGGCTTCGTAGTCAAGCATCTCTGCTGTCGACTGCACCTCAGCGAAAACGTCAGCAGGCACGTCCAGATCGGCAAAAACCACCTCACCCGCCTGCTCGGGTCCGTCTGCAGTGAATAACCCGAGTTTCCTGCCGATGAAGGTGACCGTCACGTCCGCATGAATAGCGGGCCCGTCAGAAACGCCTGTGTCTGCAGACAGACCTGAAGGCAAATCGACAGCCAGCACCGGCAGCCCCGCAGCATTTACCTCCTCGATAACATCCGCATAGCCAGGACGAACCGGCCCGCTGACACCAGTGCCGAGCAGCGCATCAACAATAACTTCAGCATCCACGAGCGCCGTGTCCAGATCAACAACATTGGCGCCGTTCTCCTGACAGAAGCGGTAAGCCGCAGCTGCATCGGTATTTGCTGCGGGCTCCTTACCCACCATAACTACCTGCACAGGCACCTGCCGCGACTGCAGCAGACCGGCGATGATGTAACCATCACCGGCATTGTTGCCGGACCCACACAGCACGCACACTTTCTTGGGTGCAGGCCAGCGGGCAAGCAGGGCCTGGGTACAGGCTTCACCAGCGCGTTTCATGAGGGCAATACCGGGCGTGCCACGCTCATCAATGGCGATACGATCAAGTTCCCTGACCTGGGCAGCGGTATAGAGTTGCTTCACGGGCTTGTTAGATGACAACGATAGGCTGATTATAGGCTATTCAAGGATTTAACAACGACGATGAGCATACCTGACTGGCAGGGTCTGGCTGACGATATCAGGGACTGGGCAACCTCACTCGGCTTCGCCGCGGTGGGTTTCAGCGACATTGATCTGCCACGCCACCAGGTCCACCTCGATACCTGGCTCAACAACCAATACCACGGTGACATGGATTACATGGCGCGCCATGGAGATATGCGCAGCCGCCCCGACAAGCTGCATCCAGGCACCGCGACAGTGATATCAGTCAGGATGGACTACCTCGAACCAGAACCTCCGCCCGCAGAGATCCTGGCAAGTGACCGCCAAGCCTACGTCTCACGCTACGCGTTGGGCCGTGATTACCACAAGGTGATCCGGTCACGTTTGAAGCAGTTGGTCGCGAAAATTGATGTGCAGCTCGCCGACAGCAGTTTTGACTTCCATGCCCGCGTCTTTACCGACAGCGCACCTTTGCTTGAGAAAGCTTTTGCCGAGAAGGCCGGACTCGGCTGGATCGGCAAGAATACGCTGCTCATCAACGAGAGAGCCGGCTCCTGGTATTTCCTGGGTGAGGTCCTGACCAACCTGCCACTGCCACCGACTTACAATCCGCAGGCCAACCGCTGCGGCACCTGCTCGGCCTGCATTGACGTATGCCCCACCGACGCCATCGTAGCGCCCTACCAGCTTGATGCCAGGCTCTGTGTTTCCTACCTGACGATAGAGCATCGCGGCGCGATACCTGAGACGCTGCGAAGCAAGATGGGCAACCGCGTCTTCGGTTGTGACGACTGTCAGATGGTTTGTCCGTGGAACCGATATGCGGCGCACAATGGCGAGGCCGACTTCAAGCCCAGGCACGGGCTAGACACAGCACAACTGGCAGATCTGATGGGCTGGCGGGAAGATGAGTTTCTGTCACGGACTGAAGGTTCGGCAATTCGCCGCACCGGCTACCAGGGCTGGCTCCGGAACCTGGCGGTCGCGCTTGGCAACAGCAGTGGCGGTAGTCTGGCCGTCAACGCCCTTCAGGGCGCCAAAGGCCACTCAGACCTTGTCGACGAACATGTCAACTGGGCACTTGAGCGATTACCTACACTCTGAAAAACACTTTACGGTAATGTTTGAGCTCTTCAATCGATTCTTTGATGTCATCCAGTGCCCTGTGGACGTCGTTCTTGACAACACCATCGAGCACTTCCGGCCGCCAGCGCGCAGCCAGCTCCTTGATGGTCGAGACATCAACATTTCGGTAGTGCAGGAAGTGTTCCAGCTCAGGCATATATCGCACGAGGAAGCGCCGATCCTGGCCGATGCTGTTGCCACACAGAGGGGAGCCGCGCTCGCTGACGTGCTCCTTTAAAAAAGCCAGCGTGCCTGCTTCGGCCTCGCGTTCACTGACACCCTCGGCGCGACACCGATCAATCAGACCGGATTCCGTGTGATGTTGCGTATTCCAGTCATCCATAGCGGCGATCAGCTCTTCCGACTGCCGCACGCAGTAGACCGGCCCCTCGGCGATGAGGTTCAGATGAGCATCGGTGACCAGGGTGGCGACCTCCAGGATTCTGTCGATTTCAGGATCAAGGCCGGTCATCTCCAGGTCCATCCAAACCAGGTGCTGATTCGCCGAATTGCTGCTCATGGGTCTTTCTCGATCTATTCTCGCCAACTATCGGCGATGGGGTTGTTATGTTAATGGATTTCCACGCGCAGAACGACTGCCCACCAGTGTAGAATGAGCGGTTTCAAATTCAGGGGCTCCAATGCTGTCGCTACTTATCGAACCGGAAACGCTGCAGTCAGCACTAAGCCGGGACGACATCCTGCTGATTGATCTGTGCCGGGACGAAATCTACGCCCAAAGCCACCTGCCTGGTGCCGTGCACATTTCACCCAGCGAACTGGTCTGCGGCATTCAACCCGCTGTCGGCAGACTGCCATCGAAGGAACATCTGGAGGCCCTGTTCAGCCGCATCGGCTACTCACCTGACAAGCATATTGTTGCCTATGACGACGAGGGCGGCGGCTGGGCCGGTCGTTTTATCTGGACCCTCGACGTCATCGGACACCACGGCTATTCGGTCCTGAACGGTGGCCTGATCGCCTGGGCGGCAGAGGGTCGGCCCGTCACGGGCGAAGTGCCGGTTGCAACGCGTACAGAGGTATCCCTGGCAATCGACCCCGCACCGATCGCCGAGAAGGAGGACGTGCTGGCCAGTATCGATGATGACGGCACGCTGGTATGGGATGCGCGTTCAGTCGAAGAATGGGCCGGGACCCGCGTGGTGGCTGCAAGAGGCGGTCATGTCCCAGGCGCTATCAATCTGGACTGGCTCGAACTCATGGATCGCGACAATGCGTTGCGGCTGCGTCGCGACCTGAAAGAACTGATCGATGCCAGAGGCCTGGGGCAGGCTAAACAGGTGATCACTCACTGCCAGACCCACCACCGTTCGGGACTCACCTATTTTGCCGGCAAACTGCTGGGCATGAATATCCGCGCCTATCATGGCTCCTGGTCAGAGTGGGGCAACGATCCAGATACGCCGGTTGAGAACCCTGCTGCGCGGTGAGCCTGAACATGTTTGTTCTAATTCAGCAACTGCTGCCAAAACACCTGCTCAGCAGGTTTGTCGGCTGGCTCGCGAAGACCGAGAATGTAGTTGTCAAAACGGCCTTCATCAACATCATCTGCTTTTTCTATCCCGTTGATCTCTCGGAAGCAGAACGGGAAGAAAAGCGGGCTTACCGCACATTTAACGACTTCTTTACGCGAAGCCTGAAGCCAGGCGCAAGGCACATTGAAGGTCGAGTCAGCAGCCCCGCCGACGGCAAAGTTGCCGCCCTGGGGCCAATTAACGACGGCACTATCATCCAGTCGAAAAATCACGACTACACCGTGAATGCACTGCTGGCTGAGGAGACTGATGAATTTGACGGCGGCTCTTTCATCACTATCTACCTTGCGCCACACAACTATCATCGTGTGCACGTGCCACGCACGTCAGAGCTGCACAGCGCCCGCTATATTCCAGGCGATCTTTTCTCGGTGAACCTGAATACGGCTGACAATCTGCCGGACCTGTTTGCCCGCAACGAGCGCCTGGCCTGTCGCTTTCGCACCGCCGATGGTCCCATGGCTGAGATCCTGGTTGGGGCGATGCTGGTCGCCGGCATCAAGCCTGTATGGCTGCCACAGGCTTACAGGCCAAAACTCGAGATCGCTACCGAGATGAAGCGCGTTTTTCAGCAGGGCGAGGAACTCGGTCAGTTCGAAATGGGTTCAACCGTAATCCTCCTGTTCAGCCAGCCGGTAGAGTTTGCCGTTAAGGAAGGTGACCTTGTCCAGATGGGGCAGTCACTTACGGCGTAACGGCCCGAATATCCCGCTCGCCAAGAAGCACCATAGCAAGGCGGTCCATCCCAAGCGCAATGCCGGAACAGGCGGGCATCCTGGCAGTCGCTTCGATCAAGGTTTCATCGGCGGGAATCTCAGGCTTATTCGTCAGTGCCCGCTGGCGGTTGTTCTCATCAAAACGTGCCCGCAGTTCCTCTGCATCCGTCAGCTCCTGGTAGGCATTGGCAAGTTCAAGCCCGCCGGCAAACAGCTCGAAACGCCGGCTGACAATGTCACCCTTCTCGCCCTCTCCCACCTCGGCCAGCGCTGACTGGAAAGCCGGATATTCGTAAACCAGCGTCGGCGCACCCAGGCCGGGCTCGATAACCGTGCTGAACAAAGCGTCCAGACAGTCTGCCACTGAGGCATCAACAGTGATGTGATCAAGGCCTACCCGCTTTGCGATCCGCAGGAGGGTCTGCAGAGGCGCATCATGAGGGTTGAGCTCAAACGCCTGCTCGAACAACGCGCGATAAGTCACTCGCTGGAAAGACCCTCGCGGTAGCGCCAACGGAAAATCTGCATCCAGATCGCTGACGATCCCATTCACCAGTGCTTCGAGATCATCCATGAGTCCCAAGAGGCTCAGACCGCAGCGATACCATTCAAGCATCTGGAACTCCGTCAGGTGTCGGTCACCGGACTCGCCGCCGCGAAAAGCAGGACAGATCTGAAAGATATCCTGGTGATATTCCGCCAGGAGAATCTTCATGGCGTATTCAGGAGAAGTCTGCAGATAGCCAATTCCATCTGCCTGCTCAACAGTCAGGTTGTTAAGGTGAATGTCGCTGGCGCCAGCCGGGCGCAGCACGGGGGTCGTGACTTCCAGGGCACCCGTCGTATCGAAGTGCCGGCGCGTCGCCGCCAGCAACCGACCTCTGAACGCGAGCCTTGCGGCGGGCGAAATGCCTATTGTTTCACCCTGTTCTGATACTCCCCCGTTCGCGTATCGACGCGCACCACATCGCCAATGTTGAGGAAGAGTGGCACTTTGACGATGGCACCCGTGCTCAGCGTCGCAGGTTTACTGCCACCCTGAGCGGTGTCACCTTTCAATCCGGGATCCGTTTCGGTAATTTCCAGCTCAACGAAATTGGGTGGCGTCACGGCAATAGGCACTTCATTCCACAGCGTCACTGTGACTTTCTCTGTTTCTTTGAGCCAGGGGATGGAATCTTCAACCGCCGCCTTATCTGCCCCAAGCTGTTCATAACTGCCATCAGTTTTCATGAAATGCCAGTACTCCCCATCGGTGTAAAGGTACTCCATATCGTGTTCCATCACGTCAGCGGACTCGATAGACTCGCCAGACTTGAAGGTTCTTTCCCAGACTCGACCGGTTTTCAGGTTCTTCAGTTTGACCCGGTTAAAGGCCTGCCCCTTGCCGGGTTTGACGAACTCATTCTCAACGATGCTGCAGGGGTCACCCTCAAGCATCACCTTAAGACCGGATTTGAATTCGTTGGTAGAGTAGCTCGCCATTGATCCATGAGTCCTTCATTTCGCGGGAGACCAATAATAACCCCAAGCGCTGCAAGATTGCAGGGTGGGGACGCTATCGCAGTCGACCAAAGCACACACTACCGTCATAGCCATGTGTTATAGTGAAACAGCAAAAACGAGGTAATGATGAGCGATCAGGAACCTATTCGCCTCCTGATTCTGGAGAAGTCCCAGAACCGGGCCGAAGAGCTGATTGTGCTGCTGCGAACAGCAGGCAGGGCAACCCGCGCTCATCAGCTCGAATCTGAAGGTGACTTCATCGAAAAGGTATCCGGACAACCCTGGGACCTGATCCTCGCCGCACCTGAAGCCAGTGGGTTTACAGCTGAGGCACTGCTCTCGCAGCTCCAGACGATGGACAAGGACGTTCCTGTCATCCTGTTGGCCAACGACCGCGAACACTCTTCAATCACCGCCGGCTTGAAACAGGGCGCAGCCGATGTCGCGCTGGATGATGATGATGAGAGGCTGGTGCTTATCATCGACCGCGAGCTGAAGAATCTCGAAAACCGCCGCCTGCGCCGCAAGGCTGAGGTTGAAGTGCGAGAGACGGACCGGCGCAACAACCTGCTGCTGGACTCGTCCACCACCGCTATCGCCTACGTCCACGAGGGCATGCATATCTATGCCAACCGGGCTTACGCTGAGCTTTTTGGTTACGGCGATGTGGATGAATACGCAGGCATTCCCATTATCGACCTGATAGCCGCTGAAGATCAGACCAAGTTCAAGACGTTCCTGAAGTCTTTTGATGAGCATGAGGCCAGCGAGACCGAGATCAGCTGCGTTGACAGCGACGGCTCCACCATCCTGACAACCATGATGATGTCCAATGCCGCTTATGATGGTGAAGCCTGCACCCAGGTCATCTTCAAGTTGCTGGTCGACGACTCAGCCCTGGAAGACCGGATCAAAGAAATTTCCAGCCAGGATCTGCTCACAGGCCTGTTCAACCGGCAATACTTTACTGAGCAGCTGGAACAAACTGTTGATGCTGCCAGCGAAGGCAAGCAGACAGCGATCCTGTTGTACATTTCGATCGATCACTTCTCCCGCATCCGCTCCGAAGCCGGCATCTCCAATGCTGATCTGGTACTGGGAGATATCGCCTCCGTGATCCGGGGCGCTGTCGACAGCAACTACATGATGGCGCGGTTCGGCGACGACGTCTTCACCGTGCTGATACCAGGCAATGACAAGAGCGCAGCTGAAGAACTGGCGGAGACCGTGCGTGCGCTGGTGGAAGGACACATGTCGGAAGTCTCCGGTAAAAGTTATGACACGACGATAAGCATCGGCATTTCCATGATCGGCGAGAATACCTCCACCGCAGAAGAAGCCGTGTCCAGAGCGCACAAGGCATCTGAATCGGTTGAAGACGGCAATGCCTGGACCTTCTACGAACCCGCAAAGATTACCGTGGGAGAGGAAGGACAGTCAGTTTCTACCGACGCTATCAAGGACCTGATCAATCACGCACTGACGGCCAGCGAATTCAAATTGCTCTACCAGCCCATCGTCAGTTTGCAAGGTGACGACGAGGAGCAGTTCGAGGTACTGCTGCGCTTGCCTGATGCGGAAGGCAACCTCTTAAAACCCAGTCAATTCCTGCCTGCCGCAGAAGACGCCGGGCTGCTCAGCAAAATTGATCGCTGGGTCGTCCTGCAGGCAGTCAAGCAGCTGGCCGAACAACGCGAAAATGGCGGCGAGGGCCGACTCTTTATCAATCTCAGTCATACGACCCTCGCTGACGATGAGTTCCTGCCCTGGATGAGCGTGGCGTTGAAAGCTGCGCGACTGCCCAGTGATGCAATCACTTTGCAATTGCATGAGAACGACGCAACCTCCTACATCAAACAGGCCGCCAGGTTCACTCAAGGGTTACAGGAGCTGAATCTCAAGTTTTCTATCAACCACTTCGGCTGCTCGCTCAATCCATTCAACCTGCTGAAACATCTGACACCAGGTTTAGTCAAACTAGACGGATCATTTGCGTTGCAGATCGTGAACGACGATAAGAAACAGCAGGAACTGATCGAAATGGTGCAATCGCTGCAGGCAACCGGCGTGCTGACGGCCATTTCGGGTGTAGAGGACCCAAACGTACTGCCGACTCTCTTTATGACCGGCATAAACTACATCCAGGGCAACTACATTTCCGAGCCGCTGGAAGAGCTGGACTACGACTTCTCTGCAGAGGACCTATAGACCGTCCCGGTCACGAATCCCCATCAGGTAAAGAATACTGTCGAGGCCAAGCGTTGAGATGGCATGGCCGGCACTCTCCCGCACCAGCGGTTTAGCGTGAAATGCGATACCCATCCCGGCGGCATCCAGCATGGCCAGATCATTGGCGCCGTCACCCACGGCAATGGTCTGTTTCAACGAAATGCCTTCGCGATCGGCTATCGAACGCAGCAGCTCTGCCTTGCGAGCAGCGTCAACAACCGGCGGCAGGACCCTGCCAGTGAGACAGCCCTCCCTGATCTCCAGTTCATTGGCAAAAACATAATCAATCCCGAGCTTCCGCTGCAGCACTTCACCAAAATAAGTGAACCCCCCTGACAGGATCGCCGTCTTGTAGCCGAGTGTATTCAGCACCTCGAACAGGTGCACTGCACCTTCCATCAGGGGCAGGCGTTCCGCGACTTGTGTCAGGGCGCTGACCGGCAGGCCCTCCAGCAGGCTGACACGCTGCGCCAGGCTGGTCGCGAAGTCAATGTCGCCGGCCATGGCACTTGCCGTAATCGCAGAGACTTCATCGCCTACGCCTGCCAGCATGGCCAGTTCATCAATCACCTCCGTCTTGATCAGCGTTGAATCCATATCAAACGCAATCAGGCGACGAGTGCGCCGATAGATGCCGTCTTCCTGCACCGCAACGTCAATATCAAGATCGGCGCCCATGGCAAGCAACTGTTCGCGAAAGGTATCGGTTGGGGTACCGCGCAGCGAAAATTCGACACAGGCTTTGTCAGCCACATCAGGCTGCTCCAGGGGAACACGGCCTGAAAGCCGGGTGATGTTGTCGATGTTGAGACCATTGGCGGCAATGACCTGGCTGACCTCCGCAATATGTGAAGCTCGGATCCGGCGTGCCAGCAGTGTCAGGATAAAGCGTGATGCGCCTTGCAACCCAACCCAGTTTGCGTAGCTTTCCCGCGAGACAGGGGTCAGCATGACTTCGACATCCAGGGCATGAGCCGCCTCAGCAATCGCTTCTTGGATATTGTCTGTGGTGTCGGGGAGGTTAGCCAGAATGCCCAGTGACAGATGATCATGGATAACAGACTGACCAACATCGAGTACATCGACATCATAGTGTGCCAGCAGGCTGGCCATATGCGAGGTGATACCCGGCTTGTCGGTACCACTGACACTGATGAGTACAAGTTCCGTCATAATCAACACCTGCGGGACCCGCGTATTATCCGGTAATCAATCCACCTGGCAACGTTATCCGCTATAATGTACTCACCCTGAGTGGTCGCGCGGGGTACATCCTGTCTGTATCGGCCTTCAGCCATGGCTGAAGTCAATGCTGGCATACGACACGCAACACGGGGGAGTCATGCAGCATCAGGCACCAGCAGTTGTTCGGCTGATTGCTTTGCTGACCCTGCCGGCGGCGGTCACCGGTGCGCTCATCTTTGCGACTCTGTTTACCGAGTTCAGCTATCGCAGCACCTCCCAGCAGACTCACTTCGGCAGGGCAACCGCCAGCCAGCTCGCGCACTACATCGCTCCCTATGTTGTAGAGAACAACCTGCTGTCGCTCAACATCGTCGTCAGCGAACTCGCCAGTGACGAGTACATTCAGTTCGTTGCTATCTATGATGAGTCGGATCGACTGATTGCCCAGGCGGGTCGAGAGTCGGGTGGTACTTTGAGCTTCTCAACCGAAATCACGTTCCAGGATTCTGTGATCGGGTTCGCCCGGGTTGCCGTCGTCAGCGAGTCGCCACCGAATGGCAACTGGGCGTTGATTCTACTGGTCATCATCATCCCGCTGGTGTTGCTGGCGTCGCGCAACCCAGCTGCCTTCGTAAAGTGGTTATACCCAGAGGCGCATGCTGCCGACGACGAACCCAGCCTTGATGAGCTTGACGAAACCGCAGCGCTGCCGCCGCTTGAAGACGATGGTGCAGAGACCTGTGAATGTATTCTTGTTATCCGTGTACGACCTGCGCACCACATGGAGCGACAGTTCGAACGGCTGTTTAATGCCGCCGAGATCTATGGCGGCATTGTCGAGCAGACCACACCAGAAGAGCTGGTCGTTCATTTTGATGACGTTGATGCCATGTATCGGGCAGCCTCAACCGGCCTGCTGGTCAGAGCGCTGTGCGAGCTGCTGCCGGGCAACATCAAGTTTGGTGGGACGCTGGATGTCCTGACCGGGGAAGCAGAAAAAATTCGCAAGTCCGCCAGCTACCTGGCCTCCATTGCGGACGGCGACCTGCTTATAGCCCGGGGTGAGGACCTTCTTCGTGACAGGGTCCTGCTACAGACATTCCATCACTCGCTGATCGACTCCAAGGATCTGTGTCGCGTGGCCAGTTTGACCGACCCTGAGCTGATCAACGAACAGGCGAAACAGCTCCTTTAGTCGCCTTTCAACACTGTCACCGCATCCACTTTCTGGAACCCCCGCGGCAGCTTCATCCCCCGCCGGGCCCGTTCACCCCGATAGTGTTCCAGTTCATCAATCTTCAGACTGAGGGTGCGTTTGCCCGAGGTGATCACCAGGGTATCAACTTCAGTCAACACCCGCACAAAGGACATAAACTCGAGCCGCTCTTCAACGCGTGCCTTTGGAATATTCATAATTTTGACCCCCTTTCCCCGCCCAAGCTTGGGCAGCTCTGCCACCGGGAAGATCAGCAGACGGCCTTCGTTGCTGAAAGCCGCAATAAATTCGTTCTTTTCGTCTGCGACCAGCGCGGGCTGATTGACGATGCCACCTTTAGGGACCGACAAAACAGATTTACCCGCCTTGTTCTTAGTCGTCATATCACCGAGCGTAACCACGAAACCATAGCCCGCATCAGATGAGACAACAAACTGAGTTTCCTTATCTGCCAGTGCGACGCCGGTATACACCGCACCCGCAGGTGGATTAAATCGACCGGTCAGCGGTTCACCCTGACCTCGGGCGGAGGGCAGCGTATGCATGGCTGCCGTGTAGGCACGCCCGGTTGAATCAAGGAATACAGCATCCTGGTTTGAACGACCAGGCATCGCCTGCAGAAACTTGTCGCCGGAACGATAGCTGAGTTCCTCGGCATTGATATCATGGCCCTTCGCCGCCCTGATCCAGCCTTTTTCGGACAGTACCACCGTCACTGGCTCGGTAGAGATCAGATCTTTTTCCTTGAACGCCTGAGCTTCCTCTCGCTCGATCAAGGCCGAACGTCGTTCATCACCATAGGTTTCGGCATCCGCCATCAGCTCTTTCTTAATGAGTGTTTTCAGCCGCGCCTTGGATTTAATCGTTTTTTCAATGTCGACTCGTTCCGCATCGAGTTCTTCCTGCTCACCCTTGATCTTGGTTTCTTCCAACCGCGCCAGCTGGCGCAGACGCAAGTCAAGAATGGCATCTGCCTGCAGATCCGACAGCTTGAATTTCTTGATTAAGGCTTCTTTCGGTTTATCTTCCGTGCGGATAATCCTGATTACCTCGTCGATGTTGAGGTAGGCAATCAGGAGACCCTCGAGGATGTGAAGCCGATCAAGGATTTTGTCGAGGCGGAACTGCAGGCGTCTGAGGACAGTATCCTGACGGAACCTGAGCCATTCATTCAGCAATTCAACCAGCGGCCTGACCCGAGGCCGGCCATCAATCCCGATCATGTTGAAGTTAACCCGGTAGGTCCGCTCCAGATCCGTCGTAGCAAACAAATGCGCCATCAGCTGCTCAACGTCCACTCGGTTAGACTTAGGCACCACGACAATTCGGGTCGGGGACTCGTGATCAGATTCATCCCGGAGATCGACCACCATTGGCAGCTTCTTTGCCTGCATCTGGGCTGCAATCTGCTCTAGCACCTTGGTCCCGGAGACCTGATATGGCAGCGCAGTGATGACGATGTCGCCGTCCTCGCGGTGGTAAATGGCGCGCGCTCGGATCGCCCCGCGCCCGGTTTCGTAAATCTGCTCGATCTCCTGTTGCGGCGAAATGATCTCAGCACCCGTCGGGAAATCAGGCCCCTTGATATGATCCATGACATCAACGAGCGATGACTTGGGTTTGTCGAGCAGGCGGATGCAGGCACTCACCACCTCGTTCAGATTGTGCGGCAGAATATCTGTCGCCATACCGACGGCGATCCCGCTGCCACCATTTAAAAGAATGTTGGGCAGCCTCGCCGGCAGGTTGAGCGGTTCGGTCAACGTACCATCAAAGTTGGTGACCCAGTCCACCGTGCCCTGCTTGAGTTCACCGAGCAACACCTCCGCGTAGGGTGTCAGTTTCGATTCGGTGTAACGCATCGCCGCATAGGACTTGGGATCATCGGGCGATCCCCAGTTGCCCTGACCGTCAACCAGCGGATAACGATAAGTGAAGGGCTGCGCCATCAACACCATCGCCTCGTAACAGGCCGAGTCCCCATGAGGATGGAACTTGCCGATAACGTCACCGATGGTGCGCGCGGACTTCGCATACTTGGCGTCTGCCCCGAGGCGCAGCTCGTTCATGGCGTGAATGATGCGGCGCTGCACGGGTTTCAGGCCATCGCCGATATGCGGCAGTGCCCGGTCATTAATGACGTACATCGCATAATTAAGATACGCACTCTCGGTGTATTCAGTCAGTGATATCTGTTCAATATCACCATTTAAATGGGTATCACTCATATTCTTCTCTAATTCAGCTCAGCCAGATCGCCTTTCTTCTCAAGCCATGACTTGCGATCTGGCGCTCGCTTCTTCGACAACAGCATGTCGAGCAGATCGTTGACCTGCTTTGGTTTCTCTACGGTCAGTTGCACGAGGCGGCGCGTATCAGCCGCCATGGCCGTCTCTCGCAGCTGCGATGGATTCATTTCGCCCAATCCCTTGAATCGCTGGACAACCACCTTGCCTGGTTTCTTCTCGGCCTTGACCATGTCCAGAATACCCTGGCGCTCGCCTTCATCGAGGGCGTAGTAGACTTCCTTGCCGACATCAATGCGGTACAAGGGCGGCATCGCAACGAAAACGTGCCCTTCGTCCACGAGTGTCCTGAAGTGCCGGACGAACAGGGCGATCAGCAGGCTGGCGATGTGCAGCCCGTCTGAATCGGCATCCGCCAGGATGCAGACTTTGCCGTACCGCAGGTTGGAAAGATCCTCAGAGCCTGGTTCAATGCCAAGGGCTACTGAGATGTCGTGGACCTCCTGCGAGCTCAGGATATCGGACGAATCGACTTCCCAGGTGTTCAGGATCTTGCCGCGCAGCGGCATGATCGCCTGCGTTTCCCTGTCTCTCGCCTGCTTTGCAGAGCCGCCGGCGGAATCACCCTCAACCAGGAACAGCTCACCCATCATGGCATCGCTGCAGGAACAGTCAGCAAGTTTGCCCGGCAGCGCGGGTCCGGAGGTGGGTTTCTTCCGCGCAACTTTCTTACCAGCGCGGAGCCGCGCCTGGGCACTGGAGATGGCGAGCTCGGCAATCGCTTCCCCTTCGGCTATGTGCTGATTCAGCCAGAGCGAGAACGAATCCTTGACCACCGCCGATATGAAGGTGGCTGCCTGGCGGGAGTTCAAACGTTCCTTGGTCTGCCCCGCAAACTGCGGTTCCACCATCTTCGCCGACAGTACGTAGTTGCACTTGTCCCAGATATCTTCCGCGGTGATCTTGATACCGCGGGGTATCAGGTTTCTGAATTCACAGAACTCACGCAGCGCCTCGAGTAGACCCGAGCGCAACCCGTTAACGTGAGTGCCGCCCTGGGACGTCGGAATCAGATTGACATAGCTTTCTGCAACCAATTCACCACTTTCGGTCTGCCACTGCACTGCCCAGTCGACCGCTTCCTGTTCGCCCTCCATCGATCCTTTGAAAGGCTCTGCAGGCAGTAGTTCGAGTCCTTCGAGCTCGGTTGCAAGATAATCTTCCAGACCCTGCGCGTATAACCACTCAAATTCGCGCTCTTCCTTCTTCGAGGCGGTCTCGTCAACAAATACAACTTTCAAGCCAGGGCACAGCACCGCTTTAGCCCGCAGCAGGTGCTTCAGCTTTGAGACTGAGAACTTTGGTGAGTCGAAATACTTCGGGTCAGGTTTGAAATTAATCAGCGTGCCGGTATTTCGCCTGCCGACCTTGTCTTTGACGGTAAGCTTTGCTTTCTTTTTGCCGTCCTTGAAGCCCATATGGTGGAGCTTGCCATCGCGCTTGATAAAAACTTCAAATGACTCAGACAGCGCGTTGACAACAGAGACACCGACACCGTGGAGACCGCCAGAAAACTTGTAGCTGTCGCTGTTGAATTTCGCGCCGGAGTGCAGCCGGGTCAGGATCAGCTCAACACCTGGCAGCTTTTCTTTTTTATGGATGTCTACCGGCATGCCACGGCCATTGTCGCTGACCGACATGGAGCCATCCTTGCGCAAGGTGACTCGTATTTCTGAGGCATGACCTTCCAGGGCCTCATCAACACTGTTGTCGATCACTTCCTGTGCCAGATGATTGGGCCGGGTGGTGTCTGTGTACATGCCCGGTCTTTTCTTGACCGGCTCAAGTCCTTCCAGGACTTCAATGGAATCTGCTTGGTAACTACTACTTGCCATGTCTTAGGATGTATTGGAGACGAAAGGTGGAGCTGACGTGCACTGGACAAACTAAGAGCAGTTACAGCCCAGTTAACAAAAAGCTTAGGAAATTATAAGCAATGCTCGACCGAATCCTAGGAAAATTCGACGGGTTCGAGTGAATATCCGTGTTCAATACAGTGCGTCAGCAACTCGCCGAGGAATCGGTTGATCTGAGACTTCTCGTCCGGCTGAAACAGGTTCTCGTTAGGCGTGGGATACCGGAAACGAAAGTTCTTATGGCGTTCGAACCGGATCACCTCTGCGGAGCGGACATCATGGTAGATCCTGACATCCAGGCTCGGCCACCTGATAAACGGGTGATCGTTCTCTGAGGAGACATTAACAGTCAGCATGGTTGTGAACGGGCAGCGCTCTGTGATGTTGATTAGCACGGAAGCGCCCGCTTCTGTCCGGGTCTTGATGCCAAACGCCAGGTCATCTTCAGCATGCATATCCGGGAACAGCTGACGCAGACGAATGTAGTTGGCATCACATTCGGCCATGTCGGCGACCAGGTCTGGCACATAGATGTATCTGTTTGTCACAACGCTCTCATCGGATCGTGAGTCGTTAAACTCCGTTCAGCAAAAACAATCTTCATTGGCAAAAAAGACTACCACAAACCCCGGACAAGAAAGTGCTCCATTGACCTTGAATTTAGCTGGCAGAATGCGTAGTACGAATCAACTCGAGCAGAAGATCACGGCTCCGCGCCACAGAACCCCGGTTGCTGGCAAGTACCTCATTTGCTGCGGTGACCAGGGCCCGTCTTTGCGCCTCGTCCTGCATCAACGCAACGACTCGCGCTTCCAGATCCTGCTGGTTATCGACAATAACCATGGCATCGCGGTCGATGAATTGCTGCGCGATATCGTCGATGTTGTCGAGGTGGCTGCCCATGATCACCGCCGCATCTGCTCGCACCGCTTCCAGCAGATTGTGACCACCCACAGGTACCAGGCTGCCGCCAATGAAAGCGACGCGAGCCACGCCAAACCAGGACTCCAGCTCACCCATCAGATCGATCAGCAGAATATCAGTCGTGGCAGCGAGCGGATCGCGCTCACTCAATCGCTGCACCTGACAACCCGCACCTCTACACAGTCGATCAACATGGTCTGCCCGGTGCGTATGCCGCGGTGCGAGCACGACCAGCACATCCGCGAGCACCGCTTTGAGGGACCCCAGCGTTTCGAGCAGCGCAGCCTCCTCACCCTCATGAGTACTGGCCGCCAGCAGCACAGGGCGATCTGCCACCATCGAACGGACAGAGGTCAGTCGTGCCTCGTGGTCTACCGAGTATTCACCATCAAACTTGATGCTGCCCGTGACATTCACCGCCGCTGGACTAGCCCCGAGATCAGCAAACCTCTGGGCATGTGCTTCCGTCTGGACCGCAACAAGGTCGAGAGATGCCATCATTGGCCGAGACAGCGCATCGAAGCGCCGGTAGCCCTCAGCCGAACGGCTGGCCATCCGACCATTGACGATCGCCGTGGGAACACCTCGCTGCGCACAGACGGCAATGGTATTCGGCCAAAGTTCCGTGTCTATAGTGACCATGAGTTTCGGCCGGTTTGCCTCAAGGAAGCGACCGAGCGACCCGGGCAGATCGTAAGGGGCATAGCAGTTTTCAACCCGTCCACCCAGCAGGGTTTTCACCCGTTCGCGCCCGGTGGGGGTCATATTGGTGACGAGACAGGCGTGGCCGGCCGCCAGCAGCTGATTGATGAGCGGTGCCGCAGCGATGGTTTCTCCCGCCGAGACCGCATGCACCCAGATCACTTCGCCAGCATGTGCCGATTTGAAAAAACCAAACCGCTCAAAGATATCGGTGCGGTAATCCGGTTCTTTCAGGGACCGATAGAGCAATCGAGCCAACGCCAGAGGAATCAACAGGTAGAACAGGCAGGAGTAAAGGAATCGATACAATCGAGACGCCAGTGCATTCAAAGAAGACGCCTAGAATAGCGGTGACCCGCGGCTGATGCCAATGGCACACTCTGACTCCCCGAAGACCCTGATACGTGCTGTATACTTCGCGCCATGAACGACAGAGTCACACCGGCGCCAGAGCAAGAGAGAGTATCAGGCACAACTCGCCTCGATATCGCTATCCTCGGTGGCGGCATCGCTGGTCTGTGGCTGGTGAATCGCCTGCAACAGGTGGGTTACAGCACGTGCCTGATCGAGCGGCAGGGCCTTGGCGGCGAACAGACGCTCGCCTCCCAGGGCATGATTCATGGTGGCATCAAGTACACCCTGGGTGGCGCGCTCACCAATGCCTCTGAAACCATCGCCGCCATGCCTGAGCGCTGGCAGGCCTGCCTGCGTGGTGAGGGTGATATTGATCTCAGCGCCGTGCGCACACTCTCGCGCGACTACTACCTGTTCTCTGATGCCAGGCTGACCTCGAAAGTGACAGCGTTGTTCGGCAGCAAGCTGGTTGAGGGTCGGGTCAGGGCGGTAGCGCAAGAGGACGCCCCGGTCGCGTTTCGGGATCCCGGCTTCAAGGGTCTGCTGTACAAACTGGAAGACGTTGTCATCGACACGCCATCACTGGTGGCGGTGCTGGCAGAAAAAGCGGCACCACAGATCTACACGGGCACCTGTGACATCAGCCAAAGCGATCAGACGATCGAATCGCTGACACTCGCAGACGGCAGCTGCATCAGCGCATCTCACTATATCCTGGCCGCCGGCGCGGGCAACGGTGAGCTGATCGACACACTGAATCTACCGTTAAAGATGCAGCGTCGCCCGCTCAACCAGGTCATTCTCAAGGGCGACCCATTGCCTGAGGTTTACGCCCACGCGGTATCTCTGCGTTCCGCCGACAAACCGCGCCTGACCATCACGACGCACCGGAGTGCATCCGGCACTGTCTGGTACCTGGGCGGCGAGCTTGCAGAATCTGGTGTAACCCGCACTGATGCCGAGCAAATTGCCTGTGCCCGCCAGGAACTGACACAACTGCTGCCCTGGCTGGATTTTTCTCATTGCGAGTTCAGTTGCTGCCGCATTGACCGGGCGGAACCGAGCCAGGATGATCAAAGCCGCCCTGACACACCCTACGCCCGTACCTTCGGCAATATCACAGTCTGCTGGCCCACCAAGCTGACCCTGACACCCATGCTGGGTGACATGGTGATGGCCCAGATCAACATCAATGCCAGCGCTAACGATCGCTTTCAGGCCGCTCTCCCACCTCGACTCGGGCACTCACCCTGGGATACAGCCGATGCCGGTTGAGCGCCGCAGGCTTGGCGACAGTGGCATTTCAGTGCCCGCCATCGCACTCGGCACCGTTAAGTTCGGCCGAAATTCCGAGGTGAAGTATCCCACCGGGTTTGAGCTGCCAGGTGACGATGAGATCGTTGACTTGCTGACACTCGCAAGCCAGCACGGCATCAACCTCATCGACACTGCCCCGGCCTATGGCAGTAGCGAGATGAGAATCGGCCAGCTCCTGCCCGGGAATCGGACCGACTGGCTGCTCAGCACCAAGGCGGGTGAAACCTATGAGGATGGTGAGTCACAGTTTGATTTCAGCGGCGATGCCATCATCGCCAGCGTGGAGCGGAGCCTGGACCGACTCAACACCGACTACCTCGACATTGTGCTGGTGCATTCAGACGGTAACGACAGTTTCATCCTCGAGGAAACCGATGCGCTGGCAGCGCTGGCAGAACTGAAGGCGAAACGCCTGGTCAGGCTCACCGGCATGTCGACAAAGACCGTTGAGGGTGGGCTTAAAACCCTGGATGTCGCTGATGTCGTGATGGTGACATACAATCCCACGGCCACGTCTGAAGGCGCTGTCATAGAAGCCGCGAGGCACAAAGGTAAGGGCGTATTGGTAAAGAAAGCCCTGGTAAGCGGGCATGGTGAGGCTGCCAAGTGCCTGCAGTTTGCCCTCGCTGAGCCAGGCGTCAGCTCCGTCGTCCTTGGCACCATCAACCCCGCTCACCTGCGGGAGAATATCCAGGTGGCTACAGCTTCCTGATTTTTTCAACGATCGCACTGGTCGAGCAGTCCTCGACGAGGCTCAGCACTTTCACTTCGCCGCCGCTTTCACGCACGATATCGGCGCCGACAACCTGGTCAATACCATAGTCACCGCCTTTCACCAGGACATCCGGCCTGATCTGGCGCAGCAGGTTTTCAGGCGTATCCTCGTCAAACGAGACAACCCAGTCGACAGCTGCCAGTCCCGCCAACATGGTCATGCGGCGGTCGAGGGTGTTAATGGGTCGGCCCTCCCCTTTCAGCCTATGCACTGATTCGTCAGAGTTCGTGGCAACAATGAGCCGATCACCCTCGTTTTTGGCGTCCGAGAGGTAATCGACGTGCCCGGCGTGAAGA